>JBBRQU010000058.1:0-2521 GCA_038225855.1 Burkholderiales bacterium | reverse complement strand
GCATCTCGCGACGCTGGTCAAGAAAGTCCGCGCCGAACGGCCGGGTGCATTGCTGCTCGACGGTGGCGACACGTGGCAAGGGTCTGCCACGGCGTTGTGGACCAACGGCCAGGACATGGTCGACGCATCCCGGCTTCTGGGCGTCGATGTGATGACCGGGCATTGGGAGTTCACGCTGGGCGCAGCACGCGTCCAGGCGATCGTCGAGAAGGATTTCAAGGGGCGTACCGCGTTCATTGCGCAGAACATCAAGACCGCGGACTTCGGCGACGCCGTCTTTCCCGGCTACGTGATCCGTGAGCAGAACGGCGTCTCGGTCGCGATCATCGGACAGGCCTTCCCGTACACGCCGATCGCGAACCCGCGCTACTTCGTTTCCGACTGGACCTTCGGCATCCAGGAGGAATCGATGCAGAAGACCATCGATGAAGTGCGTGCGAAAGGCGCGCAGGTGGTCGTGCTGCTCTCGCACAACGGCATGGACGTCGATCTCAAGATGGCCTCACGCGTGACGGGCATCGACGCGATCCTGGGCGGCCACACGCATGACGGCGTGCCAGCGCCGGTGATCGTTGCCAACCGCAGCGGCAAGACGCTGGTCACCAATGCCGGGAGCAACACCAAGTTTCTCGGCGTGCTCGACTTCGAGACGAAGGGCGGCAAGGTTGCAGGCTATCGCTACAAGCTCCTGCCTATCTTCTCGAACCTGATTCCCGAGGATGTGGAGATGGCCACGCATATCGCGAAAGTACGCGCGCCCTTCGCGGCGAACCTCAATGAAACGCTCGCCGTGAACGAAGGCCTGCTTTATCGCCGCGGCAATTTCAACGGCTCGTTCGATCAATTGATCCTCGACGGCCTGATGGAGGTCAAGGGCGCCGAGATCGCTTTCTCGCCGGGCTTTCGCTGGGGCACGTCGCTGTTGCCGGGCGAACCCATCACGATGGAGCGCCTGATGGACCAGACCGCCATCACTTATCCGATGACGACGCTCAACGAACTCACCGGCGAGACCATCAAGGTCATCCTCGAGGACGTCTGCGACAACCTCTTCAATCCCGATCCGTACTATCAGCAGGGCGGCGACATGGTGCGCGTGGGCGGCATGACCTATACCTGTACACCGGGTGCGGCGACGGGGCAGCGAATCTCGGACATGCGTCTCGCGGGAAAGCCGCTCGACTCGGCGAAGAAATACAAAGTCGCAGGTTGGGCTCCCGTTTCGGAAGAGGCGAAGGCGGCCGGCGGCGTGCCGATTTGGGACGTGATGAGCACGTACCTGAAAGCGACCAAGGTGGTCGCGCCGCGCAAGCTCAATCTGCCTCGGCTGGTCGGGGTCGACGGCAATCCCGGCATGGCGTGATGGATCGGCGCGAACTCCTTGCGGTCGTTGTTGCGGGAGTTCTCTCTTCGCTGCATGCCAATGCGCTTGCCGTTGCAAAATCTGCGACGCTTCCGCCCGCGCAGGATTTCCGCGCCGATGCGCAGCGCCCCGGCCAGCGTGCGCGTCTGGTGATCGTCCTGTTCTCGTTGCCGGATTGTCCTTATTGCGATCAAGTGCGCGGTGAGCAACTGATGCCTCTCGTACGCGACCCCTCGCAAAGCGAACGTCTGGTCGTGCGCGAAGTGTCGATCGTCGGTACCCGCGCGTTGATCGACTTCCGTGGTTCGCAAACGACCGAAGCCGCTTTCGCGAAACAGGTCCACGCGAAGTTTTCGCCGACGGTCGCCTTCTTCGACCCAGCCGGCGATCAGGTCGCCCTCGCGATCGTCGGTGCGCGTCTTCCGGATTTCTATGGCGCTTATCTCGACGAGGCGATCCAGCTCGGGCTGTCGAAAATCGGAGGTCGCGCGTGAGCGTTGAGCGTGATCTGCAAGAGCGGGCATTGCGGTTCGAGCATGTTGCTTCGATCGCCGCGGCCGTGCTTGGGATATTCCTGATTGCGATCGGATCGACGCGAGCGCACGCGGCCCCACCCCCGCGTCGCCTCGAATTGACTCCGAAGCGCGTCTCGGAACACGTCTATTTTTTCCGTGGCGATTCAGGCGTCGCCAGTGCGGCCAATCGTGGATACATTGCCAACGCCGGCTTCGTCGTGACGGGTGACGGCGTGGTGGTGTTCGACGCCCTCGGCTCACCGGTACTCGGCGGCGCGATGATCCGTGCAATCAAGCGCGTCACGAAGCAGCCGATACGTCGGCTGATTCTTTCCCATTATCACGCCGACCACTTCTACGGCGCACAGAGTTTCAAGGCGATCGGCGCCGAGATCTGGGCGGGTGAAAGAGGAAAGGTCTACCTCGAGTCCGATCTCGCGCTCCAGCGTCTGCAGGAGCGACGGCGCGACCTCGCGCCCGACGTCGATGCGCGCACGCGACTCGTGCCCGCTGATCGCTGGCTCGCGTTTCCAGAAAAAAAGCCGATCCGCTTTTCGATGGGCAACACGCACTTCCACATCATCAACGTGGGCGGCGCGCATTCCCCCGAAGACCTGATGCTTTTCGTCGAAGAGGATCGCGT
>JBBRQU010000057.1:0-2798 GCA_038225855.1 Burkholderiales bacterium | reverse complement strand
GCCCTTAATTTGAAGGGGGTCGCGTTCGAAGAACGCGCCCATGACCTGATCAAGGGCGAGCAGGATTTGCCCGAGTTCCGGAAGCTCAATCCTGCCAGGGCAGTGCCGGCCCTAGAAGGCGGCACGCGCCAGCCACTCACGCAAAGTCTAGCCATCCTGGAATGGCTAGAGGAAAGCCACCCGACACCGCCGCTTCTGCCACCCGACGCGGAAGGGCGCGCCAGAGTACGTTCCCTTTTCCTCCTAACTGCCGCGGACACGCATCCTCTCGTGGTTCCACGCGTCCGGGCCAGACTGGCCAAACAATTCGGATCGGATGAAGCTGCAGGGCTTGCCTGGTCTGCACACTGGTTTCGCGAGGGTCTTGTGGCTTACGAAGCGCAACTCGCGCCTGGCGTCAAACGCTGCCACGGCGAGGCGCTGAGCATCGCGGATTTGGCGCTGGCAAGCCATCTGATCGGAGTCGCGCGTTTTGGCGTTGACCTTAAGGAATTTCCACGCACCGCCGCCGTAGGCGCAAGTCTGTTCGCGATACCCGAGTTCGCCGCTGCACACCCGCGCTTTCAACTGGGCGCGCCGGTTGTTGAATCGTGAGCGTCTGGCCCAGACAGCGCGGACGTCGAGTGAGTCCGCTTTACCTTGAGACGGTCATTGGCGCCACGATTTTCGCATTGCACAGGTGCGGCTCATTGGGACCGAATAGGAGCCTCAAACAGCCCCTTCCAGCACCGCGTGCCCTTCACCGGCGCGAAGCCAAATACTCGCGTACGGCCGTAACATGCTCGCCGACCTTGGACAGCGCGTCCTTCAGCTCTGCCTCGGTGCAACCGAGTTCCCCGCGCCAGTATCGCAACTCGATCGGGTCCATCCCGTTGATGCGGCCGCGGTCAAGCGGTTCAAAGCGATTCGGGTCGTCGTGCATGTTGCCTCCGTTCAGTTCATCTGCAAGTTGTCCGCAAGCCGATCACCGCCCCGGCATCAACACCAATTTCGACTCGGTGGCCGCCTCGACCGCTCGCCGCGTATACGCCAGCGGAAAGTATTTCCCCGCAGCCCACAGCGGCGCGAGGTCGCGGTAGTGCGGGCTCGCCGGATCGCCCGACTGCCCGGGCGTGTTGATGGCACGCGACTCGTCCCAGCGGCCGACGTCGAGCACCATGCGGAAAGAGGCGCCCGCGGTCAGCCCGAAGTCCGTGGTGCGAAAAGTCGTCGCCATCGGCGTGAATGCCGAACCGCCGATCGACCACGTTCCCACGTCGAGCCGTGCCTTGGTCGCGCCGTCGACGACGGCGCGTAGCGGATGCTCGAAGGTCGCGTGGTGCAGGGCGCCCCAGGTCCATTGGCTCGTGTCGTTTCCGAGCGTGGCGCCGATCTCGTCGAGGGCGGAGCGCAGGGATGCGACGATCACCGCGTCGCGATCGGGTAGCGCGACCGGGCCGGTCGACGGGTTCTCCATCAGCATCAAGACGCGGGTCGAGTCACCCGGCGCCGCGAGCTTCGCGTTCGCGTCGCCGAGCGCGGCCTTCAGGACCGCCGGTCGCAGATGCTTGCTGAACCACACTTCGAAAAGCGCGCCCGCGGCACTGTCGCGCGATTCGTTGCCGTCCCATGACGCGAGCATCGCAAGGGCTTTCGCAACGCGTGCGTCATCGGTCTTCACGGTGCGCAAGACGGCAGCCATGCGTTGCGCATGCGTCGACGTGGTGTCGGTCTGCATGCGCTGCGAATCCTCGAGCGAGAAGCGCGACTTCGCGGCGAGCAGCGACTTCAATCGTTGCGAACGCGCGGCATCGCTCCACTCGTAGCCGATGCCTTTCTTCGCCGCGGGATGGTCGGGAGCGATATTGTTTTCATTGGCCGTGATCACATAGCCACGCGATGGATTGAATTCAGATGGCAATTCGTCCCCGTCGCGATAGCCGCTCCATTCGTAGCGGCCGTCGCCGGGCACCGGCAAGAGGCCGTCCCAGTTGGGCCGGATCGGCGTGAGGCCGCCGGGTATCCAGCCGATGTTGCCGCGCGTGTCGGCGTAGACCTGGTTTTCGCCCGGCGCGCCCCAGCGGTTCATCGCCGCGATGAACTGATCCCAGTTGCGTGCGCGCATGTAGTCGGTCGAGCCGAAGTAGGGCGCCATGCCGGGCTCGAGCCACGCGGCGCGCAGCGTGTACGCGCGGTAGTGCCGCGGGTCGCTGAAGAGCACGGGACCGTGGCGCGTGTACTGGATCGTCACGGTGCGCGGTGCCTCGCCCTTCACGGCGATGGTTTCATGCAGCGTCGTCATCGGTTCGTAGCGGCCGTTGTAGAGCACCTGATCCGCATGCGCGATGTCGAGCGTCTCGACATACAGGTCTTCCTGATCCATGTAGAAGCGCGTGAGGCCGAATGCGATCGTGCCGTTGTGCCCGATCGAAATGCCGGGCAGGAAAGGCTCGCCCGCACCGATCACATCGAAGTCGGGCGTGACGAGATGGCTGATGTAGCGCAGGCTCGGCGCGCCGTGCGCGCGATGCGGATCGTTGGCGAGGATGGGTCGGCCGGTGGTGGTCTTCGAGGGTGCGATCGTCCAGTTGTTGCTGCCGTAGCCGCGCGACGCGTCTTCGTCGATGATGTTGACGACGCGGTCGACAATATAGAGCTGTGCGACGCGATCGAGCGCATTTCCATTCGCGTCATCGGTAGTCGCGGCGGCTTGCTTGATCATCTCCTTCGTGAAGCGCGGGCTCGCGGTCGCAAGCGCATACGCGGCCTTGAGTTCGGCGCTCGGCAGGCCGCAGACATCGAGCCCGTCGGGCACCACT
>JBBRQU010000056.1:0-3473 GCA_038225855.1 Burkholderiales bacterium | reverse complement strand
GAGCGACCTGCACGCTGTGGCGCTTGCACTGAACACTCGGCCAAGAAAGACCCTCGACTGGCATACGCCAGCCGAGGCATTCAATGCCGTACTACAGTTGGCACACCGAAGCGGTGTTGCGACGACCAGTTGAACCTGAGCGGCACACCATAAACAAAAATGATTACTGCCGCTACTACGGCGTCAACGCCGTTCGAGAATCGCTTCGATTGCCAGTGCGGCACGCGCGAGCGATGCATCGCGACCGCGTGTCGACGACAACATCAGACCGACCGGCAGTTGCCCCGCACGCTGACACGGCAGGCTGAACGAGCAGCCGTCGAGCAGATTGATCAGCGAGGGATTGCGCAGCAGCAATGCATTGGTCCTGAAGAACGCCGCGTCGTCGTCGATCAGCGGCTGCATCTCGGGCGCAGCGATCGGCACGGTCGGACATACGAGCGCATCGAAACCGGCCAGTCGCGCTTCGACGCGCGCAATCCAGTCGGCGCGTTGGTCGATGAGATCGAGATAGTCGGCGGCCGATACGGTTTGTCCGCGCTCGATGCGCGATGCGACGCGTGGGTCGATGCGATCGCGCGACGTTGCAAGCCTGGCGCGATGCACTGCCCATGCCTCCGCAGGCGCGAAACCGCCACCCGCCCTCATCTGCTCGCGCTCGGCGAATTCGGCGAGCGGCAATTCGACGATCGTCGCGCCCGCATCGACAAATAGGCGCAGTGCGTGTGCGAACGCATCGCCGACATCGCGATCGAGCGCATCGAGCATCACGGTCTGCGGGACCGCGAGGCGCAAGGCGCGCGGGTCCGAAGCAGCCTCGATGACCAGCGGCACGTCGGCGATGATCGCGTCGATCGCGATCGCATCCGCCACGCAGGTCGTCATTGCGCACGCTGTGTCGAGCGTGCGCGACAGCGGGAAGGCGCCGGTCAAAGGCACGCGCGACTGCGTAGGCTTGAAGCCGACGATGCCGCACAGCGCGGCGGGAATGCGGATCGATCCTCCCGTGTCCGATCCGAGCGCTGCGACCGCGAGGCCGAGCGCGACCGACACCGCAGCGCCCGACGACGAGCCTCCCGGGATGCGCGGGGTCTTCGCGTCCGCGGGATTGTTCGGCGTACCGAAGTGCGGGTTGATGCCCACGCCCGAATAGGCGAACTCGGTCATGTTGGTGCGACCGATGATCGCGGCGCCGGCCTTGCGAAGACGCGCGACGGCCGCGGCATCGCGGGCCGCGGGAGGCGCGTCGTCGAGCACGCGCGAGCCGGCGCGGGTGATTTCACCGGCGACGTCGAAGAGATCCTTGACGGTGATCGGCAAACCCGCGACGGGACCGCCGATCGTCTGAGCCGCATCGGCCGCATCGGCTGCGGCTCGCGCGCCCTCGGCATCGAGGGCAATGAACACATGCGCCGCCTCGCCGGACGCCGCGCCCTCCAGTACCTCGTCGATCAATGAGCAGTGCGTCGCGCCCGCCGCTATGCGACGACGCGCGTCGGCAATCGAAAGCGCGTTCATGCAATCACCGGCAACGGCCGCGGCTTGCGGTTGTTGTCGGTGGCGACATAGGTCAACGTGGCTTCGGTCACCTTGACGACTTCGGCGTCGAGGCGATTGCGCTCGGCGAAGACTTCGACGAACACCGTGACCGAGGTCGTGCCGACTTTCACGACCTTGGCATAGAACGACAACAGGTCTCCCACCAGCACCGGGTTCTTGAATACGAAGGAGTTGACGGCGACGGTCGCGACGCGCCCGTTGGCGCGCTTGACCGCGGGCAGCGAGCCCGCGACATCGACCTGCGCCATGATCCATCCGCCGAACACGTCGCCGTGGATGTTCGCGTCCGACGGCATCGGCATCACGCGCAGCGTGGGCATGGTGGAGGGCAGCGTCAGCTTTTCCGCGTGGTGGACGAGGTTGGACATAGAGGCCCTGAAAGAAGGCTCGCCCTTGCAAACCGCAGGGTGAGCGCAATTGTAGGAAAATCGGTGGCTGCTCGGATGAAGTCGCCACACTCTCACACTTTCCTCCCCCTCTTATCTTCATGCGCGGTCACGCGTCTTCCGATCCTGCGCCGTCCGCTGCGGCCAGCGCGCGCACGCGTTCCGAGTGGGGTGTGCTCAAGACGCTCGTTCCCTATCTTTGGGACTTCAAGTGGCGCGTGATGCTCGCGCTCGCGTTTCTGCTGGCAGCGAAGTTCGGCAACGTCGGCGTGCCGCTGGTGTTGAAACGCATCGTCGATGCCTTGTCGATCAAGCCGACCGATCCGGCCGCGGTGCTGGTGTTGCCGGTGGCGCTGTTGATCGCCTACGGCCTGTTGCGTCTGGCGACGACGACCTTCACCGAATTGCGCGAGTTGGTGTTCGCCAAAGTCACGCAGCGCGCGGTGCGCAACGTCGCACTGAAAGTGTTCGGGCATCTGCATGCGCTGTCGCTGCGTTTTCATCTCGAACGCCAGACCGGCGGCATGACGCGCGACATCGAGCGCGGCTCACGCGGCATCTCGTCGCTGGTGAGCTACACGCTCTACAGCATCCTTCCCACGCTGGTCGAGTTGTCGCTGGTGCTGGGCATCCTCGCGGTGCGCTACGACAAGTGGTTCACGATCATCACCGCGGTCGCGCTGGTGATCTACATCACCTTCACGATCAGCGTCACCGAATGGCGCACGCATTTTCGCCGGACGATGAACGAGCTGGACTCGAAGGCCAACGTCAAGGCGATCGACTCGCTGATCAACTACGAGACCGTCAAGTACTTCAACAACGAATCCTTCGAAGCCCGGCGCTACGACGAAAGCATGGCGCGCTGGGAACGCGCGGCGGTCAAGTCGCAGACCTCGTTGTCGATGCTCAACGTGGGCCAGTCGGCGCTGATCGCCCTCGCCGTGTCGCTGATGATCTGGCGCGCGACCGAGGGCGTGATCGACGGGTCGATGACGCTGGGCGACCTGGTGCTGGTCAACGCCTTCATGATCCAGCTCTACATCCCGCTCAACTTTCTGGGCGTGATCTACCGCGAGATCAAGCAGAGCCTGGCGGACGTCGATCGCATGTTCTCGCTACTCGACCAGCATCGCGAGGTGGCCGACGCGCCCGATGCGAAACCGCTGATGCTCGCGGGTACCAATGTTTCCGACACGCTCATCGCTCCCGCGGTCCGCTTCGATCATGTGGACTTTTCTTACGACCCGAAGCGCCAGATCCTGTTCGATATCGACTTCGAGATTCCGGCGGGGCAGACGATCGCCGTGGTGGGTCCGAGCGGCTCGGGCAAGTCCACGCTCGCGCGGCTGATGTTTCGCTTCTATGACGTCACCGGAGGCGCGATCACGATCGCGGGGCAGGACATTCGCGGTGTCACGCAATCGTCGCTGCGCGCGGCGATCGGCATCGTCCCGCAGGACACCGTGCTGTTCAACGACACCATCGGCTACAACATCGGCTACGGCCGCGCAGGCGGCGTCGATG
>JBBRQU010000055.1:0-3909 GCA_038225855.1 Burkholderiales bacterium | reverse complement strand
GCGCATCGCTGCGCATCGCGCCCGGGCCGAACCGCAGGACCTTGCCATCCCACGACGCGCTGCGATCGGGCGTGAGGATCGCCCATTTCATCGCCGTGAAGCGGCGCATGAAGAAGGGAGCGACCGCCTCGACGATGTAGTGCGCAGGCTCGAACCAGGCGACGAACCAAGGCTCCAACACGTTGAAGTGATCGCCGTCGCGCAGCGCCCGTTCGACCTGCGAGGGGCGTGCCTTGGCCTTGGCAGAATCGGGCATCGCGACTTCGCGAAAACGCACATAGGCCTTCATCTTGTGCAGGTCGCGCCGGACCGCCTTGACCATCGCATCGAGCCGCACGATGTCGGCATCGACGGCCACTTCGATCAGGCCGGGTTCGCGTCGCAAGCGCCACAGCACGCGATAGAGAAATGCGAAGCGCTCGTCGTCGCGATGCAGGATCGCCACCGCGCACCGTTCAAGGAACGCGCGTGGCACGGTGAAGCGCGGCGCATCCTCATCGGCGGATTCGACGTGGGCAGCTTGCGCATCGGATTCGATCGGCGGATCGGCGAACAGCGTGTCGGATCCGCCGACCGACCAACTGACCTGCGCGGGTTCGATCCCTGCGAGGATCAAGCGGCGCGCGGCTTTGCGCCAGCCTGCGAAGTCGGTCTCGTGCTCGAGCGTGACCTGTCGCACGCGTCAGGCGAACAACGAGAGCTGCGCTTGATGACTTTTGCCCGCGCCCAGCAACCGCGACTTCAACGGTTCGGCATCGAGTTCGCGCACGCCCGGTCGATGATCGGCCAGAGTCACGAACGGAAGCACCTTGGCCATCGCCACGCGCAAGCGCGCGAGATCGGTCGAGCGGATGCGCCGATGCCGGCGCGATGTGATCAATCGCTCGACCGTCTTCGACCCGAGCCCCGGCACTCGCAACAGGTCTTCGCGCGATGCGCGATTCACATCGACCGGAAAACGCTCGCGATGCGCGAGTGCCCAGGCAAGCTTGGGATCGATATCGAGGTCGAGCATGCCGTCGGCGCGCTGCACGATTTCGTCGGATGCGAATCCATAGAAGCGCATCAGCCAGTCGGCCTGGTAGAGCCGATGCTCGCGCACCAGTGGCGGAGCCTTCAGCGGTAGAGACGCACTGGCATCGGGGATCGGGCTGAAGGCAGAGTAATAGACGCGCTTCAATCGATAAGAGCCATAGAGGTTCGCAGAGAGCGACAAGATGCGCGCGTCGTCGCTGGCGTCGGCGCCGACGATCATCTGCGTGCTCTGACCGCCGGTCGCGAAGCGTTGGGGCGCGACCACGCGTTTCAATTGCGACGCCGCAGTCTTCGCCGCATCGCGCCGCTCGGCCCTGGCGTTGTCGATGTTCTCGCGCAGCCTGCCCATCGAGATGCGAATCGCACGGGCGTCCTTCTCGGGGGCCAGCGCTTTCATCGCCTCGATCGACGGCAACTCGACGTTGATCGACAGACGATCGGCATAGCGTCCCGCTTCGGCGAGCAAGGCATCGCTCGCGTCGGGGATGGTCTTCAAGTGGATGTAGCCGCGAAAGTCGTGCTCCTCGCGCAGTGTCTTCGCGACCGCGATCACCTGTTCCATCGTGTAGTCGGCGCTTTGAATGATGCCCGACGAAAGGAACAGGCCTTCGATGTAGTTGCGCTTGTAGAAGTCAAGCGTGAGGCCCACCACCTCATCGACCGTGAAGCGCGCACGCGAGACGTTCGACGACACGCGATTGACGCAATACAGACAGTCGTAGGTGCAGAAATTGGTCAGCAGGATCTTCAGCAGCGACACGCAGCGGCCGTCGGGCGCGTAGCTGTGGCAGATGCCCATGCCTTCGGTCGAGCCGATGCCTTTGCCGCCCAGCGAATTGCGCTTGTTCGCACCCGAGGACGCGCACGATGCGTCGTACTTGGCGGCATCGGCGAGAATTTCCAGTTTGCGGGACAGGTCCATCGAGGCATGGTACGACGCTTCTGAATCTCGAGAGTTCGCAGTCGCGAGGCCGCGCCTCCCATTCAGAATTCGACCAGCGGCTCGAAGCCGCCGTAGATCATGCGGATCGCGTTGTCGTCCCGGTCAATCTTCCTTTTATTGCGACCGTGCCGAAAGAGCCTGAATGCGGATCGCCAGATCGACCAGGTCCGGTTCCTCGAGCGTATCCGCCGTCACGCGCAACGCATCGCGCAGGCCGACGAAGTTGCCATGCTGGGACCGTGCGTACAACGGGTCGTAGTGCATCGTCATCAGCTCTGCGAACAGCGGCGCGACGTCGCGCGCGCCCACGCCTGCCAGCGCGCGAGCGTCTCATTCGATTGAAGTCCGTGCAGCAAGCCGATCTTGCTCGCAAGCGCTTCCGGGTCGTCGGCGAGATACGCGTAGTCGCGCAGCAGATAGGCCAGCCGCGCCTCGGCGCTGGCGACGATCTCGATGCACGAACTTTCGCGCAATCGTTCGAGTAGTGGTGTGGGCACCGACAGTCGGCCGATCTTGCTGCTCTCGGCTTCCACATAGACCGGCCGCGTGCAATCGATCTTTTCGAGGATGGCCGCGACACGCGTCTCGGAACTTGCGCCGACAGCAAACCGCCGCGAGCACCGGCAACATCTTGATCGCCCAGCGGTGAATGGTCGAGTGATCGACCAACACGTCGCGCTCGGCCATCATCTCTTCGAGGTGGCGCAAGCTCAGCGGGTAAGCCACGTACCAGCGCACGCATACCCGCATGATCTCCACCGGATTGTGAAGGCGCTTGATCGCATGGCGCAATGCATCGATCATCGTTTTCGGGTCAATTCGCATCGGCCGACCCTAACACCTCGCGCTTGGTGCGACAGAACACTCCTTCGTCCCTACGCTGCGCGCCATGCGCAGATCCTCGACGAACGCCGCATACGCCTTGGCTTTCGCGTCTTCATCGGGCAACCGCAACAAATACGACGGATGCACAGTCACCATCACGCGCGTGTGGTGGTTGCCGAACTCGTGTTCGAAGAACTGCCGCCGGTTCTTCTCGACCGGCATCGCGCGACCGAACACGCTGTGCGCAGCGGTCGCGCCCATCGCGATCACCAGCTCCGGCTTCACGCGCGCGATCTCGGCAGCCAGCCACGGATGGCACGCACGAATCTCGGTCACCTTGGGCGCCTGGTGCAGGCGTCGCTTGCCGCGCACGATGAACTTGAAGTGCTTGACCGCATTGGTCACGTAGAGCGTCTTGCGATTCACCCCCGCCTCGACGAGAGCACGATCGAGCATTTGACCTGCGGGTCCGACGAAGGGGCGGCCGGCGAGGTCTTCCTGATCGCCCGGTTGCTCGCCCACCAATACGATGCGCGCATGGTGAGCGCCTTCGCCAAACACGGTCTGCGTGGCGGGCTCCCACAACGGGCACGCGCGACAGTCGCGCGCCGCCTCGGCAAGCGCCGGGAGGTCGAGGCCGTCGATTGCGGGGATCGAAGGAATTGCGCGCGTCGCTGCCTCGCTCACGTCGTCACCTCCACGCGATGCGCTCGATATGTACACGTGTCCGGCCGCCTGCATCACGCGTTCGGTGCGCGCCGGCTCGCGCAGCGGCTCGGCGTCGATCATGGTCTGCATCCGATGGCGCGCCGCGGCCGCGAGCGGGGCGATCAACGTGGCTTCCGGGAGATTCTTCCAGTACTTCCTGGGCATCTGGCCTTGCATGCTTGCCAGCTTCAGACGCGCGGGATTGAAGATGTTCGCGTAATAGCTGCGCCACAAGTCTTCGAGCACGTCGCCATCGGGCGCATCGCTGCGCATCGCGCCCGGGCCGAACCGCAGGACCTTGCCATCCCACGACGCGCTGCGATCGGGCGTGAGGATCGCCCATTTCATCGCCGTGAAGCGGCGCATGAAGAAGGGAGCGACCGCCTCGACGATGTAGT
>JBBRQU010000054.1:0-6664 GCA_038225855.1 Burkholderiales bacterium | reverse complement strand
GCGACCGCGAAATCGATCGTCCTCGCGCAATACCGTGGTCTGGAAGTCAAGCACATCACCGGCTTGCGCAGTCAAGCGCGCAAGAACGGGGTGTACCTGCGTGTGCTCAAGAACTCGCTGGCGCGTCGCGCCGTCGCAGACAGTCCGTTCATGGCGCTGGCCGATCAGATGGTCGGCCCGCTCATCTACGGCATCTCCGACGACCCGGTCGCAGCGGCGAAGGTCATCAGCAGCTTCGCGAAGGACAACGACAAACTCGTCGTCATGGCGGGCTCGTTGCCGAATTCGGTCCTCGACGCGAATGGCGTCAAGGCTCTGGCGACGATGCCTTCGCGCGACGAACTGTTGGCCAAGCTGATGGGGACGATGCAGGCGCCGATCGCACAGTTCGTGCGTACCTTGAACGAGGTTCCGACCAAGTTCGTGCGTGCGCTCGCAGCCGTGCTGGAGCAAAAGTCCGGCGTAGAGAAGGAAGGCGCCACGGCGGAAGCCGCGGCGTAGTCATCCTCTCCGCTTCCAGGCTCGTATTCAATTTTGATCAATCTCATTGCACGCAATTCATTCGCAATCCCTTAATTCGGAGTTAATCATGGCTGTCAGCAAATCAGAAATTCTCGACGCAATCGCCGGCATGACGGTTCTCGATCTGTCGGAACTGATCAAGGAAATGGAAACCAAGTTCGGCGTCTCGGCCGCAGCGGCAGTTGCCGCTGCCGCGCCTGCCGGTGGTGGCGGCGCCGCTGCGCCGGTCGTTGAAGAGAAGACCGAGTTCGACGTCATCCTCACGGAAATCGGCGCGAACAAGGTCAACGTCATCAAGGCCGTCCGCGAACTCACGGGCCTCGGCCTGAAGGAAGCCAAGGACGTCGTCGACGGCGCGCCGAAGCCCGTCAAGGAGGGCATTCCCAAGGCGGATGCGGAAGCCGCCAAGAAGAAGCTCGAAGACGCCGGTGCGAAGGCCGACATCAAGTAAGTCGCAACACCTGCCCGGAGGCCGCGATGCTCGCGGCGCCTCCGGGCGTTTTGCCTGGAACAAGGTTTGGATCTGTCGTCTCTCGCATCGAGCGCTTCGCCGCAAGCTTCGTTGCGATTCCGCGGAGAGACTCCATATCCAAACCCTGCCCGACCGCGATGGCGCGCATCCCCGACACGATCGTCGGCGCGCGTCGCGCGCGTTGTACACCCGCGCAGCAACCCCGCATTCAGTTTTTTTGACCGCCCTGTACCCGCAGTAGCCACGGAGTCCTCATGACCTATTCGTTTACGGAAAAGAAGCGCATCCGCAAGAGCTTCGCCAAGCGTCCGAACGTGCACAAGGTGCCGTTCCTGCTGGCGACGCAGCTTCAGTCGTATGCCGAGTTTCTGCAGGCCGAAGCAGTACCGGCCAAACGCGCGAACGAAGGTCTGCAGGCGGCATTCACGTCGATCTTTCCGATCTCGTCGCACAACGGTTTCGCGCGTCTGGAGTTCGTCAGCTTTCACCTCGGCGATCCGCCCTTCGACGTGAAGGAGTGCATGCAGCGCGGCTTGACGTACGCGTCGCCGCTGCGCGCCAAGGTGCGCCTGATCATCATGGATCGCGAAGCGTCCAAGCCGACCATCAAGGAAGTGAAAGAGCAGGAGGTCTACATGGGCGAGATGCCCCTGATGACCATGACCGGCTCGTTCGTCATCAATGGGACCGAACGCGTTATCGTCAGTCAGCTTCATCGCTCGCCGGGCGTGTTCTTCGAGCACGACCGCGGCAAGACCCATTCGTCGGGCAAGCTGCTGTTCTCGGCCCGCATCATTCCCTATCGCGGCTCGTGGCTCGACTTCGAATTCGACCCGAAGGACATCCTGTTCTTTCGCGTCGATCGTCGCCGCAAGATGCCCGTGACGATCCTGCTGAAAGCGATCGGCCTGAGCAGCGAACAGATCCTCGAACACTTCTTCATGTTCGACAGCTTCCACCTGCTCGGCAAGGAAGCCGACAGCGGCGCGCAGATGGACTTCGTGTCCGAACGCATGAAGGGCGAGATCGCGCGCTTCGACATCGCCGACAAGGCAGGCAAGGTGCTGGTCTCGAAAGACAAGCGCATCACGGCGAAGAATCTGCGCGATCTCGAAGGCGCGGGCTTGAAGCGCATTCCCGTGCCCGAGGAGTTTCTGCTCGGGCGCGTGCTCGCGAAGAACATCGTCGATCCCGAGACCGGCGAGATCGTCGTGTCGGCCAACGATGAGCTGACCGAAGACGTCATCGCACGTCTGCGCGCGGCGGGCATCAAGCATATCCAGACGCTCTACATCAACGATCTCGATCAGGGCGCCTTCATCTCGCAGACGCTGCGCGCCGACGAGACCGCCGACGAGATGTCGGCGCGCATTGCGATCTATCGCATGATGCGTCCCGGCGAACCACCCACCGAAGACGCCGTGCAGGCACTCTTCCACCGCCTCTTCTACAACCCCGATGCCTACGACCTCTCCAAGGTCGGCCGCATGAAGTTCAATCGTCGCGTCGGCCGTACCGAAGCGACCGGCACGATGACGCTCGACAACGATGACTTGATGTCGGTCATCAAGATCCTGGTCGACCTGCGCAACGGTCGCGGTGAAGTCGACGACATCGATCACCTCGGCAATCGTCGCGTGCGCTGCGTCGGCGAACTTGCGGAGAACCAGTTCCGTTCGGGTCTCGTGCGCGTCGAGCGCGCGGTCAAGGAACGTCTGGGCCAGGCCGAAGCGGACAACCTGATGCCGCACGACCTGATCAACAGCAAGCCGATCTCGGCTGCGATCCGCGAGTTCTTCGGTTCGTCTCAGCTTTCGCAGTTCATGGACCAGACCAACCCGCTGTCGGAGATCACGCACAAGCGTCGCGTCTCCGCATTGGGACCGGGCGGTCTCACGCGCGAGCGCGCGGGCTTCGAGGTGCGCGACGTGCATCCGACGCACTACGGTCGCGTGTGCCCGATCGAAACTCCCGAAGGCCCGAACATCGGCCTCATCAACTCGCTCGCGCTGTACGCGCGACTGAACGAATACGGCTTCCTAGAGACGCCGTATCGCAAGGTCGACAACGGCAAGGTGGTCGAGCAGATCGACTATCTGTCGGCGATCGAGGAAGGCAAGTACATCATCGCGCAGGCCAACGCCGGCATGGACAAGCACAACAAGCTCACCGATGAGCTGGTGTCGTCGCGCGCGGCGGGCGAGTTCGTGCTCGTCACGCCCGACAAGGTCCAGTACATGGACGTGGCGCCGGGCCAGATCGTGTCGGTGGCCGCATCGCTGATTCCCTTCCTCGAGCACGACGACGCGAACCGCGCGTTGATGGGCTCGAACATGCAGCGTCAGGCCGTGCCTTGCCTGCGCCCGGAAAAGGCCTTCGTCGGCACCGGCATCGAGCGCACGGTCGCGGTCGACTCGGGCACCACGGTGCAGGCCTACCGCGGTGGCCTGGTCGATTACGTCGACTCGGGCCGTATCGTGGTCCGCGTCAACGATGCGAAAACGATTGCCGGTGAAGTCGGCGTCGACATCTACAACCTGACCAAGTACACGCGTTCGAACCAGAACACAAACATC
Organism: Burkholderiales bacterium; assembly: GCA_038225855.1. Taxonomy (GTDB): domain Bacteria; phylum Pseudomonadota; class Gammaproteobacteria; order Burkholderiales; family Burkholderiaceae_D; genus CAHJXF01. Next base: position 3,094 of record JBBRQU010000054.1, on the reverse strand, counting down.
AACCAGCGTCCGATCGTGCGCGTGGGCGACCGCCTCGAAAAAGGCGACGTGATCGCCGATGGCGCATCGACCGATCTCGGCGAGCTCGCGCTCGGCCAGAACATGCTGGTCGCGTTCATGCCATGGAACGGCTACAACTTCGAGGACTCGATCCTGATCTCGGAGAAGGTCGTGGCCGACGATCGCTACACGTCGATCCACATCGAAGAGTTGTCGGTGGTCGCTCGCGACACCAAGCTCGGACCGGAAGAAATCACGCGCGACATCTCGAACCTCGCCGAGAACCAGCTCGCGCGACTCGACGAGTCGGGCATCGTCTACATCGGCGCCGAAGTCGAGGCCGGCGATTCGCTGGTCGGCAAGGTCACGCCCAAGGGCGAGACCCAGCTCACGCCGGAAGAAAAGCTGCTGCGCGCGATCTTCGGCGAGAAGGCGTCCGATGTGAAGGACACGTCATTGCGCGTGCCGTCCGGCATCTCGGGCACTGTCATCGACGTGCAGGTGTTCACGCGCGAAGGCATCGTGCGCGACAAGCGTGCGCAACAGATCATCGACGACGAGTTGAAGCGTTATCGGTTGGACCTCAATGACCAGTTGCGCATCGTCGAAGGCGACATGTTCTCGCGCATTCGCCGCACGCTGCTCGGCAAGACCGTCAACGGCGGTCCGGTCGCGGGCGCGCACAAGCTCGCCAAGGGCGCCAAGATCACGGCCGAGTATCTGAACGAACTCGGGCACTACCACTGGTTCGACATTCGTCTGTCCGACGAGGACGCCGCGTCGCAACTCGAGCAGGCCAAGGAAAACATCGAGGCCAAGCGCCTGTCGTTCGATGCGGCCTTCGAGGAAAAGAAAAAGAAACTCACGCAAGGCGACGAACTGCCGCCTGGCGTGCAGAAGATGGTCAAGGTCTATCTGGCGGTCAAGCGTCGCTTGCAGCCTGGCGACAAGATGGCCGGGCGTCACGGCAACAAGGGCGTGGTGTCGCGCATCGTTCCGGTCGAGGACATGCCGTACATGACCGATGGCACGCCGGCCGACATCGTTCTCAATCCGCTGGGCGTGCCGTCGCGCATGAACGTCGGACAGATCCTCGAGACGCATCTGGGCTGGGCCGCGAAGGGTCTGGGCCTGCGCATCGGCGAGATGATGGCTGCACAGGCCAAGGCCAACGAGCTGCGCAAGTTCCTGACCGCGATCTACAACGAGACCGGCAAGAAGGAAGAGCTCGACGAATTGTCGGACGTCGAGATCCTGAATCTCGCGGAGAACCTGAAGCAAGGCGTGCCGTTCGCCACACCCGTGTTCGATGGCGCGCATGAGGACGAGATTCGTCGCATGCTCGACCTCGCCTATCCCGACGCGATCGCCAAGCGCCTCGGCATGACGCCGTCGAAGAATCAGGTCACGCTGCACGACGGCCGTACCGGCGAAGCGTTCGAGCGTCCTGTCACGGTCGGGTACATGCACGTGCTGAAGCTGCATCACCTGGTCGACGACAAGATGCACGCGCGCTCGACCGGCCCGTACTCGCTGGTCACGCAGCAGCCTCTGGGCGGCAAGGCGCAGTTCGGCGGCCAGCGCTTCGGCGAGATGGAAGTCTGGGCGCTCGAGGCCTACGGCGCGTCCTACGTGCTGCAGGAGATGCTGACCGTCAAGTCCGACGACGTGGCGGGACGCACCAAGGTCTACGAGAACATCGTCAAGGGCGACCACGTGATCGATGCGGGCATGCCCGAGTCGTTCAACGTGCTGGTCAAGGAAATCCGATCGCTCGGCATCGACATCGACCTGGAGCGCGTTTGATGACCCGAACCATGATCCGCACCGAACGCAAGAATGATTTTTCACACCTCACCGGAGTGAATCAATGAAGGCACTGCTCGATCTATTCAAGCAAGTTCAGCAGGAAGAAGTCTTCGACGCGATCAAGATCGGTCTTGCCTCGCCCGAGAAGATCCGTTCGTGGTCGTATGGCGAAGTCAAGAAGCCCGAGACGATCAACTACCGCACCTTCAAGCCGGAGCGCGACGGTCTGTTCTGCGCGAAGATATTCGGACCGATCAAGGACTACGAGTGCCTGTGCGGCAAGTACAAGCGCCTGAAGCACCGCGGCGTGATCTGCGAGAAGTGCGGCGTCGAAGTCACGCTGGCCAAGGTGCGTCGCGAACGCATGGCGCACATCGAGCTCGCGTCGCCGACCGCGCACATCTGGTTCCTGAAGAGTCTGCCGAGCCGTCTGGGCATGGTGCTCGACATGACCTTGCGCGACATCGAACGCGTGCTCTACTTCGAAGCCTATGTGGTGGTCGATCCGGGCATGACGCCGTTGAAGCGTTGCCAGATCATGACCGAGGACGACTACCTGTCGAAGGTCGAAGAATTCGGCGACGACTTCCGCGCGCTGATGGGCGCAGAAGGCGTGCGCGAACTGCTGCGCTCGATCGACATCCATCGCGACATCGAACAGCTTCGCCTCGATCTCGCCGCGACCGGCTCGGAAGCGAAGATCAAGAAGATCGCCAAGCGCCTCAAGGTTCTCGAAGGCTTCCAGAAGTCGGGCATCAAGCCCGAGTGGATGGTGATGGAAGTGCTGCCGGTGTTGCCGCCCGAGTTGCGTCCGCTGGTGCCGTTGGACGGCGGCCGCTTCGCGACCTCGGACTTGAACGACCTCTATCGTCGCGTCATCAACCGCAACAATCGTTTGAAGCGTTTGCTCGAATTGAAGGCGCCCGAGATCATCGTGCGCAACGAGAAGCGCATGTTGCAGGAGGCCGTCGATTCATTGCTGGACAACGGCCGTCGCGGCAAGGCGATGACGGGCGCGAACAAGCGTCCGCTGAAGTCGCTCGCCGAGATGATCAAGGGCAAGGGCGGTCGTTTCCGCCAGAACCTGCTGGGCAAACGCGTCGACTATTCGGGCCGCTCGGTGATCGTGGTCGGTCCGCAGTTGAAGCTGCATCAGTGCGGCTTGCCGAAAAAGATGGCGCTCGAACTGTTCAAACCGTTCATCTATGCGCGCCTGCAGTTGCTTGGCCAGGCAGCAACCGTCAAGCAGGCCAAGAAACTGGTCGAGAAGGAGAAGGGCGAAGTC
>JBBRQU010000053.1:0-7367 GCA_038225855.1 Burkholderiales bacterium | reverse complement strand
CATCGCCTACGGCTACGGCCTCTTCACCGGGGGCCTCGGCGCCCACTACGGCGCCGAGCCGTGGACCGAGGCGATGCGGCGCGATATCGAAGCGCGCGCGGGGCTCGATGCAGTCGATATCTACGGCCTGTCCGAAGTGATGGGGCCGGGCGTGGCGAGTGAGTGCATCGAAACCAAGGACGGCCCGGTGATCTGGGAAGACCACTTCTATCCCGAGATCGTCGATCCCGAAACCGGTGAACCGTTGCCCGACGGCAGCGAGGGCGAACTGGTCTTCACGTCGCTGACCAAGCAAGCGCTGCCCATCATCCGCTATCGCACGCGCGACCTCACGCGCCTGTTGCCGCCGACTTCGCGCGCGTTCCGGCGCATGGGAAAGATTGTCGGGCGCAGCGACGACATGCTGATCATTCGCGGCGTGAATGTCTTTCCAACCCAATTGGAAGAGATCGTGCTTCAGCATCAGAAGCTGTCGGGTCAATATCAGATTCACGTCAGCCGCAACGGGCATCTCGACGAGGTCGAATTGCGTTGCGAGTTTCAACCTGGTGTCGCAGATGGCGACGCGAGCGAAGTCGCGCACTGGCTGCAGCACCGCATCAAGACGCTGGTCGGCATCTCCACGCGCGTCACCGTGTTGCCGACCAATTCGATCGAACGAACGCTGGTCGGCAAGGCCAAACGAGTGATCGACACGCGACCGCGCTAGTCGCGACGAAAGGAACGCCATGTACACGCAAGCGATGGATACCATGACCAAAGAGGACGGCGACGCGACCAAGGCCGTGCGCTCGAGCGAAGAGATGCGCCTCGTCGAAGCGTTCGACATACGCATTGACGCGGGCGATTTCATCGAGGCCAAGGACTGGATGCCCGACCACTATCGCAAGACGCTGGTGCGACAGATCAGCCAGCACGCGCATTCGGAAATCGTCGGCATGCTGCCCGAGGGCAACTGGATCACGCGCGCGCCGAGCCTCAAACGAAAGGCGATCCTGCTCGCCAAGGTGCAGGACGAAGGCGGCCACGGCCTCTATCTATATGCCGCCGCCGAGACGCTCGGCACGTCGCGCGACCAGATGTTCGACGCGCTCCATTCGGGCCGCGCCAAGTACAGCTCGATCTTCAACTATCCGACGCTGACGTGGGCCGACATGGGCGCGATCGGCTGGCTGGTCGATGGCGCGGCGATCATGAATCAGGTGCCGATCTGCCGCTGCTCGTATGCGCCTTACGCGCGCGCGATGATCCGCATCTGCCGCGAAGAGAGCTTCCATCAGCGCCAGGGTTTCGAGGCGCTGCTGACGATGATGAAGAACGGCACCGCCGCGCAGAAGGAGATGGTGCAGGATGCGGTGAACCGTTGGTGGTGGCCGTCGGTGATGATGTTCGGCCCGCCCGACGATCAGTCGCCCAACTCCGCGCAATCGATGCGCTGGGGCATCAAGCGTTTCTCCAACGACGACCTGCGCCAGAAGTTTGTAGACGCGGCGGTCGATCAAGCGAAGGTGCTCGGAGTCAGGCTGCCCGATCCCGATCTGAAATGGAACGCAGAGCGCGAGCACTACGACTTCGGCGCGATCGACTGGGAAGAATTCAAGGCCGTAATCGCGGGCGACGGTCCGTGCAATCGCGAGCGCTTGCAGGCGCGCGTGTCGGCTTGGGAAGACGGGGCGTGGGTGCGTGAAGCGGCGTTGGCGCATGCGGAAAAAGAAGCCAAGCGAGACGTCGCGCTCGCCGCATAAGAGTCTGTCGGTCCCGCGAACGCGGGAACCCAGCGGCTTCGACCTTGAACGACGAACGACACTGGATCCCCGCGTTCGCGGGGACGACGGCGCACAGGAGCATGACCATGAGTGAAATCGCTTCCACAGTTGCACCCGAATGGCCCCTCTGGGAAGTCTTCGTGCGCAGCAAGGCCGGGCTCGATCACAAGCACTGCGGCAGCCTGCATGCGGCCGACGCGCAGATGGCGATCCAGAATGCACGCGACGTCTACACGCGCCGGCAGGAAGGCGTGAGCCTGTGGGTGGTGCGCTCGGATCACATCGTCGCGAGCGATCCGGGCGACAAGGCGATGTACTTCGACCCGATGGAAGACAAGGTCTATCGGCATCCGACCTTCTATCAGTTGCCGGCTTCGGTCGATCACATGTGAGGTGAGTGCGTCATGCAGGACTCGATTGCCATCAAGCCCGACGCGTCCGTGCAGTACCTGCTGCGCATCGCGGACACCTGTCTGATCCTCGCGCAACGACTCTCCGAGTGGTGCGGCCACGCGCCCGTGCTCGAAGAGGACATCGCGATGGCCAATATGGCGCTCGACCTGCTCGGGCAGGCGCGCGCACTGCTGGCGCACGCGGGCCAGCTCGAAGGCCAGGGTCACGACGAAGACCAGCTCGCTTTTCTGCGCAGCGAGCGCGATTACCTCAACGTCACGTTGGTCGAACTACCCAGCGCGGTCGATGGCGCAGCAGGCGGCAAGCGCGACTTCGCGTTCACGATGTTGCGCAATGTCGTGATGGCGACTTTTCTCCAGCTCTTGTGGGAACGCCTTGCCGATTCGTCGGACGCCGAACTCGCGGCGATCGCGGGCAAGGCCGTCAAGGAGGCGCGCTATCACCAGCAGCACGCGGGCGAGTGGGTCGTGCGCCTGGCCGATGGAACCGACGAGTCGCGTCGTCGTATCGAGGCCGCACGCGATCGTCTGTGGATCTACACCGCCGAGCTGTTCGAGTCCGACGCGATCGACGAGCACGCCGAAGCGAGCGGTCTCGGCCCGCGCTGGTCATCGCTGCGCGAAGCGTGGGCAGCCGAGATGGCCGCGCTCTTCGACGAAGCCCATCTCGACATGTCGAAGGACACTGCCGAGGCCAGCAGATTTCGAAGCACCGGCAAGATCGGCAAGCACAGCGAACACATGGGATTCATCCTCACCGAGATGCAGTACCTGCAACGGTCCTATCCGGGCGGGGTGTGGTGAACGCGATGTTACCGATCGATCATGCGATCGCCACGCCTCGCGTGGATGTCCGCGCGCCCGGCCGCGCGCCTGCCACCACGCGATGCGAACGCGCGTGGGCCGTGCTCCAAACCGTTCTCGATCCCGAAGTGCCGGCGGTGTCGATCGTCGATCTGGGCATCGTGCGCGAGGTGCTCGAGAACGACGATGGCGCGCTCGATCTGGTGCTCACGCCGACGTACTCGGGTTGTCCGGCAACCGAAGCGATCGAAGCCGATGCGCTCGCCGCAATCGATGTCGCGGGCCTCGGCCCGGCGCGCGTCGTGATGCGTCGCGCGCCTGCCTGGACCACCGAGTGGATCAGCGACGAAGGCAAACGCAAGTTGCGCGAATACGGCATCGCGCCGCCCGCGCATCTCATCGCCGGCGACGCGCGACCGATGCGTTTCGTGCCGCTGCACATGATGAAATGGCCGGCGTGTCCGCATTGCGGCAGCGCGCGCACCGAGCGTCTGTCGGCCTTCGGCTCGACCGCGTGCAAGTCGTTGCATCGCTGCCTCGATTGTCGCGAGCCGTTCGAATACTTCAAGGCGATTTGATGAAACGCATGCGCGACCGCGTAGCTTTCGATGACGCGTTTCCTCGGCGAAGGCCGGGGTCCAAGTTCCAGGCAAGCGCGATGGAGAGACAAACCTGGACCCCGGCCTGCGCCGGGGCGACGGCTTCCGTCGTTGGGCCCCGGCCTTCGCCGGGGAGACACGTCAAGAGTCCGCGGGCCGCATGACTCCCCTCTTCCACCCCCTGCGCGTGCGCGCGATCGAGCCCGATACGGCCGAAGCGGTGATCGTGTCGTTCGACGTTCCCGATGATCTTCGCGAAGTGTTCGGCTTCACGCAGGGCCAGTACCTCACGCTGCGCACCGAGATCGAAGGGCAGGATCTGCGCCGCTCGTATTCGATCTGCGCGGGTGTCGACGACGGCGAGTTGCGGGTCGGTATCCGCAAGGTCCGCGCGGGCGTGTTCTCGAACTGGATCAACGCGCACCTGAAGCCCGGCGACACGGTCCAGGTGATGGCGCCGCAGGGCCGCTTCTTCGTGCCGCTCCAGTCGGACGCGAAGCGGCATCACGTCGGCATCGCGGGCGGCAGCGGCATCACGCCGATCCTGTCGATCATGAAGACCGTGCTCGCGCGCGAACCGAAGAGCCGCTTCACGCTGATCTACGGCAACCGGCTTCTGAAGTCCACCATGTTCAAGGAAGAGATCGAGGATCTCAAGAACCGCTACATGGCGCGGCTCGCGCTCCAGCACGTCTTCTCCGACGAGTTCACCGACGTGCCTTTGAACCACGGCGCGATGAATCGCGAAAAGATCGGCGAATTTCTCGACACGCTCGTTCCGGCAAACGAGATCGACGAGGTCTACATCTGCGGCCCGTTCCAAATGAACGACGAGGCCGAGGCCGCGCTGCTGGCCGCGGGCGTCCCCGAAGAGCGCATCCACATCGAACGCTTCGGCGTCGCGCAGCCCCTGGGCGCCGGGGCCGAGACCAACGCGCCGCAGGTCGGCGCGATCATCCACGAGGCCAAGCCAGGCGATGCCGAACAGGCGCGCATCGTCATCATTCGCGACGGGCTGCAACGCGAGATCGAATTTCGGCGCGACCAGCCGAGCATTCTCGACGCCGCATCGGCTGCGGGGCTCGAAGTGCCTTTCTCGTGCACGTCGGGCGTGTGCGGCACCTGCCGCGCGAAGCTGATCGAAGGCGAAGTGCGCATGGAGCGCAACTTCGCGCTCGACAAGAACGACCTCGCAGCCGGCTTCGTGCTGACCTGTCAGGCGCACCCGCTGACCGAGCGTGTGGTGCTGTCGTTCGACGAGCGCTGAAATGACTCCGCAGTGATTCCGCAGTGATTCCGCACTGATCCACGAATGCCGCGCGGACGCGCCAGCAACTACGACGACCAGCGCGAGATGATCCTCGCCAAGGCCGCGCATCTGTTCGCGCACGGCGGCTATCCGGGCACGTCGATGAATCAGGTCGCCGTCGCGACGGGCCTCTCGAAGGCGACGCTGTACCACTACTTCCGCGACAAATACAGCCTGCTGCTCGACATCACGCTGGGCCATGTGTCGCGGCTCGAAGCCCTGGTGGCCGATGTGAACGCGCACGAGTTCGCGCCCGAAGAGCGCATGCGCGCGCTGATCGCCCGCATCATGGCCGAATACGCGGGCGCGCAGGACGCGCATCGCGTCCTGACCAGCGACGTGCGTTTTCTCGAAGCCGATGATCGCAAGCGCGTGCTCGACAAGGAGCGCCGCGTGGTCGAGGGCTTCGCCGCTGCGATCGCCGCATGGCGCCCCGACCATCGCAAGGCCGAGTTGACCAAGCCGCTGACGATGCTGCTGTTCGGCATGATCAACTGGATGTTCACGTGGATGCGGCCCGAAGGTGCGCTGTCGCACGAGGCAATGGCGCCGATCGTGGCCGATCTTTTTTTTGGCGGCGTGCCTGCCGTGCGCGCGCCCGCACCCGTCGTTCCCGCGAACGCGGGAACCGAGCGTCGTTCGATCGGAACGGCAACGCCGCTGGGCCCCCGCCTTCGCTGGGGCGACGGCGGTCGGGTAAAGACCCGCAAGCGATGAGCAACCAATCTCCTGACCGCGCGCTCGCGGACCGCTTCGACATCGAGCATCTCGAAGCAGCCTTCTACGAAAATCCCTTCCCCACCTATCGCGCGTTGCGCGAATACGAACCCGTCAAGCTCATGCCCAACGGCTCGGTATTCATCACTCGCTACGTCGATCTGGTCGCGGTGTACAAGGACACGCAGCGCTTCAGTTCCGACAAGCACGAAGAGTTCGCACCCAAGTACGGCAGCGACACGCCGCTGTTCGCGCATCACACCACCAGTCTCGTGTTCAACGATCCGCCGCTGCACACGCGCGTGCGGCGGTTGATCGCGGGCGCATTGACGCCGAAGCACATCGCCGCGATGGAGCCGGCGCTGATCGCGCGCGTCGAATACCTGCTCGAGGCCATAGCCGAGCGCGCCTCACGCAATGAGAGCGTCGACCTGATCGAGCACTTCGCGTCCGCGATCCCGATCGAGATCATCGGCAACCTGCTCGCGATTCCGCACGACCAGCGCGCGCCCTTGCGTGAATGGTCGCTTGCGATTCTGGGCGCGCTCGAACCTGTGCTCACGCCTGAGCAGCAGGCAAGAGGCAATCGCGCGGTCGAACAATTCCTCGCCTATCTGGAAGTGCTGATCGCCGCGCGCAGGCAAAACATGGGCGACCCCGAAGTCGATGTGCTCACGCGCCTGATCGCGGGCGAAGGCGGCGAGCGCCTGAGCGCCGATGAGCTGATGCACAACTGCATCTTCCTGCTCAACGCCGGGCACGAGACGACGACCAATCTGATCGGCAATGGATTGGTCGCGCTCTGCGAATGGCCCGACGAGAAAGCGCGCTTGCTCGACGATGCGTCGTTGATCAAGACCGCGGTCGAAGAGTTCCTGCGCATCGAGAGTTCGAACCAGCTGGGAAACCGCATCACGACCGAAGCGGTCGAAATCGGCGGCGTTGCGCTCGCACCGCGCACGCCCGTGCATCTGTGCATCGGCGCGGCCAATCGCGATCCCGCGCAGTTCCCCGATCCCGATCGCCTCGACGTGGGCCGCACGCCCAATCGTCATCTCGCGTTCGGCACAGGCCCGCATCAATGCGTGGGCCTCGCGCTCGCGCGCCTCGAAGGCCGCGTCGCGATCGCGCTATTGCTCGAACGCTTTCCGGACTATCGGCTCGACGGCCCGCCAACGCGCGGAGGGCGCGCGCGCTTTCGCGGGTTTCTGCATATTCCTTCCCGACTCGCTTGAGCGCTCTGCGCGCGCGTCTCATTGCGTCGCGTAATCGACCACCCGCAGCCCCTGCACGCGCGAGAATTCCTTCACATTGCGAGTCAGGAGCGGCAAATCGCGCCGGATCGCGGCCGCAGCAATCCACAAATCATTTGGGCCAACCAGCTTTCGCTGCGCGTGCAAGCGGGCATACAGCGTCGCATATTGCAGAAGCGTCGGTTCGTCTGGCCAAGATACGGGGTACCCCGCGAGAAACCCCGTTACCTTCGCAAGGTCATGTTCGGCGATGACCGCGCCGGAGAGAAATTCTCCCTTGGCAATCCACGGCAAACCGAGCACGGAATCCGAATGCGCGGCGAGGAAAGACGCTTCGAGTCCCTTGCCGCGCCCGCGCCACAGGCCGATCAGGAAACTCGTGTCTAAGAGGTAGTCCACGGGTCGCGCCAGTTCTTCCAGTCGTTGTGCTCGGCTGCAACCTTCTCCATCAATTTGGCCTGCTTGTCAGTCAGCGGCGGCAATTTCACGACGTCCTTGAGCATCTG
>JBBRQU010000052.1:0-7478 GCA_038225855.1 Burkholderiales bacterium | reverse complement strand
GGCTCCTTCTCGCCGGGCAAGGTCATGTAGCCGGGAAGAAGATTCGACAGCAGACCCAGGTCGGTCAGGCCCTGAATGTTCGAGTGCCCGCGCAGCGCGTTCATGCCGCCGCCCGCGAGGCCCATGTTGCCCAGCAGTAGCTGCACCATCGCGCCGGTGCGGATCATCTGCGAGCCCTGGCTGTGCTGCGTCCATCCGAGCGCGTACATGATCGTCATCACACGACCCGCACGACCGGTGCTACCGATCATCTCGCACACCTTCAGGAACTTGTCCTTCGGCGTGCCGCAGATCTTCTCGACCATCTCGGGCGTATAGCGTGCGTAATGCGCCTTCATCAGGTTGAACACGCAGCGCGGATTGGCGAGCGTGGGATCGACTTCGGCGAAGCCGTCGGCACCGATCTTGTAGTTCCACGACGTCTTGTCGTAGGCGCGCTTGTCCGGGTTGTAGCCCGAGAAGATGCCGTCCTTGAAGTCGTAGTCGTCGCGCACGACGAACGTCATGTCCGAATAGTTCTTGACGTAGTCCTCGTGGTACTTGTTGTTGGCGATCAGGTAATTGATCACGCCGCCGAGGAACGCGATGTCGGTACCGGCGCGGATCGGCGCGTAGTAGTCGGCCACCGCGGCCGAGCGCGTGAAGCGCGGATCGACGACGACCAGCCGCGCCTTGTTATGCGCCTTGGCTTCGGTGACCCACTTGAACCCGCACGGATGGGCTTCGGCGGCATTGCCGCCCATGATCAGAATGACATCGGCATTCTTGATGTCAACCCAGTGGTTGGTCATCGCACCACGGCCAAACGTCGGAGCAAGACTTGCTACCGTCGGGCCGTGTCAGACACGCGCTTGATTGTCGAAATTGAGAACGCCGAGTGAGCGAACGACCTTGTGCGTGACGTAACCGGTTTCGTTGGACGATGCTGATGCGGCGAGCACGCCCATCGTCGGCCAGCGATTGACGGTCACGCCGTCCTTGTTCTTGGCTTCGAAGTTCTTGTCGCGATCTTCCTTCATCAGCTTGGCGATGCGCGTCAAGGCGTCGTCCCAAGCGATGCGTTTCCATTCGCTCGCGCCGGCCTCGCGCACCTGCGGGTACTTCAGGCGGTTGGGGCTGTGAACGAATTCGAGCAGCCCCGCACCCTTCGGGCACAGCGTGCCGCGATTGACCGGATGATCGGGATCGCCCTCGATGTGCATGATCTCGGACTTGGCGTTCTTCGCGCGGTCGCCCAAGCCATACATGATGATGCCGCAGCCGACCGAGCAATACGGACACGTGTTGCGTGTCTCGGTCGTGCGCGCGAGCTTGAACTGTCGCGCCTGCTCGGTAGCGAACGCGGTCGAATAACCCATCGCCGCCAAACCCGACGCGCCAATTCCCGCCGCACTGATGCGGAAGAACTGCCGTCGGGAGACTTTCATCTCCATAACGCTCCCCTTTATTTCGGGCCGCGTTGGAACGGCCCTTCCGAGTAACCAACGTAAACAGAGCACGCTTCGCTCGTCATGTTGGCACTCGATAGCGCAATTTTCAACGAGTGTTTTCCCGCAGGGCGATGCTCGAAGAGCCTCGCCAACCAGGCTGCATGCGCGGGTTCGGCAACAGCGGTGCGTCGCTGCCGCATCGGTGTCCGTCCTTTTTCCAATTGGACGCTTCACTGATGGGTGTAGAGAGTCTGGTTTCGTATCGTGACCCGCCGCCTGAGAAGTCGGCTGCGTCGAAAGGTTCGACGAGCCGGCTCGCTGCAGGTGGTGTCCGATAGGGGACGACAGCACGAAAAATCGACTTGGAGGAAATACACGTGAACAACATCGTCTGGATCATTGGCGCAATCGTGATTGTTGTTGCAATCCTGGGCTTCCTGGGACTTCGTTAGCGTCGGGGGACCACGTGCGGCGCGGCGTGGTAGCGTCGCGTACGCAAAGTCAGGGATCGAGCAGGCCGTCCGACAACGCGCGCTCGCGGGCCAGCGCATAGAGCATGCGCGTGACCGGGACCGGCACGTCGACGTGTTCGGCCAGTTCGATCACCGCACCGACGATCGCTTCGATCTCGGGTTTCCTGTGCGCTTCGAAATCCTGATGCATCGAGATGCGCGCGGCGCCCAGGCGCCGCGCGACATCGATGCGTTCGTCAGGCGTCATCGTGATGTGAACCCCGTAGCCGCGCGCAACCGCCATGCCTTCCTTCAGCATCGGCCGGATCACTTCGAGCAGGCCTTCGCTCGAGCACAGGCGCGCCATGTCGGCGAAGGTGAGCGCGGCGACCGGATTGAAACTCAGGTTGCCGATCAGCTTGGCCCAGACGTCGTGGCGGATGTTGTTCGATATCGTGGCTTCGAGTCCGGCCTCGTCGATCGCGGAGGCGAGCGTCGAGAGGCGCTGGGTGAGCGGATCGGCGAGTCCGCGATCGATCTCTCCGATGATGAAGCCGTTGCCTTTGGTGTGATGCACCACGCCCGGCTCGCGCACTTCGCCGGCCGCGTGAACCACGCAGCCGATGATGGCCTCGGTGGCGATCACCTTCGCCATATCGCCCTGCGGATCGACGCATGAGACCGTCATGCCGTCGTGCTCACCGCCTTCGCGCTGGAAGTACCACCACGGCACACCGTTGATCGCAGGCACGACCATCGTGCGCGGTCCGACCAGCGATGCGATGCGCGGCAGCATCGCGGCAACCGCGTGCGCCTTGAGTCCGATGAAGACCGCGTCCTGCACACCGAAGTCCGACGGCTCGGCCGATACCCGCATCGCCTGCGTGTCGGTGCGATCGTTCTGGTGATCGACCAGCGTCAGTCCGCCCCTCGCGATCGCATCGCGATGCGCGCCGCGCGCGACCACCGATACGTCATGTCCCGCAACCGCGAAACGAAACGCGAGCAAACCGCCGATCGCTCCCGCACCGACGACGCAAATTTTCATTCACTGGTCCTTTCGCAAGCAGGCGCACGCATGCGACGCGGCGACGCGCCGATGCCGCGATCGGTCGCGCGCCGACATCGCCGCTTTACCGATGGGTTCGCAATGCGGGTTGCTCGAGACGACATTCCCATGCCTACCGTGAAGAGGAGAAACGCATGCAGACGATGATGAGGCGATCGACCCCGGCTGCAAGTTTCGTTGCGCTCGCGGTGATGCTCGCGACGCTGGGCGCTTGCGGCAAGGAGCCACGCACAAGCGCGAGCACGAGCGCCGCCACGACAACCACGAGCACGGCGATCGTTCCTGCGCCGGTCGGCGACAGCACTCCGAAGGCCGCCGATACCATGGCCGCGCCCGCCATGCCGCAAAACGAGAAGACCGGTTCGACCGAGCCATCGACGGTCGGTACCGCAGCATCGGGCGCACCGCCCTATTCAATGCAGGGAGCGCCCGAAGGCAACCCTGCGCCATCGCAGGGAAGCAAGCCCGCGGACACCAGGAAATGAAGAGGCGCGAGGCCGCGTGATTTCGCCCACGCGCGTGCCCCCGCGCACGCCCTCGCCCGCCGGCAAAGCACCCTCGCTTCATCTCAAGTATTGCGCACCACGATCGTCGGGAACTTGCTCGACATGTCCTTCGCCTTGTCGGCGACCGCGATCGCGATCTTGCGTGCGATCGTCTTGTAGGTCCGCGCGAGCGCGCCATCGGGATCGGCCACCACGGTCGGCGTTCCGGAATCGGCTTGCTCGCGGATGCGGATGTCGAGCGGCAGTCCGCCAAGAAATGTCACGCCGAAGTCCTCGCACATTTTCTGTCCGCCACCCGAGCCGAAGATGTGTTCGACATGCCCGCAGTGGGTACACATGTGCAGGCTCATGTTCTCGATCACGCCGAGGATAGGGATGCCGACCTTCTCGAACATCTTGAGGCCCTTCTTCGCGTCGAGAAGCGCGATGTCCTGCGGCGTCGTGACGATCACGGCGCCCGTGACCGGGACCTTCTGCGACAACGTCAACTGCACGTCGCCAGTGCCGGGCGGCATGTCCACGATCAGATAGTCGAGGTCGCGCCAGTTGGTCTGCTCGAGCAGTTGCGTCAACGCCTGCGTGACGATCGGGCCGCGCCACACCATCGGTTCGTCGGGGTCGATCATGAAGCCGATCGAGTTCGCCTGAATGCCGTGACGCTCCATTGGCTCCATGGTCTTGCCGTCCTTTGTCTCCGGCCTGCCCGTGATGCCCAGCATGGTCGGCTGCGAAGGGCCGTAGATGTCAGCGTCGAGGATGCCGACGGTCGCTCCTTCGGCCGCGAGCGCGAGCGCGAGATTGACCGCGGTCGTGCTCTTGCCCACGCCGCCCTTGCCCGATGCGATCGCGATGATGTTCTTCACGTTGGGCAGAGGTTTGACGCCGCGCTGCACGGCATGCGCGACGATCTTCGAGGCGACGTTGACGCTGACGTTGGCAACGCCCGGGACCGCGCGCAGCGCATTGATGACCTGATTGCGAATCACATCGACCTGGCTCTGCCCGGGGTAGCCGAGTTCGACGTCGAGCGAGATATTGACACTGCCGGGAACACTGAGGTCTGCGCCGCCATGGACAGGATCGATGCGCAGGTTGCGGATCGATTTCGTGGCCGCGAGATCTTTGCCGGTATTGGAATCGATCACGCTGGACAAGGCCGCATGGATTTCTTGATCGATGGACATGGAGTGGGTCAGGATGGAAGTGGGTCAGGATGGAATCGAATCGTCGAGTCTAGCCGAATGCGAAGAAGGGTTCAGTCGCTCCACCATCTCGATCACGTCCAGGAAAGTGTCGAGCTCGCGCCGAGGCGGTGAGTTGGACGAGGCGGGCGAGGCAATCTCGAAAGCATCTCTGGCTGAGTGAGAGACGACGAATCGCGATGGGATCGCCGCGTAAGATGCAGCAGTCAATCAACGCGGATCATCGGTGGAACCATGGAGCTGCGTCACCTCCGCTACTTCGTTGCGTTCGCAGAGGAGTGCAGCTTCACGCGCGCGGCCGAGCGACTGCACATCTCGCAGCCGCCGCTCAGCCAACAGATCGCAGACCTGGAAGACGAGCTCGGCACGGCGCTGCTGACGAGGACCAGCAGGCGCGTCGAACTCACCGCCGCCGGTGCGGCTTTCCTGGAGCCCTCCCATGCGATTCTCGAGCGCGCTGACCAGGCGCGCAGTCACGCGCGGGCTATCGGCTCGGGTGGCGCCGGGCGACTGAAGATCGGGCTCTCTGGATCGCTGCTCCTCGGGCTGATGCCGCGGATCATCGCGGCGTATCGCCGCAGCCATCCCGGCGTCGAAGTGATCCTTCACGAAATGACGCCTGCCTCTCAACTGGCGGGGCTGCGCGATCGCAAGATCGACCTTGAGCTTCACGCGCACGGCGGCGAGCGACGAACTGCTCGCAAGCGCATGGACCGATCCGGTGGTCGTCGCCCTGCCGCGCGGTCATCGCTTGCAGAAGCGTCGCAGGCTCGAGTTGACGGATCTGAAGGACGAGCGCTTCGTGATGCTCAGGCTCGATTCGTCGGGCTTCGCGAAGTACCTCCACGCGGCTTGCCTCGAGGCGGGGTTCGTTCCGCATGTTTCGCAGCAGGTGGTCGAATCACAATCGATTCCCAGCCTGGTCGCGGCGGGCCTGGGCGTGGCGCTGGTGCCCGCTTCGCTCGAGCGCGTGCATCGCAGGGGCGTCGCGTATCGAGCCCTTGCACACAACGCGCCGCGCGCGGACGTATATGCGGTTCAGCGCAAGGACAATGCCTCGGCGACGGTGCAGGGTTTCCTCGACCAGGCCCGGGAGATTCTCGCGCGCGAAACGTGACCGCGGCCACGGTGTAGCCGCTATCGTTCGCGCCGCCGTGAGCGGTCCGCAGCGCGCGAGCCCCTCTCCACTCGATATGCAGAACATATCAATCGAGTCGAACAATATATTGGACGTATCACTACCTGTTGAGGAAGGATGCGCGTCACGCCCTCGCCAACGCCGCCTCACACGGATCCGGCAACCAGCATAGCGGCGACCACAGCCCAACCGGCAGCGGAAGAAGCAGACGTGCAAGTCAAGCGACGGGTGGCTCCCGAGCAAGGGGCGCCCAGGCACCGCGGCAAGAGATGGATCTCGTGGAGGCGACAATGCCCAAGTTCTTCAAGTCACTGTTCGGCCAGGTAGTCATCGCGCTCCTCGTGGGCATCGCAGTCGGCGTGCTTTATCCGGACTTCGGCGCGAGCCTGAAACCGCTCGGCGACGCGTTCATCAAGCTGATCAAGGTGCTGATCACCCCGATCGTCTTCTGCGTCGTGGTGCTGGGCATCGCCGGCGCCGGCGACCTCAAGAAGGTCGGGCGCGTGGGGCTCAAGGCCGTGATCTATTTCGAAGCGGTCACCACGATCGCGCTGCTGCTCGGCCTCGCGCTGGCCTTCTTCTTTCATCCCGGCACCGGGATGAACATCGACCCGAAATCGCTCGACGCCAGCGCGTTGAGCTCGTACGTCGATCGCGCGTCGCAGGTCAAGAGCCAGGGCACGGTCGAGTTTTTGATGAAGCTCATCCCAACCACGTTCGTGAACGCGTTCGCGAGCGGCGACGTGCTGCAGGTGTTGCTGGTGTCGATCGGCTTCGGCTGCGCGCTGGCGCTGCTCGGCAATTCGGGCAAGCCCTTCCTCTCGATCATCGAGCAGGCGTCGCACGTGTTCTTCAAGATGATGTTCTTCGTCGTCAAGCTCGCTCCGCTGGGCGTGCTGGGCGCGATCGCGTTCACGGTCGGCATGTACGGCGTCGCCTCGCTGCAGCAGTTGGGCTCGCTGGTGCTGCTGTTCTATGTGACGGTCGCGATCTTCGTCGTCGTCGTGCTCGGTGGAATTCTTCGTCTCGCCGGCTTCAACATCTTCAAGCTGATCCGTTACCTGCGCAAGGAACTAACCATCGTGGCGGGTACCGCGTCGTCGGACAGCGTGCTGCCGCAGGTGATGCGCAAGCTCGAGCGCCTGGGCATCAAGGACTCGACCGTGGGCCTAGTGATTCCGACGGGCTATTCGTTCAACCTCGATGCCTTCTCGATCTACCTCACGCTCGCGGCGGTGTTCATCGCGCAAGCCACCAACACGCCGCTGTCGATAGGTGACCTCCTGACCATCCTCGCGGTCGCGCTGATCACGTCGAAAGGCGCGCACGGCGTGCCCGGCTCGGCGATCGTGATCCTCGCCGCGACGCTGACGGCGATTCCTGCGATTCCCGCCATCGGCCTGGTGCTGGTCCTTTCGGTCGACTGGTTCATGGGGATCGCACGCGCGCTCGGAAACCTGCTCGGCAATTGCGTGGCGACGGTGGTCGTCGCCACTTGGGAGAAAGACATCGACAAGGCGCGGGCGCGGCGCGTGCTCGACGGCGAGGTGATGGTCGATCTCGACGAGCACGTGGACGCCGACGCGCTGCCCATGAAGACTGCGGCGTAAACACCCACGCACCGACTGCTATCCAGGCGAGGAGATTCGATGAGCAAGTCCCTGCAACCTTCGGCCCTGCG
>JBBRQU010000051.1:0-7486 GCA_038225855.1 Burkholderiales bacterium | reverse complement strand
TGGTGGCAGCCGACGTGATCGTGATGCCGCGCTCCTGCTCCTGCTCCATCCAGTCCATCGTCGCGGCGCCGTCGTGCACTTCGCCGATCTTGTGATTGACGCCGGTGTAGAACAGGATGCGCTCGGTGGTCGTCGTCTTGCCGGCGTCGATGTGCGCCGAAATGCCGATGTTGCGATAGCGCTCGATGGGGGTCTTGCGTGCCACGATGATTTGCCTCTGAAAATCCAAGGAGCCTTCCGCTGTGCCGAATGCGGAGGCTCCCTGAAAAAAACCTATGAGTCGTCGGCCCTGTAGATGGGGCCGATCGTCATGCAGTCAACTAAAAGCGGAAGTGCGAGAAGGCCTTGTTGGCCTCGGCCATGCGGTGCACTTCGTCGCGCCGCTTCATTGCGCCGCCGCGTCCTTCAGCCGCGTCCATCAACTCGCCCGCCAGACGCAGCGCCATCGACTTCTCGCTGCGCTTGACGGCCGCTTCGCGCAGCCAGCGCATTGCCAGCGCCATGCGGCGAATCGGGCGTACTTCGACGGGCACCTGATAGTTGGCGCCGCCGACGCGACGGCTCTTGACTTCGACCATCGGGCGTACGTTGGACAGTGCCAGCGTGAATACTTCGAGAGGATCCTTGCCGCCCTTGGTGCTGATCGTGTCGAAGGCGCCGTAGATGATGCGCTCGGCTACGGCCTTCTTGCCGGCCAGCATGATCACGTTGGAAAACTTGGTGACATCGACGCTGCCAAATTTGGGGTCGGGCAGGATCTCGCGTTTGGGGACTTCACGACGACGTGGCATGACATTCCTTTTTCAGTTGAGGCGCTCTTGTTCGCGCCTCGCGGCAACCCGACGATGCCGAATTTTTCGACATAGGAGCCGCCACTTACTTGATAACGATCCGATCGAAATGCGGGTTACGCAGACGTCGGCGGAGCGTCGGCAGCGAGCGCCGCCGACGGAAAACAATTCGGTATTACTTCGCAGCCTTCGGACGCTTCGCACCGTACTTGGAGCGCGACTGCTTGCGATCCTTGACCCCCTGCGTATCCAGAGAGCCGCGCACCATGTGATAACGCACGCCCGGCAAATCCTTCACACGACCGCCGCGGATCAACACAACCGAGTGCTCCTGCAGATTGTGCCCTTCGCCGCCGATATACGAAATCACTTCGAAGCCGTTGGTCAAACGAACCTTCGCGACCTTGCGCAGCGCCGAGTTCGGCTTCTTCGGAGTGGTGGTGTACACACGCGTGCACACGCCGCGACGTTGCGGGCAATCCTGCAGCGCGGGACTCTTGCTCTTGATCGTCGCGGATACGCGAGGCTTGCGGACGAGCTGATTGATGGTTGGCATTGCGGTGGGTGTTGCCTATCTGATCGAAACCGGAAGTCCGCAGTTGCAATCGCGCGCGATCGCGGCCGGACAGAATTTTTCAAAACTTGGAAGGAGCCGTCGCACCAGTAGCGTTCGGTGCGACCACGATGCGCGAGGAAATCGTGCACATCTATCCAAAGAACGCTTGACCCGGGCGAGCCAAGACGCGGGAGTATGCCGATGGCGCTCGCGCCTGTCAAATTCAATTGAGCATCCCGCCGCTTGAGAGGCCAACGCTTTGGCCATGCGCACCGCTTTCCAGTCGAACGAAGGTACGCGCGACGTCGCGAATTTCCACCCGCCTGTCAATTGACAATATCCTGTCAAGAAATGTCAATTCGGTTCGAGTACCCGGTTGGATTGGCTTCCTGCCAGCGCCACGCGTCAGCGCACATCCGCTCAAGTCCATAGCCGGCTCGCCATCCCAGGCGCGAGGCCGCGCGCTGGACGTCCGCATAGCAACTTGCAATGTCTCCGGGTCGCCGTGGTCCGACGACATTCGCGATGGTGCGTCCCGAGGCTGCTTCAAA
This sequence comes from Burkholderiales bacterium, assembly GCA_038225855.1. Classification (GTDB taxonomy): domain Bacteria; phylum Pseudomonadota; class Gammaproteobacteria; order Burkholderiales; family Burkholderiaceae_D; genus CAHJXF01. Next base: position 5,588 of record JBBRQU010000051.1, on the reverse strand, counting down.
CGCGACGATCATCTCGCGCACCGTGCTGCTGCGGCCAGTGCCTAGATTGATCGGCTCGGCGCCCTTGATCTCGTCGAGATGCTCGAGTGCTGCCAGATGGCCGCGCGCGAGATCGACGACGTGGATGTAGTCGCGCTCGCCAGTGCCGTCGCGCGTCGGGTAGTCGTCGCCGTGAATGGTGACGCGTTCGAGCTTTCCGACCGCGACCTGCGCGACATAGGGCATGAGATTGTTGGGAATGCCTGCCGGATCTTCGCCGATCAAACCGCTCTCGTGCGCACCGACCGGGTTGAAGTAGCGCAACAGCGCGATCCGCCACGCCGGGTCCGCATGCGCGACGTCGGTCAGGATCCGTTCGATCATCGCCTTCGACGCACCGTAGGGATTGGTGGCCTGGATCGGAAAGTCCTCGCGGATCGGCAGCGCATGCGGCGCGCCGTAGACGGTGGCCGATGAACTGAAGACGAGCTTCTTCACGTGCGCGCGGCGCATCGCAGCGACCAGTACCAGCATGCCGCCAACATTGTTGTCGTAATACGCAAGCGGCTGCTCGACCGATTCGCCCACCGCCTTCAATCCCGCGAAGTGGACGACTGCATCGATCGCATGCGCCGCAAACACGCCATCGAGCGCCTCTGCATCGCGCACGTCGGCTTCGACGAACACCGGCTCGCGCCCCGCGATACGCGCAATGCGCACGAGCGCCTCGCGCTTGCTGTTGACGAAGTTGTCGACGATGACTGGCGTGAAGCCCGCGGCCATCAACTCGACGCAGGTGTGCGAGCCTATGTATCCGGCGCCGCCGGTGACGAGAATTGCTTGCGCGTTGGATTTCATCTGAGTCTGGAAAATGTTGCCCTTGCTTGGGTGGAACGTCGTCGTGTGATCATCGGTTGCCATCATCCACACGCCATCCGCATCCGCGCGCGCGCTTGGCTGCGCGTCATCTGGCGTGCCTGGACCAACCGCACCACCTACGACCCAGCCAAGCATCGCCGTGTCACGCGGTCGTGCTCAACGCCTATGGTTTACACAGGTGTCTCATGCGGCTGTCTCCAGTTCGACCGTCAGCTCGTCGACGTAGCGCCGATAGCTGAACACGCGGCCGCGCTGCCGATTGGTGAGCTCGCCGACGATGTCGAGATCGACGAGGTGGGCAAGCGCCTTGTTGACCGTCGCGGCGGTGAGCGACGTGGCCTTGACCAGCGCGGACGAGGTCGCGATCGGCTGGCGCTGCAAGGCTTGATGGACCGCAAGCGCCGACGTCGCCGCGCGACCTAGCGTGGCGATGCGATCGCGGTCCGCGTTGACCAGCGCGAGCAGCGTGTTCGCGGTGACGACCGCCTGCGTCGCGCTCACCTGGACGCCCTCGGCGAAGAAGTCCAGCCATCGCTCCCAGTCGCCACGCACGCGGACCTCGTCGAGCAGTTCGTAATAGAGCGCGCGATGCGTCTTGAAGAAAAGGCTCGGGTAAAGCATAGGCTCACGCAACACGCCGTTGGCTACCAGTTGCAGAACGATCAGCAGCCGCCCGATGCGCCCATTGCCGTCGAGGAACGGATGGATGGTCTCGAACTGCACATGCGCCAATGCGGCCTTGAGCAACGGCGGCGTGGACTCGGGCTCGTCGTCGAGAAAGCGCTCGAATTGGGCGAGACATTCGGGCAGCGCATCGGCCGGAGGCGGGACGAACGCCGCGTTGCCCGGCCGCGTGCCGCCGATCCACACCTGTGAAGTCCGCACGTTGCCGGGAGCCTTGCCGTGGCCGCGCGCCTGCGTCAGCAATACCTTGTGCATGCCCGACAGCAGCCGCATGCAGAGCGGCAGTCCGCCATGCAGTTGCTTCAGCCCGTATTCGAGCGCAGCGACGCAACGGCTGACCTCGCGCGCGTCGTCGACCGGCACGCCCGGCTGCTCGTCGATCTCGAACAGCAGCAGGTCGGCGAGCGACGACTGCGTGCCTTCGATCTGCGACGACAGCACCGCCTCCTTGCGGATGAAGCTGTAGAGCAGCAGCGACGCGTTGGGCAGCAGCGCCGTAACGGCATCGAGCCGACCCAGCGCCAGCAGCGCGTCGTCGAAGCGGCGACGCAATGCCGGGGACCAGACCAGCGCGGGCTTGGGCGGCAACGGCGCCGGGACGAAGGCCTTGAACTTCTCGCCGGCCGTCGACGCGGTGACGTATTGGCCTTGCGGACGTCGGTGCATGGGCGGCGGGGGAACCTGAAATAAGGAAGTGCGTTATTTTAGGTTGGAAGAGAAAGGTAAATCAATGCTTCTTGGTGGCGACGCTGCGCCGCCTTGCCACAACTGCGCGCATCAGCGCCGCATCGCTGAGCGCGCCGGGCATTGGGTCTGCACGGCTCATCGGAAATTTCGTGGGCCGCAATGGAAAAAAGCCCGAGGCATCTCTGCCTCGGGCTCATGCTTCATCGACAGGCTGTCATCGATGCGCTTTCGCGCATCACGTGTCGGCCGTCTCCGCCGCAGCTTCGCTCGCAACCGCCAGCGCCTCGAGCTCCGCCTGTGCCGCCAGTTCGCGGTCCTTGGCTTCGGACGCTTCCTTCGCCTTCCTGGCGATGTGGAACGCGAGGCCGGTGCCTGCCGGGATCAGACGGCCGACGATGACGTTCTCCTTCAGACCGCGGAGTTCGTCGCGCTTGCCCATGATCGCGGCTTCGGTGAGAACGCGCGTGGTCTCCTGGAACGATGCAGCCGAGATGAACGAATCGGTCGACAGCGAGGCCTTGGTGATGCCCAGCAGGATGTTCTGATGAATCGCGGGTCGCTTGCCGGCGGCGATCGACGCATCGTTCTCGTCGAGCAGGTGCGAGCGTTCGACCTGCTCACCCTGGATGAAGCGCGTCTCGCCCGGATCGACCACCTGCACCCGGCGCAGCATCTGACGCACGATCACTTCGATGTGCTTGTCGTTGATCTTCACGCCCTGCAGACGATAGACGTCCTGCACTTCGTCGACGATGTAGCGCGCGAGCGCTTCGATGCCGAGCAATCGCAAGATGTCTTGCGGATCGGCCGGACCATCGACGATCGACTCGCCCTTGTTGACGACCTGACCGTCGTGGACCAGCACGTTCTTTTCCTTGGTGATCAGGAACTCGTGCGCTTCGCCTTCCATGTCGGTAATCACCAGACGCTGCTTGCCCTTGGTCTCCTTGCCGAACGTGACCGTGCCGGTGACTTCGGCGAGCGTGCCCGCGTCCTTCGGCGAGCGCGCTTCGAACAGCTCGGCGACACGCGGCAGACCGCCGGTGATGTCGCGCGTCTTCGAGGACTCCTGCGGAATACGCGCGAGCACTTCGCCGACCGAGACGTCCTGGCCGTCCTTGACCGTGATCAGCGCGCCGACCTGGAAGCCGATCGTGACCGGATGCTCGGTGCCCGCGATCTTCACTTCCTCGCCGATTTCATTGATCAGCTTGACGACCGGACGCACCGCCTTGGCGGCCATCGTTCCGCGGCGCTTGGCGTCGATCACGACGAGCGTCGAGAGCCCCGTCACGTCGTCGACCTGCTTGGCGACGGTGACACCCTCTTCGACATTCTCGAACTTCACGCGGCCCGAATACTCGCTGACGATAGGACGCGTCAGCGGATCCCACGACGCCAATGGCGTGCCGGCCTTGAGCACGACACCGTCGAGCGCCAAGAGCGTGGCGCCGTAAGGCACCTTGTGGCGCTCGCGCTCGCGACCGTGATCGTCGGTGACCAGCACTTCGCCCGAACGCGAGATCGCGATCTGCTCGCCCTTCGCGTTGGTGACGTAGCGCATCGTGTTGGTGAAGCGCACCGTGCCGTTGGACTTCGCTTCGACGCCCGACGCCACCGCCGCACGCGATGCGGCGCCACCGATGTGAAAGGTGCGCATCGTCAGCTGCGTGCCGGGCTCGCCGATCGACTGCGCGGCGATCACGCCGACCGCTTCGCCGGTGTTGACCATCGAGCCGCGGCCCAGATCCCGGCCATAACACTTGGCGCACAGGCCGTAACGCGTCTCGCAGGTCAGGGGCGTGCGCACGCGCACTTCGTCGATGCCGAGACTCTCGATCAGTTCGACCGCATCTTCGTCGAGCAGCGTGCCCGATTCGTAGAGCGGGACCGCCGACTCGGGATTGATGACGTCGATCGCGGTGACGCGACCGAGAATGCGGTCGCGCAAGGCTTCGATGACTTCGCCGCCTTCGACCAGCGCCTTCATGTTGACGCCGTTGGCGGTGCCGCAATCTTCGGTGACGACCACCAGATCCTGCGTCACGTCGACCAGACGGCGCGTCAGGTAACCCGAGTTCGCCGTCTTCAACGCCGTGTCGGCCAGACCTTTGCGCGCGCCGTGCGTCGAAATGAAGTACTGCAGCACGTTCAGGCCTTCGCGGAAGTTGGCCGTGATCGGCGTCTCGATGATCGAGCCGTCGGGCTTGGCCATCAGGCCACGCATGCCGGCCAACTGGCGGATCTGCGCGGCTGAGCCGCGCGCACCGGAGTCGGCCATCATGTAGATCGAATTGAACGACTCCTGGCGCACATCCTTGCCGTGCCTGTCTTTGGTCGGCTCGGTGGCGAGCTGTTCCATCATCGCCTTGCCGACGCGGTCGCCCGCCTTGCCCCAGATGTCGACGACGTTGTTGTAGCGTTCCTGTTGCGTGACCAGGCCCGAGGTGTACTGACGGTCGATCTCTTTCACGTCATGCGCGGCCGCATTGATGATGGTTTCCTTCTGCGTGGGCACGAGCATGTCGTCCACGCAGATCGAGATGCCCGCGCGCGTGGCCAGACGGAAGCCCGACTGCATCAACTGGTCGGCGAACACGACCGTCGCGCGCAGACCGCAGCGGCGGAACGATGCGTTGATGAGGCGCGAGATTTCCTTCTTCTTCAACGCGCGATTGAGGACGGCGAACGGCAGACCCTTGGGAAGTATCTCCGACAGCATCGACCGGCCCACGGTGGTTTCGTAACGCGTGACCTTCTCGATGAACTGCGGTTCGCTTTGTGCGGCGCCCTCGACCGCGGGAACCGCCGGGGCCACGTAGTCGGGGTTCTTCAGGAACTCGCGAATGCGAACCGTGATGCGCGTGGTGAGTTCGACTTCCTTGTTCTCGTAGGCGCGATGGACTTCGGAAACGTCGGCGAAGAAGCTGCCTTCGCCTTTGCCGTTGACCTTCTCGCGCGTCGCGTAATACAGGCCGAGCACGATGTCCTGCGACGGCACGATCGACGGATCGCCGTTGGCCGGAAACAGGATGTTGTTCGACGACAGCATCAAGGAGCGCGCTTCCATCTGGGCTTCAAGCGAAAGCGGCACGTGAACGGCCATCTGGTCGCCGTCGAAGTCGGCGTTGAACGCCGCGCACACCAGCGGATGCAGCTGGATCGCCTTGCCTTCGATCAAGACGGGCTCGAACGCCTGGATGCCCAGGCGGTGCAAGGTCGGCGCGCGGTTGAGCATCACCGGATGTTCACGAATGACTTCTTCGAGAATGTCCCAGACCACCGGCGTCTCGTTCTCGACTTCCTTCTTCGCGGCCTTGATGGTGGTGGCAACGCCCATCTGCTCGAGGCGGTTGAAG
>JBBRQU010000050.1:0-7573 GCA_038225855.1 Burkholderiales bacterium | reverse complement strand
ATCCTCGAGCGGCTACCGACACAACCGAACAGCCGCATCGGCGAGTTGCTACCGCATCGTTGGACGTTGGCAACCGACGACTGATCAAGGTCGACTACACCGCCGGGGCCGACGTCGATACGGGATCGCCGGACGCTTACACAGTTCCGCGCCCGATGCGGCGCGCGCCACACGCTTACCACGCTGCATTGTTTCACTACCGCCACAGGCCCGGGAGAAGAGTTGAGCTCTGGCTCAAATTCGTGTTTTGGGCACTGGCCGGCCGCGCAGCAAGATCGCCGAGCAGCTGCAGGCCGCATTCGACTCGGCCGCCTAAGCTAAGATCAATAACCTGCACATCGCGTTCAGCAGGGACATGCTGGATGTCGATGCCATGCTGAACGAACTTAGAGAGAAGGGCTACCCCGCTCAGCATCCGCTCACTGAAATTACGCTGAAACGTCAAACGATCCTTTCACGGGCGCCAGCTTCGTCATGGGATTGGAGCCGGGATCAATGACTACCTTCACGTTCACTACCCAAGGCTTTGAGGTCGGATACGCCGAAGACGGATTCTTCGCCTTTGGTAGGACGACAAACCACGAGTTCGACGAGCGTGAATGGCAGGGCCCCATTCCTCGGTTTCGAGGCCAACCTATTTCGTGGCGGATCGATACTGCTGGTGAGAACCAGTGGGACAGCTACGACCGCTCCGTCAAAGAACGATATCCAGCGCCACTGACTGAGCGGGCAGAGTTGCTGAAGGCGTTCTTCGAAGAATGCGGCCCGCCTGTTGGGATGCTTTGGAAGTGGGGACCGGGATCAATCAGCCTTACTTATTCGCTGCCCCCGGACCCGTCATTCGTGGCATTTCTCATGGGTGTATTGGCCACCGAGCGCGAACTTATGTTCTTGTGCCCCGGATTCACGTTTGCGGACGAGGGCAAACTCGCGCCCGCCGCCACCGTATCCGGTTTCATGGAAAGAGAGGAACCGGTGTTTCTTCGTCAGCGGCCGTTAATACGGCGTGAGACGCTTCACCCCATTGCTTAAGCACATCACGAATGATCCTATCGAGGTGATGACGTCTCGCCCGAATTTCAAGGCAGTTCAAAACTGGAGTGAAGGTGGCTTCTCGGTCGGCCCGCACGGTCCGCTCATGCCGATCCCCTGCAAACTCGTTGCCTTACTCTAGGCGATGAATGCGTTTTTACACAGCCTCGGCCGACAGCGGACTCCAATACGAGGCTTGGGAGAGGCGCGCTCGACGTTGCCGGGTTACCCGCAGCCATTGGGTGCCGACCCGCAAATTGAGGTGGGGGTTGTGTTGCGCGAGCGACTGATTTGTCGCATGTTTTCAGCGGTGCGGCTGCTCTCCCAATGGAGAGCATGACTGCTTGGCGGAGAGAGCGGGATTCGAACCCGCGGTAGGCTATGAACCTACACACGCTTTCCAGGCGTGCGACTTAAGCCGCTCATCCATCTCTCCGGGGCGCGCGAGTATATCAAGCGGGCTCGATCGCTCCCTCACATCGGCTTCTTGAGTTGCTCGAGGATCGCAGGGTTCTCCAAGGTCGACGTGTCCTGCGTAATCTCTTCGCCCTTGGCGATCGAGCGCAACAGTCGCCGCATGATCTTGCCCGAGCGCGTCTTGGGCAGATTGTCGCCGAAGCGAATCTCTTTCGGCTTGGCGATCGGGCCGATCTCTTTCCCGACCCAATCGCGCAATTCCTTCGCGATCTTCTCTGCCTCGGCGCCGGTGGGACGATCGCCCTTCAACACCACGAACGCGCACACCGCTTCGCCGGTCGTATCGTCCGGGCGCCCCACCACCGCGGCTTCGGCGACGAGCTTGTTGCCCACCAGCGCAGACTCGATCTCCATCGTGCCGAGCCTGTGGCCCGATACATTGAGCACGTCGTCGATGCGCCCGGTGATCCAGAAGTAGCCGTCCAGATCGCGGTTGGCTCCGTCGCCCGCAAGGTAATACTTGCCCTTGAAGTCGTCGGGGTAGTAGCTCTTCCTGAATCGTTCGTCGTCGCCCCAGATGGTGCGGATCATCGCGGGCCAGGGCTTCTTGATGACGAGAATGCCGCCCTTGCCGTTCTCGACATCGTTGCCGGTTTCGTCGACGATGGCCGCGGCGATGCCCGGTAGCGGCATCGTGCAACTGCCCGGCTTGAGCGCGGTCACGCCGGGTAGTGGCGTGATCATGTGGCCGCCGGTCTCGGTCTGCCACCAGGTGTCGACGATCGGGCAGCGGCTGCCGCCCACCGTTTCGTAGTACCAGCGCCATGCTTCGGGATTGATCGGCTCGCCGACCGAGCCGAGGATGCGCAGGCTCGTGAGGTCGTACTTCTTCGGCTGATCGCCGCCGGCCTTGATGAGCGAGCGAATCGCGGTCGGCGCCGTGTAGAAGATCGAGACCTTGTGATCGGCAATCATCTTCCAGAAGCGACCCGCATCCGGATAAGTCGGCACGCCTTCGAAGATGATCTCGGTGCCGCCCGCAATCAGCGGCCCGTAGGTCACATAGGTGTGCCCCGTGACCCAACCCACGTCGGCGGTACACCAGAAGATGTCGTCGGGCTTGAGATCGAAGGTCCACTTCATCGTGAGCGCGGCCCACAGCAGATAACCCGCGCTCGAGTGCTGCACACCCTTGGGCTTGCCGGTCGACCCCGACGTGTAGAGGATGAAGAGCGGATGCTCGGCGCCGACCGGCACGGCTTCGCATCGATCGGATTGACCCTCGACGACCTCGTGCATCCACAGGTCGCGGCCTTCGGTCCACGCGATCTCGCCGCCGGTGCGCTTGTAGACGATGACGTGCTTGACCGCGTCGCAGCCGCCCATGCCGAAGGCTTCATCGACCGCGGGCTTGAGCGAGATCGCCTTGCCGCCGCGCATCTGGCCGTCGGCTGCGATCACGAGCGTGGCGCCCACATCGATGATGCGCTCCTGCAGGCTTTTGGCCGAGAAGCCGCCGAACACCACCGAGTGGATCACGCCCAAGCGCGCGCATGCCTGCATCGCGACCACGGCTTCAACCGACATCGGCAGATAAATGATCGCGCGGTCGCCCGTTTTGTAGCCGAGCTTCTTCAACGCATTCGCGAAGCGACAGACCTTTGCGTGCAACTGCTTGTACGTGACCTTGGTGACCTTGCCGTCGTCGGCCTCGAAGATGATCGCGACCTTGTCGGCATTGCCGTTCTCGAGATTGCGCTCGAGGCAGTTGTACGAGACGTTGAGCGTGCCGTCGTCGAACCACTTGAAGAGCGGCGCGTTCGATTCGTCGAGGACCTTCGTGAACGGCTTGATCCAGATCAGCTCTTCTCTGGCGAGCCGGCCCCAGAAGCCTTCGTGATCGCGCTCGGCCTCTGCGACCAGCGCGTCGTAAGCGGCTTGCCCGGAGATGTTGGCTTGCGCGACCATCTCGGCGCTGGGCGGATACGAACGGGGCTCTTGCACTGCGGACTCGGTGGCCGACATGGATGCTCCTCGTGTCAATCGTGAATGAACTGCAGTTGCAATGCGGGTCCGCAGTTTACTGCCGAAGGTCCGGATAGGCGGGCGCGCTAAAATTCCATCTTGCTCGAGTCCATACCGTCTGCCTCCAATGGTCACCAAACAGAAGACTTCCGATTCGCGTCAGATCGACCATCGTCCCGGCCTGCGCGGCGTCTCGCGCTTGATCTTCATGAGCCGCTGGCTGCAGCTCCCACTCTATGTAGGACTGATCGCGGCACAAGGCATTTACGTCTGGCAGTTCTGGGTCGAGCTCGTCCATTTGTTGTCGGCCGCGTTCGGCGATGTTCAAGCGATCCAGTCGGTGACCTGCTCGGTCCAGGCCGCAGGTATCGATTGCAATTCCCTGAAGCCCGAGCATTCGCTGTCCGAATCCACCGTGATGCTGGTGGTTCTGGGTCTCGTCGACGTCGTGATGATCTCAAACCTTCTCATCATGGTCATCATCGGCGGCTACGAAACCTTCGTCTCGCGTCTCGATCTCGAAGACCATCCCGACCAGCCCGAGTGGCTCTCGCACGTCAACGCGTCGGTGTTGAAGGTCAAGCTCGGCACCGCCATCATCGGCATCTCGTCGATCCATCTGTTGAAGACCTTCATCAACGCCGCGCAGTACGAGCCCAAGGTGTTGATCGCCCAGACCGGCATCCACCTCGCATTCCTGCTTTCCGCGATCGCGATCGGCTATGCGGAGCGCATCGTCGGCGTCGACGAGAAGCGCGATGTCAGTCATTGACGCAACACGTCCACGCGAAGCCCAATCCATGACCATCATCAAACAGGAAGACCTCGTCGAGTCGGTTGCCGCCGCCTTGCAGTTCATCAGCTACTACCACCCGGTCGATTACATCCGGCATCTGTCGCGCGCCTACGAACGCGAAGAGGGTCCGGCCGCGAAGGACGCGATTGCGCAGATCCTCACCAACAGCCGCATGTGCGCCGAGGGTCATCGGCCGATCTGTCAGGACACCGGCATCGTCAACGTGTTTCTCAAGATCGGCATGGATGTGCAGTGGCAGGGCTTCACCGGCAGCATCGCCGACGCGGTCAATGAAGGCGTGCGCCGCGGCTACAACGATCCCGACAACAAGCTGCGCGCATCGATCGTGGCCGATCCGCAGTTCGATCGCAGGAACACCGGCGACAACACGCCAGCGGTGATCAGCATGGAGGTCGTACCCGGCAACACGGTCGACGTGATCGTCGCGGCCAAGGGCGGCGGCTCGGAGAACAAGTCGAAGTTCGTGATGTTGAATCCCTCGGACTCGCTGGTCGATTGGGTGTTGAAGACGCTGCCCACGATGGGCGCGGGCTGGTGCCCGCCCGGGATGCTCGGCATCGGCATCGGCGGCACGGCCGAGAAGGCGATGCTGCTCGCCAAGCAATCGTTGATGGACGACATCGACATGCACGAACTGCTCGAAAAGAAACAGGGCGGCGCCGAGCTGACGAAGACCGAAGCACTGCGCATCGAGTTGTACGAGAAGGTCAATGCGCTGGGCATCGGCGCACAGGGTCTCGGCGGCCTGACGACGGTGCTCGACGTCAAGATCGCGATGCATGCGACCCATGCGGCGTCCAAGCCGGTCGCGATGATTCCCAATTGCGCTGCGACCCGCCACGCGCACTTCGTGCTCGATGGATCGGGTCCTGTCTATCTCGAAGCGCCAGCGTTATCCGAGTGGCCCGATGTGCATTGGATGCCCGACACGGAACGCTCGACGCGCGTAAACCTCGACGCGCTCACTGCCGATGAAGTCGCAAGCTGGAAGCCGGGCCAGACGCTGCTCTTGAACGGCAAGATGCTCACCGGTCGCGACGCCGCGCACAAGCGCATCGCCGACATGCTCGCCAAGGGCGAGAAGCTGCCGGTGGACTTCACCAACCGCGTGATCTACTACGTCGGACCGGTCGATCCGGTGCGTGACGAAGTGATGGGACCGGCAGGTCCGACGACCGCAACGCGCATGGACAAGTTCACCGAGATGATGCTTGCGCAGACCGGTCTGATCGCGATGATCGGCAAGGCCGAGCGTGGACCCGTCGCGATCGAAGCGATCAGGAAACACAAGAGCGCGTACTTGATGGCGGTTGGCGGCGCGGCCTATCTCGTCGCGAAAGCGATCAAGCACGCGCAGGTCGTCGGCTTCGCCGACCTCGGCATGGAAGCGATCTATGAATTCGACGTGAAGGACATGCCGGTCACGGTCGCGGTCGATGCGAACGGCACGTCGGTCCACAACACGGGCCCCGCCGAATGGCAGGAGAAGATCGCCAGGCGCGCGATCGATGTGGCGGTAGTGGCCGCGTGATTTTTTGCCTGTCATTCCGAACGCGTGTGAGGAATCTCATCCTCTAAGATCATCGGCGGTTAGTGCGCTGAGCCGATGAGATCCCTCGCGTTGCTCGGGATGACAACGAAAGAGGTTGTCGTCGCCGTTTACTTCACATCCAGCAACTCCACATCGAACACCAGCGTCGCATTCGGCGGAATCACATTGCCCGCGCCGCGCGCGCCATAGCCCAGCTCGGGCGCAATCACGAGCGTGCGTTGCCCGCCGACCTTCATGCCCGCCACGCCCTGGTCCCATCCCTTGATGACCTGACCCGCACCAAGCCCGAACGAGAAGGGGTCGCCGCGATCGCGCGAGCTGTCGAATTTTTTTCCCTTGTTGTCGGACGCGGCGGCATCGAACAGCCAGCCGGTGTAGTGCACGACTACGGTCTTGCCCGCGACGGCTTCGGCGCCGGCGCCTACTTTCTTGTCGGTCATCTTCGGTCCTTGGTTGGTGGCGGGCGCGCTTTGCGCTTCGCCCTTGTCGGTCTGCGCCAGGGTGACGGCGAATCCCGCAAACAGCACCGCGGCTCCCACGAGCAGCATCGTTATCACGCCGCGATTCATTTCCGCCTTGATCATGTGAGCCTTCTGGTGGTTCGCAAACGCGGCATTCTAATCCGCGGCATGGCCCGCGACATCGCTCGCGACATCGTTCGCGACATCGTCCATTCCGCCCGCTCGCCCGAGTCGTTCGTCATGCGCCTGGATTTTCGCCTCTTCATCGGCGAGCAGATCGACATACGCGCGCCGCACGAGCTTCGAAGGCTCGATCGAAAGCTTCTGCATCAGGTCTTCGGCAATCGCCTGTCCGTCTTCGATTGTCTGCTCGGGCGTGAGCACGACTTCGAGTTCGAGGAAGTGTCCGAGTCCTTCGACGTCGTCGAGGTGGATGCGGGTCGATCCGATGAAACACAGGGTGCGCGTCTTGCGCACGCGACCGACCGCGCCATATGCGAGCGTGAGCACGCCACGCAAGGCATCTGGCTCGCCGGTCGATGCGATCACGTATTCGGAAAGCTTCGGTCCCGCGAGATCGTCGCGGCGATAGAAGATCAACTGGCCTTCGGATGCGCTGAACATGCGCAGCTTCAATCGGCCGGAAGGACACGCGAAGAAGGTGTCGTCCTGCGCGAACACGGTCGGGCCGCGGTCGGCGATCTCCAGGACGTCGTCGAGCAAGCGGCTCGGTTGGGCGACGCGCGCCTTGATCTCGATGTTGCGCGGCATGTCGGTCGCTGTCGTTCCCGCGAAAGCGGGAACCCAGTGTCGTGGGAAGTTGTAGATTCTCGCAGAAGCGCACCAGTGAACGCCACTGGGTCCCCGCTTTCGCGGGGACGACGGTACAAATGCGAAGCGAGCCGATAAGCCGGATTCTGTGTCGGCGCCGCGTCCCGAAAGAATTGGCGCCCAGACAATCATTCCTCTAGGTCTCGTCTCGCGACGAGACTCAAGCCGCGCCTTGCGACGCGGCGACTAGCCGTCTACCCGCACGCTCGCCGAGCCGGGTCGATGCGTGCCTATTTGACGTTGCTCCGCGTAGAGATTGCCCGTTTCACCCCGAGCGAACTGGCGTTCGCTCGGGGTCGCGTCTTGCGACGCGCCTTCCCTCGCTATGCCAAGCCTCTTTCTTTCGATCGAGACTTTGAAGGCCGCGCTTGCGCGCGGCCCCTTCATCCCTCTCTTTCGATCGAGACTTTGAAGGCCGCGCTTGCGCGCGGCCTTCTT
>JBBRQU010000049.1:0-9129 GCA_038225855.1 Burkholderiales bacterium | reverse complement strand
GCTACTGCTGGGCAACATGGGCCTCGCGGGCGGCGGCATGAACGCGCTGCGCGGGCACTCGAACATTCAGGGCCTGACCGACCTGGGTCTGCTGTCGAATCTTCTTCCCGGCTACATGACCTTGCCCGGCGAGAAGGAGCCCGACTTCCAGGCCTATCTCGACAAGCGCACCTTGAAGCCGCTGCGGCCCAAGCAGGTGAGCTTCTGGCAGAACTATCCGAAGTTTCACGTCAGCCTGATGAAGTCGTGGTTCGGCGATGCCGCGACCAAGGACAACAACTGGGCCTACGACTACCTGCCCAAGCTCGACAAGCTGCACGATGTGCTGCAGGTCTTCGAGGACATGTACAACGGCCGCATCAACGGCTACATCGCGCAGGGCTTCAATCCGCTCGCGTCGTTCCCCAACAAGGCCAAGGTCGGAGTGGCGCTCGCGAAGTTGAAGTTCCTCGTGATCGTCGATCCGCTCGCGACCGAGACCGGAGAATTCTGGCGGAACATTCCCGAGTTCAACGAAGTCGACACCGCGAAGATTCAGACCACCGTGTTCCGTCTGCCATCCACCTGCTTCGCCGAAGAAGACGGCTCGCTCGTGAGTTCAAGCCGCGTTCTGCAATGGCACTGGAAGGGCGCCGATGCACCGGGCGAAGCGCGCGCCGATCCCGAGATCATGGCCGGCATCTTCACGCGTATTCGGGCGATGTACAAGAAGGACGGCGGCGCGTATCCCGATCCTGTTCTCAACCTGACGTGGGCGCATCGCGATCCGGAGTCGCCCGCGCCCGACGAGCTCGCGCGCGAGTTCAACGGCAAGGCGCTGGCCGATCTGCCCGATCCCGCCGATGCGACCAAGACGATCGCGAAGGCGGGTGAGCAAATCGCCGGATTCGGACAGTTGCGCGATGACGGCACCACCGCATGCGGCTGTTGGATCTTCGCGGGAGCGTGGACGCAGGCCGGCAATCAGATGGCCCGTCGCGACAACACCGATTCGGGTCTGGGCAACACGCCCAACTGGGCGTGGGCGTGGCCTGCGAATCGCCGCATCCTCTACAACCGAGCCAGTGCCGATCCAAGCGGCAAGCCGTGGGACGCCAAGCGGAAAGTGATCGCGTGGAACGGTCAACGCTGGGCGGGCAACGATGTACCCGACTATGGCCCGACCGTGAAGCCCGAAGACAACGTCGGGCCTTTCATCCTCCTGCCCGAAGGGGTCGCGCGTTTCTTCGCAGTGGGGGCGATGAACGAAGGTCCGTTCCCCGAGCATTACGAGCCGATGGAGTCTCCGCTCACGGTCAACCTCTTGAATCCGGACAATGCCAAGGCGGTTTACAACCCCGCGGCACGCGTCTTCAAGGGCGACCTCGAGCAGTTCGGAAAGCCGAAGGAGTTTCCGTATGTCGCGACCAGCTATCGTCTGACCGAGCACTTCCACTACTGGACCAAGCACACCAAAACATCGGCGATGCTGCAACCCGAACAGTTCGTCGAAATCAGCGAGGCGCTCGCCAAGTTGAAGGGCATCGCGCTCGGAGACCGGGTCAAGGTGCGATCCAATCGCGGCTTCATCAAGGCGGTCGCGGTCGTCACCAAACGCATCGCAACCCTGACCTGCAACGGGCAGACGGTGCACACGGTGGGCTTGCCCAATCACTGGGGCTTCACGGGCGTCGCCAAGTCGGGGTATCTCGTCAATACGCTCACGCCGTACGTGGGCGATGCCAACACCAACACGCCCGAGTACAAGTCGTTTCTGGTCGACATCGAGAAGGCATAGGGGACCATCATGTCAGATCAAAATATTGTCGCGCGATCCGCGACCACGACGCCTTCGCCGCAAGCCCGCAACCACGCGGTTTCGGTGGCCAAGCTGATCGATGTGTCCAAGTGCATCGGATGCAAGGCCTGCCAGACCGCGTGCAGCGAATGGAACGACCTGGAGTACACCGTCGGCGTAAACACAGGCGTGTACGACAACCCGCACGATCTCGAAGCCAACGCGTGGACCGTCATGCGTTTCTTCGAGACCGAGCCCACGCCGGGCATGCTCGACTGGACCATCCGCAAGGACGGTTGCATGCATTGCGAAGACCCGGGCTGCCTCAAGGCGTGTCCCGCACCGGGTGCGATCGTCAAGTATGCCAACGGCATCGTTGACTTCAACTCCGACAATTGCATCGGCTGCGGCTACTGCATCACGGGCTGCCCGTTCAATGTCCCGCGCATTTCGCAGAAGGACAAGAAGGCCTACAAGTGCACGCTGTGTTCCGATCGCGTCGCGGTCGGCCTCGAGCCCGCATGCGTGAAGACCTGCCCGACCGGCGCGATCGTGTTCGGTAGCAAGGAGGACATGAAGGTCCATGCCGAAGAACGCATCGCCGATCTCAACGAGCGCGGCTACGCCAGCGCGGGCCTCTACGACCCGGCGGGTGTGGGCGGCACGCATGTGATGTACGTGTTGAAGGACGCGAAGAATCCGCAGAACGTCAGTCTGCCGGTGGACCCGACAATCTCGCCGATGGTCTCGCTGTGGAAAGGCATCACCAAGCCGCTCGCGGGTCTGGTGCTGGGCGCAGTCGCGCTCGGCGGCTTCCTGCACTACATCACGGTGGGTCCGAAGGAAGTGCCGGTCGAGGGCGATGACCGGGTCGATGGCGGAGATGACGGCGGCGGCGACCCGTGGGAAGCGGATCGCAATGTGGTCCGCGAAGCGCGCCGCGATCGACATGAAGGCGCGTCATCGAGCACTACGCTCAATGATCCGGTGCGGGACCCCTCCAACGACACGAGGAGAGATCTGTGAGAGCCGCCACCAAGCCCGGCATCCTGCGCTACACCGCGGGCCAGCGCGCTAATCACTGGCTCACCGCGATCATGTTCATCCTGCTGGCAACCAGCGGCCTCGCGTTCTTTCATCCGGCGTTCTTCTTCTTCGTGCATCTGCTCGGAGGTCCGCAATGGGCACGCATCCTGCACCCGTTCATCGGGGTCGTGATGTTCGTCAGCTTCTTCATTTTTGCCGTGCGGCTCTGGAGCTACAACGCGCTCAAGCCGGTCGATCGACAGTGGATGAAACAGTTCGACGATGTGGTGATGAACCGCGACGATCTCCTGCCGCCGATCGGCCGCTATAACGCGGGCCAGAAGTATTTGTTCTGGGTGATCGTCGTCACGATGATCCTGCTGCTGTTGACCGGCATCGTGATCTGGCGCTCGATCTTCGGCGTGTTCTTTCCGGTGCCGGTGCATCGCGTGGCGGTGCTGATTCACGCGATCAGCGCCTTCGTGCTGATCGCCGGAATCATCGTCCACATCTACGCGGCAATCTGGGTCAAGGGATCGGTTCGCGCGATGACGCGCGGCACGGTCACGCACGCGTGGGCGCGGCATCATCACGCGGGTTGGTACGAGGAAGTGACGGGGGACCGATCGATCTCGAGTGCGCGATCCGACCGGCGTTCCGAGTCCTTGCTTTGAAGTTGTCGTCCCTGCGCACGCAGGGACCCAGCGGCGTGGATTGATGACACTGGGTTCCCGCATTCGCGGGAACGACGAGAGCATCGCGTTATGATCGCGTCGCCTCAACCATTGCCTGCACATCGACCTCCCTTGTCCGATCCGCTGATTCAACCCGAGGTCATTCCGCTTCACGCGGCCGCGCCCGAACCTGTCCTCCTGCCCGATCCAGCCACGCTGTTCATCGATCGTGCAAATCGGTTCGATCATTTCGCGTCGAGCATGCCCGAGCAGCGAGTCTTCTTCGCATTCATGGCGAAGCTCGCTCGCGCGCAGCATGCAGCCGCGGCTTCGCTGGTGCCTAGCGGATTGCCCGATGCGGGTGCGCTCGCGACGATGCATGCGCATCGCATGCCGATCCTTCCTGCCGGGATTGCCGAGCATGATGGCGCGTGGCTTGCGGCGCTGCATGCGGTCCTCGATGCGAGCATCGCGACCGACGGCGATGCGGAGCTGCCGGCGGCTGCGGCTGCGGCGCGACGCGCGCTGATCTCGAGCGACGACGATGAACTCGATCGCATCGGCAGCGCCTTGCTCGCACACGAATACGAGTCGGTACCGGCAGAGGCTCTGCCGTGGGTCGCCGCGGGTCTGCAGGTCTGGTGGGTGAGCGCGCTTGCAGCGCTCGGTCGCTCGTGCGTCCGCGCTCTGGACGTCGCAACCGTATGCCCCTGTTGCGGCTCGCTGCCGCTCGCGAGCCTGCGACGCGTCGGCGGCATGCAGCAGGGACTGCGCTATCTGGTGTGCTCGCTGTGCGCGACCCAGTGGCACATGGTGCGCGTCAAGTGCAGTCATTGCGAATCGACTGCGGGCATCGGCTATCTCACCTTGTCCGACGATCCGGATAGCGCCGCCGGCAAGGCGGCGGCGACGCGCGCAGTCGTCAAGGCCGAGGTGTGCGATGAATGCTCGAGTTATCTGAAGCTCATCAGCCTCGAGTCCGACTCGCGAGCCGATCCGGTTGCCGACGATCTCGCGACGCTCGCGCTCGATCTCATGACCGACGAGCGAGGCTATGTGCGCATCGGTCCCAACCTGTTCATCCATCCCGGCGCCACCGTCGCGTGACTGAAGCGCTTCGCGCATCGGCTTCGTCGTCCGGCGGAGCTTCGGCATCGGCGTCGTCTTCCGCGCCAGGTCGAGCGGCGCCGCCTTCGGTCGATGCCTTGTTGCGCAGCTCGGCGATGAGCGCCGCGCTTGCCACGCATGGCGCGTCGAGCGCGACCGCGGCCTTGCGCGAGGCGCTCGACGAAGCGCGCGCTGCCTGGCGCGACGGCTCGTGCCGCGATCAATCGATCATCGTCACGCGCGCAAAAGCGCTGCTGCATGCACGTCGCGCGCGTCACGCGCGCCGCGTCTTCAACCTGACCGGCACGACGCTGCATACCAATCTCGGTCGCGCGCCGCTCGCCGAGTCCGCGATCGATGCGGCGGTCGAGGCGATGCGTCATCCGCTCGCGCTCGAATTCGATCTCGCGAGCGGCGGTCGCGGCGATCGCGACGATTTGGTCGCGCATCTGGTCTGCGAACTCACCGGCGCCGAAGCCGCGACCATCGTCAACAACAATGCAGCGGCCGTCCTGCTCGCGCTCGATACGCTGGGCGCGATCGGCAAGAAAGCGGGCCGATCGGGGACCGCGGCGAGGGGCGAAGCGATCGTGTCGCGCGGCGAGTTGATCGAGATCGGCGGCGCGTTTCGCGTGCCCGATATCATGCGGCGCGCGGGCTGCAAGCTGGTCGAAGTCGGCACCACCAATCGCACGCATCGCAACGACTACGAGCAGGCGATCACGCCCAGGACCGCGCTCTTGATGAAAGTGCATGCGAGCAACTATCGCATCGAGGGTTTCGTCGCCGCGCCCGAAGAAAGCGAGATCGCCGAGGTGGCGCACACAGCCGACCTGCCGTTCATGGTCGATCTCGGCGCGGGGGCCTTGATCGACCTCGCACCTTTCGGTTTGCCGCACGAACCGACGGTGCGCGAAACCATGGCGGCCGGCGCCGACGTCGTCACGTTCTCGGGCGACAAGCTGCTGGGCGGCCCGCAGAGCGGCATCATCGCGGGCAAGCGCGAACTGATCGCGCGCATGAAGAAGAATCCGCTGAAGCGTTGCCTGCGCTGCGACAAGGCGACGCTGGCCGCGCTCGAAGCCACGTTGATGCTGTATCGCGAGCCCGAACTTCTGGTCGAGCGGCTGACGACCTTGCGCTGGCTGACGCGTCCGCGCGCGGCGATTCGCAACACCGCAGAGCAAGTGCGGCCCGCGTTCGCGGCGGCGCTTGCGGCCATCGCAACGGTCGACATCGAAGACTGCCTGAGCCAGATCGGCAGCGGCGCGCAGCCGGTCGATCTGTTGCCGAGCGCGGCGCTCGTCATCCGACCTTTGCAAGCTAGGCGCGGCGGTCGCGTCATCGTTGCGATCGAAACCGCGATGCGCAACTTGCCCACGCCCATCCTCGGTCGCGTCAACAAGGGCGCGCTGTGGCTCGACTTGCGGACGATCGAAGACGCGAGCGAGTTGCTCTCGGCGTGGTCGCATCTGATGCTCGAAGAGCGATGATCGTAGGCACCGCGGGCCACGTCGATCACGGCAAGACCTCGCTGGTGCGCGCGCTGACGGGCGTCGATACCGATCGCCTCGCCGAAGAAAAAGCGCGCGGCATCTCGATCGAACTCGGCTTCGCGTATGCGAGCCTCGACGAAGCCGCAGGAAACGACGCAGGCAGCGATGACGCGAACCGCGCGATCGGCTTCATCGACGTCCCCGGTCACGGCAAGTTCGTGCAGACCATGATCGCGGGTGCGGCGGGCATCGACCTCGGCCTCCTCGTCGTCGCGGCCGATGACGGACCGATGCCGCAGACGCGCGAGCATCTCGACATCCTCGCGTGGCTCGGCGTACCCGAACTCGTGGTCGCGTTGAGCAAGGTCGACGCGGTGGACGACGATCGTCGTCGCGAAGCGGGCCGCGAAGTGCGCGCCTTGATCGATACGTCGCGTTACTCGGGCGCGGCGATCGTGCCGGTTTCGGTCGTTTCAAACGAGGGCATCGCGACGCTGACACGCGCGTTGACAAGTTCGCTGCGCGCGCACACGCGCAGAGCGGACGCGAGCGAGGACGCGAACGCATCGAATCACGCCGGCCGACATTTCCGCCTTGCGATCGATCGCGCCTTCATCTTGCAAGGCATCGGTCTGGTCGTGACGGGTACGTGCTTCTCGGGGCGTGTCGCCATCGACGACATGCTGACGCTGTTGCCCGGCCGTCTCGAAGCGCGGGTGCGCAGCATTCATGCGCAGAACCAGGCAGTCGAAGAGGCGCACGCGGGGCAGCGCGTCGCGCTCAACCTGGTCGGTCGCGGCATCGAGAAGAGCACCGTTCATCGCGGCGCCTGGATCGTGTCTGCGCCGATCGCGATCGAAACCGATCGCGTCGATGTGCTGCTGCTTCCAAGCGCGGCAACGCGTTCGGGCGAAGACTCGTTCGAAGGACTCGACGAACGCAACTGGCGCAGCGTGCGCTTTCATGCGGGCGCGACCTCGGTCAACGCACGGGTCGCACAACTCGATGCGAACGATGCGGCGTCGCGCATCGCGCAGGTGGTGTTCGACCAGCCCGTGCATCTGGTCGCCGGCGATCGCTTCGTATTGCGCGATGCGAGCGGACGCGACGAGCGCGCGGGCAGCATCGCGGGTGGAGTCGTGCTCGATGTCGACGTACCCGCTCGAGGCCGACGCAGCCAGGCGCGGCTTGCGTTTCTCCGCACGGCAGCACACGAAGACGCGAAGGCAACGCTTGTGCATGCGTTGCACGCGAGCGAGAAGGGCATCGATCTCGCGCGCTGGGGCGTCACGCATAACGCCGCGTTCGCCGCCGACACGATAGTCGCGCACGCGGTCCGCGGTCCGACGTCGAACGCGAGCGATGCAGCGCCCATCCTCCTGTTCTCGCACGCGCGTTGGGATGCGCTGCTTGTGCGCGTGCTTGAGGTCCTCGCGAGCGAGCACGCGCGCGCGCCTGACGCGGTCGGTCCGGGTCGCGATCGTCTGCGGCGCATGGCGACTCCATCGTTGAATGCCGCGACCTTCGCCGCGCTGATCGATGCGCACAAGGCGACGGCTCGCATCGCGCAGACCGGCGCGTGGCTGCATCTGCCCGAGCATCGTGTCGAGTTGTCCGCCTGCGACCGCGAACGCTTCGATCGCGCGCGCACACTGATCGAGAGTGCGAGCGAGTCGAACAATCCGCCGCGGGTGCGCGACATCGCACGCGAACTGAAGGAGGACGAAGGCGCGATGCGCGGTCTATTCGTTCGACTCGCATCGCAAGGTCAGGTCTACAAGATCGCGCACGATCACTACTACTTGTCGACCACGGTTTATGCGCTTGCCCGCGTCGTCACGGACCTGGGGCGATGCGATGGCGTGGCGAGGGCCGCTGCGTTTCGTGACAGAATCGGCGTCGGTCGCAAGGTCGCAATTCAGATACTCGAGTTCTTTGATCGTGTGGGATACACGCGTCGCCTAGGCGACGAGCATCGCATCATCCAACCCGGTCTCTTTGATGTGTAAACCCCGCTGCGAGGCCGTGTCCGACGTCACGCATCACGACCCTTCAAGGAAGAGACACGTTCCCGGTGGAGCGGCCGGACTTCAAATCCGGACAGGGGCCGCCACGCGGTCCCGGGTGGGTTCGACTCCCATTCTCTTCCGCCCCCATCGGCCCTAAGTCACGACCCCATTGTGGAGTTCGCCGATTCATGCGCGAATTCTCAATAATTGCCGGACAAAAAATGTTGAAATTTGCTTAATTTTGACGACTACACATGCGATTACTAGCCCTCTTGCGAAGGGTCGTTGCCGGCGATGATTTCGCGTATCGATTTGACCAATCTGCCTTCTTCTCTGTAGGTCAGCGAAAGCCCGCCTAGTGCCATTATCCTTACCATTCTTCGACGTGACGGACGGACAGATGTTGGCAACCGCTCGAGTGCAGCAACGATTGATTCGTCGATAACCCGTTGGCGATCAACACGACGGCGATCAGCGCGAAGAACCTTCAAAGCTGAAATAGCGGCCTTGACGTCGGCCATCTCGGCGGGAAACTGTCGCTTCAGATCCCGGGGCGCACGCCCAACCGCTTTGCCGAGATCAAAGAGAGTGCTGATTCCTGTGTTCTGAGGACGTGTGATCACCCGCTTGAGTAGCGCAAGGATGTCAGGATCCGCCCATCGTCCGAGAGTTCTTACGTACTCCCGACGCGTCAATCTATGGCGTGGGAGCCCAACCGGCGTTGTAGCTTCTAGAATGCCTACACTGCCGAGAAGAAGATGATGAAGAGGCACTTGGTAGGCGAAGGAAATTGTCTGAAGGGCTTGATGATTAGGGCGCACGTTTCCTTTCAACCATGGCCATACTGAAGTTGAAGTTGACCCCGTTTCGTGGAGCCCCGATGCTTAGCAAAGAAGGAGTGACGTCTCCCCCATAAACGCCGGCAGTTCAAAACTGGAGTTAAGGTGGCTTCTCGGTCGGCCCGGCAGGGCTGGAAGGAGAAGCGATGAAGAGATCGAGATTCACCGAAGAGCAGATCGCCTATGCGTTGCGGCTGGCTG
>JBBRQU010000048.1:0-9771 GCA_038225855.1 Burkholderiales bacterium | reverse complement strand
GTGCACGACGGCGCCGCGACGATGGACTGGATGGAGCAGGAGCAGGAGCGCGGCATCACGATCACGTCGGCTGCCACCACCTGTTTCTGGAAGGGCATGAGCGGGACTTATCCCGAGCATCGCATCAACATCATCGACACGCCGGGACACGTCGACTTCACGATTGAAGTCGAGCGCTCGATGCGCGTGCTGGACGGCGCGTGCATGGTCTACGACTCGGTCGGCGGCGTGCAGCCGCAGTCCGAAACCGTCTGGCGTCAGGCCAACAAGTACAAGGTGCCGCGCCTCGCATTCGTCAACAAGATGGACCGCGTCGGCGCCGATTTCTTTCGCGTGTACGACCAGATGAAGTCGCGCCTGAAGGCCAACCCAGTGCCGATCCAGATTCCGGTCGGCGCCGAAGATCATTTCACCGGCGTCGTCGATCTGGT
Source organism: Burkholderiales bacterium (assembly GCA_038225855.1). Taxonomy (GTDB): domain Bacteria; phylum Pseudomonadota; class Gammaproteobacteria; order Burkholderiales; family Burkholderiaceae_D; genus CAHJXF01. The sequence continues at coordinate 9,340 of JBBRQU010000048.1, read as the reverse complement.
CAAGATGAAGGCCATCAGTTGGGACGAGGCGTCGCAGGGCACCTTGTTCGAATACAGCGAAGTGCCGGCCAGTCTTCTCGAACTCGCCAACGAATGGCGCGAGAAGATGATCGAGGCCGCCGCCGAGGCCAATGAAGATCTGATGCACAAGTATCTCGAAGGCACGCCGCTGACCGAGGACGAGATCAAGCTCGGCCTACGCACGCGCACCATCGCCGGAGAAATTCATCCGATGCTGTGCGGCTCGGCGTTCAAGAACAAGGGCGTGCAGGCGATGCTCGATGCGGTGCTCGACTACATGCCCGCACCCACTGACATCCCTCCCGTGAAGGGGCTCGATGACGACGACCTGCCGACCACGCGCCGCGCCGACGACAGCGAAAAATTTTCCGCGCTGGCATTCAAGATCATGACCGACCCCTTCGTCGGGCAACTGATTTTCTTTCGCGTCTATTCGGGCGTGGTCAATTCAGGCGACACGATCTACAACCCGATCAAGGGCAAGAAGGAACGCATCGGCCGCCTCTTGCAGATGCACGCTAATCAGCGCGACGAAATCAAGGAAGTGCATGCCGGCGACATCGCCGCCGCGGTCGGTCTCAAGGAAGCGACGACCGGCGACACGCTGTGCGATCCGAACGCGCTGATCACGCTCGAACGCATGATCTTCCCCGAGCCCGTCATCTCCCAGGCGGTCGAACCCAAGACCAAGGTCGACCAGGAAAAGATGGGCGTCGCGTTGCACCGTCTCGCGCAGGAAGATCCGTCATTTCGCGTCAAGACCGATGAAGAATCGGGCCAGACGATCATCTCGGGCATGGGTGAATTGCACCTGGAAATTCTGGTCGATCGCATGCGCCGCGAATTTGGGGTCGAAGCAACCGTCGGCAAGCCGCAGGTCGCGTATCGCGAGACGATCAAGAAGACCTGCGACGAGATCGAAGGCAAGTTCGTCAAGCAGTCGGGCGGTCGCGGTCAGTACGGCCATGTGGTGTTGAAGATCGAGCCGCAGCCTCCGGGCAAGGGATTCGAATTCGTCGACGCGATCAAGGGTGGTGTGGTGCCGCGCGAATACATCCCGGCGGTCGAGAAGGGCGTTGTCGAAACGCTGACCAACGGCGTGATGGCGGGTTATCCGGTGGTCGACGTCAAGGTCACGCTGTTCTTCGGTTCGTATCACGACGTGGACTCCAACGAGAACGCGTTCAAGATGGCCGCATCGATGGCGTTCAAGGACGGTTGTCGCAAGGCGCAGCCGGTGTTGCTCGAACCGATGATGGCCGTCGAAGTCGAGACGCCCGAAGAAAAGATGGGCGATGTGATGGGCGATCTGTCGTCACGCCGCGGAATGATCCAAGGTATGGACGACATCGCCGGCGGCGGCGGCAAGATCATCCGCGCCGAAGTGCCGCTCGCCGAAATGTTCGGCTACTCGACCACGCTGCGCTCGCTCACGCAGGGACGCGCGACCTACACGATGGAATTCAAGCACTACGCGGAAGCGCCGAAAACCGTCGCCGAAGCAATCGTCAGCGCCAAGTCGAAGTAACTGCGCCAAATAATCGACGCGAAGCGTCGCCCCGCGAAGGCGGGGTCCAGTGTTTTTTTATATTTATTGAGTGAATCGAAATGGCAAAAGGCAAATTCGAACGGACCAAGCCGCACGTGAACGTGGGGACGATCGGTCACGTTGATCATGGGAAGACGACGCTGACGGCGGCGATGACGTTGGTGCTGGCGGCGAAGTTTGGAGGCGAGGCGCGTGCGTATGACCAGATCGATGCGGCGCCCGAAGAGAAGGCGCGCGGGATCACGATCAACACGGCGCACGTGGAGTACGAGACCAAGGCGCGGCACTACGCGCATGTGGACTGCCCGGGGCATGCGGACTATGTGAAGAACATGATCACGGGAGCCGCGCAGATGGACGGCGCGATCCTGGTGGTGAGTGCGGCCGACGGTCCGATGCCGCAGACCCGTGAGCACATCCTGTTGGCGCGCCAGGTGGGGGTGCCGTACATCATCGTGTTCATGAACAAGGCCGACATGGTGGACGACGCCGAGTTGCTGGAGCTGGTCGAGCTGGAGGTCAGGGAGCTGCTCAGCAAGTACGAGTTTCCGGGTGACGACACGCCGATCGTGATCGGCAGCGCCAAGCTGGCTCTGGAAGGCGACAAGGGCGAGATGGGTGAGGTGGCGATCATGAAGCTGGCCGATGCGTTGGACAGCTATATCCCGACGCCCGAGCGGGCGATCGACGGAGCGTTCCTGATGCCGGTCGAAGACGTGTTCTCGATCTCGGGTCGGGGTACGGTGGTGACCGGAAGAATCGAGCGGGGCGTGATCAAGGTGGGCGAAGAGATCGAGATCGTGGGGATTGCGGACACGCAAAAGACCATCTGCACGGGTGTGGAGATGTTCAGGAAGTTGCTCGACCAGGGCCAGGCGGGCGACAACGTCGGGATTCTGTTGCGCGGGACCAAGCGCGAGGATGTGCAGCGCGGACAAGTGCTGTGCAAACCGGGATCGGTCAAGCCGCATACCCACTTCACGGCCGAGATCTATGTGTTGAGCAAGGAAGAGGGTGGCCGGCATACGCCGTTCTTCAACAACTATCGTCCGCAGTTCTACTTTCGCACGACGGATGTGACGGGCAGTATCGAATTGGAAGCCGGTAAAGAGATGGTGATGCCGGGAGACAACGTGACGATCACGGTCAAGCTGATCAACCCGATCGCGATGGAAGAGGGGCTGCGCTTCGCGATTCGCGAAGGCGGCAGAACCGTCGGGGCAGGAGTAGTCGCGAAAATCATCGCTTAGCGGTTTTTGCCGTCTCCCCGGCGTAGGCCGGGGCCCAATTTGAATTGGGCGAAAAACTTGGACCCCGGCCCCCGCCGGGGCGACGTGAAATTTGTTGGTGGTCTGTCGGACCACATCGCTCTTTAAGGAAGCATCATGCAAAGCCAGAAAATCCGTATCCGCCTGAAGGCCTTCGACTATCGCCTGATCGACCAGTCGGCTCTCGAAATCGTCGATACCGCCAAGCGCACCGGCGCGGTGGTCAAGGGTCCGATTCCGTTGCCGACACGCATCCAGCGATTCGACGTGCTGCGCTCGCCGCACGTCAACAAGACATCGCGCGACCAGTTCGAGATCCGCACGCACCAGCGCCTGATGGATATCGTCGATCCCACCGACAAGACGGTCGATGCATTGATGAAGCTCGACCTGCCAGCCGGGGTTGATGTGGAAATCAAGCTGCAATAAATGCCGGTACCGCGCGTTTCGGCTTGAACGAATCTCGCGGAAGCGGGTATACTCGAAGGCTTTTTCCGGATTCCCGTTTGCAGCGCTCTTGCGCGGCGGTTGAAACAGTTTCCGGATCACTGAATTTTTTTGCGCAGGTCGTTCGCGACCCGTGCCTTACAGCCCCGGCCAATCGTAGCCGGGAACGGAGCAGAATATGAATCTTGGCCCTAGCTTTGGTCTAGTGGGTCGGAAGGTGGGCATGACGCGCATCTTCACGGATGACGGCGATGCCATTCCCGTCACCGTGCTCGACGTGTCCAATAATCGCGTCACGCAGATCAAGACCGACGACATCGACGGTTACTCCGCGGTCCAGGTCACCTTCGGTACGCGACGCGCATCGCGCGTCAACAAGGCTGCGGCGGGACACCTCGCCAAGGCCGGCGTCGAAGCCGGCTCTATCCTGCGAGAATTCCTCGTCGATGCCGCCGCACTGGCTGAACACGTCGGTGACTTGAAGCCGGGTTCGGTGGTCGCCGTCGAAGCGCTCTTCACCGCGGGCCAGATGGTCGACGTGCAAGGCACGACGATCGGCAAGGGCTACGCCGGCGTCATCAAGCGTCACCACTTTCGTTCGGGCCGCGCGTCGCACGGCAACTCGCGCTCGCACAACGTGCCGGGCTCGATCGGCATGGCGCAGGATCCGGGTCGGGTATTTCCCGGCAAGCGCATGACCGGTCACCTGGGTGACGTCACCCGCACCGCGCAGAACCTCGAGGTCGCGCGCGTCGATGCGGTTCGTGGATTGCTGCTCGTCAAGGGCGCGGTTCCCGGCGCCAAGAACGGCAGCATCATCGTCAAGCCGGCCGTCAAGGCCCCTGCCAAGTCCAAAGCGAAGGGGGGCTGACGATGGAACTCAAGCTCATCGACGCCAAGGGCGGATCGACTTCGAACGTCACGGCGCCCGATACGGTATTCGGGCGCGACTACAACGAAGCGCTGATCCATCAACTCGTCACCGCATACCAGGCGAATGCGCGCAGCGGCAATCGGGCGCAGAAGGGTCGCAGCGATATCGCCAAGAGCACCAGGAAGCCGTGGCGCCAGAAGGGCACCGGCCGCGCGCGTGCAGGTATGGCCTCGTCGCCGCTATGGCGCGGCGGTGGTCGCATCTTCCCGAACCTGCCCGACGAAAACTTCACGCACAAGATCAACAAGAAGATGTATCGCGCCGGCGTGTGCTCGATCCTTTCGCAGCTTGCGCGCGAAGGTCGCCTCTCGGTCGTCGAGAGCTTCGCGGTCGATGCACCGAAGACCAAGCTGCTCGCCGATCTGTTGAAAAGCTACGGCGTCGCTTCCTCGACGCTCGTGATTACCGATGCGGTCGACGAGAACCTGTTGCTCGCGTCGCGCAATCTGCAGGGCGTGCTGATCGTCGAGCCGCGCCACGCCGATCCGGTATCGCTGGTCCAGTACAAGAACGTGATCCTCACGCGGTCGGCGATCGCGAAAATCGAGGAGATGCTCGGATGAAAACCTTCACCACACCCCGCGGCGTCCACCAGGTCGACCGTCTGTACCAAGTGCTGCTGGCCCCGATCGTTTCAGAGAAGGCCACCTTCATCGCCGACAAGCGCGAACAGGTGCTGTTTCGCGTCGTGCCCAATGCGACCAAGCCCGAAGTCAAGGCTGCCGTCGAGATGATCTTCAAGGTCCAGGTCGAGTCCGTGCAGATGCTCGTTCAGAAGGGCAAGAAGAAGCGCTCGGGCAAGGTCATGGGTCGGCGCAGCGATGTGAAGAAAGCCTTCGTCAGCCTCGCGCCGGGCCAGGAAATCAACTTCTCCGCGGAGGCCAAGTAATCATGGCACTCGTCAAAGTCAAACCGACATCGCCGGGCCGTCGCGGCATGGTCAAGGTCGTGCATGCCGACCTGTACAAGGGTCGGCCGCTCGACAGCCTGACCGAAAGCCAGTCGAAGTCGGCCGGCCGCAACAACCGGGGCGTCATCACCACGCGCCACCTGGGCGGCGGTCACAAGCAGCCGTACCGCCTCATCGATTTCAAGCGCAACGACAAGGACGGCATCGCCGCCAAGGTCGAGCGTCTCGAGTACGACCCGAATCGATCGGCCAACATCGCGTTGCTGTTGTACGCGGACGGCGAGCGGCGCTACATCATCGCGCCCAAAGGCGTGTCGGTGGGCACGCAATTGATGTCGGGTTCGGAAGCGCCGATCAGGGCAGGCAACACGCTGCCGATCCGCAACATTCCGGTGGGCACCACGATCCATTGCATCGAGATGCTGCCCGGCAAGGGCGCGCAGATGGCGCGTTCGGCCGGCGCCTCGGTGATGCTGCTCGCGCGTGAAGGCACCTACGCGCAGGTGCGCCTGCGCTCGGGTGAAATCCGCAAGGTGCATATCGAGTGCCGCGCGACCATCGGTGAAGTCGGCAACGAAGAACACAGCCTGCGCCAGATCGGCAAGGCCGGTGCGGTACGTTGGCGCGGTGTGCGACCGACCGTTCGTGGCGTTGCGATGAACCCGGTGGATCACCCGCATGGCGGTGGTGAAGGCAAGACCGCCGCAGGCCGCGATCCGGTCAGCCCATGGGGAACCAAGACCAAGGGTTACCGCACGCGTCGCAACAAGCGTACGACCGGCATGATCGTGCAGCGTCGCTACAAGAAGTAAGGACCGTAGTTAAGGAAATGCGATGACTCGTTCAGCAAAGAAGGGCCCGTTCGTCGATGCGCATCTGGTGCACAAGGTCGACGCCGTCAAGTCGTCGGGCGACAAGCGTCCGATCAAGACCTGGTCGCGTCGCTCGACCGTGATGCCCGACTTCGTCGGCCTCACGATCGCCGTGCACAACGGCCGTCAGCACGTACCGGTGTACATCTCGGAAAACATGGTCGGCCACAAGCTCGGTGAATTCGCGTTGACGCGGACCTTCAAGGGTCACGCCGCGGATCGCAAGGCCGTCAAGAAATAAGGAACAGCCGAAATGGAAACCAGAGCGTTATTGCGCGGCGTGCGCATATCGGCCCAGAAGACCCGTCTGGTCGCCGACCAGATCCGCGGCAAGCCGGTCGATCAGGCATTGAACGTTCTCGCGTTCAGCCCGAAGAAGGCAGCCACGATCATCAAGAAGGTGCTCGAGTCGGCGATCGCCAATGCCGAGCACAACGATGGAGCCGACATCGATGAGTTGCGCGTGTCGTTGATCACGGTCGACAAGGGCACGTCGCTCAAGCGTACGTCGGCGCGCGCCAAGGGTCGCGGCAATCAGATCGAAAAGCAGACCTGCCACATCGCGATCACGGTCGCGGACGACACGCCTGCACGTGGAAGACACTGAGGAAGCACGATGGGACAAAAAATAAATCCGACCGGCTTTCGACTCGCGGTCACGCACAATTGGAGCTCGAAGTGGTACGCGGGCAACGTCAATTTCGCGAGCATGTTGAACGAGGATCTGCGCGTTCGCGCGTTCCTCAAGAAGCGGCTGAAGAATGCGTCGGTCGGTCGCGTCGTCATCGAGCGTCCCGCCAAGAACGCACGCATCACGATCTACTCGTCGCGCCCCGGCGTCGTGATCGGCAAGAAGGGCGAGGACATCGAGTCGCTCAAGATCGAGCTGCAAAAGCGCATGGGCGTGCCGGTGCACGTCAACATCGAAGAAATCCGCAAGCCCGAGATCGACGCCCAACTGATCGCCGATTCGATCGCGCAGCAACTCGAGAAACGCATCATGTTCCGCCGCGCCATGAAGCGCGCGATGCAGAACGCCATGCGTCTGGGCGCGCAGGGCATCAAGATCATGTCGTCGGGTCGCTTGAACGGCATCGAGATCGCACGGACCGAGTGGTATCGCGAAGGCCGCGTTCCACTTCACACGCTGCGCGCCGATATCGACTATGGCTTCGGCGAAGCGCAGACCACCTACGGTGCGATCGGCATCAAGGTATGGGTGTACAAGGGCGATCGTCTTGCCGCCAATGAGGTACCCGCCGTCGTGGTGCCCGAAGGCGATCGTGAAGATCGTCGTCCTGGTCGTCGTGCGCCCCCCGGTACGCGCGGCCGCCCGCCCCGCAAGATCGAAGGCGATGCGACTGCTCAAGCCGTCAGGCCGGCAGCAGACGCGGCGCCCGCTGCCGACGCACCCAAGACGCCGGTGGTCAAGCGTGTGCGCAAGGCGGCCGCGCCTAAGGACCCCACCAAGGACGCCGCCGCCAAGGACGCTGCGCCCAAGGATGCCGTCAAGAAGGCTGGAGAATAATCATGCTGCAACCGGCACGCAGAAAATATCGCAAGGAACAGAAGGGCCGCAACAAGGGCAAGGCCACGCGCGGCGCTTCGGTGTCGTTCGGCGAGTTCGGCCTCAAGGCCGTCGGGCGCGGACGTCTCACGGCGCGTCAGATCGAAGCCGCTCGTCGCGCGATGACCCGCCACATCAAGCGCGGCGGCCGCATCTGGATCCGTATTTTTCCCGACAAGCCAATATCCCAAAAGCCTGCCGAAGTGCGGATGGGCAACGGCAAGGGAAGCGTGGAGTATTACGTGGCCGAGATTCAACCCGGCAAAGTGCTCTACGAAATGGACGGTGTCGACGAGACGCTGGCGCGCGAGGCGTTCCGCCTCGCCGCGGCCAAGCTGCCGATTTCGACCACCTTCGTCATCCGCCAGGTCGGCACGTGACGCTGAATGAACAAAGGACGTTGAGATGAAAGCCACTGAACTGCGCAGCAAGGATGGCGATGCGCTGGGCAAGGAACTGACTGAGTTATTGAAGGCCCAATTCGGTCTGCGCATGCAGATTGCGACCCAGCAGTTGTCCAACACCAGTCAACTGAAGAAGGTGCGTCGCGACATCGCTCGCGTGCGCACGGTGATGACCGAAAAGGCGTCGCCTAACGCTGTGGCACATGCGACGAAGAAGAAGGCGGAACAGCAATGAACGATGAATCATCTGTAATCGAATCCCCTATTGGTAGTGTCAGTGAAGACACTAGCGAAGAGGCAAAGAGCGCGAACCTGCAGCGCGCCCTGGTCGGCAAGGTCGTGAGCAACAAGATGAACAAGACCGTGACCGTCCTGGTCGAGCGTCGCGTCAAGCATCCGCTCTACGGCAAGTTCATGGTCCGCTCGCGCAAGTATCACGCGCACGACGAGACCAATCAGTACAACGAAGGCGACATGGTCGAAATCGCCGAGACGCGTCCGATCTCGCGGACCAAGGCATGGACGGTCACACGTCTCGTGGAAGCCGCGCGCGTCATTTGATTTTCACCGGGCAGGTTGATCTTTCGATGTGCTCTGCTATACTCGCTGGCTTTTCCGGATTCCGCGTTTGACGCGTGAACGGATTTGCAGCAGCGGACGATGACGGCAAGCGGTACCAGCAATTTTCACGAAGCGCGCGCGACAACTCAGCGTCGCCGCCGACTCAACCCTGACGGGACCAAGACTGACCGCAACGACGCCTCGGTGTCGCGGATCAAGTTGGGACAGAGAAAAAAATGATTCAGACGGAATCGCGGCTCGAAATAGCCGACAACACCGGTGCGCGCGAAGTGTTGTGCATCAAGGTGCTGGGTGGCTCGAAGCGTCGCTACGCGAGCATCGGCGACATCATCAAGGTCACCGTGAAAGACGCGGCCCCGCGCGGACGCGTCAAGAAAGGCGAGATCTACAACGCCGTCGTGGTTCGCACCGCCAAGGGCGTTCGCCGCAGCGATGGCTCGCTCGTGAAGTTCGACGGCAATGCCGCCGTTCTGCTCAACAACAAGCTCGAGCCGATCGGCACGCGCATCTTCGGACCGGTCACGCGCGAACTGCGCACCGAAAAGTTCATGAAGATCGTTTCGCTCGCCCCCGAAGTGCTCTGAAGCCGCATTTCAAAACTCGAGACAGACTAGGCATGGCCATGAACAAGATCAAGAAGGGTGACGAGGTCATCGTCATCACCGGCAAGGACAAGGGCAAGCGCGGCACCGTGCTGTTGCGTCTGGATGCAACCCACCTGCTGGTCGAGGGCATCAACGTCGTCAAGAAGCATCAGAAGCCCAATCCCATGAAGGGCCTGACCGG
>JBBRQU010000047.1:0-11395 GCA_038225855.1 Burkholderiales bacterium | reverse complement strand
GCACGTCGAGCGGACGCCCCGCGACGCGCAGCGCGATGCGACCGTCCTGCGGCAGGCGCTTCTCGGCGATGTCGAGATTCGCCATGATCTTGATGCGCGAGATCAGCGCCGAATGCAGTTGCCGTCGCGGCCGCACGATGTCGCGCAGCGTGCCGTCGACGCGAAAGCGCACCACCGAATGCGTCTCGAAAGGCTCGAGGTGAATGTCGGACGCGCCCTCCTTCGCGGCCTCGGTGAAGAGCGCGTTGATGAGCCGGATCACGGGTGCGTTGTCCTCGGCTTCGAGCAGGTCTTCGATCTCGGGCACGTCCTGCATCAGGCGCGACAGATCGAGCGAGGCATCGACCTCGTCGACCACGCGAGCCGAGGCGCCGTCATCGGTCGCATAGGCTCTCGCAATTGCTTTTTCAAGCACCATGCGCGGCACTTCGACGACGCGCACCTGGCCGAGCGCGCGCTGCAATTCGGCGATCGCGAGCGGCGAGGTCGCGTCGCTGATCCACACCGAGCGCGGGACCGAGGCATCGTTGTCGTCGTGACGCGTGACGAGCACCTGATGATCGCGCGCGAACGCATACGGCACTTCGCGCGCGACGCGAATGTCGCGCGGGATGATGGACGCCGACGCGGTCAAGGCCGCCGAAGGATCGGCAGCCTGCGCGGTACCGAAGCGCTCTGCGCTCATTGCTTTCCGGACGGCGTGGACGATGACGTCGCCGGATCCGCAGGCGCCTTGTTCGGCGCCGCCGGCGTCGTCATCGGCGCCTTGAAAGGTTCGAGCGTACCGGCAGGAGGCACCACGTCGCGCTGCGGAATCACCGAACCGGGGAAGTCGGGCAGGACCGACGAAGGCGCGGGCTGCGACTCGATCTGCACCTTGCGCATCAAGTCGTACTTGTCCGCGAAGATGCCGTTGGCGTTCGAATCGCGCAGGATATGCGGGCGCAGAAAGACCATCAAGTTGGTCTTCGTCCGCGTCCGCGTCCGATAGCGAAACAGCCCGCCGACATAGGGAATGTCGCCCAGGATCGGTACCTGGCTCGCACCGTTCTGCACGTTGTCCTGGATCAATCCGCCGAGCGCGACGATCTGGCCGTCCTCGGGTTGGATCACGGTTGCGATCGCGCGCTTGTTGGTCGTCGGTCCCGACGGCGACGAGAGCGTCGCGTTCACGATGCTCGAGACCTCCTGATAGATGAGGAGCTTCACGGTGCCGTTGTCGGCGATGGTCGGTTTGATCTTCAACGTGAGACCGACGTCCCGGCGCTCGATGGTCTGAAACGGCGTGACCGAGTTGGCGCCGCCGGTTTGCGCGTACTGGCCGGTCACGAACGGAATCTGCTGGCCGACGATGATCTGCGCCTCTTCGTTGTCGAGCGTTAGCAGATTCGGCGTCGAGAGGATGTTGGCGTTGCTGTCGGTCTCGAGCGCGCGCGCGAGCAGGCCGAGGTTGGTGATCACGCCGATGCCGGGGATGTTGACGGTGCCTCGCACGATGCCGAAGTTGAGTCCCTGCCCGACCGAACCCGGGTTGATCGATGACGAGATGATATTGGTGCCGACTCCGCCGAAGTTGGTGCCGCCGATGACGTTGGTGCCGCTCTTGTTGATGCCGGTGAAGTCCTGCCACTGGATGCCGAACTCGGCCGCACGATCGGCCGTGACTTCGACGATCAGCGCTTCGATATAGACCTGCGGTCGGCGCACGTCGAGGCTTTCGATGATCGCGCGCAGATTGCGATAGATCGGATCGGGTGCGGTGATGATCAGCGAGTTGGTCGCGGCATCGGCTTGTATGAAGCCGCCGCCTGCCGAGCCCGCACCTGTCGAAGTCGAGCTGAACGGATTCGAAATCGTCGATGCGGTCGAGCCGAGCGACGACTGGTTGCCATAGCTGCTCGGCGCGGCGCCGGTAGGCACGCCCGGTGGCGGCGAGCTCAACTGATTCTGTTGCAGACCGATGGGGTTGGCCGTACCTGCGGCCGAGGACGCGAACGAACCCGACGACGAGTTCGGCGACAGCGCCGAGCTGTCTCCCGAAATGACGGAACGCAGAACCTGCGCGAGTTTCCCGGCTTCGGCGTTTTTCAGGTTGACGATGTGGATGTTGCCCGCGGTCGCGGTGGGCACGTCCAGGCGCGCGATCAAGCCTTTCGCCGAAGCGATGCGCGCCGGACTGGTGGCGCGCAGCACGATGGTGTTGGTGCGCGGATCGGCGAGCACCGTCACACGTTGACCGGGATCGGTCGCCCCGCCCTGCGCGGGTTCGACCAAGCGCTGCACCAGCGGCGCCACATCGACTGCGAGCGCGTATTGCAGGGGCACCACGTCGCCGTCGGCCGAAGGCGGCGTATCGACCCCCGCGATGATGCGGCCGATGCGCTGCAGGTTGTCGGCGTAGTCGGTGATGACGATCGAGTTGTTGCCGGGGTTGACGGTGATCGGATTGTTCGCGGTCACCAGAGGCCGCAGCATGTTGACCATGTTCGACGCCGACTCGTAGTTCAGGCGAAAGATCTGCGTGACGATCTGGTCGCCACGAATGCCGTCGCCGCGCGGCGCGCCGCGTGCGATCTGTATCGGGCCGCCCGCGTACTTGGCGTCGGCTTCGGGCAAGACCTTGTACACGCCGCCCGAGTCGACGATCGTGAAGCCCTGGAAGCGCAGCGCCGTGAGCAGCAGGCGATACGCCTCGGCGCGCGTCACCGGTTGCTCGGTTGTGAGATTGACCGTGCCCTTCACGCGCGGATCGACGATGAAGTCGCGTTTGAGATACTGGCCCATCGCGCGGATCACCGACTCGATGTCGGCGCCGACGAAATTGAGGGAGACGCGATCCTCGGGGGCGCTCACCCTGGCGCGCGCGGCCTTCGCGGCCTTGTCTCCGCCTTGCGCGTACGCATCGTTGACGGGCGCGAGAACGCTCGCGAAGAATGCTGCCGCGACTGCCGCCGTGAACGATGCCGCGGTCGACGCTGCGATCGACGGGATACGCCGATGCGAAGCGCGCGCGCCGCCAGCCGTACGCCGCGAAATTCGATGCTTCACCATGGGTTCTGCCTTCTTTGAAGCGATGCCGCAATTGGCATCCACGTTGCAAATCATCCGCTGCCGCCCGTTTCAATCACGGCCTCGGTCCCGCCATGCGTGCCGATCGCATCGAGCAGCGTTTTCAGTTGCGCGACGACGGCGGGCGGGGCATCGGCCGCGACCTTCGCCGTCAAGTGCATCTGCACCCGCGCACCTGACACGCTGCCACCGCCCCGCAATTCGAGCGGCCCGTGCTCGGTCGCGATTTGCCACGTCAGGCCGTTCGCTGCGCCGGCCCAAGTCACGCGATAGTCACCCAGCGGCTTGACCGGGCTGACCGCCAGCTCGAGACCATCGATGCGCAACATGCCGTCGCCGATCAACGCGCCGCCTTGATCGATGTGCAACGCGTTCCAGCGCAACGTGCAGCGACCTTCGGGCCGCAGTGTATTCAATGGTGTGCCGACCGCGCGCAGCAGCGACGCCGGGACCTGCGCGGCCCCGGCGCCGATCGCCAGTCCCTGGCTCGCGTAACGCATTTCCAACGGCTGCAGCAGCACGCCATCGTGCGTCAGATGCAGAATCGGCGCCAGCATCGCCGTGAATTCGAGCGTCCAGTTGACGCGTCCCGGCAACGCGAGACGCGCGTCGGCATCGCGCGCCGCGTCGGCGTTCCTGTCGTCGTTTTCATGGGCGCTTTCATCGCGGACTTGACGCGCGCCGAGCGCGAGCACCGCATTGCCCGACCAGATCGTGCCGCGCGCATCGGCCAGCAGCACACGCCCTTGCGTGCGTGCGGCGATAAAACGTGCAAGCCAGTTGGCCGGTGCGGTCGCAACGATGACCGCAATCACGACCACGAAACCGACGACGACCGCAACGATGCGCGAAGTCCACGTCCAATTCGCTCGCTCGCGCGGCATCGCCAGCGACATCACGGCCGCGCGGACGAGACAGGCGGCGGGGCAGGCAGCGATGCGGCCGCGGATGCCGATGCGGATGCTGACGACGCTGGCGCGGTCCAGTCGAGCACTGCCTCCGCGCGCACGTGGCCGACCGGCCCATTGGGTGCGAGCGCCGCAACCGAGACGCGTAGAGCGCGCGCCGCGAGTTCGCTCTCGGTCGTCGCGAGCCAGGCCACCCACGCGCCGTAGTCGACGTTGGCGAATCGCACGCGCACGCGACCGTTGGCTTCGGTCGCCACCTCGGGCGGCTCGATGCGCGAGGTCGGCGCAACACTCACGCTCGCGCTTGCGATCGCGCCGTTGACAGTCAGTGTCGGGGCGGATCCGCTCGATGCCGTGCTCGCGTCATTCGCGTTGGCGCCGCCCCGCGAGAGGCCGGACCGCTCGAGCGAGCGACGGACCGCGGCCACGCGATCGTCGGGCGCGATCGGGGTCGTGTTGCCGCCGGCCGCGCGCAGTCGTTGTGCTTCGTCGGCCATCGTGCGCAACGAAGCAGACTGCCCGCGCAACTGCGGCAGATCGGCCTGGAGCTTGCGGATACCTGCCGCCGCGGGCTCCCACAGCAGCAGGTAGCCGATCCCGAGCACGAGCACTGCGACGCCGAAGATCATCAGGCCGCGCTCGCGCATGGCGAGCTGGCGCCACCACGCGACCAGGGCATTGCCGCGCGCCGAAGCATCGATCTTGCTCTCGGAGGAATACACGCTGCTCATATCACGCGCCTCCCTTGGTCTTCATGCTCGCGATCGATTCGCCTGCCGTGTTCGCGCCCTGCGTCGTGCCGGATTCGAAGCGCAGCACATAACCTTCCTGCGACGCCTGCGCGATCAAGCGCTCGCGTTCGTCGGACGCGCTCGCCATGCCGGGCGCGAAACGCAGCCGCAACGTGCGCGCATCGTAGTCCGCTCCGCGCAGCGCATTCGACGGCAAGGCGGCGAAGATGCGAGCCGCAGCGGCCATCATCATGCTGAAGTCGGTGGGGTCGCTGCGTCCCGACGATGCGCGCAGAGATGCGAGGCTGCGCGACATCTGCAGGGGCGCGTCGAGGACGACGCGGGTATCGGGAAAGGCGGTCGTCAAGCTCCTGTTCTGCTCGTCGCGCAATGCGCCCGCTTCGCGCTTCAGGCCGGCCCATTGCCATTGCATGCCTACGATCTGCACGGCGAGGATCGCCAAGACCAGCGCGGCCGCGATGCGCCAGCGCGCCCAGACGTCCCGGCCGCCTTGCCCGCCGTCGAATGCGAGCATCGACACCGGAGCGCCGTAAGCGCCCTCGTGTCCGCGCCGGGCGAGCCACTCGACGAACGGATCGCCGCCCGCATCGTTCAACGGCACCGCAAGCGACGACGCGATCGCCTCGCTGACCAGCTTCGCGTCGGCCTTCGCCGACGGCGTTGCATAGAGATCGAGTTGCCGTGGACGCAAACCCCCTGTTGCCTGCCGCGCGAGCGCGCCGACGGTGGCGATTGCGCTCGAGGCATCGTCGGAAAGAGGAATCGCCTGTTGCGCGCTGCTGCGTAACCAGAGGTGCGCGCACAAGAGCGCGGCCGATCCCGGCTTCGCCGACGCACCCACGGCCGCGAGTGACCACGCGCCGTCGGCCAGCGGCACCGCGAGGGACTCGGGAACGATCGCCGCGACGCGATGACCGGCGCGCACGATATCGACCTGCATCGCCGCCAGCCAATGGCGATCGATCACCGCGAGCATGCGTTTGCCGCCTGCATCTTGCCCCTCGTCCTGTCCGAGCGCGACATGCAAGGCGGCGACGTCGCCGACGGTCTGTTCTTCGACGAGATTGGGCAGCGCTTCGCGCAGCCGCATGCCCGACAGCGGCGGCACGTCGGCCCTTGTGAAAGACACGTCCTCGGCGGCGACCAGCAGCACCACGCGCGTACCGCGCGGCAACGCCGTGGCGAGCGCGTCCCACGCGACGGCGCGCGCGGGCTCAGCGTGCGTTCCCGCAAATGCGATCACCTCGCAGCTTGCAGACTCGCCTGCCGCGGCTCCCGGCACATGGGTCCCGAGGCGTCGCGGCGGCACGCGGATCGCCACCCCTTCGCGCGGCCAGTGCAATCGGCCCGCCGGTTCGCCGCGCTTCAAAACGCATGCCTCATCGGATGTCCTTTTTGATCGTTCGATACGTTGCCTATCAGCGCTCCACGTAGGAGCGTACACGCGTCGTGCCATTGGGCTCGCGCTCGATCAACGCGACGACCTCGATCTCGGCGCGGCCGACGCGCACGCGTCCGTCGACTTCGAAGAAGTTCGAGCTGACCGACACATGGCTTACAGAGACCTGGCCGCTCGTGCCCGGCAGACGCGCGGCCACATCGCCGACCTGGTTGAACCAGGCCTGGTCGCGACTGCGCGCGAGCGCGCGCGCCGCGTCCAGCGGCAGATCCGGGATGCATGCCGCAAGCACCTCGGGGGGTGCGGTGTTGAGGTTCACGGGCGTCGGCGCCGGCAGCACGTCGAGGTAGGGTCGCAGACGATCGGCGGTCGCCGCGTCGAGCACGTCCGAGGCAATCAGCTCTTTCGCGAGACTGTCGAAGCTCTCGGGCCTCGGAGCGCTGCCCATGCGCTCGGCGATGATCTTCGCGAGTTCGGTCTTCGCGCCGACGACGGAAAGCAGGCGCGACAGGGTGGCCAAGCGCTGCTCGTCGATCTGTTCGCCATTGGACAGCCCGGTCAGATTGATGCGCGACTGCGCATCGCGCATGCGGCCCGACACGAAAGCCGCGTCGTTGTCGGCGAAGGGCGACGGCGTCGTGTCGCGACTCGCGGACGACGCAGTCTGCGAAGCCGCGAGGTCGTCGGTGACGCGTGTTTCGGCGAGAGGGACGGCCCAGATCTCACCGAGATGATCGACCGCGGACGTGCGCGCATCCTGCAGCAGGATGAGGCGCGCCCATTCGAGCGACGAGCGCGCGAGCCAGCGCGCCTGACCGAGCGCGTCCTGATTCTCGAGCTTGCGCACCGCGATCGATTGACGCCACATCATTGCCGACACGGCGACGGTGGCTGCCGCAACCACGACCAGCGCCGTGATGATGGCGACGCCGCGTTGCAGGCGGCTTGCAGGCAGCCTCATCCGCCGCTACCGATCAGGAAGACTCGGACCACTTCGGTTCCGTCGATGCGCGCGATCGACAGGCGTATGCCGGTCGCCGCGGCGACGAGGGGTTGGCCGAGTGCGTTCAGCGGTCCCGGGCCGGCGTTGGCGCTGGCGGTCGCGGAAGCCACGTTCGGTGCAGTGCTGTTCGCGGCGGGTGCGGACGATGGCGTACCGGCATTCGGAAGGGTTGCCGCAGCGCTTCCCGGTCGCGGCTGTTGCGACGGCTGCGCAAGCGGCGGGAGCGGCTCGGCCGCGAGTCCCTTGACGCGAACCCAGCCGCCCTTGGCGCCCGACGTCCACGCTTCGATCACGAGCTTCGCGACGCCCGTCTGCAGGATCATCGCCGCGCTTCCATCGATTCCATCGGCGCCATCGACGCTGCGTGTGAGCGCGCCGTTGGACAGGCGATAGTCGACGCCGGCATTGCCCGCCGAGACCAGACGCAGCGCGCCGCTGTCGTCGATGCGCGCGTCGCGCGCCAGCATCGCATCGCGCTCGATGCGCGCGAACGAGCGCTGCATGGCATCGATGCTTTCCTGCGAGCTGGCGATCGCCTCGCGTTCGCGCAGCAGTTGGTCGAGACCGCGCCACGAGAAGACCGCGATCAGCGCGAGGATGCCGGCGGCCACGATCAACTCCAGCAGCGTGAAGCCCGCGTCGCGCGAAGCGATCCGAAGCGTCATGGCAGGCTCGACTGGAACGACAGGCGATGCGCGAGTTGTCGATTGCGATCGACGGCCTCGTATACGCGCACGTCGATGCGGCGCATCGCGGGGTTGGGCGTGGTGCGGACTTCGACGACGCACACCATCGCGATATCGATCTGCGGACACGGCGACTCGTTCACGCCGACGGCCGGAAACACGCGCGCGAGCCGCACCTCGGCGAGCCGGTTCTCCGCGCTCCAGCCGGCCAGGGTAGCGCGCCTCAGGGCATCCTGCGTCACGATCATCGTGCCGCCCGCGCGCATCGACGCGGCCAGCACCAGCGAGACGATGACGAGCGCGATCAGCACTTCGATCAGCGTGAAGCCCTTCGTGCGGTTCATGCGCCCGACTCGACCCAGTAGCGGCCCACGCCATCGCTCTTCAACACGACGGTCTTGCCGTCGGCTTCGAGCGTGAGCGTGAACGCGGGCTGCAGGCCGTCGCGCGGAAACGCGAGCGAGGCGCCGCCGTCATCGGCGATATTTGCGGAAGCGCTGGAACGCACGTCCCAGCGCAGCACATCGCTTGCGGCCAAGGTCAGGCGCATCGGCGCCACGTCCCAGGTCCGCGCCCTGAATTGCGCGTCGCCTTCCATCGCGCGCCAGCCTTCGCGCTCGCGACGAAAGAACGCGTAGCCCTTCTCGTCGCCGCGCCACGCGATCGGATGCGAAGAGAGCTGCGCTTCTTCGGCGGCGAGCGCGAACAGCGTCTCGAGGCGCTCGGCATCGCGTTTCAATTTCGCCTGGGGATCGGGCGCCAGCGACAGCGAGACCAGGCCGAGCATGATGCCGATGACGACCAGCACGACCAGCAGCTCGACCAGCGTGTAGCCAGACTGCGCACACTGCGCACGCTGCGCGCGCGGACGAAACAACCTACCGCGCGTCCCGGTGATCACAGGTCCCACGACCCGATGTCGGCGTCGTTGCCGGTCCCTCCGGGCTGACCGTCGGCGCCGAGCGAATAGATGTCGATCTCGCCATGCACGCCCGGCTGCAGGTACTGGTAGGCATTGCTCCACGGGTCCTTGGGGAGCTTGTCGAGGTAGCCGCCGGCCTTCCAGTTGTTGGGAATCGGATCGACCGTGGGCTTTTCCACGAGCGCCTTCAATCCCTGATCGGTGGTCGGGTAGCGCTGGTTGTCGAGGCGATAGAGCTTGAGCGCCGCGACCAGCGTGGCCACGTCCTGTCGCGCCGCGACGATGCGCGCGTCGTCGGAGCGCCCGATGATCTTGGGAACGATCAGCGCGGCGAGGATGCCGAGGATGGCGACGACGACCATGATCTCGACGAGCGTAAAGCCGCCGGGACTTGAAAGATGACGCGCACTAGGAAGTGGATATCGCGCGTTCGCACGAAAGGCGTGATTCAAAAATGTCTCCATCGACGAAGGATAGAAAGCGGTTCGTGCAGCGGCTTGCGTGTGGCTAGTATTATGCAGCGTTCGGTCATGACGCCTTCGCGTCGAGACTGCAACATCGACCTCGTGCCAAAGCCGACTGACCCCGTTTACGTGATCGCCCTCCCCATGGTTTCGATGCAACGACTCCCGCGCCTCGTCGAACTGATCCTCGCGTTGATTCTCTGCGGCGTGATCGCGCTGTGGGCGGTGCGCATGTTGCGCGGCGAATCGATCGCCACGCCGCCGGCGGCGAGCGCGAGCATGGCGGCCGGTGGCGGCCGCGTCGAAGAAGTGCTCGCCAGCGCGCGCCTGTTCGGCTCGCGTCGACCGGGCGTGCTCTCGGACAATGTGCGCGCACTCGGCATCGTCGCCGATGCCAGCGGTCGAGGCAGCGTGATCGTGAGCGTCGATGGCCAGACGCCGCGCGTCTATCGCGTGGGCGACACGCTCGACGGCCGGCGCGTGACCGCGATTCACGCCGACGAAATCGAACTCGAATCGGGCGGCGCGCGTCAGGTGTTTCGCCTGCCCGCCTCGCGCCCTGCGGCGCAGGGCTTGACGATCATCGGGTCGGGGCCGGCCGCGGCGGCGATGCCGGTCGTGTCACCTGCGGCTTCACCTTACGCCGCTCCACCGTCGCAACCGGTTGGTCCTTCGCCGAACAAGTGACGGGAGCAAGCAAGCGTAGCCGTCGCCCCGGCTAAGGCCGGGGTGCAAGTTTCAGGTCAGTGGCGAAAAAGCAAATTGGGCCCCGGCTGCGCCGGGGAGACACTGAGGATAGTGGAATCGGTTCGGCTGAAAGTCCGCGGCAGAAGTTTCGCTCATTGGTTCCTCATTCGATTGACCGACCGATCGGTCGGGAATACAATGCGCCGGTACTCACCCGCATCCACGACGTCGTTCCATGACCGACCGATCCCCGCAGCAAATCGCAGATCACGTCCGCAAGGGCATGCTCGTCAACGACCGTGCGACTCGCGCCCTGGGCATGGAGGTCGTCGACGTGACTCCCGGCGGCGCGACGCTGACGATGACGGTGCGCGAAGACATGCTCAACGGCCACGACATCTGTCACGGCGGACTGATTGCGACGCTCGCCGATTCGTCGTTTGCGTTCGCGTGCAATTCGTACAACGAACTCACGGTTGCATCGGGGTTCAGCGCCGATTTGCTCGCGCCGGCCCGGCTCGGCGATGTGCTGACCGCGCGCTGCGAGGAAGTCTCGAAGGCCGGACGCACCGGCGTCTACGACGCGATCGTCACCAATCAGCGCAACCAACGCATCGCGATCTTTCGCGGACGCTCGTACACGATCAAGGGCAAGTCCGCCGTGCGCGACGGCGCCGCATAGGATCGCGAACATGCCCGTCATGAAGCCATCGCCGCAGCCTGCGCCGCAAGACCTCGAGCCGATCGAGCGCGCGAGCCGCGACGAGATCGTCGCGCTGCAGTTGTCGCGTTTGCGCGCGACGCTCGCGCACGCCTACGAACACGTTCCCCACTATCGCAAGACCTGGGATGCAGCGGGCGTGCATCCCGACGCCGTGAGGGAACTCGCGGACCTCGCGAAGTTTCCCTTCACCACCAAGAAGAACCTGCGCGAAAACTATCCGTTCGGCATGTTCGCGGTGCCGCGCGAGCAGATCGTGCGCATCCACGCCTCATCGGGTACGACCGGCAAGCCGACCGTTGTCGGCTATACGCAAAACGACATCGACACTTGGGCCGATCTTGTCGCGCGCTCGATCCGCGCGGCGGGCGGACGGCGCGGCGACATGGTTCACGTCGCCTACGGCTACGGCCTCTTCACCGGCGGCCTCGGCGCGCATTACGGCGCGGAACGTCTGGGCTGCACGGTGATTCCGATGTCGGGCGGCCAGACCGAAAAACAGGTGCAACTGATCGTCGACTTCAAGCCCGACATCATCATGGTCACGCCAAGCTACATGCAGGTGATCGTCGAAGAGTTCGAGCGCCAGGGGATGGATGCGAAAGCGAGTTCATTGAAGATCGGTATCTTCGGCGCCGAGCCGTGGACCGAAGCGATGCGGCGCGACATCGAAGCGCGCGCCGGGCTCGATGCGGTCGATATCTACGGGCTGTCCGAAGTGATGGGTCCCGGCGTCGCGAGCGAGTGCATCGAAAGCAAGGACGGGCCGGTGATCTGGGAAGAT
>JBBRQU010000046.1:0-18433 GCA_038225855.1 Burkholderiales bacterium | reverse complement strand
GGCCAAGGAATACGGCCTCATCGACCAGGTGCTGGACAAGCGCGCCTGAGGAAGGCGTTTACAGAGAGTGCCGAAAGGCGCCCGACCAGCACCGTCAAAGGCCCGTTTTCGGGCCTTTTTCTTGCGGAGTACGGTCGTTTCAGTTGATCTATGATGCGATGGCAGCATCGCTCACCACCCCCAAAAGCACACACATGGCAGACAAAAAGGGCGCCTCAGGCGAGAAGGTTCTTTACTGTTCGTTCTGTGGCAAAAGCCAGCACGAAGTAAAGAAACTCATCGCTGGGCCGTCGGTGTTCATCTGCGACGAATGCATCGAGCTTTGCAACGACATCATCCGGGATGAAGTCCCCGCCGACGGCAGCGCCGCCAAGACCAGCAAGTCGGATTTGCCGGTGCCCAGCGAGATCAAGACCAGCCTGGATCAATACGTCATCGGTCAAGACGTCGCCAAGCGAACCTTGGCTGTAGCGGTCTACAACCACTACAAGCGCCTCAAGCACATGTCCAAGAAGGACGATGTGGAATTGGCCAAGAGCAACATTCTTCTCGTCGGCCCGACCGGCTCGGGCAAGACGCTGCTCGCGCAGACGCTCGCTCGTTTGCTGAACGTTCCTTTTGTGATTGCCGATGCGACGACCTTGACCGAAGCCGGCTACGTCGGCGAGGACGTCGAAAACATCATTCAGAAGCTCTTGCAGAACTGCAATTACGAAGTCGAGAAGGCGCAGAAGGGCATCGTCTACATCGACGAGATCGACAAGATTTCGCGTAAGTCCGACAACCCGTCGATCACGCGCGACGTGAGCGGCGAGGGTGTGCAGCAGGCGCTCCTGAAACTGGTCGAAGGCACGATGGCATCGGTGCCGCCGCAAGGCGGACGCAAGCATCCGAACCAGGACTTCGTGCAGATCGACACGACCAACATCCTGTTCGTCTGCGGCGGCGCGTTCGACGGTCTCGAGAAGATCATTCGCAATCGCTCGGAGAAGAGCGGCATCGGTTTCGGCGCGGAAGTAAAAAGCGCGTCCGAGCGCGCGGTCGGAGACGTGTTGCGCGAGGTCGAGCCTGAAGACCTGATCAAGTTCGGCTTGATCCCCGAGCTGGTTGGACGGCTCCCGGTGGTCGCGACCTTGAACGAGCTCAACGAAGAAGCGCTCATCCAGATCCTGGTCGAGCCCAAGAACGCGCTCGTCAAGCAGTATCAAAAGCTGCTCGCAATGGAAGGCGTCGAACTCGAGATCCGGCCGGCGGCGCTGCTCGCGATCGCGAAGAAAGCGTTGAAGCGCAAGACCGGCGCGCGCGGCTTGCGTTCGATGCTCGAGCATGCGCTCCTCGATGTGATGTTCGAGTTGCCCAGCTCCAAGGGCGTGGTTCGCGTGGTGCTCGACGAGAATCAGATCAACGGTGGCGTGAAGCCGCTCTTGATTTATGGTGAGCAACCCAAAGTTGCCGGCTTGAGCTAAAGGTATTTGCAGCAAGCGCCGATAGCCTGTTCATCGCGGGCATCGCGCGTCAATTGGAGGGCCGCCGCAATCGGGCGGTACCGCTCAAGTCGGCTTCAATCGCAAAGCCGTTCATGTATGGTGCATGAGCGGCTTTTGCGTTTGCAGCTTTCCGAGCGCACAAAGCGCCTCTTGCAACCGGAACGTTGATCATCATCTACGGCTGATCCGTATTGAAAGGAAGAACATGGCCGTGACCACCAGCTTGTCCGACGAGCGCATCCAGTTGCCGCTTCTGCCGTTGCGCGATGTGGTGATTTTTCCGCACATGGTGATCCCGCTATTCGTGGGTCGCCCCAAATCGATCAAGGCGCTCGAGACCGCGATGGAAGCGGGCAAGAGCATCATGCTGGTCGCCCAGAAGACCGCATCGAAGGACGAACCTTCGCCCGAAGACATCTACGAAATCGGGTGCGTATCGAACATCCTGCAGATGTTGAAGCTGCCCGATGGCACCGTGAAGGTGTTGGTCGAAGGCGCGCAGCGCGCTCGCATCCACAAGATCGAAGAGCTCGACACGCACTTCGTCTGCGACTTGACGCCGGTCGCGCCTGAAGAAGAGCAGAACGCCGAGCTCGAGGCGATGCGCCGAACGATCGTCCAGCAGTTCGACCAGTACGTGAAACTGAACAAGAAGATTCCTCCCGAGATCCTCACGTCGCTTTCGGGTATAGACGATTCGGGACGCCTGGCCGACACCATCGCCGCGCACCTGCCGTTGAAGCTCGAGCAGAAGCAGGCCGTGCTCGAAATGTTCAAAGTCTCCGAGCGCCTCGAGCATCTGCTCACGCAGCTCGAAACCGAGCTCGACATCCTGCAGGTCGAGAAGCGCATCCGCGGTCGCGTCAAGCGCCAGATGGAAAAGAGCCAGCGCGAGTACTACCTCAACGAGCAGGTCAAGGCGATCCAGAAGGAGTTGGGCGAAGGCGAAGACGGCGCCGACATCGAAGAGCTCGAGAAGAAGATCAAGGCCGCGCGCATGTCGAAGGAAGCCAAGACCAAGGCCGATGGCGAGCTGAAGAAGTTGAAGCTGATGTCGCCGATGTCGGCCGAAGCCACCGTCGTTCGCAACTACCTCGACACGCTGGTCGGTTTGCCGTGGAAGAAGAAGAGCAAGGTCACCAACGATTTGAAGCAGGCCGAGCAGATCTTGAACGAAGACCACTTCGGGCTCGACAAGGTCAAGGAACGCATCCTCGAATATCTCGCGGTTCAGCAGCGCGTCGACAAACTGAAGGCGCCGATCCTGTGCCTGGTCGGTCCTCCCGGCGTGGGCAAGACTTCGCTCGGGCAATCGATCGCGCGCGCGACCAATCGCAAGTTCGTTCGCATGGCTCTGGGCGGCGTTCGCGACGAGGCCGAGATCCGCGGTCATCGTCGCACCTACATCGGTTCGATGCCCGGCAAGATCCTGCAGAGCCTGACCAAGGCGGGCGTTCGCAATCCGCTCTTCCTGCTCGACGAAGTCGACAAGATGGGCCAGGATTTCCGTGGCGATCCCGCGTCGGCTCTGCTCGAAGTGCTCGACCCCGAGCAGAACCACACGTTCCAGGATCACTACATCGAAGTCGATTTCGATCTGTCGGATGTGATGTTCGTCGCGACGTCGAACTCGTTCAACATTCCGCCGGCGCTGCTCGATCGCATGGAAGTGATACGCCTCTCGGGCTACACCGAAGAGGAGAAGGTCAACATCGCGTTGCGCTATCTCCTGCCCAAACAGATCAGGAACAATGGCGTCAAGAAAGACGAGCTGCACGTCGCCGAGAGCGCGGTGCGCGACATCATTCGCTACTACTCGCGGGAGGCGGGCGTGCGCGCACTTGAGCGCGAGATCTCCAAGATCTGTCGCAAAGTGGTGAAGATGCTCCTGCTCAAGAAGCACGAAGGCAAGGTGCAGGTCACCGCTCGCAATCTCGACAAGTTCCTCGGCGTGCGTCGCTACAACTTCGGCATGGCCGAGAAGGCGAATCAGATCGGCCAGGTCAACGGACTCGCGTGGACCGAGGTCGGCGGCGATCTGTTGACGATCGAAGTCGCTGTGATGCCGGGTAAGGGAAAGATCGAACGCACCGGGTCGCTGGGCGACGTGATGAAGGAGTCGGTCGAAGCGGCGCGTTCGGTGGTGCGCTCGCGCTCGCGACGTCTGGGCATTCCCGACGATGCCTGGGAGAAACGCGACATGCACGTCCATGCGCCCGAAGGCGCGACACCCAAGGACGGACCTTCAGCGGGCGCCGCGATCACGCTCGCGATGGTGTCGGCCCTGACGAAGATTCCGGTGCGCGCCGATGTCGCCATGACCGGCGAGATCACGCTGCGCGGTGAGATCTTGCCGATCGGTGGGTTGAAGGAGAAGTTGCTCGCGGCGCATCGCGGCGGCATCAAGACCGTGATGATTCCCGAAGACAACGTCAAGGATCTGCACGAGATCGCCGACAACGTGAAGAACCGTCTCGAGATCATTCCGGTGAAATGGATCGACCGCGTGTTCGAGGTCGCGCTCGAGCGCCAGCCCGCGCCACTGCCCGAAGACGTCGATACGACGATCGCCGGGGTGGCCGCTGCCGTGACGGATGCGGCGGTCGCTGCACGTGTGATCCCCGCCGAGCAGGCCGCCGAAGAGGGCAAGTTGATCAAGCACTGAAGAAGCTGCACGGATCGGTCGGCAAGCAATCAGCGCGGCATCGTATTCATTTCGATGCCGTTTTTTTTGCGATCGTGCAATCGAAAAGACACGGAAAAATGACGCGCATTCTGCGCACATTCAGGGTCGTTGCGTCTTGACACCGCCAGCCTCACATTGCTTAATGTTCGCTCGAAAGTGGGTAGAGGCGCTGACGGCGCCGCATTCAAAAAACGTCATTCACACATCCGCGCGCTCGCCTCTGGCGAGCGACAAACCCGCAACCTTTCAAGGGGTGTACATGAACAAGTCAGAGTTGATCGCTCACATCTCCGAGTCGGCCGATATCTCGAAGGCGGCCGCTGGACGGGCGCTTGAATCCGTCGTTGCGGGAATCAAGACCACGTTGAAAAAAAACGGCAGCGTGACTCTGGTCGGCTTTGGAACCTTCACCGTCGGCAAGCGCGCTGCGCGCACCGGGCGCAATCCTCAGACCGGCGCGGCGATCAAGATCAAGGCCGCGAAGGTTCCCAAGTTCCGCGCTGGCAAGGCCTTGAAGGATGCAGTAAACTAGCGCGCTTTCCGCAGGTGACGACGCGGATGAAAGCGCGGGTCGGTCGTAAGCATCTTAATCGAGCATCATGCGGCAAGCGTTGTGAGCAAGCCGTAGCGGGTGCTTAGCTCAGTTGGTAGAGCGGCGCCCTTACAAGGCGTAGGTCGGGAGTTCGAGCCTCTCAGCACCCACCAGGCGACTACGCATCGATGTTCCGTCAAGGAAGTGCGGTGACCTGCGCAGTGGTTCATCGAGCAATGCATTCGGCAGTTTCTGGAGTGGTAGTTCAGTTGGTTAGAATACCGGCCTGTCACGCCGGGGGTCGCGGGTTCGAGTCCCGTCCACTCCGCCAAATCCGAGAAGGCGAACGCTAGTTCGCCTTTTTTTTATCTGCGTCTCACGCGTCCGCACGACGCTGCGAGACAGAGTTGTGAAGCGCGTCGACCAGAAACGAGACCATGTTCGATTTCATCCGTTCGCATCAACGCCTGATGCAGTTGATTCTGTTGATCCTGATCGTGCCGTCGTTCGTCTTCTTCGGCATCCAGGGCTACGATCGCATGCGTCAGAACACGCAAGGCGTGGCCACCGTCGGAGGTCGCACGATCACGCAGGGCGAACTCGACAACGCTCAGCGCGAGCAGCTTGCGCGCATGCGTCAGAACTTCGGCCCGAATGTCGATACCGCCTTGTTCGATTCGCCCGAGGCGCGCGCACAGACGCTCGACGGCCTGATCGCTCAACAAGTGTTGTTCCTGCAGGCGCAAAAGCAAGCGCTCGGTACGTCCGACCGCAAGCTGCAGGAAACGATCATGGGCATCCCGGCGCTGCAGGACAACGGTCGCTTCAGCCACGACCGCTATCAGGCCTTGCTTACGCAGCAGGGCATGACGCCGGCGGTGTTCGAGTCGCGTCTGCGCGAAGACCTCGCCTTGCAGCAGCTCAACATCGCGATCGAGAGTTCGGTGATCGTGCCGCAGAAGGTCGTCGATCGCTTCGCGGCGTTGATCGCTCAGCGACGCGAGGTCGCGCAGATGGTCCTCAAGGTCGCCGACTTCGCGGCGCGCGTGAAGCTCGCGCCCGACGCCGTGCAAAGGGAATACGACGCGCATCCGGGCGATTACATGACTCCCGAGACGGTCAAGGCCGAATACATCGTGCTCAACGCCGATGCGATGGCCAAACAGATCGCGGTGCCGGAGCAGGATGCGCGAGGCTTCTACGACCAGAACAAGAAGCGCTACGAAATCCCCGAGCAGCGTCGCGCGAGCCACATTCTGATCGCGGTCGCCAAGGATGCGAGCGAAGCCGACAAGGCGAAGGCCAAGGCGAAGGCCGAAGAAGTACTCGCGAAAGTCCACGCCAATCCGGCCGACTTTGCCAAGCTCGCCAAACAGTATTCGCAGGACCCGGGGTCGGCCAACAGCGGCGGCGACCTCGACTTCCTCGGCAAGGGCGCGACGGTGCCGCCGTTCGAAGCATCGCTGTTTGCACTCAAGGACAAGGAAATCAGCGGCCTGGTGCTGACCGACTTCGGGTATCACATCATCGAAGTCACCGGCATCAAGCCGGCCGAGGTCAAGCCCTTCGAGTCGGTCAAAGGCGAGATCGATGTCGAGATCAAGAAGCAGCTCGCGCAGAAAAAATTTACCGATGCCGCCGAGGCCTTCGCCAACGGGGTCTACGAGCAGGGCGATTCGCTCGCCCCGACCGCGAAGAAATTCGGCCTGACGGTGTTGACGGCCGACAAGCTCACGCGCACGCCTGCGCCCAATGCCGACAACGCAAGTCCGCTTTCCAACGCCAAGCTGCTGACCTCGCTGTTCTCGGCGGATTCGCAGAAGAATCGCCACAACACCGAAGCGATCGAGACCAGCCCCGGCACGCTGGTGTCCGCGCGGATTGTCGATTACAAGCCCGCGACCAAGAAGCCGCTCGCCGAGGTCGCCGACGCGATCAAGACCAGGCTCACCGATGCCGAGGCTCGCAAGCTGGCCGATGAAGCGGGCAAGGCAAAGCTTGCGCAACTGCGCGCGGTCGGCGCGAAGGACGCGACCGGGGATGTGACTGCGGATACCAAATTCGGTCCCGCCAAGCCGGTGTCGCGTCTCGAACGCTCGGACCTTTCGCCCGAAGCCGTCGCCGAAGTCTTCAAGACCGATGCCTCGCATCTGCCGGCCTACGCGGGGCTGGTGTTGCCCTCGGGCGATTACGCGCTCTACCGGATCTCGGGCGTGACGACTGCGGCCGAGCAGGATCCGAATCGTCGAATCGCACTGACGCAAAGCATCGCCAAGCAACTCGGCGCGATCGAGTTCGACGGTTATCTTTCCGACCTGCGTCATCGCACCAAGGTCAAGGTGAACGCACCCTACGCGGCGTTGATCGAGAAGACCAACGCGGCCCCGGCCAAGGCCGCCGGCACGTAACGAAGCCCCCAACGCGCGCCTCCGTCGCGCGAGCGAGGCGCGTCCGAGGCATTGACAAGCGACCATCCGTTGCGCAAGCATGGCCGCGTGTCACGTGCGGTGCGGGTCCGCAACGTCGTCATCATCGTATCGCGGAAGCAAGAACCTTCGGAGGTGGCTGCATGTACAAACGGATTCTTCTGGCCTACGACGGTTCCGAATCGGGTCGGCGTGCGCTGCTCGAATGCGGCGACGTCGCCAACATGATGAAGGCCGACATCAAGCTGCTCGCGGTCACGCCTTCGATGCCGCCCGTGTATGTCGGCGAAGGCTTCATCCCGACCGATACCCTCGACGCCGAGAAGGAACGCTTTCGCGACATCCTCGATGACGGCATCCGCCAGATCGAGGCAAGCGGCTTTTCATGTCAGGGTCAGTTGTCGTTCGGCGAGCCGGTCGATGAGATCGCACGTGTCGCCAAGGAGTGGGGCGCCGATCTGATCGTGATGGGTCATCGTCGTGCCGGTGGCTGGGCCGAGCGTTGGTGGCGCGGCTCGATCAGCAAGTCGCTGGTCGAGATTTCACCGTGCAGCGTGTTGATCGCCGTGATCAATACTTCGTCGGGAAAGTAATACCGGCAGCCTGTGCGACGCGCCTCGTCGACTACGCGGCCCTTTCCAGCAAGACGTGCTGCTCGAGCCAGTCGGCTTCGAGCTCTTCGATTTCGCGCGTCACATAAGCCTGGTCGATCAACTGTTGCTTGAGCTGCTCGCGCCGGTTTTCGGCGTACGCATCGGGCTGTGCGAGCGCCGCTTCGATCGCCCGCTTCTTCTCCCCGGCTTCGGCAATCCGCGCTTCGATGCGGCGGATGCGTTGCTCGATCGGTTTTTTCTGTTTCGCGATCGCGTCGCGCGCCGCGGCATCGAGGCGGCGTCGATCGCGCGTGTTGACGATGTTCGTCGGCGTGACGGCCGCGTCGTGGGCCGCGGCATCGGCTGCGATTCGGTTTGCGGGAGCGGGCTTCTGCGGAAGCTCACCGCCCGAGGTTTTTTTCAGCGACCACGCGCGATAGTCATCCATGTCGCCGTCGAAATCGATGCAGCGACCGTCGGACACGAGCAGGAAGCGATCGGTGGTTGCGCGCAGCAGTGAGCGATCGTGCGACACCAGGATCAATGTGCCTTCGAACTGCGCGAGCGCGAGCGTCAGGGCTTCGCGCGTCTCGAGGTCGAGATGGTTGGTGGGCTCGTCGAGCAGCAGCAGATTGGGTCGGGTCCAGATGATCAGCGCGAGCGCAAGACGAGCCTTCTCGCCGCCCGAAAAGGGAGCCACCTGCGCGGTCGCCATCTCGCCGCGAAAGTCGAAGCTGCCCAGATAATTGCGCATCTCCTGTTCGCGAGGCGCAGGACGCGTCGTCTCGTTCTGCGCCGCGATGCGTTGCAATTGTTCGAGCGGCGAAGAGTCGAGTTGCAGCATGTCGATCTGATGCTGGGCGAAGTAGCCGATCGCAAGCCCCTTGCCTTTGGTGATCGTGCCCCTCAGGCATTCGAGCGTGCCTGCGATGGTCTTGATGAACGTCGACTTGCCCTGGCCGTTCGCGCCGAGCAGGCCGATGCGTTCGCCGGGCGACAGGCGCAGGCCGACATCGCGCACGATCACCCGAAGCCCGGGTCCATCGGTCGCCTCGTCGAGGCCGCCGTCGACCCCGCTGTCGATGCGGTATCCACAGTCGACATTTTCGAGCACCAGCATCGGATCGGGTGAGGCGAGCGGCGCGCGAAAATGAAACGTGAACGGCGACGCGGCGATCACCGGTGCGATCAAGGTCATGCGCTCCATCGCCTTGACGCGGCTCTGCGCCTGCCTGGCCTTGGTCGCCTTCGCGCGGAAGCGCTCGACGAAGTGCTGCAGATGGGCTATCTCGCGCTGCTGCTTCGAGTAAGCCCCCTGCGTGAGACGCAAACGTTCCGCGCGCTGCAATTCGAATGCGGTGTAGTTGCCGGTCCAGCGCGTGAGTTTCTTCTGTTCGAGAGCAAGTGTCACATTGCAGACCGCGTCGAGAAACTCGCGGTCGTGCGAGACGATGATCAGCGTGCCGGGGTAGCGCTTCAACCATTGTTCGAGCCACACGATCGCATCGAGATCGAGGTGATTGGTGGGCTCGTCGAGCAGCAGCAGATCCGACGGCGACATCAAGGCTTGCGCCAGCTGCAGGCGCATGCGCCATCCGCCCGAGAACGTCACCACCGGCTGCTGCGTTTGTTCGAGAGTGAAGCCCAGACCGAGCAGCAGCGCCTCGGCGCGAGATGGAGCGGTATAGCCGCCCGCGTCGCCATGGGCCATGTGCAATTCGGCGAGCCCATGGTCGGTCGCTGCATCGTGGCTCTTCGCTTCGATCGCCGCTTCGAGTTCGCGAAGATGACGGTCGCCGTCGATGACGAAGTCGAGCGCGCTGTTTGCGCTCGCGGCAGTCTCCTGCGCAACGTGCGCGATGCGCCAGTTGGCGGGCATCGTGAAGTCGCCCTGGTCGGCATGCAACTCACCGCGCAGGAGCGCAAAGAGACTCGACTTGCCGCTGCCGTTCGCGCCCACCAGACCGACCTTTTCGCCGGGATGAATCACCGCCGCGATGTCTTCGAGCAGCAGCTTGGCGCCGCGGCGCAGGCTCAGGTTCGACCAGCGAATCATCGCGAGCGCTTTGGTTTTGTCGAGGACCCGATCGCGAGGCTGGACGAAAGGTCCGCGGCTCTCACTGCGAAGACCGCATCGTCGCCGCCGCTGGTCGACAGCCACGTGATCGGCAGTCGCGCAAACGCTGCCTCGACGTGCGGACATTCGTGACCGACCTCGACCACGAGAAGACCTTCGGCGGTCAGCATGCGCGGCGCCGCATCGAGGATGCGGCGAACCACATCGAGACCATCCGCTCCGCCTGCCAGCGCCATGCGCGGCTCGCGCCGATACTCGTCGGGGAGCATCGCCATCGATGTGTCGTTGACGTAAGGCGGGTTGGTGATCACGAGATCGTAGCGGCGTCCGTCGAGACGTTCGAAAAGGTCGGACTCGATCAGCTCGACGCGCTCGCCGAATCCGTAGTCGTCCACGTTGATGCGCGCCACCTCCAGCGCATCGCGCGAGAGATCGACCGCATCCACGCGCGCATGCGGGAATGCGTCGGCCGCGATGATCGCGAGGCATCCCGAACCCGTGCAGAGGTCGAGCACGCGCCCCACATCGTCGGGCGCTGCGATCCACGGCGCGAGACGCTCGAACAACAACTCGGCAATGAACGAACGCGGCACGATCACGCGCGCGTCGACCTTGAATCGATAGTCGCCGAGCCACGCCTCGCCGGTGAGATAGGCAAGCGGCATGCGCTCGTCGATGCGCCGCGAGATCACGTCGAACACGCTGCGGCGTTCCCTGCCGGTCAGGCGCGCATCCAGAAAAGGATCGAGCTTGTCGAGCGGCAGATGCAAGGTGTGCAACACGAGGTGAACCGCCTCGTCCCACGCGCTCGCGTTGCCGTGTCCGAAAAAGAGTCGCGCCTCGTTGAAGCGGCTGACCGCATGGCGCACCAGGTCGCGCACCGTTGAAAACTCTTCGAGGTCGGCTTGTGAACGCTTTTTCATGAGGCCGACAACAGAGCGGCAAGCGTGTCGCGATAGATGTTCTTCAGTGGCACGATATCGGCCAGCGCGACGCACTCGTCGATCTTGTGAATGCTCGCGTTGACGGGACCGAACTCGATCGTCTCCCCGCAGATCTTCGATATGAATCGTCCGTCCGAGGTGCCGCCCGTGGTCGAGAGCGTTGCCGCAATGCCGGTCTCGCCCAGGATCGCGGTGGTGAGCGCCTGCGACAGCGTCCCGGCGCGCGTGAGAAAGGGAAGACCGCCGACGGTCCAGTCGAGCTTGTAGTCGAGACCCTTCGCATCCAGGACCTGGTGCACGCGCGCCTTCAATGTGTCGACGGCGCTCTCGGTAGAGAAACGGAAGTTGAAATCCGCGGCAGCCGACCCGGGGATGACGTTGGTCGCTCCGGTCCCTGCGTGCACGTTCGACACCTGAAACGTGGTCGCTGGAAAGCAGTCGTTGCCGCGATCCCATTCAATCGCCACGAGCGCAGCGAGCGCAGCGGCGATTTCGTGAACGGGATTGCGCGCGAGATGCGGATACGCGATATGACCCTGTATGCCGTTGATGATGAGCCGGCCCGACAGCGAACCGCGCCGGCCGTTCTTGATGGTGTCGCCCAGCGCATCCTGCGAAGTCGGCTCGCCGACGATGCAATAGTCGAGCGCCTCGCCGCGTTCGCTCAAGCGTTCGCAAACGCGCACCGTTCCGTCGGTCGCGGGGCCTTCTTCATCGGACGTGATCAGCAATGCGATCGATCCGCGATGAGCCGGATGCGACGCGACGAACTCTTCGATCGCCACGACGAAGGCCGCAATCGATGTCTTCATGTCGGCTGCGCCACGACCATACAGGCGGCCATCGCGCTCGCTCGGCAAGAACGGGTCGGAGCGCCACTGATCGAGCGGTCCGGTCGGCACGACATCGGTGTGTCCGGCGAACACGAACACGGGTCGCGCGGCTCCGCGACGCGCCCACAGGTTGGTCACGCCATTCGATGCGATGGTCTCGCACGCGAAGCCCAGCGGCGCGAGTCGCCCGACGATCAGCGCCTGGCATCCCGCGTCGTCGGGCGTCGCCGAACGACGCGCGATCAGTTGTTCGACGAGGGAGCGGGTGGGCTCGATGTTCGAAGCGACAGTCTCGGTCAGCACTACCGTCGTTCCCGCGAAAGCGGGAATCCAGCGTCGTTCGACCGAAGTCCCTGGATCCCCTCCCCGCTTTCGCGGGGACTAAAGGCCGCGGGGACGACGGCAATCGGACAGGGCTCAGACATTGAGCGTGAATTCCTTGAAGGACGACGTCGTGTCCTGCGCCCTCGATTGCTCGAGATGCTCCACCGGCAGGATCGGCGGCGCGTTGTTGATCAGCCAGAGCAGGTTGGTGGGCGAGTCGGCGTGCGAGAGCGCCTCTTCTTCGGAGATGCGTTCCTCGCGAATCATGCGATAGAGCGCCTGCTCGAAGGTCTGCGATCCCGGCGACAGACTCTTTTCCATCGCCTCCTTGATGCCGTTGATTTCGCCCTTCTCGATCAGCTCGGCGATGTGACGAGTGTTGAGCAGGACCTCGACGGCCGGGATGCGGCCGCCGCTCTTCGCGCGGATCAGGCGCTGCGAGACGATGCTCTTCAATGCGGCCGAAAGATCGGACAGTAGCGTCGCGCGATTTTCGAGCGGGTAGAAACTCACGATGCGGTTCAGCGCGTGATAGCTGTTGTTCGCGTGCAGCGTGGCCAGGCACAGATGTCCCGACTGCGCATAGGCGATCGCCGCGGTCATCGTTTCCTTGTCGCGAATCTCGCCGATCAGGATGCAGTCGGGCGCCTGGCGCAGCGCGTTGCGCAGCGCGATTTCGAGGCTGACGGCATCGACGCCGATTTCGCGTTGATTGACGATCGATTTCTTATTGCGAAACACATACTCGATCGGATCCTCGAGCGTGAGGATATGACCGGTGCGCTTGGCGTTGCGCATGTCGAGCATCGACGCGATCGTGGTCGATTTGCCCGAGCCGGTGGCGCCGACGATCAGCACGAGTCCGCGCTTCTCCATGATGATGTCGCCCACGATGAGCGGGAGATTGAGTGTGTCGAGCGCCGGAATGTCGGTTGCGATGTAGCGGATCACCGCCGAGACCGAGCCGCGCTGCTGAAAGGCCGAAAGCCGAAAGCGTCCCACGCCCTGCACGCCGAAGCCCTTGTTGAGCTCGTGCGTGGAGACCAGTTCGTCGAACTCCTCGGGCGTGATGATCTCGGACAACAGGCTCTTGATCATCGCGTTGTCCATCAACTGCTGATTGATCGGTACCGAAGTCCCGTTGACCTTCATGTGCACCGCCGACCCCACCGCGATGAAAAGATCCGAGGCCTTTTTTTCGGCCATCAGTTTGAACAGACGCTCCATCGCCATGACGGATCCTTTGCTTCGGGGGGTGGGTTGTGGCTGCGTGAATGGCGGCGCGCAGTGGTAAAAAAAGTCGCCGCCCTGGTTGCTGTTTCAGTCGCCGCGCAGCAGTTCGTTGATGCTGGTCTTCGCCCGGGTTTCGGGCGTGACCTGCTTGACGATGACAGCGCAATATAGGCCGTATTTTCCGTCTGCGGAAGGAAGCGAGCCAGGGACGACGACCGATCCGGACGGCACGCGCCCATAGCTGATCTTTCCCGTGCTTCGATCGTAGATTTTGGTCGACTGCGAGATGTACACGCCCATCGACAACACCGAGTTCTCTTCGACGATCACGCCTTCGACGACCTCCGAGCGCGCGCCGATGAAGCAGTTGTCTTCGATGATCGTGGGATTCGCCTGCAGCGGTTCGAGCACGCCGCCGATGCCCACGCCGCCCGACAGATGCACGTTGCGGCCGATCTGCGCGCACGACCCGACCGTGGCCCAGGTATCGACCATGGTTCCTTCATCGACATAGGCGCCGATGTTGACGTAGGACGGCATCAGCACCACGTTCTTCCCGATGAAACTGCCGCGGCGTGCGACAGCCGGCGGCACCACGCGCACACCGCTTGCGCGCATCTCGTCCTCGGACAGATGCGAGAACTTGGTCTTCACCTTGTCGTAGAAGCCGAGTTCGCCCGCATGCATCGAGGCGTTGTCGTTGAGCTTGAACGACAGCAGCACCGCCTTCTTGATCCATTGATGCACGGTCCACGTGCCGGCGATCTTCTCGGCGACGCGCAGACGGCCCACGTTCAGTTGCGCGATGACGTCTTCTACCGCGTGCCGAATCTCCGCGGGCGCGTCCGAGGGCGACAGAGCGGCGCGCGCATCCCAGGCGCGATCGATGATGGGCTGCAAGTCGGAATGATTCATGAACGGCGAAAGAGTTGAAGGAGAAAAAAAGGAAATGCAGCAAACGCGTGCGCGCGCATCTCAACGCGTCGAGGCTCCGCTCTCGAACCCGACCAGGGAGACCGGCGGCTGCGGTTTCCAGCCGCGCTTCCGGTGTTCGACGACGATGTTCGTGAAGATGCCGCCGCGCACACCCCAACGCGCGGTCACGCGCATGTAGCGCGGCTTGGCAGCCGATGCGAGGTCTTCGAGCACGCGATTGGTGACGGCTTCGTGAAACGCGCCTTCATCGCGATAGCTCCAAGTGTAGAGCTTCAGACTCTTCAACTCGACGCACAATCCATCGGGAATGTAGTCGATCGTGAAGATCGCGAAGTCGGGTTGTCCGGTCAGCGGACACAGACAGGTGAATTCCGGCACCTGCATGTGGATCAGGTAGTCGCGTTCGGGATTGGGATTGGGAAAGACGTCGAGCCTTCTGGAAGGCCGGGTCGAAGGCAAAGCATCGCCCGACTCGGGCTTGCGATTGCCGACTGCAAGGTCTTTCTGCGGGGGACGCGAGGCACTGCTTCTGGTTGCTGCTGGCATGCTCTTCGAGGGTTCGCGATCGGCTGGGATGCGACGATCAGGCTGCTATTATACGAAGCCATCGCGACCCACCCCGCAGCGACGCTTTGCGTCGTTTTTTGTTTTGGCCGCGGTGCGCTGCATGCATTCGATTTGTAAATCCCGTTCGTCGATCCCTCCGACCCATCTTCCTCGCTCCACCTCCGTGCGCCTCACGCAGATCAAGCTTTCCGGCTTCAAATCCTTCGTCGATCCGACGCACTTTTCGTTACCCGGACAACTCGTGGGCGTGGTCGGGCCGAACGGTTGCGGCAAGTCGAACATCATCGATGCGGCGCGTTGGGTGCTGGGCGAATCGAAAGCGAGCGAACTGCGCGGCGAGTCGATGCAGGACGTGATCTTCAACGGTTCGGGCCAGCGCAAGCCGGCCGGCCGCGCGAGCGTCGAACTGGTGTTCGACAACGCACCCGACGCGGGCGGCAAGACGGTCGCAGGACCGTGGGGACAATACGCCGAGATCGCGGTCAAGCGCGTGCTCACGCGCGACGGGACGTCGACCTACCTGATCAACAATCAGGTCGTCCGTCGTCGCGACATCCAGGACATTTTTCTGGGCACCGGGCTCGGGCCGCGCGCCTACGCGATCATCGGACAGGGCATGATCACGCGCATCATCGAGGCGCGCCCCGATGAGTTGCGAGTCTTCCTCGAGGAAGCCGCCGGGGTCTCGAAGTACAAGGAACGCCGGCGCGAAACCGAGAGCCGCCTCGCCGACACGCGCGAGAACCTGACGCGGGTCGAAGACATCCTGCGCGAATTGACGGCCAACCTCGATCGGCTCGAGCAGCAGGCGGTCGTCGCGCAGCAGTACCGCGATCTGCAGGCCGACATCGATACCAAACAGAAGCTGCTGTGGATGATGCGCGCGAACGAAGCCGATGCGCTCGCCGCCAGACACAAACGCGAAGGCGATGAGGCCCAACTCGCGCTCGATGCGCGCATGGCCGATCTGCGTCGCGTCGAGGCCGAACTCGAACGCCTGCGCACGACGCATCAGGATGCGGGCAACGCGGTCCATGCGCGCCAGGGCGATTACTACGAAGCCGCGTCGGCGGTTTCCGCAATCGAAGCCGAGATCCGCGTCGTCGTAGAGGCGCGCAATCGCCTGCAGGCGCAGCGTGTGCAGTTCGATGCGCAACGCGCGCACTGGACCGAGCAGGGTGCGCGCCTGGATGCCGCGATCGTCGACGCAAAGCGTGGGCACGAAGGCGCCAGCACAGCGATCGGCCAAGCCGAAGAGACCCTGGCCAGCCATGCCGATGAACTGCCGGAGTTCGAAGCCGCAGCTCGCGCGTGGGACGCCACGGTCGATGGGCTTCGCGCCCAAGTCGTCGGCGCACAAAAGGACCTCGAGATCGAGGCGACGCAGCAGCGCAATGCCGACCGGCATCTCGCGTCGATCGGCAATCGCAAGACGCGTCTTGCCGAAGAAAGGCAGCAACTCGACGCACCCGATTCGGAGAGCTTGTCAGCGCTGCGCATCGAAGCCGACACTGCCGCCGTGGGACTCGCGTCGCAAGAGGCGCACCTTGCAACTGCCGAGCAGGCGCTCGCGACGGGACAGGCGGCGCGCACGGCGGCGCACGAGGTGCTGGCTCGCGAGAGCAACGAGAGTGCGCAGATCGACGCGCGCCTCGCCGCGCAGAAAGATTTGCAGGAAAAAGTACTGGCCAGCGGCAAGTTGCAGCCGTGGCTCGACCGTCACGAGCTCGGCCGCTTGCCGCGCCTGTGGCAACGACTGCACGTCGAGGCGGGTTGGGAGACAGCAGTCGAAGCGGCCTTGCGCGAACGCGTCGGCGCGCTTGAGATCGGACAACTCGATCGCGCGCGCGCGTTCTTCGGCGACCTTCCGCCCGCCAAGCTCGCGTTCTATTCGGAACGTGTCGAGGGCGCATCCGCGGCTGTGCGGACGTCGTCGCCCACGCTGACGCCGCTGGTCCGCCTGATCGAATTGCGCGAGCCTTCGCTGCGCGCCTTGCTCGACGAGTGGATCGGTCATCTCTACGTCGCAGAGGACGAGAGCGATGCGCTGTCCCGACGCCACGAACTGCCGTCGGGGGCGTCGTTCATCTTGCGATCGGGACATCTGATCGGTCGCAACAGCCTGCAGTTCTATGCGTCGGACTCGGAGCAGGCGGGCATGCTTGCGCGCCAGCACGAGATCGAAGACCTCACCAGGCGCGCGCGCGCGCAGACCTTGCTGACCGAAGACGCCCGCTCGCGCGCGGTCCGCGCCGATGCGGCGGTGACGCAGGCGACCTCCGCGCTTGCCGCGCTGCGCACGACCGTGGCGGCGCTGACCTCCGACGTCCACGGACGCCAGATGAGCTTGCAGCATTTGCAGCAGGCCGACGCCCAGAGCCGCACGCGCGGCGAGCAGATCGAACGCGAACTCGCCGATCTCGCGGCCGAAGAGACCGCGGAGAACCAGGCACGCCAGAGTTCCGAAGCCAACTTCGAGCGACTCGATGCGTTGCTCGCGGACGT
The DNA here is from genome assembly GCA_038225855.1 of Burkholderiales bacterium. Classification (GTDB taxonomy): domain Bacteria; phylum Pseudomonadota; class Gammaproteobacteria; order Burkholderiales; family Burkholderiaceae_D; genus CAHJXF01. The sequence goes on along the minus strand of JBBRQU010000046.1, from coordinate 1,290 downwards.
GCAGACGCGCTTCGAAGACGCGCAGACCGCATCGATCGCAGCGCGCGCGCGCGTCGATGGCGCCCGCACGCGTCTGGCGGACCTGCAACGCATGGCGCACGAAGCGCGTTACGAAGAGAAGACTCTCGCCGCGCGCATCGCCGACCTCGAAGAACAGACGCGTGCGGCCGCCGAACAAAAGGACCGCGTCGCCGGCGAACACGCAGCCGTCGAGATCGAGCTTGCCGGCCTGACCGACGCGACCGCTCGCGTGGGACTCGAGACCGCGGTTGTCGCGCGACTGGCAACCGAGCGGCGTCTTGCCGATGCACGCGCCGAACTCGATGCGCTGAGCGCCCAAATCCGCGCGGTCGACGAAACGCGATTGACGACCGAGCGCGACCTCGAGCCCGTGCGCGCCCGCATCGGCGACGCCGCATTGAAGCAGCAGGCTGCGCGCCTGACCGAGCAGCAGTTCCATGAGCAGCTCGACGAAGCGCGTGCCGATCGCCAGGCGATCTCCCAATTGCTTGCCGCAGCGCTTGCAGGCGACGAAGGCAGGAAGCTCAAGGCGCCTGCATTGCACGCCGAAGTTCAGCGCCTGCAGCAGGCTATCGCGGGACTGGGTGCAGTCAATCTTGCGGCGCTCGATGAACTGTCGACGTCACGAGAACGCAAGACTTTTCTTGATGCGCAGACGTCCGACCTCGGCGAAGCGATCGCCATGCTCGAAGACGCGATCAAGAAGATCGATCGCGAAACGCGCGCGCTGCTGCAGGAAACGTTCGACGCGATCAACCGTCATTTCGGCGATCTCTTCCCCGCGCTGTTCGGCGGCGGAGAGGCGCGGCTGGTGATGACCGGCGACGAGATACTCGACGCCGGCGTGCAGGTGATGGCGCAGCCGCCCGGCAAGAAGAACAGCAGCATTCATCTGCTGTCGGGCGGCGAAAAAGCGTTGACCGCAACGGCCCTCGTGTTCGCGATGTTCCAGTTGAATCCGGCGCCGTTCTGTCTGCTCGACGAGGTCGACGCGCCGCTCGACGACGCCAACACCGAGCGCTTCTGCAACCTCGTCAAGAAGATGGCGGTGCAGACCCAGTTCCTGTTCATCTCGCACAACAAGATCGCGATGGAAATGGCGCAGCAGTTGATCGGCGTGACGATGCAGGAACAGGGCGTCTCGCGCGTGGTCGCGGTCGATCTCGATTCCGCGATCGGCTTTGCCCATGAACGGATCGAGGAAGCCGCGGAGGTGGCCGCATGACGCGAAGGACGAGGGCCCCCGCCAAGGGATCGGCCCGCGCCATG
>JBBRQU010000045.1:0-19658 GCA_038225855.1 Burkholderiales bacterium | reverse complement strand
TCCTTGTCGTCGAGCTCGCCCTCGCGCAGCTTCTTGCGAAATTTCTGGCGCGTGTTGCTGTCGTTGGCGTGCTCGGGATCGGACGCCGCGGGCGCGGGCGCAAAACCGATGTCGCGTGGCGGCGGCAACAGCGCATCGAGGACGCGCTCTTCGGCCGCGTCTTCGGCGCGCTCGCGCACCTGCTTCATCGCGGCTTCGCGCGTTTCCTTGACGGCCGTCTCGGCGAGGTCGCGGATGATCGTGTCGACATCGCGGCCGACATAGCCGACCTCGGTGAACTTGGTCGCTTCGATCTTGATGAAGGGCGCGTCCGCAAGCCGCGCGAGACGCCGCGCGATCTCGGTCTTGCCGACGCCGGTCGGGCCGATCATCAGGATGTTCTTGGGCGTGATCTCGTGACGCAGCGGGCCTTCGACCTGCTGGCGGCGCCAGCGGTTGCGCAAGGCGACTGCGACCGCGCGCTTGGCCTTCTTCTGGCCGACGATGTGTTTGTCGAGCTCCGAGACGATCTCGGCGGGGGTCATGGTCTTGGACATAGGGTTCTTTTGTCATTCCGAGCGCAGCAAGGAATCTCATCCGGTCAGAAGACCGCGAGAGTTGCCGGCGCGCAGGGTTAGTCCAGCGTCTCGATGACGTGCGACTGATTGGTGTAGATGCAGAGTTCGCCGGCGATCGTCAACGCCTTCTTGACGATCTCGCCCGGGTCGAGCTCGGTGTTGTCGACCAGCGCCCGGGCGGCCGCTTGCGCATATGCGCCTCCCGACCCGATCGCGGCCACGCCGCCTTCGGGTTCGAGCACGTCGCCGTTGCCCGTGATCTGATAGGTGTGCTCGCGGTCGGCCACGATCAGCATCGCTTCGAGCCGGCGAAGAATGCGATCGGTGCGCCAGTCCTTGGCGAGCTCGACGGCCGCGCGCTGCAGATTGCCCTGATGCTTTTCGAGCTTGGCTTCGAATCGGTCGAGCAGCGAGAACGCGTCGGCGGTGCTGCCCGCGAAGCCGGTCAGGATCTTGCCCTGATAGAGCCTGCGAACTTTCTGCGCGGTGCCTTTGACGACCAGGTTGCCCATCGTCACCTGGCCGTCGCCGCCCAACGCGACACGCTTGCCGCGCCGAACAGCGACGATGGTCGTGCCGTGGTATTGCTCCATGAGAACTCCGGAAGGGGAATGCTTCCGAAGTCGGGGCGGCCGCCGTCAATTCAAGCGCCGCCCTTGCCCTGCGGCCAGCGGTCGCCGCAATGCGGCCGAATCAGACTTTGCGGCTGCCGACCGGAACGACTTCATGCAGGCCCATCACGACGAACAGCGCGGCCACGAGATGACCGACTTGAGTGAACGCGATGTCCTTGCGGGCGCCGCGCATACCCACGGCCCAATTGAGCAGCAGACCCGCGGCGGTAAAGTCCACGCGCATGAGCTTGGCGCAATCAATGATGATGCGCTCATGATGAGTTGCGAACGCGGTCAGGCGTTGTAGGGCACTTTCGCTCCTGCCCAGCAACTCGCCCGAGAGGGCAATCGTGTCGGGCGGCAGCACCTCTTCGTCAGGAGTCCGTGCTGCTTCGGCCGGCACGGCCGATGTGACTTGGTCCTCGACACGATACTTCGGCGACGCGGGCTCCCACGACGGCGGCGAAACTTCGTACGTCACGCAATAGTCGATGCTGGTTTCTTCGAACGCGGCCTGGCGGCCGAGGATGCGATAGATCTCCAGCAGCAGCATCCACACGGCATTGGAGCCGTCGCGACGGCCGACTTCGATGGCAGCCTGAAGGCGTTCGGTGAGCCGCGCCGCTCCGCGAATCGCGACTTCGTGATTGGATTTCTGGAACGCCGCGAACACGCGCAGGATCAGTTCTGCGCCCGACGCATCGACGCTCGTGACCTGATCGAACTCGAGATATAGAACCGGGTTGCGCTGCGCGAGAGTCTTCAGCTTTTCGAGCTGCGGGATGATCCGCACATCGAGCGCGCCCTTGAAAATGATGGCGGCGCGCTGGGACGGCTCGGCCTTTTGCGTGACGAGTTTGCGTGCCTGATCTTCCGACCACGCCGGCGCGGAGGTTTCGAATTTCACCGCATAGTCGATTGCGAGATTTTCGAATTCGTTGCGCTTGCCCAGCGCCTGAAACAACTCGAGCAGCATCAGCCAGGTTTCGTTGCCGCGATCTTCGCGGACCGCGTCCGACAGCACCGCGACGGCAGGGAGATCCTGGCCGTTCGCGTACAGGATCGCGGCTTCTTCGACGGCCGGGTTGCCGGTGGCCGACAACTCCATCGAATTCGCCAGCCGCGAGTCGCCCAGCATCAGGTCGGTCGACTGGCTCGTGGCGTTCATGGCCGAGATGCCGGTCTTCCCCAGCGAAGTGCGCGTCTTGTCGATATGCGTCGTGCTGGTGCCGCCGCGCGCCAGATACGGGTCGGCGCGTGGTTCGGTGCGCGCCTGCATGATTTCGGATTCGATCTGCGACTCGATCAGATCGATTTTTTCCGCCGTCGCGCGGGCGACGTCGCGCGGCGACAAGGTCGGCGGCGATTTGGTCGTGGGCCCGCGACTGCCGCTCGTCGTCGAGCCTGACTCACTGCGAGTCGAGGCTTTGGAACTGTCCGATCGCGCAGCATCGGACGACACACGGCCGCGTGGTTCTACCTCTTTCCCTTTCTTTTTTCCAAACAGTCCCGAGAACGCCACGCCGACTCCACACCAAGATGTACGCGTTGCGCTGACGTCGACGTTAACCGCCGCACGCCGAACACCGAACGCCGAACTGCGCGGTGAACCGCACACCGCATTGAACATTGAAATTCCAGTCTAGCATGTGATCCATGACAGTCTCCGGCGCACGCGCTCCTCTGAACTTGCGACAGTCATGGTGTTTGCGGCACACTCGCGCGATGTTCTTCAAGTCCCTCGGCCTTCGACTCCTGCTTGCGACGCTGCTGGTCTTCGCGCAGCAGCAGGCGGTTCTTCACCTGCTCGGCCACAGCTTCGAGCAGCTCGAGAAGAAGAAGGACGCGACCGATCCGCAGGAACAGGTCTGCGCCAAGTGCCTGACGCTGGCGCATCTGGATCACGCGCTTTCCGGCGATATGCCGGCGATCACGCTGCCGCAAGCGCAGCCCGTCACTGCATCTGCGATTCCCACCGGGCGGGCCACGCTCGCTTTTTTCCACAGCTACCGGAGCCGCGCGCCGCCCGTCTTCTCCTGACCTTCGTCGACGAATCCTTCGCTTGAGCGAAGGGAACGATTTCCATGTTCAGGAGAAGCTTTGATGAAAACGTTCGACTGCGCGCCCAAGCGGCGCGCCATGGCGGTCGCCATCGCCGCGCTCTGTTGCACGACCGCTCAGGCAGCCGACGATCAGTCGCCCGCATCACCTTCCGCCGGCGCCGCGAAAGCCTCCAGCGTCCAGCGACTCGATCCGGTCCAGGTCACCGGCAAGCGGCTCGACGCCGCACGCAACGAGCTTTCTCCCGAGACCGGGAGCACCATCTATCGCTTCGACAAGAACGACATCGAGTCGCTGCCGTTCGGCAATGCGACGCCGCTCAATCAACTGATTCTGCAAGCGCCCGGCGTTGTGCAGGACAGCTACGGTCAGCTCCATCTGCGTGGCGATCACTCGAACTTGCAGTACCGGATCAACGGCGTGGTCATCCCCGAAGCGATCTCGGGATTCGGACAATCGCTCGACACGCGCTTCGCCGATCAGATCAACATTCTGACCGGCGCCTTGCCGGCGCAATACGGCTATCGCACCGCCGGCATCGTCGACATTCGCACGCGCGGAACGGGCTTCGATACAGGGGGCAACGTCAGTGTCCTCGGCGGGTCGCGCGGGCATGGCGAAGGCAGCGCCGAATACGCAGGCACGAGCGGCGCGTGGAGCTATTTTCTCACCGGCTCCTTCCTCCGTGACAACGTCGGCATCGAGAACCCGACCGCCGATCGCAACGCGATTCACGATACGACGCGGCAGCAAAAGGGATTCGGCTATCTCTCACGCGTGCTCGATGCGAACAGTCGCGTGAGCTTCATCTTCGGCACTTCGAACAACAAGTTCGAAATCCCCAACGTACCCGGTCAGATGCAGAGCTTCGCGATCGACGGCGATCCGACCGTGGATTCGGCCAGATTCAACGCGCGTCAGGACGAGAAGAACTCGTTTCAGATAGCGACCTATCAAGCGAGCCCGACCGATCGCGTCGACTATCAGTTGTCGGTGTTTCATCGCTATACCGATGTCGCGTATCAACCCGACCCGCTCGGCGATCTGCTCTTCAATGGCGTCGCCGCGCAAGTGCTTCGAAAAAACGAAGCCTACGGCCTGCAGGGCGATTTCAGCTTTCGCCTGAGCGACGCACACACGCTGAGATCGGGCGTGTTCGCGCAACGCGAGCGCTTCACCGTCGCCAACAGTTCGCTGGTGTTCGCCGCCGACGACGATGGCAATCAGACCAGCACGACGCCATTCACGATCGTCGACAACTCGCGTCTTTCGGGTCTGACCTACGGCCTTTACCTGCAAGACGAATGGCGTGCAACCAAAGACCTGACGGTGAACTTCGGTACACGCTTCGATCACGTAGCCACCGTCGCCAACGAGAAACAATGGAGTCCGCGCTTCGGCCTGGTGTACGACTTGTCGCGCGTCACGCGCCTGCATGCGGGTTATGCGCGCTATTTCACGCCGCCGCCGACCGAGAAGATCGACACGACCTCGGTCGCCAAATTTCTCGGCACGACCAATGCGCTGCCGTCGGACGCCGACACCTCGGTCAGGAGCGAACGCTCGAACTACTTCGACGTCGGGCTCTCGCATCAATTGACGCCCGAGATCACGATCGGCATCGACGCCTTCTATCGCAAGGTCCGCAACCTGCAGGACGAAGGGCAGTTCGGCAACGCGCTGATCTTCTCGGCCTTCAATTTCGACGAAGGCCGTATCCGCGGGATCGAGTTCTCGGCGTCGTACAAGCAGAACAATCTGTCGATGTATGCGAACGCGGCGATTTCCGGAGCCGAAGGCCGCAGCATCGTCACCGGACAATTCAACTTTGCTCCGGATGAACTGGCCTTCATCGCAAACCACTGGGTGCATCTCGATCACGACCAGAAGCTCACCGCATCGGCAGGCGCGTCATATCGATGGGGCCCGGCGCGCCTGGGTGGGGACCTGCTGTTCGGCAGCGGCTTACGGCGCGGCTTCGCCAACACCGAGCACCTGCCGTCATACGCGCAAGTCAATCTGAGCGCCTCGCAGCCGTTCAATCTTGACACGCTGGGAAGGTTCGAAGCACGGCTCGCCGCGATCAACGTGTTCGATCGCGTCTATCAGTTGCGCGACGGCAGCGGCATCGGCGTGGGAGCGCCGCAATTCGGTCCGCGACGCGGCATCTATCTGGGCGCGACCAAGTATTTCTGATCGGCCCCGTCGTTCCCGCTTGCGCGGGGATGACGAGTTCCATCACTCGCCAAACATCCTTTGCTTCATCTCGCGCCGTTCCTGCGCTTCGAGCGAAAGCGTCGCGGTCGGGCGCGCGAGCAGGCGCGGCACGCCGATCGGGTCGCCGGTCTCTTCGCAGTAGCCGTATTCGCCCGAGTCGATGCGATGGATCGATTGCTGAATCTTCTTCAACAGCTTGCGCTCGCGGTCACGCGTACGCAGTTCGAGCGCGTGCTCTTCTTCGATCGTCGCGCGATCGGCGGGATCGGGAACGATGATCGATTCGCGTAGATGCTCGGTGGTTTCTCCGGCGTTGCGCAGAATGTCCTGTTCCATCCCTTGCAAGCGGCTCTTGAAGAACAGGAGCTGCGAGGAATTCATGTAGTCCTTCTCGGGCGCGCGGAGGATCTCGGACTCGGTGAGTACCCGCGCCGCCGCGCGCGGCCCCGGCGCTGCTGCCGCAGGAGCAGCTTTCGCCGGCGCTCTCTTCACCGCCTCGACGTGCCTGGTTGCAGGCGGGGCTTTCTTCGCGGGGGCAGCCTTCCTTGCAACCGGCGTTGCTTTCTTTGCAGGCGCGGGCTTCTTCGCGGACGGCGCGGCCTTCTTCACAGGCGTTGCACGTCGGGTTGCAGGGCCTGCCTTCGCCAACTTGGCAGTGGCAGTCCTGGTTGCAGCGGTTTTGGCTCCCATACCTTCCTCTATCCTTCAATCGACAGAGCGTGGCCCCGTCGAGGTCGTCCGATCTCTGGTGTAAGCGCGCTCGCAAACGCGCGAGTGTACTTCGAAGCTCTCGTGATCACGCGCCGTTCGAAGCGTCTTGGATGCCACTCAGCGATCCGAGAGGCAAAATCGAGGTAACAATTGCGTCGCTCGCGGAGAGGATGTGACGCCGCACGAGCGAACCGGTCGCATGCGAGGGGCCGGATTAAAGCACAGTGGCTATCGACGCGCAATCGGCGTTGCGATCGGCGGCGCAATCGATTCCGGGCTCGACATCGGCCAATCGAAAATGCGGTGGGGCGCGCTATCCTTTCGCGCGCCCTATCCGGGCGATCACGACGCCTCGTTCGCCACGATGTCCCTGCTTGCACTGTTGCTCGTCGTGATCGCCGCATTCACGCATGCGAGCTGGAACCTGCTCGCCAAGCGCGCCGCGCATTGCAGACACTTCAACTGGTATTACTCGACCGGTGCGGCCTTGCTATTCATGCCGCTCGCGGCTTTTGCGCTCGCCGACTTCGCGCCGCGCATCTCGATCGCGGCGCTGTTCGTGCTCGCCGCCACCTGCGTCCTGCACGCGCTTTACTCCGAAAGCCTGCAGCGCGGCTATCGCGCAGCCGACCTCTCGATCGTATATCCGATCGCGCGCGGCACCGGGCCGCTGATCTCGTTCGTGGGCGCGATCTTCGTTCTCGACGAACACCCGACGCTGGTCGCGACCGCGGGCGCGTTGCTCGTCGTCTCGGGGGTGCTGGTGCTCGCGGGCGGACGCAGGCTGTGGCGCGAGTTGAAGAAGCCGCGTGCGGCCCGCAGCGCCGTCGTCGCCGGTCTCTACTGGGGCGGTCTCACGGGGATATTGATCGCCGCGTACACGTTGAATGATGGCTACGCGGTCAAGGTGTTGCTCGTGCCACCGCTCCTCGTCGATTACGTCGGCAATCTGTTTCGCAGCCTGGTGCTCGCGCCGCGGGCCTTGCGCGACCGCGCAACCGTCGCGCTTGAATTTCCGCGTTACTGGAGAGAAGCGATCGGCGTGGCGATCCTGGGACCAGTCGGCTACATCCTGGTGCTCTATGCGATGACGATGTCTCCGGTCAGCCACGTCGCGCCGGCGCGCGAGATGTCGATGATGATCGGTGCTTGGTTCGGTGCGCGACTGCTCGGAGAAGGCCACGTCATGCAGCGCGTGCTCGGCGCGGGTCTGATCGTCGCCGGCGTGGGCGCGCTCGCGTTGGGCTGATGCCGCGGGATTCGTGCCAATTGCCCGAGCTTCGCGGGTTGCGTACCATCGCTCGCTCACTCTTCGTCATGGTCGTGCATATGCATCGTTGCCGCTGCCTGCTGTTCGTGCTCGTCTGCGCATTGGTCGCAAGCCCCACGCTCGCGCGCGACTGGAGCAGCGTGCGCATCGGCGTGGACGCGACCTACAAGCCCTTCACCTACAAGACGCCCGACGGCAAGCTCGCCGGCTTCGACGTCGACATCGCCAACGCGCTGTGCGTGGAGATGAAAGCCAGATGCAGCTTCGTCGAGAGTAGCTGGGAAGGCATCATCCCGGGCCTGCGCGCCAACAAGTTCGACGCGATCATCTCGTCGATGTCGATCACCGAGGACCGCAAGAAGGCGGTGGCGTTTTCGGACAAGTACTACCAGACGCCGACCAGCATCATCGCGAAGGCGCGCGGAATCGAGAGCCCGGTCAACGGCGCGGTCGACGGCTCGCCTGCAAGCCTCAAGGGCAAGCGCGTGGGCGTGTTGAAGGCATCGATCCAGGAAAAATATGCGAAGGGCGAACTCGCGCCGGCGGGCGCGACCGTGGTGTCGTACGACTCGACACAGCAGTCGTACCTCGATCTCAAATCGGGACGCGTCGATGCGGTGGTGGTCGACAAGTTCGAAGGGCAGGGAGGCTTTCTGAATACGCCCGACGGCAAGGGCTTCGCGATCGTCGGCCCCGATCTGGCCGACGAAAAATATTTCGGCTCCGGCGCCGGCATCGCGATCCGCAAGGAAGATACCGATCTGCGCGATCGCTTCAACGCGGCGTTGAAGACCATCCGCGCCAACGGCGTGTGGAAGAAGATCGCCGACAAGTATTTCGACTTCGACATCTACGGCAAGTAAGAGCAGGCGACGCGGCCGATCGTGAACGCGTCCTATCTCCCTTATGTATTGTCGGGCGCGGGACTCACGCTCGCGGTCGCCGCGGGTTCGCTCGCGATCGCGACCTTGCTTGGCATCGTCGCCGCGGCGGCGCGACTGTCGCATCACCGCGCACCGCGCGCGGCCGCGACCATCTATGCGACGTTGATACGCGGCGTACCCGATCTGGTGCTGATGCTGTTGATCTTCTACGGCGGCCAGATCGCCGTGAATGGCATCGCAGAGCGACTCGGCTGGGGCGGCGAGACCGGCGCGATCGACATCGATCCCTTCGTTGCGGGAACGATCACGATCGGCTTCATCTACGGCGCCTACTTCGCCGAGACTTTTCGCGGCGCGATGCTGGCCGTGCCGAGCGGCCAGAGCGAAGCGGCGCTTGCATGCGGCATGTCGCGTTTTCAAGTGCTGACCCGCATCGTTCTGCCGCAGATGGTTCGGCATGCATTGCCGGGCTTCACCAACAACTGGCTGGTGCTGGTGAAGGCGACCGCGCTCGTGTCGATCATCGGCCTCACGGACCTGATGTATCGCGCCAAACAGGCGGGCGCGGCGACGCGTGCGGCGTTCTTCTATTTCATCGTCGCGGCGGCGATTTATCTGGTGATTACGAGCGTGTCGCTGCTCGCGCTGCGCTTGATCGAACGCCGCTACGGCCGCGGCGTTCGACGCGTCGCGGCTTGAACTAATCGCGAATAGCGATCACAAGAAGCGAAGTTCCGATGGACTTCATTACGCTGCTGCAAACCGACACGCTGAAGCTCTATGCGAGCGGCATCGTCGTCACGCTCGAGCTGCTCGCGATCTCGCTCGCGTTGGGCCTTGCATTGGCGATCCCGCTCGCGGTCGTGCGCGCGAGCGGTGTGACGTGGCTGTCGCTGCCGATCGCTGCATTGACCTTCGTGATCCGCGGCACTCCGCTCTTGGTGCAGGTCTATCTGATCTATTACGGCGTCGCGCAACTCGATTGGGTGCAGGCGCGCTGGGACGCGATCTGGCCTTGGGTCTGGTTCAAGCAACCGCTGTTCTGCACGCTCGTCGCGTTCGTCGTCAACACCACCGCGTACACGATCGAACTGGTCGCGGGCGCGATTCGAGAGACACCGCACGGCGAGATCGAAGCCGCGCAAAGTTTCGGCATGGCGCGCGCAACGCTGATGACGCGCATCGTCCTGCCGTCGTCCTTGCGGCGCGCGCTGCCCGCATACGGCAACGAAGTGATATTGATGCTGCACGCGACTTCGATCGCGAGCGTGGTTCCCGGCATCATCGACATCACCGGCGCGGCCAACAGTCTCTACGCGACCAGCTATCTCCCGTTCGAAGCCTATATCGCCGCGGCCGCCGTTTACCTCGCATTGACCTTCGCGCTGGTGTTCGTGCTGCGTCGGATCGAAGCGCGCGTGCTCGCACATCTGCATGGTCCCGGCTCCGCCTTGCGCGTCACCAACATCGCACCGGCCGCACCCGAAGAAACCCATCCCGCATGAAACGCCACAACCATCTCCTGGGTCCTTCGCAGATCGGCACCGAGCGTCATCTGGTGAGCCTGCACTACGGCACGTGGCAGACGGGGGCCAAGCGCGGCGAGAAGGCCTATCTCCAAGCGAGCCTGCATGCCGACGAGTTGCCCGGCATGCTGGTGATGCATCACCTGATCGCGCTCGTCGATCGCGCCGAGGCAGCGGGCCGCATGCGCGGCGAAGTCGTGCTGGTGCCGGTGGCGAACCCGATCGGCCTCTCGCAGCAACTGCTGCACGGTGGCATCGGGCGCTTCGAAGCGGGATCGGGCGAGAACTTCAATCGCGGCTATCCGGACTTTCTCGCCGTCATCACGCCCGACATCGAGGGACGACTCGGCAACGACGCAGCGAACAATCGCACTGCGATCCGCGCCGCGCTGCGCGCGCATGTCGATGCGCTCACGCCCGCGACCGAGCTCGCGTCGCTGCGCAAGATTCTCTCGTCGCTCGCTTGCGATGCCGATGTCGTCCTCGACCTGCATTGCGATCACGACGCATTACTGCACCTGTATTGCGAAGAGCCTTACTGGCCCCAGTGCGAGCCGCTTGCGCGACTGCTTGGAGCCGAGACCGTGCTGCTCGCGAAGAAAAGCGGCGGCGCGTCGTTCGACGAAGCGATGGGCGGCGTGTGGTGGCAGCTCGACGAACATCTTCACGTCGATGGATCTGCGAAGCGCCTGCCGGTGCCGCTCGCATGCCTCGCGGTCACGGTCGAATTGCGCGGACAGATGGATGTGAGCCACGAGCTCGCGTCGCGCGACGCGCAAGCGCTCTTTGATTTCCTCGTTCATCGCGGCATCGTCGCGCCCGAAAACGATCGCGCACCGGCGCTGCCCGAGTCGCACTGCGAGCCCACACCGCTCGCCGCGTCCGAAGACCTGTACGCGCCGCATGCAGGCGTGATCGTTTTCATGAAGACGATGGGCGATCACATAGCCGCGAACGACGTCGTCGCAGAAATCATCGACCCGATCGCGGGTCTCGCGACGCCGATTCGCGCACGCTATCCCGGCAAGCTCTATGCCCGCGCGCTGCGCCGTTATGCGAGCCCGGGAATGGCGATCGCCAAGGTCGCGGGCACCATCCCGTTTCGCAGCGGCAATCTGCTGAGCCCGTGATGGTCGAGGCGATGCAGAGCGCCACATCGCCGGTCCTCGAGCTGACCGACATTCGCAAGAGCTTCGGCGAACACGAAGTCCTGCGCGGTGTCTCGCTCACCGCAGAGCGCGGCGACGTGATCAGCGTGATCGGTTCGTCGGGCTCGGGGAAGAGCACGCTGCTTCGCTGCATCAACCTGCTCGAACGGCCGAACGCGGGAACCATCGCGGTCGCAGGCGAGACGCTGGCTCTCACGATGGCCGGAGACGGCATGCTGCGTGCAACCGATGCGAAGCAGTTGCAGCGCATTCGCGCGGAAATCGCGATGGTGTTCCAGAACTTCAACCTCTGGTCGCACAAGACCGCGCTCGAGAACGTGATCGAGGCGCCGATCCATGTGCTCAAGCTCTCGAAGGACGAAGCGGTCGCGCGCGCGCGGCGCGATCTCGCGAAGGTCGGCCTGGCGAACATCGAGGATCGCTATCCCGCCTGGCTCTCGGGCGGCCAGCAGCAACGCGTCGCGATCGCGCGCGCGCTTGCGATGGATCCGCAGGTGATGCTGTTCGACGAGCCCACCTCCGCGCTCGATCCCGAACTGGTCGGCGAGGTACTCGCGGTCCTGCGCACGCTCGCCGAAGAAGGCCGCACGATGATCGTCGTCACGCACGAGATGAGTTTCGCGCGAAATGCATCAAACCGCATCATTTTCTTGCATGAGGGGCAAGTGGTAGCTGATAGCGAGCCTGAAGCGCTTCTGGACAAACCTCACGATGACAGGTTAACGAAATTTTTGGGGAGGCACTAATGCAAGAATTATCAGCACCCATGCCCGCAGAGACTCTAACAATACCAGCGCCAGGCAATGACGACGGCTACAAAAACCGCTATTGCCTGTTTCTCGACATTATGGGGTTTGAAGAAAAGATTAAGCAATCAGCGAACGACGACGATTTGCGCAAAATGCTAGATAAAGCGCTCGACGAAATCATAAATTTCTGGGCGGACGATGGACATCACTCCGAAATGGGCGCTACCATTTCCACTTTCTCCGATTCAATTGCGATTTCTTTTGATGGTTATGGCGAAGGGATAGAGAGAAATTCAGGTGTGGAAGATAAGGCGACGATGATCGTATGTGATGCGATCCGGTTAGCCCTTAAATTGGCGAATCTTGGCCTTTTAGTACGCGGCGGCCTCGCGCTGGGAAAGCTGGTACATAAAAACGAAAAGATATTCGGACCGGCGCTTGTGCACGCCTACCAGCTTGAAAAGACAGCTATCTTCCCGAGAATTGTCACTGAAACTTCAACGGTGCATCACTTAGCAGACCCGAGGCATCGTACGGCCGCGTTTCTCGCAACCATGATTCAGCATGAGCCCAGCGGGTTGGCATACATTAACTACGTGAATATCGGGGGCGGTCATGCGAGGTTTAAATATTTTTCAACGGAAGTGGTCTTGGGTTATATTCGTTCGCTTTACAAAATAATAAATGACGAACTCACTTCTACGAAAAAGCTGGATGTAAGTGTAAGACACAAGCTAGATTGGATGGCTCATCAATACAATCAGGGAAAGCGCGACCTATTGGGAGCTCGTGAAGGCCAATTTTCCGAAACGGAATTGGAGGAAATCAGAGGGCTGCCAGAAATTTCCTCGGAACAAGGGCCGGGTAAGCAACTTTTCAGGTTAAGGTAAGGCTGATTGTTAGCTGCTACGTCCTCTTCAAGACGCGACCGCGCACGCCTCGTCGACTGTTCCCGCAAAGCCGAGGCGTGTTGGGATTTATCACTGCGCTGGCAACTACACGAGATGGTGTTCTGGAACAATTTCTAGACCATGCATTTGCGGACAATGCCGACTGCGTGCGGCGCAATCTCCATTGCACGGCTCGAGTGAGCAAATGTTCTAAATGCGCACGGCCCAATGACCGGTCTTTTGATCGCCATGATCACCTCCTTCATCGACTACCCGCACGGCATCACGGCGATCGACTCGGGCTACGTGCGCCCGCATCTCGACGCGATCCACCTGATCGTCGAGAACGGTCGCGCGGCCGTGGTCGATACCGGCACCAATGACTCGATCCCGTTCGTGTTGGAGACGCTTGCGGCAAAGGGCCTCGGACCGGACGCGATCGACTACGTGCTGCTCACGCATGTGCATCTCGATCACGCCGGCGGCGCGGGTCTGTTGATGCAGAAGGCGCCGAACGCGAAGCTGGTCGTGCATCCGCGCGGCACGCGCCACATGGTCGACCCGTCGAAGTTGATGGCCGCGACGCGCGACGTCTACGGCGTCGAGGCGGCGCGCGAAATGTACGGCGACATCGTTCCCGTGCCGCGAGAGCGCGTGATCGAAGCGACCGATGGCTACACCGTCGATCTCGCGGAAAGAATCTTTACTTTCTACGACACGCCGGGCCATGCGCGCCATCACAACTGCATCCTCGACGGCGCGACCGGCCATCTTTTCACCGGCGACATGTTCGGACTCTCGTATCGGGAACTCGATCGCGACGGCAGGCAGTTCATCTTCCCCGCGACCACGCCGAGCCAGTTCGATCCCGATGCGTTTCACGCGTCGATTGCTCGCATGACTGCGTTGAAGCCCGACGCGCTCTATCTGACGCACTACGGCAAGGTGACCGACGTGTCTCGCCTGGCGAAGGACTTGCTGCGTTTGGTCGATGCGCATGCCGAAGTGGGACGACGCTGCGCGACGATCGTCGACAAGGCCGCACGCGCGATCGCCTTGAAGGACGGCGTGCGCGGCATCGCAGTTGCCGAAGCCAAGCGCCAACCGTGGGGCATCGATGAAGCCGCCGCGCTCGAAGTGCTCGTGATGGACATCCAGCTCAATGCCGACGGCCTCGAGTCGTGGATTGCAAGCGGTGGAGCGGGCGCGTTGCGTCGCGTGGCCGCTTGATCAACGGGATCCCCATGACCTGTTCACCAAACGCTCGCGCCGCCGCGCGGATGGCGTCATCGCTGGCCGCGCTCTTTGCAGTGCTGGTGTCCGCTCCGGTGATTGCGGACGACATCATTCTTCTATCGGCCGGCGCATTGAAGGCTCCGGTCTCGCAATTGCTCGAGCAACGAAGCCCTGCGCTACCCCACGTCAACGCGAGTTACGCGACCGCGGGCGCAATTCGCGATCGTCTTGCGAAAGGAGAAAAGCCCGATGTGCTGATCCTGCCGAGCGACGATGTTCAATCGCTGGTGGTCAATCGGGTCGCCAACCCCGCGTCGCGTCGCGCGCTCGGCGAGACCGAAGTCGGCATCGCCGTGCGCGCCGGCGCGACGGTGCCGGACATCAGCACCCGCGAAGCCTTGCGCGCGACCCTGCTCGCTGCAAACAAGGTCGTGATCGTCGATCCCGCGAAGGGCACCAGCGGGCGCCTCGTCGAAGCCATGTTCAACGCGTTGGGCATCGCCGATGCGATGCGCGACAAGACTTTGAAGGTCGATGGCGGTTACGTCGTCGAAGCGGTCGCGCGCGGCGACGCCGACCTCGGCCTGCATCAGATCAGCGAGATCCTGCCGGTCAAGAACGTGAAGCTGGTCGGCCCGCTTCCCGGCGACCTGCGCCGAGTCACCCGTTACGACGCCGTGGTCCGCGTCGACAGCGGCAATCAGGGCGCCGCAGAGGAATTGATCGGCTACCTGACCTCGGATGCGGCGCGCGTGGTGATCGAAAAAAGTGGATTCAAGCCGGCGCGCTAAGCGCGCCGACCTGCACAGGCCCGACGCTTATTGACCGAATGTCTTGAACTCGTTCATGAAGGCATTGAACTGCGTCATCGACATCTTTCCGTCCTTGGACGCCATGTCGAACCTCTTGCCCTGCATCTCGAGATATTCCTGTTTCGTGATGGTGGCGTCCTTGTTCTTCATCGGCATCTCGCGCATCTTGACGATCACTTGTCGCATGTCGGAAAAGCCGTGCGGATCGACTTCCTCGATGGCGGCCTGAGCACTCGCGCCGAACATCGCGAGGCAAAGAAGGCCGGCGCTCGCGGCAAGTCGGAAAGCGTTCCTGGTTGTGGTCATGGTGTTCTCCTGTTGAGTCCGTGCATCGCTGCATGAACAAGCGCTTGGTGGGCGCGGTGCGCCGCGGGTAGCGGCAAGGTGCCTCGGCGCAATCCTCATCGGGGATGCGCAACCGCATTCGGCACGTGCGGCTGGGCAGTAGTCGCTGTACCCTGCACCGCACTTACACGGCAACACCAATAATTCAGACGTAAGAATTCGAGTCGTCGATCGACGCCAATCTGCTCCTTACCGCGGCCCGCCCGCCGCTGCGACCATCGATTCCCAGCCCACCCCGATCTTCGCCCGCGACGCGATCCGCAGCCTGCGCGCCTCGCGCATCCGTGAAGTCGCGAACGCCGGCATCGCCGTGCCGGACGTCCTGCCGTTCTGGTTCGGCGAGTCCAACGAGGTCACGCCGCGATTCATTCGCGACGCCGCCAGCGATGCACTGGCACGAGGCGCCACGTTCTACACGCACAACCTCGGCATCGCGCCGTTGCGCAGCGCGCTTGCCGACTATGTCGGCGGCCTGCACGGACCGACTTCGATCGACCACATCGCCGTCACGAGCGCGGGCGTCAACGCGCTCATGCTCGCCGCGCAACTCATCATCGGACCCGGCGACCGCGTGGTCGCGGTCACGCCGCTGTGGCCCAACGTCGTAGAGATTCCGAAGATCCTCGGAGCGACGGTCGAGACGGTGTCGCTCGAATTCGGCGAGGAAGGATGGACGCTGGACGTCGAGAAACTGATCACGCACCTCACGCCGGGCACGCGCGTGTTGGTCGTCAACTCGCCGAGCAATCCGACCGGCTGGGTCATGCCGCGCGAGGCGCAGCAGCGCGTACTGGAACACTGTCGCGAGCACGGCATCTGGATCCTCGCCGACGAGGTCTATGAACGTCTCTACTTCGCGAGTGGGCGGACATCGGAATCGCCGGGATCGGCAACCGCCCCATCGTTCCTCGACATCGCCTCGCGCGACGAGCGCGTGATCTGCGTGAACTCGTTCTCCAAGACCTGGCTGATGACGGGGTGGCGACTGGGCTGGATGGTCTTGCCGGCGGCTCTCACCGACGACCTCGGCAAGCTGATCGAATACAACACCTCGTGCGCACCGTCGTTCGTGCAGGAGGCCGGCATCGTGGCGGTGCGCGACGGCGACGCGTTCACGCGCGATCTGGTCCTGCGCCTGAAAGACGCGCGCGACCATCTCGTGCAGATGCTCGGCGCGTTGCCGGGTGTCGATGTCCACACACCCGAAGGCGCGATGTATGTCTTCTTCCGTTTCGCCGGCGCGACCGACAGCCTCGCGTTGTGCAAGCGCCTGGTGCGGGAGGCGCGGCTGGGGCTCGCGCCGGGCAGCGCCTTCGGTGATGAAGGGGAAGGCTTCGTGCGCTGGTGCTATGCGTGTGATCCGGCGCGGCTCGATGAAGGGGTGAGTCGGCTGCGCGGATTTCTTTTGAATTAAAGCGCGGTTTTTTCCAAAAGCTGATGTCGCAATCGCCCTGAACGATAGTGTCTCAGTTTGAATGTCCGCTTTCGACCCCTTGCAGACGTACGCCGGAGCGAGTGGACAGCCCGAAAGCAGTCATGCGGCTTTGGTCCAACTTCTGGGGCGACCGCAACCTTTCGTGCTAGTGCCGGCCGATGTCGGCTTAGGCGAGCTACGAGCAAGGGGTGTAGCATCTCGTCAGGTACCTATGGGGCAGACCGAAACAGGAGGCTGACTTGGACTCAAAACGTTTGACCATTCGGCACTTTACGGTGGCGCTCGCGCTGGCATTGCTTCCGGGGGCGGCAAGCCTAGCGGGAGACAATACGGTTGCCCCGCCTGTGGTTCTCAGCGGCTACGATCCAGTCTCGTACTTCACCGAGAAGCGGCCCGTCGAAGGAAAATCGGCCATCAGCTACGACTGGGACGACGGTCGCTACCGGTTCGCCAGTACCGGGCACCGGGAACTGTTCATCTCAAGCCCCGACCGCTTTGTGCCGCAATTTGACGGTTTTTGCACCGGAGGGGTCTCGCATGGCGTGAAGGTCAAGGCCGATCCGACGATTTGGCGGATTGTCGACGGCAAGCTATACGTTTTCTCCCGGGATCTAGGCACCGAGGAGGACTACGCCAAGGCGGTGGCTGTCGCCAAGACAAAGTGGAAAGACGTCAAGTAGCGTTCCGGCAGGCCCCGCGCGCTCACAATCCCGCCTTGCGCAGGCCTCTCTGCACCTTCTCCCGGTCGGCCCTACTCGCGAAGCGATTGCCGTAGGTCTCCGCTTGGAAGAACGGACTCAGGTGCCGCACTTGGTCGACCGCTTGCCGTACGCCGTCGGTGTCGCCGAGCTCAGCTGACGCCATAGCGCGGATGACATGGAAGTTGAACAAATTGGGACTCTTGATCAACGCACGGTCGGCGGCTACGGTCGCATCACGGTACCGTCCGGCCATGTAGTAGCCGAGCGCGAGGTTGAAGACGACGCTGGAGGGGAGTTGCGGGTCGAAGCGTAACGCGGTTTCGGTGTTGGCGATCGACTCGTCGATTCGGCCCAGCCACAAGAGAACAGCGCCCCGCGAAGCGTAAGCAGCCGCATCGCTAGTATTCAGTTCGAGCGCACGGTTGACCTCGGCCAGAGCCTGGTCGTTCTTGCCTTGCAAGCTGTAGACGTGCCCCAGCACGCCGTGCGCGCCGCCATGGGCGCCCGGATCGTCTATCGCGAGCGCCTTCAACGCCAGCGTCTCGCTACGTTTGAGACTTTCCTCTGCGCCTTCGACCCAGCCGAAATCGACCCGCTGGATTTCGGCTTCTGCCATTGCGACATAGGCTGCAGCGTAATTCGGCGCGAGATTTAGCGCCCGCGCGAGCAGGTCGCGCGCTTGGCGATTGCTGGTCCGTTCGAGCCGGTTGTACGGGGTGCGAGCGCGCAGCACCAGGTCGTAGGCTTCGAGGCTGTCGGTCGGCTTGGAGAATACCCGCTGTAGTTCGAGGTTGGTGAGCTTGACCGCCAGCGTGCCGACGATGTTCTTGACGATCTGATCCTGGATTTCGAACACTTGTTGGCCGGTACCCTCAAATCGTTCCGACCACAGCAAGACGCCCTTTTCGGCGTCGCTCAGTTCGACCGCGACGCGCAGTGTACCGTCGGACTGGCGGACGCTGCCCTGAACCAGATAGCGCACTCCGAGATCGCGGCTGATCTCGGCCGGCAGCGTTGACCGGCCCTTGTACGTTTGCACGGCATTCCTGGCCATGACCATCAGTCCGGAGAAGCGACCCAGCGCATTGATAATATCCTCGGTGATGCCGTCACTGAAATAGTCGCGCCCGGCATCTCCGCTCTGGTTGGCGAACGGCAGCACGGCGATGGTCGCGCGCGCAGACGGCGCCTGCGATGACTTCAAGCCCGCATGCGAAGCAAGCCAGACGCGCGCATCCCGAGCCGAATCGGCGACAGCAATCCACGCACCGATTGCCATTGCGAGCAGCAACGCCGCCCAAGTCAAGATGCGCAATGCCCATCGGCGCTTAGGTTGGCCGATCTTCTCAATGGCACGGCGAGCGGCGATGACGCCATGGGCGCCGGGATACACTCGATAGGCGTGCACTGGCCGCGCGATGTTCTTTACTGCGTGCTCGCCCTGGTCCTCGAATGTGGCCGCGATCCGGTCGCGCACCGTTTCCTGCACCATGCCTGAGACCGTGACGCCTCCGGGTTCGGCCAGTGCCTGCAACCTTGCAGCGATATTGACCCCATCACCGTAGATGGTGCCGTCCGCCTTTTCGATCACATCTCCAAGGTGAACCCCGATGCGAAAGCGCATGCTCCGATCTTCCGGCGTCGCGTCCGCCAAGGACTTGAGGTCCTTCTGGATGGCGAGCGCGGCACTCACCGCCCCGGTCGCGGTCTCGAACACCGCGAGCACCGAGTCCCCCGCCATGTCGACGATGCGGCCCTGACTTCCTTCTATCCAGGCCTTGCAGACGTTGCGCGCGGCATCAAGCGCGGCGACGGTCGCATCCTCGTCCACCGTCATCAGCCGGGAGTAGCCCGCTACATCCGCTGCAAAAATCGCCGCAAGCCGCCGTCTGCCACTGGTCTCGCTCAACGCCTCCTCCTCGCGGGGTCGGTGTGGGAATGCTAACGCCGCTCCGAGCCTGAAGCCGCGATCGTGGTACGCGAACGGCCGTGCGCGGAATCATCCCGTCTCGCGCAGAATACTATCCGCGCAGGCGGCGCAAGGGCCGGTGTGGGATGCGTCACCCCACAGCGCCGCGTCGCGGGCGCTGGCCAAGGCCCCTCCGCTCGGCGCCCTCAAGGTCCTGGCGCTTAATGGCCACCGGGCCTCAGCAACTCGGCTTGTGTTCCGATTGATGGGGTAGACGTACTGCCGAGCGAGCGCGCGGAAAGATGTGAGCTCCGTAGAGTCCTTCGAGGAGCGCCCACCCCAGATACGCTGCGAAACAGTATCCGCTTACGGAAGGCGTCAGTGTTCTCTCCGACAAATGGGCCCACCTAGAACCGGACGGCCGCCAGTGCCCGCTCCTGGCCGAAAGCGGCTATTCGGGTCCGTGGCAGTCTTCGACACATCGCAGACATTCAAACTGAGACACTACCGCGTAAATGGAAGACCGGTGGATTTCGTCGAATCGGCGCTGACAAGCCCTTCGGTGATGTAGT
>JBBRQU010000044.1:0-20165 GCA_038225855.1 Burkholderiales bacterium | reverse complement strand
TACGCGAAGCCTTTGCGGATTTCTGCGTCAAGGCGGAGGCGATCAAGGATCCGTTCGAACAATCGTTCTTCATCATGACTGGGATGCCCTATCTTCAACCGTTTCAGGATGCGAACAAACGCACTTCACGGCTGGTCATGAATATCCCGTTGATCAAAAGACGGCTTCCCCCATTCTCTTTTTCCGATATGCGAAAGCGCGATTACATGCTCGGCTTGCTGGCCGTTTACGAACGAAACAAGACCTCGATTCTTGCCGAGTCTTTCGTGAGCGCATACGAAAAGACGGCGCCCAGGTATATGGAGTTTCTCAATTACATTCAATCCGGAGGCCTGCTCAAAACCGTTTCGCAGAAGTAACGCAGGAAGCGAGAACAACGCTGTGGACACAGCACCGTCATTTGCGTTCCGAATGACAAAGATCGATGCCGATGCGTCGTCGATGCCGTCAATGCAGTCAATGCAGTCAAACCCGCTCGATCACGAGCGCGATCCCCTGACCGACACCGATGCACATCGTGCAAAGCGCATAGCGGCCGCCGGTCCGGTGCAGTTGATACATCGCCGTCGTCACCAACCGCGCCCCGCTCATGCCCAGCGGATGACCGAGTGCGATCGCGCCGCCATTCGGATTGACGCGCGCGTCGTCGTCGGCGACGCCGAGTTGTCGCAGCACCGCGAGACCCTGGCTCGCGAACGCCTCGTTGAGTTCGATTACGTCCATCTGGGCTATCGTCACGCCCAGACGCTTCAACAACTTCTGCGTCGCCGGCGCGGGTCCGATGCCCATCACGCGCGGCGCCACGCCCGCGGTCGCCATGCCGACGATGCGTGCCCTGGGCGTCAGGCCGTGCGTCTTCGCGGCGTCGCCGCCTGCGATCAGGAGCGCGCATGCGCCGTCGTTCACGCCCGACGCGTTGCCCGCCGTGACCGTGCCATCGGGCTTGACCACCCCTTTCAATTTCGCGAGCGCCTCGATGCTGGTCGCGCGCGGATGCTCGTCGCGATCGACGATCGATGGATCGCCTTTTTTCTGCGCGACCGTGACCGGGGTGATCTCCTCGGCGAGCGTACCGTCGGCCTGCGCGCGCGACGCCTTGCTCTGGCTCGCGAGCGCGAAGCGATCCTGGTCTTCGCGATTGACGCCGTAGTCGGTCGCGACGTTCTCCGCGGTCTCAGGCATGGCGTCCACGCCGTAGCGTTCCTTCATCAGCTTGTTGACGAAGCGCCAGCCGATAGTCGTGTCGTAGATCGCGTTGCTGCGCGAGAACGCGCTCTCGGCCTTGGGCATCACGAAGGGCGCGCGGCTCATCGACTCGACGCCGCCGGCGATCATCAGCAAGTTGTCGCCCGCCGCGATCGAGCGCGCCGCGGTGCCGATCGCATCCATCCCCGAGCCGCACAGTCGATTGATGGTCGCGCCCGGCACATCGGTCGGCAGTCCCGCAAGCAGCGCCGACATGCGCGCGACGTTGCGATTGTCTTCGCCCGCCTGATTCGCGCAGCCGTAGATCACGTCGTCGATCCGGCTCCAGTCGAGCGACGCATTGCGCGTCATCAGCGCCCTGATCGGTACCGCGCCCAGATCGTCGGCGCGCACCGATGACAACACGCCGCCGTAGCGGCCGATCGGGGTGCGGATGGCGTCGCAGATGTATACGTCGTTCATGGTCGGTCTCGTAAACGTGGGGATATGCGTTGGGTCGAGCGGCGCGACGGAAGAATTGATTCTGCCATGCGCCCACCGCGACAACCGAAGCGCGTGTCGTCGCGTTAGGAGCAGGGCGCGCTGGCACAATGCCGCCGCGAGGGGGAGCTGACGATGCGGCAGGTCGAAGAACGCGATGGGCGCGAGGATGAACGCCAACGCGAGCGTCGCAATGGGTTCGGACAGTGGAGCGTCCGCATCGCGACGATCGTCACGTGCGTCGCCGCATGGAGTCTCGCGCACGTACCCGGCAGCGATGCGAGTGCAGCGACCGGCAGCGCAAAGACCGCGACCATCCGCCAGTTTTCGCCGCAAGGCGAAGTCGCGACCGTGCGGCAGGCGCGCGCGACATTCAGCGAGGCGATGGTGGACTTCGGCGATCCCGGAGTCGCCGCACCCTTCGACGTGCAATGTGCGGGGGCTTCTGCGGCGGCGTCACCACCTGCGGGTGCCGGGCGTTGGGCCAACGATCGCACCTGGGTTTACGACTTCAACGCCGATCTCGGTCCGGGCACGCGCTGCGGCTTCACGTTGAAAGCCGACGCCAGGACGCGCGACGGCGCGAGCGTCGCGGGCAAGACGGCGTTCACGTTCTCGATTGGCGGCCCGGCGATCGTGCGCAACTTTCCCGCGGCGGGCGGCGAGGGCGGCCCGGGCATCGATGAAGAGCAGACCTTCGTGCTCGTCTTGAACGGACCGGCCACGCCAGAGAGCGTGCTCGCCAATGCGTGGTGCGAAGTGTCGGGCATCGGCGAACGCATTGCGGTTCGCCCCGTCGACGGCGCCGACCGCATCGAATTGCTCAAGCGCTTTGCGCTCGCGACTCGTGCAAACAACGTGACGATGCTCTCGTGCGCGCGACGTTTGCCCAACAGCGCGAAGCTCGCGCTGGTGTGGGGCAAGGGGATCGCGTCGCCGGGCGGCATCGCGACCACGGTCGAACGTCGTCTCTCGTTTCACGTGCGTCCCGATTTCGCGGCGAGCTTCACGTGCGAGCGCGAGAATGCGCAGGCTGCATGCACGCCGGTGCGTCCGGTGCGCGTCGAGTTCACGTCGCCGATCGCCCGCGCGATGGCGGAGCGCTTCGTGCTTCGCTTTGCCGATGGCGCCAAGACGATCGAGAAGCAGCCGACTTTCGACGCCGACAATCGCAGCGCGTCGGTTTCCCAGATCGAGTTCAAGCCGCCGTTCGCCGAGAACGCCGAGCTGACCATCGCAGCACCGAAGGACCTGACCGACGACGCGGGTCGGCCACTGTCCAACGCGTCGCTGTTCCCCTTGAAGTCACGCACCGCGCTCGCGCCGCCGCTCGCGAAATTCGCGGCGTCTCCGTTCGGCATCCTCGAGCTCGATGCCGATCCGGTGTTGCCGCTGACGGTGCGGCACGTCGAAGCGGCGCTCGACGTTAAAGGCGTTACGAATACAACGGATGCGCAAGCCGCCGTTGCGTCGAGTCCGCAAGGCACGATGCGCACGGTGCGCGTGGCAGGCGACTCGGACGATGCCGCGCTCATCGAGTGGCAGCGGCGCGTCAAGCGCTATCACGAGTCGAGTATTCCGAAAGCCGGCATCGATCCGGCCGACCTGCCGCCGGCTATCGCCAAACCCCGAATCGATCGCGTGGGCGAGCGCGAGCGCGAGCGCGAACGCGTCGGACGCAATCAGCGCAGCGAAGCGCAGCAGGCGCGCGTCGAAGCGCGTGAGGACAACACCATCGCGACGCGCGAGTTGAGTCTCTTGAAGCGCAACCCGAACGCGAAGTCGATCGCGCTTCCGGCGTCGCAGTACGGCGACCCGCGACCTTTCGAAGTGATCGGCATTCCGCTGCCCGAGCCTGGCTTTCACATCATCGAGATCGAGTCGCAGCGCCTGGGTGCCGCGTTGCTCGGCAAGCCCTCGACCATGTATGTGCGCACCACGGCGCTCGTCACCAACCTCGGCGTGCACGTCAAGATCGGCCGCGTCAATGCGGGCGTGTGGGTGACGACGCTCGAGCGCGCGCAGCCGGTCGCGGGCGCCGCGGTGCAGGTCTCGGACTGCAACGGAAAGCCGCTCTGGAACGGCGTGACCGATGCGCGCGGCTTTGCGTTCGTGCCTCGCGCGTTTCCTGCGATCGACTACAACGCGTGCCGCACCAACGACGATGAAGGCAGCGAGTTCGGCTACTTCGTCAGCGCGCGCAAGCCGATTGTCGAAGGCGCGAACAAGGGCAAGGTCGACATGGCCTTCGTGTGGTCGGACTGGAATCAGGGCATCGAGAGCTGGCGCTTCAACCTGCCGAGCGCAGAGCGCGACTACGCGCGTCGCACGGAAGAATATGAAGGTCGCCTGATCGCGCACACGGTGTTCGATCGCACGCTGCTGCGCGCCGGACAGACCGTGTCGATGAAGCACTACGCGCGGCGCGAGGAGCTCGTCTTGCTCGCGCTGCCCGACGCGAAGAATCTGCCGACGCAAGTCGAGATCAAGCACGTCGGCTCGGATCAGAAATACCCGTTTGACCTGACGTGGCGTGCCGGTCGCTATGCAGAGACATCGTTCGCGATTCCGCAGGACGCGAAGCTCGGCCTCTACGTCGTCGCGCTCAAGCAGGGCAATCGACGATTCGAGACCGGCAGCTTTCGCGTCGAGGAGTTTCGACTGCCGGTGATGCGTGGTCGCATCGATGTGCGAGTCAACGAGACGGATGGCAAAGCGGGCAGCGCGCAACGCGACTTCGTGCGGCCCTCGTCGTTGACCGCCAACGTCTCGATTGCCTACACCAACGGCGGCTCGGCATCCGCATTGCCGGTCCGCGTATCGGCCGCATTGAAGCCGCGCCATGCCAGCTTCGCGGGCTATGACGGCTACAGCTTCGTTCGGGTCGAACGCGACGACGACAACGAGGTTCCGTTCGATGATTTCGTCGACGACGGGCCGCGCGTCACGCGCGAGCCGCCGGGGCAGCGCATCGTCGCCGACAAGCTCGCCGTCACGCTCGACAAGGACGGCGCGGGCAAGGTCGCGCTGAAAGACCTGCCGCCCATCGATGCGCCGCGCGACCTGTTGGTCGAAGCGACCTATCCGGATCCCAACGGCGAGATCCAGACGCTCTCGCAAACCGTGTCGCTCTGGCCCGCCGCGCTCGCGGTCGGTGTGCGCGCCGACGACTGGGTCTCGGTGCGCGGCAAGACCACGGTCAAGCTGGTTGCGGTGGACACCCACGGCAAGCCGGTCGCGGGCGCGTCCATCGAATTGCGTGGCATCGCGCGCAACATCCGCTCGATCAGAAAGCGCATGGTCGGCGGCTTCTACGCCTACGACAATCAGCGCGAGAGCAAGGAACTCGGCGTGCTGTGCAGCGGCCAGTCGAATGCGCAAGGCCTCGTGTTCTGCAAGCTCTCGCTCACCGAGCCGGGCAATGTCGAACTGCTCGCGAGCGTGAAAGACGCGGCCGGCAACAGCGCCCAGGCGAGCGCATCGGTCTGGGTCACGCGTCAGGCCGAGGTGTGGTTCGGCGGCGAAAATCAGGATCGCATCGACGTCTTGCCCGAGAAAAAATCGTACGCGCCCGGCGAGGTCGCGAAGTTCCAGGTGCGCATGCCGTTTCGCGCCGCGACCGCGCTGATCGCCATCGAGCGCGACGGCATCATCGCCACGCAGATCGTCGAGATTCGCGGCGACGACCCGAGCATCGCCGTGAAAGTCGAGTCCGACTGGGCGCCCAATGTGTACGTGTCGGTGCTCGCGGTGCGCGGTCGTATTCGCGACGTGCCGTGGTATTCGTTGTTCACGTGGGGATGGAAGTCGCCGGTCGCGTGGTGGCGCGCGTATCGCGACGAAGGCAAGTTGTACGAGCCGCCGACCGCACTCGTCGATCTCGGCAAGCCCGCGTTCAAGTACGGCATCGCATCGATCCAGGTCGACAACGCGGCGCATCGATTGAAGGTCGCGGTCACGACCGACAAGCCCGACTACGCGGTGCGCGCGACCGCGAAGGCTACGGTGCGCGTGACCACGCCCGACGCCAAGCCCGTAGCCGCGGGGACCGAGGTCGCATTGGCCGCGGTCGACGAAGCCTTGCTCGAGTTGATGCCCAACCTGAGTTGGGATCTCTTCGACGCGATGATCCGCGAGCGCGGCTACGGCATCGAGACCGCGACCGCACAGATGCAGATCATCGGCAAGCGCCACTACGGCCGCAAGGCCGCGCCGCCTGGCGGCGGCGGCGGCGTGAGTCCGAGCCGCGAACTGTTCGATACGCTGTTGGTGTGGAAGCCATCGGTCGTGCTGGACGCGAACGGCAGTGCGACCATCGATGTGCCGTTGAACGACTCGCTCACCGCGTTTCGCATCGTCGCGATCGCCGACGCGGGCACGGCGTTGTTCGGCACCGGCAGCGCGACGATCCGATCGCGTCAGGATCTACAGATCGTTGCGGGACTGCCGCCGCTGGTGCGCGAGGGCGATCGTTATCAGGCGGGGATCACGTTGCGCAACACGACGAAGGCGGCGATGGATGTCGATGTGCATGCGACGCTTTCCCCAACGATGGTTGACGCGACGACGGCATCGATCATCGAGCTCCAGGCTCGGCGCTTGCATCTCGAAGCCGAGTCATCGCAATTCGTCGAGTGGCCGGTGACCACGCCCGACAACGTGCGATCGATCTCGTGGCGTGTTGACGCAAAAGCGGACGCAAACACGGACGCAAAAGCGGATGCGAAATCCGCGAGCGACAGCATCACCGTGTCTCAGCGCGTGACCGCAGCAATCCCCGTCACCGTTCAACAGGCCACGCTCGCGCAACTCGACAAGAGCTTCACGCTGCCGATCGCCGCACCCGCCAATGCGGTCGTCGATGCCAGTGGCGCGCTGCGCGGCAGTATCTCGGTCGCGTTGAAACCCAGGCTCGCCGACAGCCTGCCCGGCGTGCGCGACTGGTTGCTGCGTTATCCCTATTCTTGTCTCGAACAGAAGGCATCGATCGCGATCGGCACGCTCGATGAAACCAAGTGGGACGAGGTCGCGCGGCAGATTCCGCTCTATCTCGACAACGACGGACTCGCAAGCTACTTCCCGCCGCGCGCCGACGAGCCCGCGTCCGGCAGCGACGTGCTGACCGCGTATCTGCTGACCGCCAGCGCCGAAGCGAGCACGCTCGGTCGCTATCCGATCCCCGATGCGACGCGCGCGAAAATGGAAAGCGGGCTGATCGCGTTCGTCGAAGGACGCATCAAGCGCGCGCAGTGGTCGCCTTTCACATCGGATGCGCAACGACAACTGGACGTGCGCAAGCTCGCCGCGCTCGAAGCGCTGACACGCAGCAACAAGGCGACGCCGCGCATGCTGCAATCGATGCAGGTGTTGCCGAATCAATGGCCGACCTCGGCCGTGATCGACTGGATGCTGATCTTGAAGCGCGTGTCTTCCATCCCCGAGCGCAAGGCGCGCCTCGCAGAAGCCGATCAGATTCTGCGTTCGCGTCTGAACTATCAGGGCACGCGCCTCGACTTTTCGACCGAGAAGGACGACTTCTGGTACTGGCTGATGGCGAGCGGCGACGGCAACGCGGCGCGTCTCTTGATGGCGGTGCTCGACGATCCCGCGTGGAAGGACGACGCGCCGCGGCTCGTCATCGGCGCCTTGCAGCGCCAACAGAAAGGTCATTGGCTCACCACCACCGCCAACGTGTGGGGCACGCTCGCGGTCAACGAATTCTCGAAGCGCTTCGAGCGCGACGCCGTGAAGGGAACGTCGCGCGCGAGCATTGCGGACGCCAGTGGAGGAAGTGCATCGTCGATGACGCTGTCGTGGTCCGAGAAGCCGCAGGGCGGGACGTTGGTGTTGCCGTGGCCCGGAAAAGAGTCGGGCAAGGACGCGACCTCGCGCCGCGATCTGCAAGTCACGCAGGACGGCAGCGGCAAGCCGTGGCTCACCGTACAGAGCCTCGCTGCCGTTCCGCTCAAGGCGCCGTTCTCGTCGGGCTATCGCATCACCCGGACGATCACGCCGGTCGAACAGAAGACCAGGGACGCCTACTCGCGCGGTGACGTGTTGCGCATACGACTCGACATCGACGCGCAGGCCGACATAAGCTGGGTCGTGATCTCCGACCCGATCCCCGGCGGCGCATCGGTGCTCGGCACCGGCCTCGGCCGCGATTCGCAGATCGCCGTGAGTGGTGAAAAACGCCAGGGGTGGGCGTGGCCCGCTTACGAAGAAAAAAGCTTCGAAGCTTATCGCGCGTATTACGGCTATGTGCCCAAAGGCAAGTTCAGCATCGAGTACACCGTGCGGCTGAACAACGTCGGCAAGTTCGGCTTGCCGCCCACACGCGTCGAAGCGATGTACGCGCCCGAGATGTTCGGCGAGACGCCGAATGCGGCGGTAGAGGTCAGGCCGTGAGCCGCACTTCGCTGGCGATGCTCAGGGCAGCGTCGCACCATGCGTATTCAAGTAGCCGTTGATCAGCGCGGTGATCTGATCGTGCTCGGCGTCCGTGACCCGGCGATTGAAGACGTAGCCGACGTCGAGTCCGTCGTCGCGCGAGACGGCCCCGCTCGTGGTGCCGTCGAGCGTGCCGTAACGGGTCGCGAGCTGCCGCCCGCCCCGATCCCAAACCGCGTGGGTGGCGATGAAGCGGGCGATGGTACGCGCCGACGTGACCAAGCCGCCGCTGCCCTCCCCATTCTCCAGCGTGTATTGGCCACCGTAGGCGCTCGGTTCCCACACCTGAGCGGTGGGCTGCAGCAGCGACAGGCCGATGCCGGGATCGTCGTATCCCGGCACTTCGTTCGCCCAGCGGCCCGACTGGACCGTGGACGCCACGTGAAGGTTGACGATACGTCCCGGCCACAACACTTCGTGGCGCAGATAGTCGATAAACGAACGGCCCGACGCGGCCTCGATCACCGAGCACAGCACGGTGAACGCGACGTTCGAGTATTGCTCGGCGGTTCCGGGCGGAAAGATCAGCGGCTCGCCGTACATGTAGCGCACCAGTTGATCGCGCGTCGGCGTGGTGGACAGGCCGAGCTTCGACGCGATGCTGCGCAGATCGTTACCGCCGTCCCAGTCGCGCCGCATGCCGCTGCGGCGTAGCGCGAGTTGCTCGACGGTGATGGTTGCGGTGAGCGGGTCGGGCGTCTGCCCGGGGAGCAATTTTGCCGAGATGCCGAGGAAAGGAAACGCCTTGGTGTCCCACGCCAGCAGTCGACTTGCCACCAGGCGATCGAGGCATGCCACGGTGAATATCTTGCTCACGCTGGCCACGCGGAACAGGGCGCCGGGCAGAGTCACCGGGTATCCGGCTTCGGCCCAGGTGTAGCCGCGGGCGAGATCGACCTTGCCGCCGCGCCCGACCGCGACCGCGCCCGCGCGTATGCCGTGCGCGGTCATGAAGCCGCGGACCGCCGCATCGAGGTCAGCCACGCCTCTCACCCATCGCCCGGTCACGCTCCAGATGCGCGGAAAAGGCGCATCGCCCTGGGCGAACAGTGACGCGTAGCGCGTGTTGCCTCCGACGCCGCCGGCCTGGACCATGATGGGCATGGCGCCCGCCGCGACGCGGACATCGAACTCCGCCTGATACTGCCCGGCCGTCATCGCATGCCTTGCCCACCATGGGCCGATCTGGTCGTCGCGGAACACCGACAGGATCCGCCCGTCGTCGGCCTCGGCGACCCAGGCGGGGCGCAGCCCACCGCGGACTTCGGCGTTGAAGAAGCCTTGATACGTGGCCGGATCGGCCCACCACCAGTTCCATGCGACCGGACCGTCGTTGCGCGTCCAGATGCCGGCGAAGCGACGCTGCTGCGGCGTGCCGTACGTCACCAGGCAGCGCGCAATGAAGCCCTGCTCGAACGCCCGCTTGTTTTCATGGGTGAGGGTATTCGGGTCGGAGTCCGGGTCCCACGTCAGACCGTGACGCGCGAACCACGCCGTCTGGACGCCCTGCTCGAAGAGAGCGGTGAAGGTCGCGCTTTCGACGGGTCCGGTCGCGGAGAGGAGGGTCGGCGCGTAACCCTGGCCGGTGAGTTCGTCGAACCGCGCCTGATATTGCGCGCCGGTGATTCCGTGCACCGCGACCCACGCCGGCCCGGGCCGCTGTACCCATACCGCCGCGTAACGCGCATCGGCGGGAGCGCCAGCGACGCTGAGCGAAACGGGCCGAAAACCCTGCGGCGCGAGCGAGTCGACGCGCGCCTGATGCTGCGCTGACGTCACGCCGTGATATGCAATGAACGGGGCCAAATCAGTTCTCCGCGACAGGGGAGGAAGGGCGGCACAAGAAACGTATGCTGCGCCCGCTCGCGCAGATCATCAACCGCTGCGCTTGTCGAAGGCGCGCTGTGCGACATCGATCTCACGGAGGTTGCGCTCAACCCAGCGATCGAGCGTCGTGATTGGCTCGCTCAGCGAAGCGCCGAGAGGCGTCAGCGAATATTCGACGCGTGGCGGCACTTCGGGATACGCGCGCCGCATTACGAAACCGTTGCGTTCGAGCCGCCGCAGCGTCTGGATCAGCATCTTTTCGGAAATGCCGCCGATGCGTCGGCGCAGCTCGGCCGTGCGCGTCGGGCCGCTCGTCAAGGTGTGGATCAGGAGCAGCGCCCATTTTTCGGCGAGCACTTCGAGAATGCCGCGCGACGGGCAGCCGGCATTGAAGACATTGCCGACACAAGCCGGCTGCGCAGAGCGAAGTTTCTTCACGGTCCGAATTTACCATCACCGATTACTTACTGCAAGGTATGTACTTGTTTAGTAGAAAGTGTTGTGCGATAGTCGCCGCAGTTGGCGGCCCTGTTCGCCACCCTCCAGGAGAATGTCCATGAAACTGTTCTATACCCCGGGCGCATGCTCGTTGTCGCCCCACATCGCACTGCTCGAAGCCGGGCTTCCCTTCACTCTGCAAAAGGTCGACCTGAAGAACAAGACGCTCGAATCGGGCGAGGACTTCAACGCAGTGAACGGCAAAGGGCAGGTCCCCGCGCTCGAACTCGACAATGGTCACGTGCTCACCGAGGGTCCGGCGATCGTGCAATACATCGCGGACCAGAAACCCGCCGCGGGCATCGCTCCCGCCGCCGGCACGATGGAGCGCTACAAGCTTCAGGAATGGCTGAACTTCATCACTTCCGAATTGCACAAGGGGTTGGGCTCGATGTTCAATCCGGCCCAGACGCCCGAATGGAAGGAGGCGGTGAAGATCACGTTGGGCAAGCGCCTCGACTGGCTTTCCACGCAACTGACGGGTAAACAATATTTGATGGGCGAGAAGTTCAGTGTCGCCGACGGCTACCTGTTCACGATACTGAGTTGGGCCAAGCCCCTGGGCTTCGATCTTTCCAGGTGGGCTGTCCTCGAGCAATACATCGCCCGTGTCGCCGCTCGTCCCAAGGTGGTTGAAGCCATGAAGGCCGAAGGCTTGGTGAAATAGGGTTAGGTATCGCGCCTCGCCCGCAGGCGTGGAGCGTGGTGCCGCGCGGGTGAACGTCAACGACTTCGCCGCTCGCGCTCCGCGATCGGCGATTGACAGGGCGTGCAAGGTCGTCAATTGCGCGGTGTCCTCGGCGAATCGAGCGCGCGCCGCTTACCCGGACGCAGGGCGAAGTGCCATTGGGCTCCCGCGACATCGGGGCGTTTGCCGGCACCCTGTTAACCGGCGTTACTGAAACATCGGATCAAGAATCTGTGGATGGTGCGCCATCGATGCCAATCTTGATTTTGCTAAGGAGATTGAATCGGCATGCCTTCGCATTTTTTGCAAAGACCTTTTCTATGCGTGCCGGCGAATCAGGTTTTGTGTGTTGTATTAGGACGAGCTTCGGACCAATGATAGTTAACGCACGTTTGCCATGCTCTATTCCAGTAAATCTGTCGGTCCGACAAAAAAAGTTAGTTTGAGAATCTTTTCGCAGGAGTTTAGAAAAAATTAAAAAATTCCATTGCCTGGTTAATTGAACTAAGCGTATAAGAGCCGTCCGAAAGATTGGTTCCCAATCGCGGCTCGCATTAAAAGCCTGTCGCCTCGAGGAGTCTCCGATGAGCAAGTCAGCACGGTTCGCTTTCTCCATTGGAATTTCACTCATGGGCCTGGCAACGGTCTCGCCGGCTCATTCCGCGCCGGTCATAACGAACGGTGGATTCGAGGCTGGATTCGCTTTCTGGAGCCGCGCCAATCAGGTCGGCGGCGACGGAACATTCGCGATACAAACCGGGACCACCAGTCCCGTCAACGGCGACCCGGTGCCCTCACCACGCGAAGGCACGAACGCAGCAATGTCCGATGCGGTTGGCCCGGGCTCCCACGTTCTCTTCCAGGATTTCCTGGCAAGCGTCGCGAAGGCGACGCTGCGCTTCGAATTGTTCATCGGCAATCGAGCAGATCGTTTCGCGACCCCCGCGAGCCTCGATTTCGCGCTTACGAATCCGATTGGCGGGTTGACGCTGAACCAGCAGGCGCGTGTCGACATTCTTCGTGCTGGTGCCGACCCGTTCAGCGTTGCGGCAGCGGACATCTTGCTGAGCGTCTATCGTTCGCAGGTGGGTGACCCGTTGATCAGCGGGTACAACACGGTGGTCGCCGATATCAGCGCATTACTCGCGGCTCACTCAGGTGAATTGCTTCGCCTCCGATTCGCCGAGACCGACAACCTGGCCGCGCTTCAGATGGGGGTCGACGACGTGCGCATCGTCGTGCCGGAGCCGGAAACGATGCTGCTGTTCTGCCTCGCGCTCGCTGCTCTTGTCGCTACGAGAGTCTCGTACCGACGATCGTAGTCGATGGGTGCTTGCGCGGCCGATGTATCGCGCAGACCCTGGCAACGAGTCCTTTGGGATGCGCCGGGCAGCGTCCCATTCAGGCCGAAGCAATGCAAGGAGACTTCCATGAAGCGAATTGGCACAGTGCTCTCTCCGTCCGGTTGCACGAGCAGCCGTCGTCTGGCTGCGGCTACGGTGTTCAGCGTCGCGATCGCCATGCCGTTCGCAGTCCGGGCCGATTCCATTCCGACAACGATGCTCGATCCGAGTCTTCAGGTGGCGCCAATCCTGATCAACGGGATCAGCCAGCCGATCGGCATCGTCTTCCTCGGCTCCGTAAATGACTACCTGGTCCTGGAAAAGGCGTCAGGTCAGATCAAGCGCGTGGTCGGTGGGGTGTTGCAGGCCACTCCGGTTCTCGACCTTGCGGTGAACTCGAATTCGGAGCGCGGGCTATTGAGCATGGTGCTCCATCCCAATTTCCCTGCAACGCCATTCGCCTACGTGCGATGGACCGAAAGCTCGACCGGCGTAGATTCCAACGTGGTGACCGAAGTGCCGCTGCTCGGCAACCGCATCGACCGATTCATCTGGGACGGCGTCTCGTTCACGCAGGACATCAACCTGATCCGGCTGCGGTCGCGTCAGAGCGACAACGTTGCTGTGCCTGGGCATCCCGGCACGAACAACACGGCGGAAGCCGGCAATCACAACGGCGGCGTGCTGCGCTTCGGACCCGACGGCAAGCTCTACGTCTTCATGGGCGACCAGGGCAGGCGCGGCTGGTTGCAGAACCTGCCGAACGGTCCCTTCCTGACGGCACCTCAGGTGGACGACACGTTCGGCGGCCCGGCGCCCGACAACGCCCATCTAACGGGTGTGATCCTGCGGTTGAACGAGGACGGTACGACCCCCGTCGACAACCCGTTCTTCGCAGCGGGCGCAGCCATTGGAGGAGAGGCCGGCGCGAACATCCAGAAGGTCTTCTCGTACGGACACCGCAACGGCTTTGGCATGGCGTTCGACCCGGTTTCGGGAGCACTGTGGGAAACGGAGAATGCCGACGATGCCTACTCGGAGCTCAATCGTGTCATTGCGGGGATGAACGGCGGTTGGATCCAGTTTGCCGGCCCCGCCAGTCGGGTGTCCGACTGGAAGTTCATTGAGTCAACCCAGTTTGGCATCAACCTCCAGCAGGTTCGTTATCCTCCCACGCGCGCCGCGTACGGGACGACGGCGGCACTGGCGCGACTCTTCATGTTGCCGGGGGCGACCTACAAGGATCCCGAACTGAGCTGGCGCTACGAGAGCGGCCCGGCTGGAACGACCTTCGTTCGCGGTACGACGTTGGGTCCCGAATACGACGGCACGCTGTGGATCGGCTCCTCTCGCGGCTTCTCTCAAGTGGGCGGCAACGGAGGAAGCCTCTACCGTATCAAGCTGACTGCAGACCGTCTGACTGTCGATGTCAGCGCCGATCCGCGGCTGGCCGATCATGTGGCCGACAACCTGTTCCGACCGCAGAAATTCGACGGAACGGAAAGCGAAACCTTGCAGATCGGTACGGGCTTCGGTACGACACCGAGCATCGAGCAGGGCCCCGACGGCAACCTGTACGTCGTATCGGTCACCGATAACGCGATTTACAGGATCAGCCGCGCCGTTCGTTAGCACGCTGTTCTTGAAGTCGTTACATAAGCGACAGAGCGAAGCGCAATCCAACGCCCTGGACGTTGCGCGACAATCGCGGGAACTTCATCGCCCGCGCCAAGCATGTTCTGTCTTCGCTTTCCCGTGCTTCACGCCCTCGTTTTTGCGGGCGGCCTCATTGCGTTCTTGTCGATCGTTGCCGACGCAGCGGCGATGCCGACCTACGCCGAAGTCCGCGCGGCCTATCGCAGCAGCGAGACGATCTTCGTCGATCGACACGGCGAGTCGGTGCAGGTGCTGCGCACCGATCCATCGATCCGCAAGCTCGCATGGACGCCTCTCAACGAAGTCTCGCCCGCCTTGCGTACGGCGCTGGTGTATTCCGAAGACCGCCGCTTCTACGAACACGCGGGCGTCGACTGGCGGGCGGTCGGATCGGCCGCTTGGGGCAACCTGTGGAACACACGCACGCGCGGCGCGTCGACCCTCACGATGCAGCTCGCGGGATTGCTCGACGATGGTTTGCGGGCGACCAATGCGGGGCGATCGATCACTCAAAAGTTCGCGCAGGCCGCGACTGCGCTCGCGCTCGAACGAAGCTGGAAGAAGGACCAGATCCTCGAGGCGTATCTGAACCTGGTCGGCTATCGCAGCGAGATCGTCGGCATCGGCGCGCTGTCGGCCACACTGTTCGACAAATATCCGAGCGGCTTGAACGCGCGCGAAGCCGCGATCACAGCAGCGTTGGTACGCGCGCCCAATGCGCCCGCGTCGCGCGTGGCGGCGCGCGCGTGCGCAATTCTCGAAGCGGAGTCGCTGGCCGAAGAATGCCGGGGACTCGCCGACTACACGACGCTGGTGCTCGCGAAGAAGAACGCCCCGCGCCTGGACAGCGATCCGCAACTCGCGCCGCATTTCGCGCGCATGGTGCTGGGGTCGACGCAGCAGTCGATGCAGCAGTCGATGCCGCGCGATGGTTCAGGCCCTTCGCGCAATCTATCGGGCCCCGCAATCGCCACCACGCTAGACGCAAACCTCCAGCGCTTCGCGCGCACGGCCTTGCGCACGCATCTCGCCGAACTCGCCGCGCGCAACGTCGAAGACGGCGCGGTGATCGTGATCGACAACGCGAGCGGCGACGTGCTCGCGTGGGTCGGCTCGTCGGGCGGCTTGTCGGAAGCCGCCGAAGTCGATCACGTGCTCGCGCCGCGCCAGGCGGGCTCGACCTTGAAACCCTTTCTCTACGAACTCGCGATCGAGAAGCGCTGGCTGACCGCGGCGTCGATCCTCGACGACGCGCCAGTCAATCTCGCGACCGCGGGCGGCCTCTACATTCCGCAGAACTACGATCACGACTTCAAGGGACCGGTGAGCGTGCGGACCGCGCTTGCGTCGTCGCTCAACGTTCCCGCCGTGCGCACCATCGTGATGGTCACGCCGGAGCGCTTTCATCAGCGCTTGCGCGCGCTCGGCTTCACCACGCTGCGCGAGTCGGGCGACTATTACGGCTACGCGCTCGCGCTCGGGTCGGCCGAGGTCACGCTCGCGCAATTGACCAATGCCTATCGCACGCTTGCGAACCGCGGCGCGGCGAGTGCGATCGCTTTCACGCCGCACGCGCCGACAGCGACGCCTGCCATCGCGAAGTCCGTGTTGGACGCAAGCGCTTCGACGATCGTCGCCGACATCCTCGCCGATCGCAACGCGCGCGCGACCACCTTCGGCATGAGCAGCGTGCTCGCCAGCCGCGTGTGGTCGGCAGTCAAGACCGGCACCAGCAAGGACATGCGCGACAACTGGTGCGTCGGCTTCACCGAGCGCTACACGGTCGGCGTATGGGTCGGCAATTCGAGCGGCGCAGCGATGTGGGACGTGTCGGGCACGACCGGCGCGGCGCCGGTGTGGCAGGCGATCGTGGGCTATCTGGCGTCGCGTGATCGAAGGGTCGACAACGAAGCGCCGATGGCGAGCCGCGCCATGCCGATCGGGCCGTACGCGAAACCTGCCGTGGTGAAGCGCGCGATCCGGTTCGACAACAACCTCGAAGCGCCGCGAGACGAGCTCTTTCTCGTTGGGACCGACACCGAACGCATCGTGCGAAGCGCCGTGTTGCCTTCTGCCGGAAACGCCGGATCGAAGCACGGCAACGGCGCGATCACGATGCCGGTCGATGGAACCATCGTCGCGATCGATCCCGACATTCCGCCACAACGGCAGCGGATGAGGTTTCGGGCAGCGATAATCAATGGTAGCCAGAATCTTCTCTGGGCTGTCGATGGCCACTTGATCGGAGTTGGTCAATCGATTGAATGGGCAGTATGGCCAGGCAACCACGTACTTGAACTCCTGGGCACAACGGGTATTCGAATCGACGAGATTCGCTTTGAAGTGCGAGGTGCCGCGATACAGCAAAAACAAATTAAATCTGGGAACACATACTGATTTATGCTAACGCCGACGCCAAATTATTTGGGTTGGCGGATCGTTGTTTACGTATCTCGGCGGAAGAGGTATAGCAAGTAAGTAAGAGGTTAGTTTTTAAAAATAGTTTAAAACAATCAATGGGAGTAACAAGTGAAAAAATCATTGTTCGTCATCGGGGTCTCATTCTGCGCAACTCTTGCGACTCCGGGATTCGCGAACAACTGCGTCCCGAAGAATCTGAGTGGGGCGGCACATTCCGACCCTGCCCCCTACCACTGTAAAAGGGGAGAAGAGTGCGCCATACATATAACAGCCACTCCGCAAGACAACAATTCCTCCTATGTTTGTTCACTCACTATTGATCACCATGAGATACACGCTCACAAGAAACAAGGGCATGATCACATAAAGTGGATCATTGATTCAGATCCTGCTGACGACTCTTTTTATCGTTTCGAGGAAGTACAGGGTCGTGATGCAATCTGTCTGGAGAAAGGAGATGCGTTTATAAACGGCGGAGCAGAACAGCATCGCCGACGGTTTAAGTGGGAACTGAAAAGAGGTGCTACTGATCAGAGTGATTATTGGATATTCATCGAACGGTGGGACAACAATAGCGGCGTACGGTTAGGAGAATGTGAACTGCATGATCCGATTATCGTCAACGAGTAATCAACGCATTTTCGCTGAAGATTCGGACGAGTGTAACTATTCATGCGCCAATGCCAAATAAAGCGCGGATTCGCATGAGCGATTGACCCAGAGGTGATCCGAGCCCTGCATTGACTTCGATCGCAATTTTCTCGCTGGCCCGCAAAGCATCGCGGGCCGCGTCGAACGAACCCGCCAGACATTCGGCTTCGGCTCTGCTGCACATGAGCATCGCCAGACTCAGTCGATCCGAAACTTCGGTCAGCAGCGCCTCGCCGATCATCAGGAAATTGCGCGCTTCGCAGAAGCGGCCCGAGCGCGCATGCAGCGAGCCGATATATCCGCACGACTGGCCCTCCGTCCGGCGATCGTCCAATTCGCGCGCCAGGTCCATGGCGCGCTCATAGTGGGCCAATGCTTCATCGAGCTTGCCTTCGGCCTCGGTCACGATACCGAGATTGCATGCAACCGTGCATTCGAGCCTTAAATGGCCCAGTTCGCGCGAGCTTGCTAACGCCGCTTCGAGGTGCAATCGGGCGTCGCTCAGTCGGCCTTGATCATGGAACAGCAAACCGAGATTGCAACGGATGTTGCCTTCCCAACGTCGATCACCAGTTTCACGCGATACCAAGAGTGCTTGCTCATAGTGGTATTGGGCTTCCTGCAATTGCCCGAGTGAATGATGAACGCCGCCGAGATTGCCGAGCAGCCCGCCCTGCCAGCGCCGATCGGCGAGCCCCCGCGCCAAGTCGAGCGCGGTTTGATAGTGCTGGCGAGCCTCTTCAAGCTGGCCGAGATTTTGATGCAGGCTTCCAAGTGCATTGAAAATAATGCATTGAAGCAAACGATCGTCGAACGACTGCGCAATCGCGCGGGCGGCTGTGAGATTGCGCAGCGCTTCCTCATGGTGGCCGGCGGCAGTCTGTTGCGCGCCGAGCGCCCAAAGCAATCCTGCTTCGCGGCGGCGGTCCGACGCGGCGCGCGCCATCGCGAGGCCAGTGTCGAAGCAACGCCGCGCCTCCGCCCCTGCGCCTATGTCTCGCAGCGCGCTCCCGGCAACCAACTCGACCAACGCGCGATCGGCGGGCATCAAGCCGGGCATTTCGCGCACCGCGGCAGCGAGAGTCACGGCCACGCGGAACGGTCCGCACAATTTCAACGCGGCCCAGGCTCCGGCCAATGCCGCGGCGGCCGATGCGGGATCCTGTTGGTCTGTGGCATTGCGACAAGCAGCTACGAGATTGTCGAGTTCGACCCATCCTTCACGAATGGCTTCCGTCTCGCCCAGCGAAGCGAAGTAGCGCCAGTGGCGGACCTGCGCCGCGAGTCTCGCCGCCGGTCCGCTCGCGGGAAAACGGCCTTCGGTGGCCAGGTGCTCCGCCGCGTAGGCCTGCACGCTGCCGAGCAACGCGAAGCGCTGATCGTCGACTTGCTGCACGCACGATTTCTCGACCAGCGATTGAAGCATGTCCAGCGGTGAGGGCGGGTTGTCGAAGTGGGCGAAGTCCAGCAGGCTCTCGGCCGCGTTCAACCCGAAGCCGCCTTCGAAAACCGACAGTTGCGCAAGCGCCGTCCTTTCGGCAGGCGACAGAAGATCCCACGACCAATCGAGAGCCGCGCGCAGCGTGGCCTGCCGCGTGGGCCGCCCATCGCGCGAGGCAAGGATGTCGAATCGCTCGCGCATGCGGTCGAGCAACGTGCGGACATTCATGATTCGCACGCGCGCGGCGGCGAGTTCGATCGCGAGCGGCAGTCCGTCCAGAAGCTTGATCAGCGTTTCGAGCGGCGCCCGGTCATCGGCCGAGATTTGAAAATTGCTTCGCGCGGCCGCGGCGCGCTGAAGAAAAAGCGTCGCGCCTTCGGACTGGTTCATCGGCGCCAGCCCCAGCACTTCTTCACCATCGATTCCGAGAACGGTTCGCGTCGTGACGATGAAGCGCGCGTTGCGCGCGCGGTTCAGCCACTGCCCCACGGTATGTTCGGCGTAGCGCGTGATCTGTTCGAAGTTGTCGAGAATGACCAGGCACTGGCCGCGTCCCGCGAGCGCGGCACCCAGTTGATCGACAGGATCGGTATTGCCCAGCGGAACCTCGAGCCCCTGCGCCACCGCGCCGACGACGCCATCGAGATCGCTGGCTTGCGACAGGTCGCAAAACCACACGCCGCCTTCGAAGTCGCCCAGCCACATCCAGCCGAATCTCTGCACCAGTCGGGTCTTGCCCGCGCCTCCGATGCCGACCACCGAAACCAGCCGAGCGCCTGCCTCGATGCGACGTGCCAACTCGTGCAGGGGATCTGCGCGGCCGATGAAGGGATTTCGTTCGGCAAGCAGGCTGTGCTTGAGTTGACGCAGCGGCAACCACAGGTCATCGCGGCGAACCACGCGATAGACCTTGGCGGCATCGGGCGGTGGAGTGAACGGCGCATCGGCGTCGCCGATTTCGAACAGTTCGATCGGCTCCTCCATACCTTTCATGCGCCAATATCCATGGCATTGCAGCCGGTGCGTCGTCGGCTCGATTGCCGCCTTCGCCGCCGCGGTCAACAGCGTCTGCCCGCCTTGTGCGAGCGACATCACGCGCGCGGCCATGGGTATCGCCAGCCCCGCTGCTTCCTGGGGCTTGGCCCCCACACGCACATCGGCGGCGCGGTTTTCACGCATCGCGATCGTTCCGACGTGCAGGCCGGCGCGCGCTTTCATCGGAGGGTTCAGGGCATCGATGGCGCGGTGATATTCAATGGCGTAGTTCGCCGCGTCCGAGGCGGTGTCGAAGAGCAGCAGGAAGCCATCGCTGCGCTCGAGTTCACGCCCTCGCCAGACATGCAGCAGGTCGCGCGAGACGCGGTCATGCGATTCCCACAACGCAGTCATGGCGACATCGCCGAGACGCTCGGTCAGCCGGGTGCTGTCGACGACATCGATTTGCAGCAGGGCGGCGTGGTGGTTCATCGCTTGGGCTTGAAACTTCTTCGGTCTTTCGGCCCCG
>JBBRQU010000043.1:0-20935 GCA_038225855.1 Burkholderiales bacterium | reverse complement strand
CGCGTCTTGCGACGCGCCTTCCCTCGCTATGCCAAGCCTCTTTCTTTCGATCGAGACTTTGAAGGCCGCGCTTGCGCGCGGCCCCTTCATCCCTCTCTTTCGATCGAGACTTTGAAGGCCGCGCTTGCGCGCGGCCTTCTTCGTTCGGACTCGTCTCTGTTGCTCTGATCCGCGCCTCACGGCGGGCAGGTGTTACCTGCTACGCTGCTCTGTGGAGTCCGGACTTTCCTCTCCCCCGAAAAACGGGGCAGCGACTGTCTGGCTCGCTTCGCAAGCGCGATTCTAGTCGAGTGCGCAGCGTCGAGCCCTCAACCCGGATGCGTGGGATCGATCCAGCGCACCGTCTCCGGTTTTTCAGCGGGCTCGATATCGAGGTTGATGGCGATGGCCTCGCCGTCGCTGCGCACCAGCACGCATTCGAGCACTTCATCGACGCTCGCGTTGATCTCCTGATGCGGCACGTACGGCGGGATGTAGATGAAGTCTCCCGGCCCGGCCTCGGCGACGAACTCGAGCCGCTCGCCCCATCGCATGCGCGCGCGTCCCTTGACGACATAGATGACGCTCTCGAGCGGTCCGTGGTGATGCGCGCCGGTCTTCGCGTTCGGATGGATGTGCACCGTTCCGGCCCAGAGCTTCTGCGCACCGACGCGAGCGAACGTGATCGCCGCCTTGCGGTCCATACCGGGCGTCTGCGCCGTGTTGGGATCGAGCTGGTCGGCGCCGACGATGCGCACGCCGTCTTGCTTCCAGCGCGGTCGATCTTTTTCGTCGTCATGGGATGGGATCGCGGAGGTCATCGTGTGTTCTCGTAAACAGAGTGGGTCCAGTTCGGTTCCGGGCAGCGGCAGCAGCGGCATGGGTCAACGGCTTGCCAGGCGATATGCACTTTCGACGAAGTCGAAGTGTACGGTCACGATCCGCCGCGTGACGCTGCTTGAGGCGTCGAGATGCGATCATCTGCTCCCGACTTCGAGCCCGTCTTCCCGATGACCTCTGTTGCAACAGTCTCGACCCCAGCAGCGGCCGCGCATCCGGTGCGGGCTGCGCTGCTGCTGGGCGCGCTGGGCGTGGTGTTCGGCGACATCGGCACCAGTCCGATCTATGCGTTCCGGGAATCGTTGCGCGCTGCGGGCGACGTGCAATCCGAAGCGACCATCCACGGCGTGCTGTCGCTCGTTTTCTGGGCGGTCGTGCTGATCGTCGCACTCAAGTACGTCGTGCTCGTGATGCGAGCCGACAACCAGGGCGAAGGCGGCACCATGGCGCTGCTTGCGCTCGCGCTGCCCGTGTCCGGACGGATGCAAAGCGTGGTGTTGGTGATCGGTCTGGCAGGCGCTTCGCTGTTCTTGGGCGACGCGATGATCACTCCGGCCATTTCG
Organism: Burkholderiales bacterium; assembly: GCA_038225855.1. GTDB lineage: Bacteria > Pseudomonadota > Gammaproteobacteria > Burkholderiales > Burkholderiaceae_D > CAHJXF01. Next base: position 19,553 of record JBBRQU010000043.1, on the reverse strand, counting down.
GTATTGAGCGCCGTCGAAGGGATGGCGATCGTCACATCCACGGTGACGCCTTATGTGGTTCCGATCGCGGCCGCCATCCTGGTCGTTCTCTTCGCCATTCAAAGTCACGGCAGTGGAAGAGTCGGCAAGTTCTTCGGGCCGGTGATGGCGGCGTGGTTCGCGCTGCTGGCGGTGATGGGACTGATGCAAGTGATCAAGCATCCGGGCGTGCTCGTGGCGCTCAATCCCGCTTATGCGATCGCCTACCTGACGCATGCAAACGGCTGGGTCGCGTTCACGGTCCTCGGTTCGGCGTTCCTTGCGCTCACCGGAGGAGAGGCCCTGTATGCCGACATGGGACACTTCGGACGCCGCGCGATTCGCATCGACTGGTTCGTCATCGTCATGCCGGCCCTGGTGCTCAACTATTTCGGGCAGGGGGCACTGGTCCTGGCCGACCCGGAGAAAGCGTCGAACCCGTTCTTCCTGTTGTTCGATGGATGGTTGCTGGCCCCGGCCGTGTTGCTCAGCACAGCCGCAACCGTGATCGCCAGCCAGGCCGTCATTTCAGGCGCGTTCGCGCTGGTCCAGCAAGCCATTCAGCTCGGCGTGCTTCCGCGGCTGACGGTCAGGCAGACCTCGGACGAATCGCACGGACAGGTCTATGTGCCCCAGGTCAACTGGCTCCTGGCGATCGCGGTACTGGGACTGGTATTCGGTTTTCGAAGCTCCGATGCGCTCGCGAACGCGTACGGAATCGCGGTTGCCGGGGACATGCTGGTCACGACCCTGCTGGTCGCGACGGTCGCGCGAGGCGTGTGGCACTGGCCGTGGATGGCGGTCGCTCCGGTGATGGGCGGCTTCCTTCTCTTGGACATCACCTTCGTCTCGGCCAACGTGCACAAGATTCCCGCGGGCGGCTGGTTCCCGCTGCTCGTGGGCGCCGTAACGCTCTCGATGATGTTGTGCTGGCGCCGCGGTCGCGAAGTCGCATTTGCGAAACGTGATGAACGAGCCGTCAGGCTGGACGACTTCTTCGCCCGCCTGGCCGCGTCGGACGCTCCGATACGCACGCGTGGTACGGCCATCTATCTGACGCAGATGGACGGCATCGTCCCCGAAGCGCTGGCCCTCAATCTCAAGCACAACGGCGTCGTGCACGAGCGCGTCGTGTTCCTGCGAGTCAAGACCGACCGCGCGCCGCGAGTGGCCGAAGACTCGCGAGTGACGATCGCCGATCTGCCGGGCGGTTTCAAACGAGTCGAGCTGGCCTTCGGCTTCGCTGAAAAGCCGGACGTTCCGGCTGCGCTTGAATTGCACCGCGATGCGCTCGGCTTCGACGCCTCGAGTTCGTCGTACTTCCTGGGCCGCGAAACGCCGGTGCCCTCTCTGAAGCCCGATCTTCCGCGCGGCGTGGAGCACGTTTACGCCTTTCTCGCGCACAACGCGGTACGGGCGCCGGATTACTTCCTCATTCCTCCCGCACAGGTGGTCGAACTCGGGACGCGCGTGGAGATGTAGCCAGGCTCAGTTCGCCGCGTGCGTTTCGATTCACTGCGTGTATCCATGACCCATTCCACAGCCGCATCCCTCCTGTCTCGCACCGGCGCCCGCATCCTCGTCGATCAACTGCTTGTGCATGGCGTCGAGCGCGTGTTCTGCGTGCCGGGCGAAAGCTATCTCGCGGTGCTCGACGCGCTCCACGACGTGTCCGATCGCATCCGCCTCGTCGTCAATCGACACGAGTCGGGCAGCGCGTTCATGGCCGAGGCCGAGGGCAAGATGACCGGCAGGCCCGGCATCGCCTTCGTCACGCGGGGGCCGGGCGCATGCAACGCGGCGATCGGCCTTCACACCGCGTACCAGGACTCGACGCCGATGATTGTTTTTATCGGCCAGGTCGGCAACGACTTCGTCGAGCGCGAAGCGTTTCAGGAGGTCGACTATCGACGCATGTTCGGCCCGATGACCAAGTGGGTCGCGCAGATCGATCGCGCAGATCGCGTACCCGAGTACGTCGCGCGTGCGTTCGCGACCGCGACCAGCGGTCGACAAGGTCCGGTGGTATTGGCGCTGCCCGAAGACATGCTGGACGCGTGCGCGAGCGTAGCCGATGCGCGCCCCTATCGCGCGGTGCACGGCGCGCCGTCGCCATCGGACCTCGATGCGCTCGCTGCTCTGCTCGATCGCAGCGCGCGTCCTCTGGTCATCGTCGGTGGATCAGGTTGGGATGCCGCGGCATGCGGCGATCTGCAAGCCTTCGCGCAGACGCATGCGCTGCCGGTCGCATGCGCGTTTCGTTTTCAGGACCTGTTCGACAATCGCCATGCGCATTACGTCGGCGATGTCGGCATCGCGATCAATCCCGCGCTCGCATCACGCATCGCGGACGCGGACCTGATCATCGCGATCGGCGCACGGCTGGGCGAGATGACGACGTCGGGCTACTCGTTGATCGAAGCGCCGGCGCCCAGGCAAACGCTGGTCCACGTGCATGCCGATCCCGAAGAACTCGGCCGCGTTTATCAGCCGGCGCTGGCAATCAACGCGGGAATGCGCTCGTTCGCATCCGGGTTGCGCGCGCTGCCGTCGCATCTGAACGATGCCGCGCGCGCTGAGCGACTCGCGCGCGTGAGCCAGGCGCGTCGCACATACGAGGCGTGGCAGGAAGAGCCGCAAATCGTTCGCGACCGCCCGCAATCGATCAACCTCTGGCGCATCGTCCGCACGCTCGAGCAACGATTGCCCGCCGACTTCATCCTCGCCAACGGCGCAGGCAACTTCGCCACCTGGGGCCATCGCTTTCATCGCTATGCCGGCCTGCGCACTCAACTCGCGCCGACCTCGGGCGCGATGGGCTATGGCGTGCCGGCCGGCATCGCGGCAAAGATCATTGCACCCGGTCGCGCGGTCGTCGTGCTCGCCGGCGACGGCGACTTCATGATGACCGGGCAAGAGCTAGCGACCGCCGTGCAGGAGCGCGCGGCCGCGCTCTTCATCGTGGTCGACAACGGCATGTACGGCACGATCCGCATGCACCAGGAAAAGCAGTTTCCGGGGCGCGTGTCGGGCACGTCGTTGCGCAACCCGGACTTCGCGGCGCTCGCGCAGAGCTATGGGGCGTTGGGGATCAACGTCGAGACCAACGAGGACTTCGATGCGGCGCTCGATTGCGCGCTTGCGCATATCGAGAACCACGGCTTGCCGGCCTTGATCGCGTTGAAGGCCGATCCGCGCATCATCACACCGACCTCGTTGCTGCCGGTCTGACGCGACAGTCCTTGCGTCATTGCAGCGACGTGAATCCCGCACACCGCCGCTGTGCATTCCTTCAGCATCGCAAACCACATCGCTCTCCTATTCTGAACTCGAGCGCCATCGCGTTCGAAGCAGCGGACCTTTCCGCGATCAGGAGGACATCATGCTACCCACTCACAAGCTCGTCGTCGCTTGCCTGTTGCAAAGCTGCGCCATCGGATTGACGTTGTACGCGGGCGGAGCGCAAAACGCGGTGGCCGCGGAACCTCTAGCGTGCGTCGCGAGCTATCGCTCGTCGCTGGACGCGCGGCTTTCCGATGCCGCCGATCAGGGTCCGGAGGGTCTTCGCCGATTCGTCACGCGCACGCGCATGATTCACGAGCTGGACTATTCGGACGCGGCCGCCCGCGTCGAACAGTTCCGTCATGCGCAGGAAGCGTGCGAGGTACCAATGGCGGGCGCCAGCTAATGCGGGGGGAATCTCGTCTTCTTCGATGATCGAAGCGGGCGGGATTTCTCGCGTTGCCCAGAATGACGAGCGGCGAATCAATCGACCAGTCGCCAGTTCAATGTCGCTCCCGCATCGAGCGGCACGATGGTCTCGTCGCCGAACGCAAGCGCATCGGGAATGGTCCACGCTTCGCGCTTCAACGTGATGCGGCGGACGTTGCGCGGCAGGCCATAGAAGTCCGCGCCGAAGAAACTCGCAAAGCCTTCGAGGCGATCGAGCCGCCCCGCGCGATCGAAGGCTTCGGCATACAGCTCGATGGCATGCAATGCCGTGTAGCAGCCGGCATGACCACAGCAGCTTTCCTTCAAATCCTTCGTATGCGGCGCGCTATCGGTTCCGAGAAAAAAACACGGCTTGCCCGACGTGGCCACATCGACCAGCGCCTGACGATGCGTCTCGCGCTTCAACACCGGCAGGCAATACCAGTGCGGGCGTACGCCGCCTGAAAAAATCGCGTTGCGGTTGTAGAGCAGGTGATGCGCGGTGATGGTCGCAGCCAGCGTGCGCTCGCGCCCGCAACAGTCGGTCACGTAGTCGACCGCCTCCTTCGTCGTGATGTGTTCGAACACGACGCGCAGATTCGGAAACGCCGCGCGCAGCGGAATCAGTTGCTCGTCGATGAACACGCGCTCGCGATCGAACACATCGACCGCCGGATCGGTCACTTCGCCGTGGACCAGGAGCGGCATGCCGATCGCCTGCATCGTCTCGAGCGCCGGCCAGCAGTAGCGCAGATTGGTCACGCCCGCGGCCGAGTTGGTCGTCGCGCCAGCGGGATAGAGCTTGATGCCGTGAATGAAGCCGCTGTCTTTGGCGCGGCGGACTTCGTCCGGTGAGGTGGCGTCGGTGAGGTAGAGCGTCATCAGGGGCTCGAACGACGCGTCGCGCGCGCTGTACGCAGACGCGGCTGCGACGATGCGCGCGCGATAGGCGGCTGCCGCGTCGACGGTCGTGATCGGCGGCTTCAGATTCGGCATCACGATCGCACGCGCGAACTGCCGTGCGCTATGCGGCAGCACCGAGCGCATCGCATCGCCGTCGCGCAGATGCAGATGCCAGTCGTCGGGGCGCGTGAGTGTTAGTTGATCCATACAAAAAAATCTTCGATGAAGAGTGCGATGCGCGCCGTACCGAAGCGCAAGGCCGCCATGTTGCCATCGATAGTCAGCAGCGTTATGTTGCGGACGGGTCGAACGGCGCTTCAAGACGCCGCGCGCGCGACGCGTCGAATGCGACACGTCCGAAGCGCGACATGCATTCGGCCCGAACCAGGGAGGTCTCGATGGCGAAGGTCACTGCACCCTACTACCCGATCGTCTACGTGCGCGGCTACGCGATGACGCAGGACGCGATCGTCGAGACGACCTCGACGCCGTTCATGGGTTTCGAAGCGGGATCGACCAAGATTCGTCAGGCGCGCGACGGGTCGATCCGCAAGTTCGTGTTCGAGTCGCCGCTGGTGCGGCTGATGAAAGACTTCAACTATCGCGACATCTACGAGTCCGGCTCCGAGCGCATGGACAAGCTCTCCCCTCGCTGCGTCGTGATCCATCGCTACTACGATCCGGCCGATCCCGCGTTCGGCGACGGCAAGGCTCCGTCAATCGTCGATGCGGCGACGCTTCTGGCGACACGCCTCGCCGAGTTGCGCGACCTGATCTGCGGCAAGGCCGAGGGCGCCGACAAGGACACGATCGAGGCGCGCAAGACCTTCAAGGTGTATCTGGTCGCGCATTCGATGGGCGGCCTCATCTGCCGCTGCCTGCTGCAGAACCCCAAGGTCGGCAACGCCGAGATCAAGGGCATGATCGACAAGGTCTTCACCTACGCGACGCCGCACAACGGCATCGACATGGGCGGCATCAACGTGCCGGGTTTTCTGTCGTTCAACGACATGACCAATTTCAATCGCAAGAACATGGCGAGCTATCTAGCTATCCCCGGCAAAGACGAGGACAAGGCCAACACGCTCGGCGATTCGGGCTTTCCGCCCGAGAAGATTTTCTGCCTGGTGGGCACCAACAGCCGCGACTACGCGGTCGCGCACGGACTGTCGTCGTTCGCCGTGGGCGCCATGAGCGACGGTCTGGTGCGCATCGCCAACGCCTATGTCGAAGGTGCGCCGCGCGCCTTCGTCAATCGCAGCCACAGCGGCTACTTCGGCATCGTCAACTCCGAAGAGGGCTATCAGAATCTCGTGCGCTTTCTGTTCGGCAACGTGCGCGCCACCGGCATGCTCGAGTTCAACACCATCCCGTTTCCGCCCGATGTCGAACGCGCCCGCAAGGCCGGCAAGAAGATCGACTCGTCGTATTACATCGAGACCACCGTCGCGCCGCGCGGCGCGTACACGTTCGACCTCACTTGCCGCACGCAGGACAACGGCAGCGCCGTGCGGCGCGAATATGGCGAGCTGTTCAGCCCCGATGGCTCGAAGCTCGCGGGCGCGCGCTCGCCGGTATTGTTCTCGGTGTTTCTCGACACGCGCAACATCCTGGCCGGCAGCGAGATCGCCTTCTCGATCGACCTCGCGGTCGCGACCGCGGGCTACGAGATCGACGACGCACTGGTCTTCAAGACCCATATCCCCGGCGAGAACCTGTTTCGCGACACGCTGGTGCTGTATGCCAAGGTCGATGCCGACGGAACCTGGTCGCTGCGCTACGTGTGGTCGGACGGCAACTGGGCCAGCGGCCCGAAGAACGATGCCGACAAGGCCGACGTCGACGACAGTCGCATCGCGGCAATGCATCCGGACGCGGACACGTTCGTCATCCCCGTCAAATCGGCGAAGGGCTTCGACGCGACGCTGAACATTTCGGTATCGGGATGGAACGCGTAAGGTGAGTCCTGCGTTTCGACATCATCAGCAATCGGAAGGAGCGTCATGGCCACACGCGAAGTCAACGATGCGACGGTCGATCTGATCAAGAGCTTCGAAGGCATCCCCGACGGCAATCCCAGCACCGTCAATCTCGATCCCTATCCCGACCCGATCGGCATCTGGACGATCGGATGGGGACACGCCATCACCATGGGCAATAGCTTCGTGCGCGGCCCCTCCAACGAGGCGCTTGCCGACTCGCTCTATCCGGGCGGCATCACTCGCGAACAGGCCGAAGCGCTGCTGCGCACCGACCTGATGGACACCGGCAAGGACGTGCTCAACATCGTGACCGTCGATCTGAACGACAACCAATATGGCGCGCTGGTGAGCTTCGCCTTCAACCTCGGCCTGGGCAACCTCAGGAAGTCGACGCTGCTTCGAGCGCTCAACATCGGCGATTACGACACCGCGGCCGACGAGTTTCCGAAGTGGAACCGCGCGGGCGGAAAAGTGATGAAAGGTCTGACCGCACGCAGGAACGCGGAGCGGGAGCTGTTTCTCACGCCGGTCTAGACGATGGTCGCGCGATGCACCTGCCAGAAGCTTGCAGGATCGAGCGTGGGCAGTTGCTGCTGACCGGATTTAGGTAGGGACGAATTCAACGTCCCGACAGCGCACGTCAACCCACCGTCGAAATTCCTCGTCGCATTATCATGGCCTCGAGGAGGGCGGACGACGTGCCGCGCATCACCATGAACCTGGACACGAGCAAATCGGAACTTCGGTCCGGCATGGGCAAATCGCGACTCGAGGCGTTCAGCGACGGAGTGATCGCGATCATCATCACGATCATGGTGCTGGAATTGAAGGTGCCGCATACCGCGGATCTCGAAGGCCTCAAGCCGGTCCTCCCCGTGTTCCTGAGCTATGTGCTCAGCTTCATCTACGTCGCCATCTACTGGAACAATCACCATCACATGCTGTTCCTCGTCAAGCATGTGGGCGGCGTCGTGCTCTGGGCCAACCTTCACATGCTGTTCTGGTTGTCGCTGTTCCCGTTCGCGACCGGCTGGATGGGTGAGAACCATTTCGAGCCGCTACCGACCGCGCTCTATGGTTTCGTGCTGATGATGTGCGCGATCGCGTACGGAATTCTTCAATGGGCCATCGTGCGGCACGACGGCAAGCAGTCGCTGCTCGCGACCGCGGTGCGCGGCGGCTACAAGGAGAAACTCTCGGTCGTGCTTTATGCGTCGGGCATCTTGTGCGCATTCTTCTATCGCTATGTCAGCCTCGCGTTCTACGTGGCCGTCGCGTTGATCTGGCTGGTTCCCGACCCGCGCATCGAGCGCTTCGCGGCAGCGCATTCAACCGAAGAAGAGTAAATGCGCATCGTCGTCATCGGCGCGGGCGTGACCGGCCTTGCCGCCGCGTGGTACCTGAGCGAAGACGGGCACGAGATCACGGTCATCGACAAGAACGCGGGGCCGGGCGAAGAGACCAGCTTCGCCAATGGCGCGCAGTTGTCATACAGCTATGTCGCGCCGCTCGCGGGGCCGGGCGTGTTGCCGAAGATTCCGCCATGGCTTCTGCGGCGCGATTCGCCGTTGCGTTTCAAACCGGCGCTCGACGTCGAGCAGTGGCGATGGCTCTTCGAATTCATCCTCGCGTGCAATCGAACGCAGAGCGATCTGACGACACGACGTTTGCTCGCGCTGTCGTTTCACAGTCGCGCATTGATGCATGCGTTCGTCGCGGGGCCGGGCGCATCGATCGACTTCGGCTACGCGACCAATGTCAAGCTGGTGGTGTTCTCGGATCAGGCGGGGTTCGACTCAGCACGACGTCTGCTCGACTATCAACGGCAGCTCGGATGCGTACAGGACGCAATCGATGCGAACGCGTGTCGCGCACTCGAGCCCGCGCTCGCGGTTGCGAGCAGCGGTCTCGGACAGCGCATGGTCGGCGCGATCTACACGCCGAGCGAAGAAGTCGGCGACTGCTACGCGTTCTGCGTCGGCATCGCGCGCCTGCTCGCCGCGCGCGGCACGCGCTTTCTGTACGACCGTCGCGTGGACGCACTGCGCCGCGGCGGCAAAGCGATGCGCGTCGCCGCGGTCGATACCGATGAAGGTCCGGTCGATTGCGATGCCGTCGTCCTCGCATCCGGCGCGGCCAGCCCCGCGCTCGCGCGGCCGCTCGGCATACGCTTGCCGATCTATCCGTTGAAGGGCTACAGCATCACCGTGCCTGCGAGCGTCGATGCGCCCTCGATCAACATCACGGACTTCAAACGCAAGGTGGTCTATGCGCCACTGACGACGGCCGCGGGAGCAAAGAATTTGCGCATCGCCGGCATGGCCGACATCGCCGGTCGATCGACTGCGATCGATCCCGAGCGCCTTCAGCAACTGGTCATCGAAGCGCGGGCCGCGTTTGCCGATGCGAGCACCGACGCGTATGCGCCTGACGATCTCTCGCCGTGGTCGGGGCTGCGTCCGGCCACGCCGCGCGGATCGCCGATCCTCGGCGCGACGCCTTACGTGAATCTCTATCTCGACGTGGGCCAGGGCGCGCTCGGCTGGACGCTCGCGCTCGCGTCAGGGCATGTCTTGGCCGATTGCGTCGCGGGTCGTGAGCCTGCAGTGACGCTTGAGGGGATGACACTCGCCTCTCGATGAGCAGTCCGTTACAAGCTAACGAATAGCAAACCGCTGGCACCGGCTTTATGTCGCTCAATGCGACAAGATCTTCGACAGAAAAATCTGCGCGCGCTCCGAGCGCGGTGAGCCGAAGAAATCGTCCTTGGAACAATCCTCGACGATCGCGCCCTTGTCCATGAAGACGATGCGGTTGGCGACCTTGCGCGCGAAGCCCATCTCGTGCGTGACGACCATCATCGTCATGCCTTCCTTGGCCAGCAGGACCATCACGTCGAGCACTTCGTTGATCATCTCCGGGTCGAGAGCCGAGGTGGGTTCGTCGAACAGCATCGCGATCGGGTCCATCGACAATGCGCGCGCGATCGCCACGCGCTGCTGCTGACCGCCGGAAAGCTGGCCGGGATACTTGTCCTTCTGCGCGATCAGGCCGACGCGGTCGAGGTATTTCAATCCCTTCTGCGTCGCCTCCTGCTTCGAACGCCCGAGCACCTTGGTCTGACCGATCGTCAGGTTGTCGGTGATCGTCAAATGCGGGAACAGTTCGAAGTTCTGGAACACCATGCCGATGCGCGAGCGCAGTTTTGACAGATTGGTCTTCTTGTTGCCGACCGACCCGCCATCGACCGTGATGTCGCCCTTCTGAAACGGCTCGAGACCGTTGACGGTCTTGATCAGCGTGGATTTGCCCGAACCCGATGGGCCGCACACCACGACGACCTCGCCCTTGTCCACTTTGGTGGTGCAGTCGGTGAGCACCTGGAAGCTGCCGTACCACTTGCTGACGTTGTTGATCTCGATCATCGACATATTGTTTTTCCCCGGCGAACCGAATTAGCGAATCAGATTGATCGACGCGAAGTCAACGAACCGCATTCATCGTACGATCGCAACGCGCTTCTGCAAATACTTGACGAGATAAGACAGCGACAGGCAGAGCACGAAATAGACGAGCGCGACGAACGTGTACATCTCGACCAGCCGCCCATCGCGCTGCGCGACCTTGCTGGCCGCGCCGACGAAGTCGGTGATCGACAGCACATAGACCAGCGACACGTCCTGGAACAGCACGATGGTTTGCGTGAGCAGCACCGGGATCATGTTGCGAAACGCCTGCGGCAACACGATGTTGCCCATCGTCTGCCAGTAGTTCATGCCCAGCGCATAGCCCGACCACACCTGCCCGCGCGCCACCGACTGAATGCCGGCCCGCATGATCTCGCAGTAGTAGGCCGCTTCGAACAGGATGAAGGTGATCAAGGACGACGAGAACGCGCCGACCTTGATCGGTGTCGATGAGCCGATAATCCACGCGCCGATGTACGGCACCAGAAAATAGAACCAGAAGATCACCAGCACCAGCGGGATCGAGCGGATCAGATTGACGTAGCCGCCCGCGATCATGTTGAGCACTTTGATGCTCGACAACCGCGCCATCGCCAGCAAGGTGCCGAAGACGATGCCGCCCGTCATCGCCAGCGCCGTCAACTGCAGCGTGAACGCCATGCCGGTGAAGAAGAGATATTTCCACGAGCGCTGGATTACGTCGAAGTCGAAGTCGCCCATCTCAGTGTCCCCCGCCCGCGCCCATCGCGATCAGGCCCGGTACGCGCACCCGCGACTCGATGAAGCGCATCAAATTGACGACGCAGACATTCACCAGGATGTAGATCACCGTCGCGGCCGAGAAAGCCTCGAACACGTGAAACGAGAACTCCTGCATCGAGCGCGCACGCGCCGTCAGCTCGAGCAGGCCGATCGTCAGTGCGACCGCACTGTTCTTGATGATGTTGAGGAACTCGGACGTGAGCGGCGGAATGATGATGCGAAACGCCTGCGGCAGGATCACGTAGCGATAGGCCTGCGGCAGCGTCAGCCCGATCGCGGTGCCGGCCATCTGCTGGCCGCGCGGCAAGGAGCCGATCCCGGCGCGCACCTGCTCGGCGACGCGCGCGGAGGTGAAGAAACCCAGGCAGATCACCGCGGTGATGAAGGGCGCGTTCGGTTGCTGCTTGAGCCAGTTGCCGAGTTCCCTGGGCACCACTTCGGGCATCACGAAATACCAGAGGAACATCTGGACCAGCAGCGGAATATTGCGAAACAACTCGACGTAGCCGTTGCCGATCCTCACCCAGAACTTCGACGGCATGGTGCGGATCGTGCCGACGAAGGCCCCCAGAAAGAGAGCCATGATCCACGCCGTCAACGCCGTCGACAGCGTCCAGCCGAGGCCATACAACAGGGTCTGTAGATAGGTACCCTGACCATCCGGCGAGAGCTTGAAGAAGATCGACCAGTCCCAGTTGTAGTTCATCGCTTCCTCTCGGTTTGCGCAACCCGACGCAAGAGTGGGGCATAAAAAAAACGGGGGCAAGCCCCCGTTGTCTTCATGCAATCACCAATCGTCTTGCAGCGCGATTTATTTGTACGCGCCCGGGTCGCCCGAGTCGGTCGGATTGGCGATGATCTTCTTCAACGAATCGCTCATCGGCAGGTTCAGGTTGATGTTCTTCGGCGGGATCGGCGACTGGAACCACTTCGCGTAGATCTTGTTGATCTCACCGCTCTTGAACACTGCGGCGACCGCGTTGTCGGCAACCTTCTTGAACGCGGGGTCACCCTTGCGCAGCATGATGCCGTAGGGCTCGATCGACAGGGCTTCGGAGCTGATCACGTAGTCGCCGGGATTCTTGGACGACGCGACCAGGCTGTAGAGCAGGATGTCGTCCATCGCGAACGCTTGCGCACGATCGGTCTCGACCATCTGGAATGCGTTCGAGTGATCGGGAGCCGTCACGACATTGATGCCGAGGTTCTTGTCGCCGTTCAGTTGCGTGACCTGCTTCAGGTTCGACGTGCCCGAGGTCGAGACCAGCGTCTTTCCCTTCAAGTCATCGAGCTTCGAAATCTTCGAAGATTTCTTCGACACGAGACGGTTGGCCGTCACGAACGTGGTGTCCACATACGACACCTGTTGCTGACGTTCGAGGTTGTTGGTGGTCGAGCCGCACTCGAGATCGATGGTGCCGTTGGCCATCAACGGAATGCGCGTGGCCGACGTGACCGGTTGCATCACGACGTTGAGGTTGGGTGTCTTGAGCTCGGCCTTGACCGCGTCGACGATCTTCATGCACAGATCGATCGAGTAGCCGATCGGCTTCTGGTTGTCGTCCAGATAAGAGAACGGAATCGACGAATCGCGCACACCGAGCGTGATGGTGCCGCTGTCCTTGATTTTCTTCAGAGTGCCGTCCAGCGCTTGCGCGTGCGCGGCCGCGCCTGCGGCGAGGAAACCTGCGCCGGCGAGACATAGAGCGATACGGGGGAAATTCATGGGGGTACTCCTGTGGGGGGAACGCTTTTGGCGTGACGCGAAAGTGTAGGCAAACGGACTCCCGCTGTCGACTGCGGGTTTATACCCACGGTTCCTTGTTCGTGTTCTTTCCGGACGAAGCGAGGGGGATGTCTGAGCTCAGCAGCGGCGCGGCAGTCGTTCGAGAGCGTCGATCGGAGCGTCGACGCTCTTTTTCTTTCGCACGCCGTCCGGCTGACCAGGGCCCCACTCAGGATCGCTCGGTTGCATGGGGCGAACTGGCCCTGCCGCTCGATGCCACATCGGGTCGGGCCGGTTGACCCGATGTTCCAGCGACGCTCTCCCCGCATGCCATCGGCGCTCCGAAGCCCGCATCGCCAGGACGCGGCCGATGCGTCCCATCAAATCGAGAAAGATCGACAGGAACAGCGGCAGCGAAGGTGCCACGAACATCGAGAACATCAGCGCCGGCACGCGCCACAGGCACTGAATGGCCTCGGTGCGTATGCAAGCGTCGCCGATGCCGCTGCTGCCGCGCAGATACTTGAGAATCGGGCGCATGTGATAGACCGGCAGCATCACGGCCGCGAGCAGATACATATACCAAAGTGCGTCCTGGAAGGCGCTGAGCTCTGCTCCATGCTGACCGACGAACGTATTCATGCTAGGGTTTTCCTTGGTGGCCGCCGGGCCGCATCCCTCAAGAGGCGAGGTGATAGCGCGTCGCGGGCGATGGGGTTCCTGATCCGAAGCGATGGCGCCCCAATCGCATTGCTTGCTCAATCGGATTCGCTTTCGCGAAACCGCCACGTCCTGATCGAACTCGCGTCCGTCGCTAGCGCATGTGGCGGGGGTCGAGCGATCGATTGCATGCGCTTGGCGGATTTGTCCGCCGGATTTCGATTGCGCTTAGGGGCGACTCGTGCCCCGGGAGATGACGCGCGATGACGCTACCGAACGCAGAGGCCTGGAAGCAGCTGAGCCCGCTGCTCGACGAAATGCTGGAGTCCGGTGAGGAGGCGCGCGCACTGCGGCTGGCCGAACTGCGCGCGCGCGATGCGGCGCTGGCCCGGGGAGTCGAGTCGCTGCTGAGCGCGGCCGGGCGTGCCAAGGCGTCACGTTTTCTGGACGGCAACGCGAACGGCAACGAAGCACCGACAACGGACCTCGCCGGCAAGCAAATCGGCGCCTATGTGATCGAGGAATCCCTGGGCGATGGCAGCACCGGCAGCGTCTGGCGCGCGCGCCGTGCCGATGGCCGATTCGAGGGTTCGGTCGCCGTCAAGCTGCTTCACCTGTCGCTGATCGGCCGTGCCGGCGCGCTGCGCTTCGAACGCGAAGGCCGCATCCTCGCCCGCCTGGTACATCCGAACATCGCGCGACTGCTCGACGCCGGTGTGGTGGGCGGTCAGCCTTATCTGGTGCTCGAACTGGTAGCGGGCAAACGCATCGACCAGCACTGCAACGCGTTGCAGCTCGATGTCGAACAACGGCTGAAGCTTTTCGACGATGTACTGGCTGCAGTCGCGCACGCGCACAGCCACCTGGTGATCCATCGCGACATCAAGCCGAGCAACATCTTCGTCGCGCCCGATGGGACCGTGAAGCTGCTCGACTTCGGAATCGCGAAGCTGATCGGCGACGAAGCCCAGGCGTCTTCAATTACCGTCGATGGTCGAAGCGCCCTGACACCCGAATATGCTGCACCCGAGCAGTTGCAGGGTGGGCAGGTCACGACCGCCACCGACGTCTACGCCTTGGGCGTGCTCCTGTACCGGCTCCTGACGGGCCATCATCCGACCGGTGCCGACACTGCCACTGCGAGCACGGCCGAACTGATGCGTTCCACGCTCGACAACGACCCGGTGGGTCTGGCGGCTGCAGTCGACCGCTCCGGTCGAGGCGGCCCCGAAGAGTTGCTCCAGATAGCCGCCGACCGCGGCACGACGCTGCCTCGACTGCGCCGCCGACTCGAAGGCGATCTCGAAAACATCGTTGCGCGGACCTTGAAGAAGCGCCCGGAAGACCGCTATCAGACCGTGGCCGCGCTGGCCGATGACCTGCATCGCCACTTGGCGCACGAGCCGGTGCGCGCGCGGCCGGATTCGCTTTCCTACCGGTGCACAAAGTTCGTACGCCGTCATCGCGCCATGGTGGCCGCCGGTCTCACGGTGGTCGTGGCCGTGGTACTGGGACTGGTCGGGACCGTCACCGAGGCGCGGCTGGCCCAGGCGCAGGCTGCGCAAGCCCGGCACGAACGCGACAAGGCGCTGCTGCAGCTCGCCTACACCAAGTCGAGCAGCGATTTCATCGCCTCCTGTTGACTGAGAGTCTCGACAAGCCCTTCACGACGGCCGAGCTGCTGGAGCGAGCCGAGCCGGTCCTGGCGCGACAGTTCGCCGGGGTGCCGGCGCAACGCGCGCACCTGCTGACGCAACTCGCTTCGCTGCATCTGGAAGGAATGAACCTCAAGAAGGCGGAGGCGCTGCTCCTCTCCGCCCGGGCCGCGGCAAAGCAGGTCCCGGACGTGTCGTTGCAAGTCGGCATCGAATGCCACGTGGCTTACCTGCATGGCCTCAACAATGCTTTCGATCCGGCCCAGAAGACCTTCGACGGCGCGTTCGAAACACTGCGCGCGACGCCCGACATCGATCGCGCGTTGGTCGCGCAATGCCTTCAATTCCGCGGCGACGTCGCCTACATGCGACGCGACACCAAAGCGGCATTCGCCGACATGAAGGCCGCGCTCGCCGCCTTGGGCGAACCGAAGACCGAGGATCGCAACCAGGCCATCTCGACGCGCAACTCGTTGGGGATCCTGCTCGGCAGGATGAGTCAGCCGGCCGCCGGGGCTGCCGAGTTCCGGGGCGCCTTCACGGAACTGGAAGACATGGGTCGCGGACGCACGCAGATGGCCGGCGTCATCCAGCAGAACCTGGCCATCCTGCTGTCCCGGGCCGGTCAGAGACAGGCCTCGCTCGAAGCGAACCA
This sequence comes from Burkholderiales bacterium, assembly GCA_038225855.1. Lineage (GTDB taxonomy): Bacteria > Pseudomonadota > Gammaproteobacteria > Burkholderiales > Burkholderiaceae_D > CAHJXF01. The sequence goes on along the minus strand of JBBRQU010000043.1, from coordinate 4,014 downwards.
GCGGGCGCTGGACATCGCGCGCGGCTTCGGCGGCGCCACGCCGAGCCTCGAACTCCACTATGCCCTCGACCTGATCGAGCTCGGCCGCTCCCGCGAAGCCATTCCGCTGATCGAGCATGCCTTGGCCGATGCGAAGACCAGGGGTGACCGACGCGGTGTCGCCTACATCGAGGTCGAGGGCGCGCGGGCATGGTGCCTTACGGACGACTTGAGCCGGTGCGTCGAAATGACGTCGATGGGACGATCCGACCTGACGGCACTGCTGCGTCCGGGTCACACGTCGTTCGGCACCATCGCGCTGGCCCGGGCGCGGTTGGCCGCGGCCCTTGCCGACCTGCCGCAAGCCCGCGCCCTGCTGCTGGAGGCCGTCGCCATCTTCGATGCGGGCAGCGAACCGATCAGCGACGAAATCCGTGCGCTGGCGCTGCTGGCGCGTACCGAGCTGCAACTCGGCGAGCTCGACGCCGCCGAGGTGCATGCAGTGCGTGCGGTGGCCCAGGCCCGCGATGCGATGACGGGCTTCGACCACAGTGAATGGCTAGGTAGCGCGCTGGTCGCGCAGGGCATGGTGCAGCAAGCGCGGAGCCGGAGCATGGCGGCCAGGGAATCGTGGCAAGCGGCGCTCACGGATTTGCAGGCCGCCGCAGGCGACACGGCAACGGCCACGGTCGAAGCCCGCACGCTGCTGGCGAGCTCTGATGAGGGGCCGCGCAAACAGCGTTGAAGCGAGGTTGAAAGGTTCGAACGGTCGACGACAGCAGCGCAGTACCCGCGGCCCAATCAATGGCGGCGGCGATCGGTTGCGACGCTGTCGCGCCATGACTAGAAGCGAGTGACGTGATGACGAATTGCGTAGAGACGACTGCAACCACGACGTGTTCCACGCTCGACGCAGACGCCCCCCCGGTCGCCGACGATGCCGACGCGCACATCAGCGTCCTCTTCACGACGCTGTACGGCGATCTCTGTCGCTTGGCGCGGCGCGAGGTGCGGCGCAACGGCGCGCAAGACATCGTCGGCACCGGGACGCTGGTTCACGATGCGTGGCTCGACATCCGTCGCAGGCCGTCTCTCGCGTTCGACGAGCCGGGCCGATTCCTTGCGTACGCGGCACGCACGGTGCGTGGCCTGGTGATCGACCGCGTTCGCGCGCGGAATGCTCAGAAGCGTGGCGGCGGATTGATCACCGCGCTCGACACGCACGTCGATCAGGTTGCCCAGCCCGAGCTGCCGGTCGGGATCGGCGAGGCGCTCGATGAACTGGCGAACCTCGAGCCTGAACTGGCGCAGGTGGTCGACCTGAAGTTCTTCTGCGGCTTCACACTGGCCGAAGTGGCCCGCATTCAGGGAATCTCCGAGCGCACCGCGCAGCGCCAGTGGGAAAAAGCCCGCCTCCTGCTGTATCGCGCGTTGGGCGAGAGCTGACCTCACCGTTTCACTTCGAGGTCTCGAGCACTGCCGCCGGCGCGGCGACCTCGGATCGCCCGTGGAGTTTTTCTTACCGCTGACTTGGCGGCAATCGCATCGCAATTGCGATTCTGAAGTTGACGGCTCGTTTCGAGTCGATCAATCCACCTCAGGGAGAAGCCAGTGAAACGCGATCCATCGAATCTTCGCAAGTTGAATCTGCTCGCCGCAACGCTGTTGGCGGCGGGCTTCAGCACCCACGCACAAGCGTTGCCGTTCATCGATGCCAGCGATGACTTCCTGCCCACCTACACCGGTGCGAAGGACGCCGATCTCGACGTGGTACAGGTCGACGTGGTGATCGATCCAGCGGCGCAGACGATCACGTTCTCGGGTACGGTGAAAGGCGACATCGATCGCAAATCGCAAAAGCTTTACGTGTTCGGCATCGATCGGGGCCGTGGCTCCGTGGGTCGGGACCTCGTGTTCCAGGGCGCCATCGGTGGCGAGCCCAAGATCGGCAGCGGCGTGCGCTGGGATGCGGCCGCCGTCCTGACTGCGACCGGCCAGGCGTTGTTCTTCGACGCGCTGAACCCGGGCTTCGTGCCGCAGCCCAACGTGGCTGTCACGATCACCGGCAACCAGATCACGGCAACGTTTCCGCTCTCGCTCTTCGCCTCGCAGGGATCGAAGTTCAAGGAGTACACCTACAACCTGTGGCCGCGCTCCGGAAGCTCGCTCGCCAACACGTTCGTGCCTGACTTTGCACCCGACAACGGCAACGCGCCGGTCAGCATCGCGGGCAAGCAGTTCAAGTTCGACCTCGTGCGTTCGGCCAAAGTAGCCGAAGCAAACTGTCTTCGCGACGCCAGAGCGGAAGTCCGCATACGGTCCGAAGGGCCGGTCGAGGTGATGGACGTCTCGGTGCAAGGGCTGCCGCCGAAGACCGAGTTCGACGTGTTCGTCATCCAGGTGCCGAACGCGCCGTTCGGCATGGCCTGGTACCAGGGTGACCTCGAAACCAACCAGCACGGACGGGGACACCAGACCTTCGTCGGTCGCTTCAGTGAAGAGACTTTCATCGTTGCGCCGGGCGCGGCGCCGGCGCCGCAGGTGCACCACAACGCTTTCCCGGACGCACAACTCAACCCGCCCACCGGGCCCATCCATACCTTTCATCTCGGCATCTGGTTCAACTCGCCGGCAGACGCGGCGAAGGCCGGTTGCCCGAAGGACGTGACGCCGTTCAACGGCGAACATGACGCAGGCATCCAGGCGCTGAGTTCGCGCAACTTCATCGATGCGCAGGGGCCGTTGCTGAATGTGAAGCCTTGATGCGACGGATCACGAGCAGCCGTCCTTCGCAGCAAGATGACCGTCCGATTTCAAACGCAGGCCCAACCTTTACAGGAGATTCACCATGCCATTCATCAACGTCAAACTCATCGAAGGCGTCTTCTCGCCCGAGCAGAAAGCCCAGATCGTCCGCAAGCTCACCGACGCCATGGTCAGCATCGAAGGCGAAGCCATGCGGCCCGTGACCTGGACCGTGATCGAGGAAGTCAAGAGCGGCGATTGGGCGATCGGCGGCAAGCCGTTGAGCACCGCCGACGTGAAGGCGCTCGCCGCGGCACCTCACGCCCAGGCCGCTTAGGAAGCCATGCAAAGGTCCCTCCGAATCACGGAGGGACTCTGCTCAATCCACGGGAGACAACATCTTGAATACGACCCTGCGCCAACTGGCCGGTGCGGCCCTCTTGATCGCTGCGCCTAGCCAACTGGGCGCCCGAGGGTTTCGTCGGTCAGATGTTCAAGACGCTGGGACGCCAACTGCCGCCACCCGCGGGCGTGCAACCACCCCCGAGCAGCGGCGGGCCGTGACATTGCCGTCTGCGCGGCGGCACTCGGTCGCGATCTCCGGGCGGCCTCACGTTCGCCGATCGACGGTGGTGCGCAGAGACGATGAGATTTCTCTCGCTTCGCGTCCGAACGACAAGGGACGCGTCAAATAGCCAGCGGCGCTTCGCTGCGTTCGTTGCCGACGCCGACCGTCTCGACCTCTTCGTGCCGTGGTCCGCCCCGCTGATCGGCCTGCTGCCTCGCCCACATCTTCGCGTACACGCCGCCGCGCGCGACCAGCTCGCGATGGCTTCCACGCTCGACGATGCGTCCCGCTTCGAGCACGAGGATCAGGTCGGCATCGACGATGGTCGAGAGTCGATGCGCGATCACGAGCGCCGTGTGATCGGCTGCGATCGCGCGCAACTCGGCCTGGATCGCGAGCTCGGCCTTGGAGTCGAGCGCCGAGGTCGCTTCGTCGAAGATGAAGATCGCGGGATTCTTCAACAGCGTGCGCGCGATCGCGACGCGTTGTTTCTCGCCGCCGGAAAGTTTCAGGCCACGCTCGCCCACCATCGTGTCGTAGCCGTCGGGCAGGCTGCGAACGAAGTCATGGATGTATGCGGCATTGGCCGCGGCCTCGATCTCGCCTTGCGACGTGGCATCGACGCCGCCCGCTCGCCCGTAACCGATGTTGTAGCCGATGGTGTCGTTGAACAGCACCGTGTCCTGAGGGACGATGCCGATCGCCGCGCGCAGCGACGATTG
>JBBRQU010000042.1:0-23001 GCA_038225855.1 Burkholderiales bacterium | reverse complement strand
CGGTGGTGTTGCTGATCTACGATATCGACAAGGCCGACATCGAGTTTCCCAACGATCTCTTGCGCGAGCTCGATCGCATGGAGTTCTATGTGTACGAGACGCGCGAGCTGGTGCAAGCCAGGCATCGGCCGCTGGTGGTCATTACGTCGAACAACGAGAAGGAATTGCCCGACGCGTTCCTGCGCCGCTGCTTCTTTCACTACATCCGCTTTCCCGACAAGGAAACGATGCAGCAGATCGTCGACGTCCACTATCCAGGTTTGAAGAAAGAGTTGCTCGCCGCCGCGCTCGCCGCGTTCTTTCAGATGCGCGATGTGCCTGGCCTGAAGAAGAAACCTTCGACCTCCGAGCTGCTCGACTGGCTGAAGCTGCTCCTCGCGGAAGACATTCCGCCCGAAGCCTTGCACAGCAGGGACAGCAAGGCGATCGTGCCGCCGCTGCACGGCGCGCTGCTCAAGAACGAGCAGGACGTGCATTTGTTCGAGCGGCTGGTGTTCATGGCGAAGAACAATCGTTGAAGTGGCCAATGATCAAGACATCCCTGAGTTCACGCGCGAGCAGCTCGGTCGCGGTGTGCGTGGGAAGTATTACAAAAAATTCACACAAGACGACAAAGTTGTGGCATTCGCAATTCCGATCACGCTGACCGGCGAGCACGCGATACTCGAACCGCTATCGCTCACGCATGCAGCGGATCTGCAGGACGCAGCGCGCGATGGGGCGCTGTGGAAACTCTGGTACACGTCCGTCGTCGCGCCAGAAGGTATGGGCGCTGAGATCGAGCGGCGTTTGGCTCTGCAAGAAATTGGAAGCATGCTGCCGTTCGCGGTATTCGATCCCGCGACCCATCGCGCAGTCGGCATGACGACCTACATGCACATCGACGCCATCAATCGCAGAGTCGAGATCGGATCGACGTGGTATGCGAAGCGCGCGCAGCGCACGGCACTCAACACCGAATGCAAGCTGATGCTGCTCACGCATGCGTTCGAGACGCTGGCCTGCATCGCGGTCGAGTTCCGCACGCACTGGATGAATCGGCAGAGCCGCGAAGCGATCGAACGCCTGGGCGCCAAGCAGGACGGCGTGCTGCGCAATCATCAGATCGCATCCGACGGGTCGTATCGCGACACGGTCGCCTATTCGATCATCGAATCCGAATGGCGGGCGGTGAAGCGGCATCTGCAATTCAAGCTCGGGCGCACCTGACGATGCTGATCGACTTCTTCTTCGCCCTCAAGGCCGCCAAGATTCCGGTCTCGATCAAGGAATACCTGATCCTGCTCGAAGGCCTGAAGAAGGACGTGATCGAACCGTCGATCGACGACTTCTATTTCTTCTCGCGCATCGCGCTCGTGAAAGACGAGCAGCACTACGACAAGTTCGACCAGGCCTTCGGCGCGTACTTCAAGGGCCACTCTGCGCGGGTCGACTTGCAGCGCGAGTTACCGCTCGACTGGTTGATCAAGAAACTCGAACGCACGCTCACGCCCGAAGAGAAGGCGAAGGTCGAGTCCCTCGGCGGGTGGGACGCGCTGATGAAGCGCCTGAAGGAAATCCTCGACGAGCAGAAGGAACGTCACGAGGGCGGCAGCAAGTGGATCGGCACCGACGGCACGTCGCCCTTCGGCCACGGCGGGTACAACCCCGAAGGCATCCGCATCGGCGGGCCCTCGGGCGGCAATCGCACCGCAGTCAAGGTGTGGGAGTCGCGCGCCTATCGCGACTACGACGATCAGGTCGAACTGGGCACGCGCAACATCAAGATCGCATTGCGTCGCTTGAGAAAGTTCGCGCGCGAAGGCGCGGAGCTCGAGCTCGACCTGCCCGACACGATCGGCTCGACCGCCAAGAATGCGGGCTGGCTCGACATCAAGATGGTCCCCGAGCGCAGGAACAAGGTGAAGGTGCTGATGCTGCTCGACGTGGGCGGCACGATGGACGACCACATCGCGCGCACCGAAGAATTGTTCTCGGCGGCCAAGGCCGAGTTCAAGCACATGGACTTCTTCTACTTCCACAACTGCGTGTACGACTATCTGTGGAAGAGCAATCGCCGTCGCCACGCCGAGCGCACGCCGACCTGGGAAGTGCTGCACAAGTACACGCCCGACACCAAGCTGATCTTCGTGGGCGACGCGACCATGAGCCCCTATGAAATTTTGCAACCGGGCGGCAGCGTCGAATACAACAACGACGAAGCCGGCGTGTTGTGGTTGCAGCGTTTGACCGAGACGTTCTCGAAGTTCGTATGGCTCAACCCCGAGCCCGAGCAGCTTTGGCCATATCGCCAGTCGATCTCGGTGATCAATCAGATCGTGCGACATCGCATGGTGCCGATCACGATCGAAGGGCTCGAGCGAGGGATGCGGTTGCTGTCGAAGTGAAGCATGTCGTCCGGGCGAGGCGCCGTCTCCCCGCCGCGAAGGATCGCGGTCGCCCCGGCGCAGGCCGGGGTCCAAGTTGCCTCTCACGCGCGGGCAAACTAAATTGGATCCCGGCCTTCGCCGGGAAGACGATGGGCGAGCCAAGCGACACACGTCGTTACATCTTTAGCCCGCTTCTAGTCGGCACTTTGCTGCTTCGTGCGTTCTAAAGAACTCAGAGGGATGCGTCGTGATTTTCAGCGGCGCCCCGATAGGCGCATTTCTCATCGCCGTGCATCGTTGTCACTGCGTTGTTTCATTCAGGAGGAACCATGTATTCACCGAACGAATCGTCCCCACAACGTCCCAGGTTGCATCCGCTTGTGGCTACTGCCGCGGGGGCAGTTATCTTGCTGTCTGTCGTGGGCATCGGCGCGCTGGTGATGAATCATTCGAACGCCACGCCGTCACCTTACGGCGCGCCGATCGCTTCACAAACACCACCCGCTCAGCCTTCACAAGCCGCGGCCGAACCCATCGCACCCAAGGTCACTCACCCCGCGCCCGCGCATGTCGCGTCTTCGACGCCGGCCTATCGCCGCCCCGCCACGCCGTCGTATGACGCACCGACATACGGCCCCAATGCGCCGGCATACGGCAACCCACCTGCGCTCGCGCAGGCCGCCGTGTGTCACGACTGCGGCGTCGTCGATTCGATGCATGACATCAAGGTGAAGGCCCAAGGCAGCGGCGTCGGCGGTATTGGAGGCGCGGTGGTTGGCGGATTGCTCGGCAACCAGGTCGGCGCCGGGCGCGGCAAGGCGCTTGCGACCATCGCGGGTGCGGTCGGCGGCGCGTTCGCCGGCAATGCGATCGAGAAGACCGTGCGTGCCGACGTCGAGCATGAGATGGTGGTGCGGCTGAATGACGGCAGCACTCGCACCTTCACGCAGGCAAGCCCGTTTGCATTCGGCATCGGTGAGCGCGTGCGCATCGTCGATGGACACGTCGAGCGCGGTTGAACGGTACTCGCGCGCTTGACGCGCTTCAGGCAGAAGGAAGGCGGCTTCGGCCGCCTTTCGTTTTACGAGTGGATGTTGCATCAGGCACGCGCATTCCCACGATTCAAGCCAATTTCAAATCAGGAAGACCATGAATTTACGCAGACTCGTTTTTCTGGCCGCACTGCTCTTGACGTCATTGGGAGCGTCGACGGCCATTGCACAAGCCGAGGCACCGGACATGCTGGTCAAACGCGTCTCGACCGACGTGCTCGATTCGGTCAAAGCCGACCCGTCGATTCAAGCCGGCGACGTCAACAAGATCGTCGCGCTGGTCAATGCCAAAATTCTTCCGTTCTTCGACTTCGAACGCATGACCGCCGCGGCGATGGGCTCCTCCTGGCGCGAGGCAACCCCCGCACAGCAGAGAAGCCTGCAGGACGAGTTCAAGATTTTGCTCGTGCGCGTCTACTCGGGCACGCTCGCGAAAGCGAGAGACCGGAGCGTCGAGCTCAAGCCCATGCGCGGCGCGGCGGCTGACACTGAGGTCGTGGTGAGAACCGAAGTCCGCGGTCAGGGCGACTCCGTTCCACTCGATTTTCGCCTTGAGAAGGCCGGATCGAGCTGGAAAATCTACGACATGAACGTCGGGGGTGTGTGGCTGGTCGAAACCTACCGCGGCAGCTTTGCCCATGAGATTGCGAGCATCGGCATCGACGGGCTCGTTGCCAAGTTGAGCGAGAAGAACAAGGCCGCTGCGCGCAACTAGAGCAGCTTGTTTCGTTATGCGTCGATCGTCGGAGTCGCCTTCAACACTTCTTCGACGGTCGTTGCACCTGCAACGACTTTCATCGCACCCGACACACGTAACGGCCGCATGCCGTCACGCAGGCCACGCTGACGGATCGCGTCGATGCTCGGCGCGGCCGAGACCAGCGCCTTGATCGCGGTGGTGATCTCGAGGATTTCATAGATGCCGGTGCGGCCGCGATAGCCGGTCATGCGGCACTCGATGCAGCCCACCGGCCTGTGGAGTTCGCGCGGTTGATCGGTCTTGAAAGGTGCGATCAGGGCCTTCCATGTCTCGGGCTCGATCGCGCCGATCGTCTTGCAATGCGGACACAGGGTGCGCACCAGACGCTGCGCCATGATGCCGATCACGGTCGCGTTCAAGAGATATGCCGGCACGCCGAGTTCGAGCAGGCGCGTGATCGCCGATGGTGCATCGTTGGTGTGCACGGTCGAGAACACCAGGTGACCCGTCAACGCGGCCTGCACGGCCATTTCGGCGGTCTCGAGATCGCGGATCTCGCCGATCATGATGATGTCCGGATCCTGCCGCATCAACGCGCGCACGCCGTCGGCGAAGCCCAGATCGATGCCGTGCTGGACCTGCATCTGATTGAACGCGCCCTCGACCATCTCGATCGGGTCTTCGATCGTGCAGACGTTGACCTCCTCGGTCGCGAGCGTCTTCAAAGTCGAGTAGAGCGTGGTGGTCTTGCCCGACCCCGTCGGCCCCGTGACCAGAATGATTCCGTAGGGTCGCTCGGTCATCGTGTTCCAGCGGCGCGCGTCGTCGTCGGTGAAACCGAGTTCCGCAAAGTCCTTGACGACGACCTCGGGGTCGAAGATGCGCATCACGAGCTTTTCGCCGAAGGCCGTCGGCAAGGTGGAGAGGCGCAACTCGACTTCCATGCCGCTCGCGGTCAGGGTCTTGATGCGGCCGTCCTGCGGGCGACGCTTCTCGATCACGTCCATACGGCCGAGGAGCTTGATGCGGCTCGTCATCGCAGACATCACCGCCGTCGGGACCTGATAGACCTGATGCAAGACGCCGTCGATGCGAAAGCGCACCACGCCCTGGTCGCGGCGCGGCTCGAGGTGAATGTCCGAAGCGCGCTGGTCGAACGCGTATTGCCACAACCAGTCGACGATCTGCACGATGTGCGCATCGTTCGAGTCGAACTGACGCCCCGCCGCCGTCGCGCTGCCGAGTTCGACCAACTGCTCGAAGCTGTTCTGCGCGGCCGCCCCGCCCTTCGCGGCCGCGCCCTTGACCGAGCGCGCGAGCGTGAAGAACTCGGCGATGTAGCGCGTCACGTCGTTGGGGTTCGCGAACACGCGCCTGACGTCGCGCCGCCACATGCGCTGCATCTCGGGCAGCCACTCGACGAGATAAGGCTCGGAGGTCGCGATCACGACTTCGTTGGTCTTGATCTCGATCGGCAGGATGCGAAAGCGCGTCGCATAACTGACCGACATCAGATCGGCGATGCGAGAGAAGTCGACCTTGAGCGGATCGATGCGCGCATACGGCAGCCCGACCTTGGCGGCCAACCACTCGGAGAGCACGTCGAGCGTCAGCAGGCGATGCGGCGCGCTCGCCGCCTTGAGTTTCGCGTCTGCAATGACGACCAGCGGATGGGTGTCGGCGCGCGCGCGCGCGGCATCGGAATGAAGCGCATCGGCCTGCTCGGCCGCGATCAGGCCATCGGCGCGCAGCCATTGCAGCACCTGCGCTAGCGAGAGGCGCTGGTCTTTGGGATTGATGCTGGGAAGGGCGCCCATGTGAGTCACGGTTTGTTTTTCCGCTTGCAAAAAAAACGTTTGTGGAAATTGAATGAGCTATGTCAACAATCAAATCGATGTCGGAGAATCTTACAACCCGTGTAATATTTTTGTCTAATAATCATTAAATCAGTATGTTAAATATTGGTACGCCTATTGCTTTACACCGCGCCCATTTTTTTCCAAGGCAGTTCGAGGGAAACGTAATGCATATCAAAGCATCGATTCATTTGGCTGCCATTGCCGCACTGTCCGCGGGAACCTTGGCGCACGCCAGTCTCGTGACGAACTCGGGCGGTTTCCCAAACCCGACCACCTACGATTTCAGCGCATACAGCGGATGCACGAACTACGGGGCAGCTTGCGGGGCCCCGCCGCAAACGCTCATCGGTACCTCCATCCTGTTCACGGGAACGCCGGGATTCAGCGGTTCGGCTCTTTACAATGCTGCTTGGGCTCTCAACGCGAATGGAAACTGGGACTCTGCAAGGAACGGTTTCGCCGGTAACAATGGACGCGTTCCCGGTGATTTCGCCAGGTTCACTTTTGGAACTCCACTTTCGGCGGTGGGTGGATTCTTCGATTACATACCAGGCAATTTCAACGGGGCTCCGTTCACAATTCTCGCGTATGGCGCCGGTGGCGGCTTGCTTGAAAGCTACGACATCGAAGCCTTCGCTCCAATTTCCACGCCGGGTGCGACGAATGCGGGTGCGTTCCGTGGCATCACTCGCGCCTCGGCGGACATCCTCGCTTTCGAGTTTCGCAATGGCGTTTCCGTCATGGACGATCTGACGTTCTCGGCGCGCGCGGCTCAAGTACCGGAACCCACCTTGCTCGCGCTTCTGGGTGTGGGTTTGATCGGCATGGGTCTGGGTCGCCGATTCAGGAGCAGTCCAAACCTTCGTTAATCGCTTCGCTCCGGCCCGATAGCGTTACGAATCGATCCGCAACACCATTTTATTTCCAGGCGTCACGGCGCGCGTCCGTGGAACAGAATGGCGCTGGCCGTTCCGGGAAGAAGCTCAAATACGAAACGTCGACGTGCCGCTTTTCTTTCGCATCGACGCGACTGCATGAAGGCCATCGACCCACGAGGAAGCGGGAAGTCGCAAGCCTCGCGCGACGACCGCCGCGCGTTCGCGCAACGCTGTCCATGCAACCGCAAGTGGAGGCCCGCTGAACGCTATCGCAACGCGGTTGCCCTCGTGTACTTCGGGCAACGCGATCACGCGACCTTCGAAAGCGTCGGCGAGGTTGCCCATGTTGCGCGAAAAGCTCGCGTGATCGCCGAACAGGTTCACGGTCAGCACGCCCGGTGATTTCAGGCACGCGCGGCAGTCCGCATAGAACGCTGTCGACTCGAGGACCGGTCCGCGCGCGGTCGCATCGTAGAGATCCACCTGCAGCACGTCGAGCGATGCGTGCCGCGCGGCGTCGCTCACATAGATCTCGGCATCGCCGGCGACGACCGAGAGGCGTTCGTCATCGGGCGGAAGGCGGAACATGACGCGCGCCGCAAGCACCACGGCCTCGTTCAATTCCACTGCCGTCACGTGTGCGTGAGGAAAGTGGCGATGGCAGAACTTCGTCAATGCGGCAGCCCCGAGGCCGAGTTGCACGATCGCTCGCGGCGCTTCGAGGAACAAGATCCACGCCATCATCTGCTGCGCGTATTCGAGTTCGATCCGATCGGGCCTGGCGATCCGCATCGCGCCCTGCACCCACTCGGTTCCGAAGTGCAGAAAGCGCACGCCGCCTTCTTCCGAGAATGTCACGGGGGCATACACGATCTTGCGGCGTGGCCGGTCGATTTCGCGCTTGCCGGCGCGTGCCGCTTTCATTGACGTAGCGCCGCAATCCACGCGGCCTGCTTCACCGCGAAGCTATGCGTCGCGTTGGCCGGACTCGAAGACGGCAAGACGATCAGCTCGCATCGAGCCGCTTCGGCGATCACGGCGACACGCTTCTGATACGACGCGGCCTTGCCGCCGTTGAATGCGATACGCGTCACCTGCTTCCAGCGTTGCAGCAGCCCCGCGAGATCGTTGGCGACCTCGGCGCGAATCGCGCTGTCGAGACTGCCCTCGCGTTCGCAAATCGCGATGACATCCCATACGCCGATGCGATGAACTCGAAGTCGGTCTACGCGTTGCGCATAGGGCATCTCGTAGAGCGGTTCATCGATCACGCCACCAACCAGACGCCAGAAATGATTGCGCGGATGGCCGTAGTACGCGAACGCGGCAAGCGAAGCTTCGCTCGGAAAGCTGCCGAGGATGAGCGTTCTCGCGCGCACGTCACCGATCGGCGCGAGTCCCGTCATCGATCCAGATTGCGTATTGAGTTTGTCCATCGCGAAAGGCCGATACGATACCCTTCGCCAGCGGTTCTCGATGCCGACCCAGCCAGACACTTCGCGCATGACCCTCGCTCAGGACAAGGACCCCGCTGCATCGACCTTCGCCTTGCGCGGCGCGGCGCTCACGCTTTGCGACGATCCCTTCATGGTCGGCGATGCGGCGGCGATGCACTTCGAGTCGGATGCGCTGGTGGTGATTCGCGGTGGCCGCATCGCCGCCTTCGGTCCATATCAGGGGTTGCAGGCGACGCTGCCTGCCGACACGCCGATCACGCATTACCGGGACGCGTTGATCGTTCCCGGCTTCATCGACACGCATGTCCATTATCCGCAAACGCAGATCATCGGCGCGGGCGGCAAGCGCCTGATCGACTGGCTGAACACTTGCACCTTTCCGGCCGAAATGCAGTTTGCCGATGCGGCTTACGCACGCGAGATCGCCGATGTGTTCCTCGATGCCTGCCTCTCTTACGGCACTACCACCGCGGTCGTTTATTGCACCGTGCATCCGCAATCGGTCGATGCGTTCTTCGAAGCCGCCGACGCGCGCGGTTTGCGCATGATCGCGGGCAAGACCCTGATGGACAGAAACGCGCCCGAAGCCTTGCTCGACACCGCGCAGCGCGGCTACGACGAGTCGCGTGCGCTGATCGAGCGTTGGCGCGATCGCGGCCGTCTCGGTTATGCGATCACGCCGCGCTTCGCGGCGAGCAGCACCCCGGCGCAACTCGAACTCGCCGGCGCGCTGCTCGCCAAATTTCCGCACGCGTATTGCCAGACGCACATCGCCGAGCAGCGCGATGAAGTCGCGTGGGTGGCGAAGCTCTATCCCGAGCGTCGCGACTATCTCGATGTCTACGATCATTACGGCCTGATCGGGCCGCGCACGCTGCTCGGCCACGGCATTCATCTCGTCGAGCGCGAGTGGCAGCGTTGCCGCGAGGCCGGCGCCGCCATCACGCATTGCCCGACGTCCAACGCGTTTCTCGGCAGCGGGCTATTCGACTGGTCGCGTGCGAAGAAGCAGGGTCACGAGGTCTCGGTCGCGCTCGCGACCGATGTGGGCGCAGGCACCACGCTGTCGATGCTGGCGACGATGGGCGCGGCCTACCAGATCGCACGGCTCGGAGGCCATAGCCTGACGCCGGTGCAGGCGCTCTATCTCTCGACCCGAGGCGCCGCGCGCGCACTCCAACTCGAGGATACGATCGGCTCGATTGCCCCAGGCATGGAAGCGGATCTGGTCGTGCTCGACCTCGCCCACTCGCCGCTCGCGCGTCTGCGCATGAAGTCCTGCGAGTCGATCGAAGACGCACTCTTCATGCTGATGACGCTCGCGGACGATCGCGCGATCCGCGATGTCTACGTCATGGGCGCGCCGCTCGACAGTCGTCCCCGCATACGCGGGGATCCAGCGGCGTGAACTTGACGACACTGGATTCCCGCGTACGCGGGAACGTCGAACCATCAATGCGCGCCAGCCAATGCCAAGGTGCAACTCACCCCACCGGTCAGCACCAGGCTCGCGCCCCAGACCACATCGAGGTTGAACCAACCCTGCTTGAGAAAGCGCAGGCCGAAGTAACGATAGACCAGCCAGGCAATCGTCACACCCGAGACGATCATCGCCGCCGTGTGCAGCAGCGCCACCGCCAACGCCATCGTGACGCCCGAGGACAGTGGGCCCATCAGCGGTCCCATCTGCGACGCGGATGAGGATTCATTCGTCGCCGGCGCGCACAGGCTCAGCGTGATCGGCACCAGCATCAGTCCGGCGCCGTGCGCGGTCGCCATCAGGAACGACCACCACGTCAGCCGCGATGGCTTGACGCGGACCAGAAAGCGCGGGTGGCGGCGCTCGATCAACCGGTACACGCCGAACAGCAACACCAGCGCGCCGGCGCCGAAGCGGACGGCGCGGTTCCATTCCACATACCAACTGAGCACGGCGAACGGCACCAGCACGACGGCCATCGCCAGCAGGTGCCCTACACCGAGCGGCAGCACGGTCGCGAACACCGCGCCGCCGCGGCGTTCGCCGAGGCCGTTGGCGACCGCCAGCGGCCAACCCATCGCCGGGTTGAGTCCGTGATAGACGCCGAAGCCGAGCACCGCGAACCAGAGGCCGGCCGATGCGTTTGCACTCACGCGGCGCAGCCTACCTCAGAACAACCCCGCAGGCTCACGCCGACGGATAACAGAACGAATCGGTCGAACAGTCGCCGCCCTCGAGGCGGATCTGATGCGCTCCGTAGTCGGCCCCGAAGTCGACGACGAAGTCGGTGTCGAGCGTGATGCCGCCGTTCGCTCCCACGTTGCACATCACTTGCAATCCCGGCACGCCTTCGGGATAGAACTGCTTGTCCCAGGTGCTGTAGAGCGAATTAGTGAAGTACACGCGCTTGCCGTCGCGGCTGATCTCGGTCATCTGCGGGCCGCCGCCGAACGCCTTGCCGCCCGGATGCTTGCCACGCTGTACGATGCCGCCGATGCGCACGCTGCCGGCCTGCTTCGGGTTCATCGGGTCGGTGACGTCGTACTGCTTCAGCTCGCCGGTGCCCCAGCACGCGACGTACAAGAAGCGATCGTCGAGCGAGAGGTCGATGTCGGTGATCAAGGGCGGCACCGCGCCGAAGCCCTTGAGCAGCGGCGGCAGCAGCGATGCGTCTGCCGGCTCGGGCGGGATGACGGCGGTTTTCTTGATCTTGAACTGCCCGCCTTCGCGGTACCAAGTCCAGATCGAGCCTTCGAGATTGGTGGTGTCGACCACCACGCCGAGGAATCCGTATTCGCGCGTCGGGTCGTGCGCCGGCCGCAACTCGAGCGCCATCTGATAATTGGCGCCGAGGTCGAGAGTCTGCACATGCTTGCGCGCGCGCAAGTCCCAGAAGTGGATTGCGTGGCCGTATTTGTTGGCGAGCAGGTCTTCGGCCACGATCCCGTTCTCGAACTGCGGCGGCAGGCCCCACTCGCTCGACACCATGTAGTCGCGCGGCAGGTTCCACCAGAAATCGTAGTGCAGCTTCTGCGGGCCGCGATCGATCTCCCACTTGCCGAGGATGTCGAAGTTTTCGCAGTCCATGATGAACACGCCCGGCGGACCATCGGTGCCGTCGGCGCCGCCACCGCCGAGGGTGCTGATGTAGATGCCCTCGGGCCCGCAGTGCACGGTGTGCGGTCGCGAGTAGCCGGTCTTCTTGAACACTTCCTCGGGCTCGATCACCTTGACGATCGTCGGCTTGGCCGGATCGGGCTGGGTGTCGACGACGTAGATACGCGAAGAGCGGATGCCCGGAATGATCAGGTAGCGGCGCCGCAGGAAGGTGTGTCCCGACATGGGCGACAACGCCGAGCTGCACGCGTTCCAGCCGAAGTGATGAAACTCGTCGCCGCGATTGGGCATGTCGAGCCGGTACAGCATCGTGCCGAAGCTGGGCGAACTGCGGTCGACATCGACCACCGCCAGCGCGTCGGGGCGCGAGGCGTCGGGCGAGAGCAGCGCGGTGTAGGCCAGCTTCTCCGGCGGCGCCTCCATTGCGAGGCGTGCGGACGGATGGAAGGTCGGATCAGGACGCAGCGTCTCCAGCATGGTTGGCTCCGGTTGCTGTGCGGTTCGCATCGCATGGAACCGCGCAGCCGACCGGCATGTCAAGCTCTTCGACGATGCCGCAAGAGCTTGCGGCGCGCGGCTACCCGACCTGCACAACCCGGGTTGCCCAGTTCTCGAGCTTCAGCCCTGGCACCCGCTTGAACTCGCGCTGGTTGTTGGTCACGAGTATCAGTCCCGATGCCCTCGCGTGCGCGGCGATCCACAAGTCGTTGCCGCCGATCGGCGTGCCTTTGCTTTCGAGCAGGCGCCGGATGTTCGAGTAATGCTCGGCGGCATCGAGCGGCAACGGTGCGACGGCGGCAATCGAGACCAGTGCAGAAATGTTGGCGCGCGCGTCGTCGGGCGCCCGAGATTTTGAAGCGCCAAACAGCAATTCACCGTAGACGATCGTCGAAGTCAGCGCTTCTCCCCGCTTGAGTCTGTCGAATCGACGCAGCACGGCCGGCACGCGCCTCAACGCGTAGATGCAGATATCCGCATCGAGGAGGAAGCGCGCGCTCATCGAGCGTTATTCAATCCGCTGGCGTTCCTGCGGCAGCGGATCTTCGATGCTCTCGCCAAAATCGTCTGGAAGCGCCGGCAGGGACGCCAGCAGCTTGCTCAATTTCACGCCGCGCTCGCGAAGCACGATGTCTCCCCCGCTCCGAAAGATCTCCACCTCCAGAGCGTCGAGCCGAAACTCCTTGGGCAACCTGACGGCTTGACTGTTGCCCGATTGGAACACGCGTGCGATCGTCATTTGTCGTCCTCAAAATATATATACGTCGAAGTATATACATCCTGAAGCAGCGATCAAGCTCCTCCGGCCAGCAATCCGTTGACTCTTCTCACGAAGTCCGCGGGATTGTCGAGCTGCCCGCCTTCCGCCAGCGTCGCCTGATCCAGCAGAACATGCGCCCAGTCGTCGAAGCGCGTGCTGTCCGAGCTCTCTTCCTTCAAGCGCTTGAGCAGCGCGTGATGCGGATTGATTTCGAGGATCGGCTTGGTCTCGGGCGCCTTCTGGCCCGCGGCCTTGAGCAGGCGCGCGAGGTTGCCGCTGATCGCGCCGTCGTCGGACACCAGGCACGAAGGCGAGTCGGTCAATCGGAAGGTCACGCGCACATCCTTGACTGCCTCGCCGAGTGCGGCCTTCATGCGTGAGACGACGTCGGCAAATTCACCCGACTCCTTCTCCTGCTGCTGCTTTTCTTGTTCATCGGCGAGCGTGCCGAGATCGAGGCCGCCGGTCGCGACACTGACCAGGCTCTTGCCGTCGTACTGCGTGAGAAACGAGAGCGCCCATTCGTCGACACGATCTGACATCAACAGCACCTCGACGCCCTTCTTCCTGAAAATTTCCAGATGCGGACTGTTCTTCGCGGCCGCGAAAGTCTCACCGGTCACGTAGTAAATCTTGTCCTGCCCTTCCTTCATGCGGCCCACATAGTCGGCCAGCGACACGGTCTGCGTTTCGGTGTCGGTGGCCGTGCTTGCATAGCGCACCAGCTTGCCGATGCGGTCCCGGTTCGACTGGTCTTCGCCCAGCCCTTCCTTCAATGCCTGCCCGAACGATTTCCAGAATTGCGTGAAGTCTTCGGGTTTGTTGGCCGAGAGGTCTTCGATCATGCCGAGGACTTTCTTCGTGCCGCCTTCGCGAATCGCCTTGACGTCGCGGCTCTCCTGGAGAATTTCGCGCGAGACGTTGAGCGGCAGATCGTTCGAGTCCACCACGCCCTTGACGAAGCGCAGGTAGGTCGGCATCAACTGCTCGGCATCGTCCATGATGAAGACGCGCTTGACGTACAGCTTGATTCCCGAACGCCGCTCGCGGTCCCACAGATCGAAGGGCGGCTCCTTGGGGATGTAGAGAAGCTGCGTGTATTCGCTGCGGCCC
Source organism: Burkholderiales bacterium (assembly GCA_038225855.1). GTDB lineage: Bacteria > Pseudomonadota > Gammaproteobacteria > Burkholderiales > Burkholderiaceae_D > CAHJXF01. Next base: position 9,218 of record JBBRQU010000042.1, on the reverse strand, counting down.
TCGACCTTGCTGTGGGTCCACGCGAGCGGATCGCCGAAATCGTGGCTGACGTGTTTATAGAATTCCTTGTACTGCTCGTCGGAAATTTCGCTCTTGGGGCGCGTCCACAACGCGCTCGCCTGATTGATCGTTTCGACTTCGCCTTCCTTGGCGACGAGGTCGCTGGTCTTTTCGTCCCACTCCTCTTTCTGCATGCGGATCGGCAGCGAGATGTGGTCCGAATATTTCTTCAACGTGCTCTTCAATTTCCAGCTCGAGAGAAAATCGTCCTCGCCTTCACGCAAGTGCAAGGTGACCGACGTTCCGCGGTTGGGCTTGTCGATCTGCTCGACCGTGAACTCGCCCGAGCCGTCGCTCTCCCAGAGCACGCCTTCAGATGCGGGCAGCCCCGCGCGGCGCGATTCGACCGCCACCTTGTCGGCGACGATGAAGCCCGAATAAAAGCCCACGCCGAACTGTCCGATCAGCGCGGCGTCTTTCTGCTGGTCGCCCGACAACCGCGAGAAGAATTCGCGCGTGCCCGACTTGGCGATCGTTCCCAGGTGTTCGATCGCCTCGGCGCGGCTCATGCCGATGCCGTTGTCGGCAATCGTGATGGTGCGCGCCGCCTTGTCGAACGACACGTCGATCGCGAGCTGACCGCCGTCATCGCTGCTTCCGTCACCACCGCCTTCGTAAAGCTCGGGCTTGTCGAGCGCCTCGAAGCGCAACTTGTCGGCCGCGTCGGACGCGTTCGAAATCAATTCGCGCAAGAAGATTTCCTTGTTGCTGTAGAGCGAATGAATCATCAACTGCAGCAACTGCTTTACTTCGGCCTGGAAGGCGCGGGTTTCCTTGATCGGCTCGGTCGTGGTGGTCATCGGAGTCTTGTGTTTCTCGAAAAATGGAATGGGGCGCGCGGTCGCAGAATGGCGCTGCGCGAACCCGCGAAACATCGGGGCGAGGTCCCCGGTTTCAAGAGGAACGCGCGGCGTTGGCCTCCTGGCGTGATGACGCGAGCCACCGCTCGGCCGCATTTCTTCCGTGGTCCCGCAATTCGCGATGGAACGCGCGGTCGACACTCGCGGCGCTCGCAGCCTGGGCATCGACGACTTCGTCGTGCAAGGCGATGCGATGCAGGCGCAGCGAATTTCGCACCGCGCGTCCATCGCCATTCTTCGCGGCCTCTTGCATCGCCTCGATCGCTCTCAGTTCAGTCAACAGGCTCGCGTTGAATGTAATCTCGTTGACCCGATGCATGATCTCGCTCGCGCTCGATGGCGTACCGGGCCTGCGCTCGGGATTGATCTGCACCAGCAGGATCTCGCGTGCGTCCTTGTCGGACGCGTCGTCTTCGACCAGCGGCGCGATCGGCGGGTTGGCCGAGTAGCCGCCGTCCCAGTAAGCAACGTCGTCGATCGTCACCGCGTGATTGAGGAACGGCAGGCAGGCCGAGGCCAACAAGGCATCGATCGACAGATCGCCGCCGGAAAAAATGCGCGGCTGGCCGGTCTCGACGTTGGTTGCCGAAACATGGAGCCGCATGGACTTGCTCTCGCGCAGTGCCTCGACATCGATCAGGCCTTCGAGCAGCGGTCGCAGCGGATTGAGGTTGAAGGGATTGAGTTGCGCGGGCGACCACATGCGCATCATCGCCTGCATCATCTCGGCGTGAACCATGCCGAAGTCGGCTGCAAGCTTCTGCTGCGCTTGCACGGGCGCGATCAGCGCACCTATGCCCGCGACGCCGTTCCAGAACTGCGCCAACTTGTCCTGCGCGCCGACACGCCCGCCAGCGGCGAAGCCGCAGACCAGCATTGCGCCGTTCAACGCGCCCGCGCTCGCACCGCTGATCGACGGGAAAGCGAGATCGTCTTCCTCGAGCAGGCGATCGAGCACGCCCCACGTGAACGCGCCGTGCGCGCCGCCGCCTTGGAGGGCGAGTCGCAACGGACGCAACGCCGGGCCGCGCCCCGGATGCGGTCGTGTCGTCGGCGCAGGCGACCGCACCGCCGATGATCGCGGCTTGGCCCGCACCGCGGGCCCTCGCTCAGGTTCGTCGCGCTCCGGCTCGTCCCGGTCCGGCTCGCCGTCCGGAGAGGCAACCGGAATGCGGTCCAGCCACTGATCAAGCCATCGTTTGAAGCGTGCGCGCCAGTGCATCGAGCATTCCCGGGTTGGACGAGGTCGCGATGTTGAATCGCAGATGCGAGCTCGGTAATTGTGATGGCGAGAACAGGCTGCCCGGCGCGAGCAGATAGCCTTCGTCGAAGAGTCGCGCGGCGAGCGCGTTGGTGTCGATGCCGCGCGCATGCTTCGCGTCGCCGCCCGCTCGCGCCCACAGGAACATGCCTGCTGCCGGCTGATGATCGATCGTCAGGCCGACGCGTTCGAGCCCCCGGATCGCGCGGTCGCGCATCGCGTCGAAGCGACCGCGCAATCGGTCGACGTGCTTGCGATAGTGACCTTCCGACAGGATGCGCCACACCATGCGCTCGCCGATCTCGGGCGTGGTCAACGCGACCAGCATCTTGTGATCGGCGAGCGTGTGGGCGAGATCGACATCGCACGCGATGAAGCCCACGCGCAGATTCGCCGCGAGCGTCTTCGAGAAGCTGCCCACATAGACGACGCGCTTCAATTGATCGAGGCTCGCGAGCCGGATCGCCGCGCCGTTGCGTCCGCTGCGCGAACCCGGATGCAGGTCGCCGTACACATCGTCTTCGACGACCGTGAAATCATGTCGCTCGGCCAGCTTCAGGATCTGAAACGCCTTGGCCGACGACAGCGACGTCGAGGTCGGGTTGTGAAGCACCGAGTCGACGACGTAGAAACGCGGCTTGTGTTCGAGCACGAGTTTCTCGAACGTCGCCAGATCGGGGCCGTCGGCCAGCCGCGGCACGCCCACCACCCGCGCGCCGTGAGCCGCGAACAGGCCGAACATCAGGAACCATGCGGGATCGTCGACCAGCACGGTGTCGCCGGGCGCGACGAACTGCCGCGCGATCAAGTCGAAGGCCTGCGTCGCGCCGGTCGTCATCACGATCTGCGATGGATCGGCGCCGATGTCGAGCCCGGCCAACTTGCGTTGCAGCCCCTCGCGCAACGGCAGAAAACCCTGCGGCGTTCCGTAGTCGAGCACGCCGGTCGCGGCTGAACGGGTCATCGCCCGCCCCACCGCGCGCAGCGAACTGGCCAGCAAGTCACCGTCCATCCATCCGGGCGGCGGCAGCCCCGACCCCGGCATGTGATGAGGAGGCAGATCGCGAAACATGTTTCGCACCAGCCATCGGGCATCGAGGCGGCGCGCATCGGTCGGCGTGCGTGCCCTGGACTGAACCGATTTCGCCGGCAACGCACGCTGACGGCCGCGCGACGACGCGAGCGCAGCCTGCTCGCGCACGTAGAAGCCCGAGCCTCGACGCGATTCGAGGCAGCCATGGGCGACCAGGCGTTCGTATGCCTCGACGACGGTGAAGCGGCTGATGCCGCGCTGTGTCGCGAGCATGCGGATCGACGGCACCCGGGTCCCCGCGCGAAACAAACGCTCGTCGATGCGCTTCCTCATCCATTCGACGGTCTGATCCACCAACGTGCGGTCGCTGCCGCGCAGCGGCCCATCACGGTCGGTGGCTGTCGTCTCGGCGCGGCGCGCGTCGTTGAGCATCGTTGAAAGTCTCCGAAAGCATGCTTTGAAAGCCAAACTGTGCTGCCGCCCTCACCGGGCCAGTTGTTGACTCCGTATGCTGAAGTGTACCGGTTCTGTACTGGTGTTGGGATTAGACTTGCATCAAGCGCCGGTGCTCGATCGATGATATCGATCCCAACCGTCGCACACCGTATTCGATCCTCTTTTCCGGAACGCGCAATGTCCATCGATCAGTGGATCGCCCTCGCTATCTTCGCGTTCGTGTCGTCCATCACGCCGGGACCCAACAACCTGATGGCGACGGCGTCGGGCGCGCGCTTCGGTCTGCGCAGGACCATTCCGCAAGTCGCCGGTGTGACTTTCGGCTTCACGGTGCTGCTGTGGCTCGCCGCGTCGGGGGTCGCGATCATCGTGACCGAGCATCCGTTGATCGGGCAGACCCTGGCGGTGTTCGGCTACGCCTATCTCGGATGGCTGTCTTTCAAGCTGGTCTCGGCCGCATTTCGTTCGCCAGGCGCCGCTCAACACAAAGCGGACGCGCTCAGACCGCTCACCTTCTGGCAGGCGACCGCGTTTCAGTTCGCCAATCCCAAGGGCGTGATGATGGCCTTGTCGACCGCGACCACCTTTCTCGCGGGCCCCGAACAATCGATGGTCGCAATCGTCACCGTCGGGCTGGTGTTCGCGCTGATCAACTTTCCGTGCGTGGGCGCGTGGGCGCTGATGGGCGCGCGCCTGCGCGGGTGGCTCGAAGACGAGTCAGCCGCATGGCGCATGCGCGCCTTCAACGCCGTGATGGGTGGCCTTCTGATCGCAACCGTGATCTGGATGATCACGTTGCGGTGAAGGCATCCCCCGGCATTTCACGCCGGGGCGACGCAGGTCACCCCGTCGATGCGATCAGCCCCGCTCCCAATGTCCGCGCCGGAAACGGTAGGCATCGCGATCCCGATCCCAGCGCGGCTCCGCATATCGATAGCCGCGACGCTCGCGTATGTAAGAGCCATCGACCCACACGTGGCGTCGCCCGTTCCACCGCCAGTACCCGGGCGTGACGACATATCCACGACGCGGCGGCAATGGCGTGAACTCGCGAAGCGGCGGCGGCGGCCTGCCGACGCGCAAGTCGAACGAGGCCTCAGCTTGAGCGGCTTGCGGCGGCAGAGCGATCAGCACTGGAGATGCGATCAATGCGGCGATCCAGAGATTTTTCAGAGACATTTGATTCCTCTCCATTGACGAACCCTTGTGAGTGTGGCCTGGCGCGCTTGGTTCGCTATCAGCCGCTCACGGAAAGCGCGCCATGGTGATTGAATGTAACGAGACTCGCCGGGAGGATGCTCGAAGCCACCCGCCTTCACCCGCGCACCTGTGGAGCGCGGCGCTCGTCGGTGAAGCGCTGCGGTGGCGCACGATGGGCTTCGCCTCGCGGTCGTCCTCATCGTTGCGATCGGCCGACGCTTTGCCGTCAGCGTCTCACCCGCGCGTGGCTGAAGTGCGGCTTCATGTCGTTTCACAACTTCGCGCCACGATCGGACACGATGCGTGTATCGTCGCATCCGCCCAACGTCCGAGGAATCCGTATGATCAAGAATCAAAGCCTCCGCGCCGCCACGTTCCCCATCATCGGCATTTTCTTTTGCGGCGCGGTCGACGCGGCGACCCTCACGATTCCGATGAATGCCGTCACCGCAAATGGCGTCGACAAGCCGATCGGTACGGTCATTGCGACCGAGACATCCAAAGGCGTGCAATTCACTCCCGCCCTGAAAGACCTGCCGCCGGGGCCACACGGTTTTCATGTGCACGACAAGTCGAGTTGCGATGCCGCGCCCGATCCCGCCAAGAATGGTGCGATCGCCGCTGCCTTCGGCGCCGGCGGCCACTTCGATCCCGAACATTCAGGCAAGCACGAAGGTCCCGAAGGCAGCGGACACAAGGGCGACCTCCCCGCGCTGACCGTCGATGCGAGAGGCGTGGCCACCACCTCCGTGGTCGCCCCACATCTCATGCTCGCCGATCTGGACGGCCGTTCGTTGATGATTCATGCCGGCGGCGACAACTATGCCGACCAACCCGAGAAGCTCGGCGGCGGCGGCGGCCGCATCGCCTGCGGCGTGATTCGGTAGTCGCCGTCGCTCCTGCGAAAGCAGGAGCCCAGGTCGTTTGCGGTGGTGATCCTGCGGCGCTGGGTTCCCGCTTTCGCGGGAACGACTCGCAATCACGCGGCCGGCGCCATCGCCCTTTTCAATTCGGCCGCGCACAGCGCCACCGCGGTGTTGGCCTCATCGAGCACCTTGCCCATCGTGATGAATCCGTGAATCTGGCGCTCGAAGCACACGTAGCTCACGCGGTTGCCCGCGTCTGAAAGCACGCGCGCGTAGTCGAGGCCCTCGTCGCGCAGCGGGTCGTATCCGGCCGTGATCACGAGCGCCGGCGGCAGCCGCGCATGATCGGCGTGCAGCAACGGAGACGCGCGCCAGTCGAGATCGTGATTCGCATCGTCGATGTAGTGATCGTGGAAATAGCCGATCGTGTCGCTCGTCAACAGATAGCCCTGCCCGTTGGTGGTATGCGAAGGATGCGCGCGCCGCATGTCGGTCGCCGGATAGATGAGCAATTGAAACGCAATCGGCAGCGCGCTCCCATCGAGCCGGTCGCGCGCCGCGAGCGCGACCACCGCCGCGAGATTGCCGCCCGCGCTGTCACCGCCCACGGCAAGCCGTTCCGGATCGAGACCCAGCTCATGCGCATGCGCGAATATCCAGCGCGTCGCCGCATAGGCATCGTCATACGCCGCGGGAAAGCGATGCTCGGGACCGAGGCGATAGTCGATCGCGACCACGGCAACGCCCGACGCGTTGGCAAGTTCGCGGCACAGCGTGTCGTGCGACTCGAGATCGCCGATCACCCAGCCGCCACCGTGGTAATAGACCAGCACCGGCAATGCGCTTGGCGATTTTTCATCGGCGATGCGAGGGCGGTAGAGACGCATCGGGATCGTACCGTGCGGACCCTCGGCCTTCAGTTCGCGCACCTCGGCCACGTCCGGCGGTATCGGTTGAAACAGCGCGCGGCGCGCGACATAGAGGCCGCGCGCATCGGTGGGGCTGAGCGTGTGGGTGGGCGGTACACGCCGCTCGATCATCAGGTCGAGCAAGGCGCGCGCTTGGGGATGCAGCATGAGATCTCCGAGGATGTGGCTGGTTGGTGGTTCAGCCCGCCGAGCGCTTGCCAGTGGGTGATGGCCGACGGCGTTTCGCCGTTACCGCCGCAACGACGGGGGGAGCGGGTTTCTTCGACGCAGTCCTCGGGCGGCTCTTCATTCGCGGTTCTTCGCTGCGATTGATCGGATGAAACGGTGTCTACCACAGTATTCACTTCCTCTGGTCCGAGGCGAGCGAATTCTGCGCCGCCCTTGCTTTCTGCGACCCTTCCGACGAGAGCGCGTCGCACACGATCGTTCTCGATCGGACCGAAGCACGTCATGGGCGATGCGAGGACGTCAGGCTTGATCGGGTTTGACGAGCATAGGCGACTGCATGCGGCTTTGAAGCCGTCGGCCCTTGCGCGCACGCCTGCCGCGATACGCATCGAGCATCGTGCCCGCGAGTCGCACGCGCTGTTGCTTGCCGCCCCGTCCCCGGCCGGCGATCACGAGACCCCTCGCGCCGCTCGGCAGGACAGCGACAAGATGCGCGTCCTTCGAGAGATCCTGCAAGATCACGCCGCGCCCGCCCCCCGAAAGCTTCTTGATTTCGGCGGCGGGAAAAACCAGCAGGCAGCCGTCGCTTGCCAGGCACGCGATGTCAGTGTCGCGAGCGACGTCGATTGCCGAGATCCGCAAGACACGTGGCGCTTCCACGTCCGCACTTGCGGCGGCATCTGCATCGCTCTCATCTTTCACGGTGACGAACGCCTTGCCGCCGCGATTGCGGCTCACCAGATCGCCGAGCTTGCAGACGAAGCCGTACCCTGCCGAGGTCGCGACGAGGATAGGCAATTCGATCGCGCCTGCGATTATCGATGCGATACGCGTGCCGGGTTCGACATCGACCAGAGACGTGATCGGTACGGCGTCCGTCTTGTCGCCGCGCAGAGCACGCGTGCCGGGCAGGCTGCTCACCGCGACCGAGTACGCGCGACCATTGGCGCCGAGCGCGACCAGTTGATCGACGCTGCGACATTCGTAAGCGGCATACAGCGCATCGCCGGGCTTGAAGGCGAACTGCGAAGCCTCGAGCCCGTGGCCGGGACGCGCGCGCACCCACGCCTTCTCCGACACGATCACCGTCACCGGCTCGTCCACGATCTTCACTTCGACCACGGCGCGCCGCTCTTCCTGGATCAGCGTGCGTCGCGAATCCTTCGCACCGAAGGCCTTCGCGTCGGCCTCGATCTCGCGGATCAGTTGCCGCTTCAACGATGACGGATTGCCGAGCAATTCCTCGAGCTTCGCCTTTTCGGCGCGGCGTTCCTCGAGTTCCTGTTCGATGCGTATCGCTTCGAGTCGCGCGAGTTGGCGCAGTCGAATGTCGAGGATGTCTTCAGCCTGGCGATCGGAGAGCTTGAACGCATCGATCAACGCCGGCTTGGGCGCATCCGCTTCGCGGATGATGCGGATCACCTCGTCGATGTTGAGCAGCACGATGCTGCGGCCTTCCAGGATGTGGATGCGATCGTCGATCCTGCCGAGGCGATGACGCGTGCGGCGCGTCACGCAGTCCTGCCGGAACTGCACCCACTCGGCAAGGATGTCGGCGAGCGGCTTTTGGCGCGGCCGGCCGTCGATGCCGATCATCACGAAGTTGAGCGGCACGCTCGCTTCGAGGCTGGTGTGGATCAGCAGCAGGTTGATGAAGGCCTGCTGCTCGAGGTTGCGCGACTTGGGCTCGAACACCAGGCGCACCGGCGCCTGGCGGCCCGATTCGTCGCGCACCGCATCGAGCGCCGTCAGCACGGTCTGCTTGTTCGCAAGCTGATCGGCGCTCAAGGACTTCTTGCCCAGGCGCAGCTTGGGGTTGGTCAGCTCCTCAATTTCTTCGAGCACCTTTTGCGTCGAAGTGTTGGGAGGCAGTTCGGTCACGACCACCTGCCATTGCCCGCGCGCGAGCTCTTCGACGATCCACTTCGCGCGGACCTTGACGCTGCCGCGTCCGGTCTCGTAGATCGCGGCGATCTCCTGCGGCGACGAGATGATCTGACCGCCGCCGGGGAAGTCGGGACCCTTGATGTGTTCGAGCAGTTCGCCCGTTGTCGCCTTGCCGTTCGAACGCACCATCGCGACCGCGGCCGCGGCCACCTCGGCCAGGTGGTGCGACGGGATCTCGGTGGCCATGCCGACCGCGATGCCGGACGCGCCGTTCAGCAGCACGAACGGCAGCCGCGCGGGCAACAGCGCGGGCTCGGTGCTGGAGCCGTCGTAGTTGGGTCCGAAGTCGACGGTGCCTTCGTCGATCTCGTCGAGCAGCAGACGCGCGATCGGCGTGAGCCGCGCCTCGGTGTAGCGCATCGCCGCGGCCCCGTCGCCGTCGCGCGAACCGAAGTTGCCCTGTCCGTCGATCAACGGGTAGCGCAGGCTGAACGACTG
>JBBRQU010000041.1:0-28030 GCA_038225855.1 Burkholderiales bacterium | reverse complement strand
CGGCGAGGTGATGGTCGATCTCGACGAGCACGTGGACGCCGACGCGCTGCCCATGAAGACTGCGGCGTAAACACCCACGCACCGACTGCTATCCAGGCGAGGAGATTCGATGAGCAAGTCCCTGCAACCTTCGGCCCTGCGGATCTGGGAGCACTGCGAGGCGCTGGCCCGCTGCTCCGAGCAAGCCGACGGACTGACCCGTGTTTTTCTGAGCAAGGAGCAGCGCGCAGCGAGCGAGCTCGTGCTAGGCTGGATGCACGATGCCGGCATGTCCGCCCGGCTCGACGAGATCGGCAATTGCGTCGGCCGCTACGAAGGCAATCGGCCGGGCCTGCCGGGCCTCGTGCTCGGCTCGCATCTGGACACCGTGCGCGACGCCGGCAAGTACGACGGCATGCTGGGCGTGGTCGCCGCGATCGAATGCGTCCATGCGTTGAACAACCAGGCCAGGCGCCTGCCGTTCGCCATCGAAGTGCTCGGCTTCTCCGACCAGGAAGGCGTGCGCTTCGGCGCCACGCTGCTGGGCAGTCGCGCGGTCGCCGGAACGTTCGACCCGGCGCTGCTGGAGAAGCTGGACCACGAAGGCACGAGCATGCGCAGCGCGCTGGCGGCGTTCGGCCTCGACCCCGCACAGATCGCATTCGCCGCGCACAAGCGCGCCGACGTGCTGGCATACGCGGAGCTGCATATCGAACAGTGCCCGGTGCTGGAGGCCGAAGGGCTGGCGGTCGGCGTCGTGATGGCGATCCACGGGGCGAACCGCTTTCTCGTCGAGATCGACGGCATGGCGGGCCATGCCGGAACGGTGCCGATGCACTTGCGCCAGGACGCGCTTGCCGCGGCTTCCGAATGCGTGCTCGCCATCGAAGACCGCTGCGCTCGTACGCCGGAACTGGTGGGAACTGTGGGCAAGCTCGAGACCCTCCCGGGCGCGACCAACGTCATTCCCGGCAAGGTGCTCTTCACGATCGACGTGCGCTCGCCGCGCGATGCGGAGCGGCTGGTGGCCGTTGCGGATATCGAGACGGCGATGCAAACCATTTGCGCGCGTCGCAACGTCACGCTGAAGATCAAACCCGCGCACGAAGGCAAGACGGCGGCATGCGCGCCATGGCTCATGGAGCAAATCGGCCAGGCCATCGCTACCGAGGACTTGCCGGTGCGCAAGCTGCCGAGCGGCGCCGGTCACGACGGCATGGCGCTGGTCGAGTTGACCGACCTCGGCATGCTGTTCGTGCGTTGCAAAGGCGGCATCAGCCACAACCCGGCCGAAGCGATCACGCTCGAGGATGTCGAAACCAGCGCAAGAATTTTCCTGCGCTTCATCGAAAACTTTCGGCCTGCTGAGCGAACGGGTCAGAACGCGAGGACTTGAGTGGACCCCTCCGTGAGCTCCCATGACGACCTGAGCCGCTGGATCGACGCTCATCACGAGGAGCAGATCGAGTTCCTGCGCGAGATCGTGCGCGTGCCGTCGGACACACCGCCCGGGGACAACGCGCCGGCCGCAGAGAAGGCCGCCGAACTATTGACCGCGATGGGCTTTCAGGTCGAGCGTCATGCGGTGCCGGAAGATTTTTTGCGCGACTACGGCATGAAGAGCGTGACCAACCTGATCGTGCGTCATCGCTTCGGCGTCGGCGGCCCGACCATCGCGTTGAACGCACACGGCGACGTGGTGCCGCCCGGCGACGGGTGGACCCGGGATCCGTACGGCGGCGAGGTCGCCAAAGGACGAATGTATGGTCGCGGGGTCGCCGTTTCGAAGTCGGACATCGCAACCTACACCTACGGCCTCGCCGCGCTGCGCGCAATCGCAAAAACCGGAGTCAAACTCGATGGCGTCGTCGAACTTCATTTCACGTATGACGAAGAGCTGGGCGGCCTCGCGGGTCCTGGATGGCTGCTCGAACAGAAGCTCACCAAGCCGGACTATGCGATCGCCGCGAGTTTCAGCTACGCGGTCGTGACGGCCCACAACGGTTGCCTGCAATTCGAGGTGACGGTGCACGGCAAATCGGGTCACGGCGCGATGCCCGAGACCGGTCGCGACGCCTTTCGTGCCGGCACTGCGATCCTGAACGCGATCTATGCAGAGGCCGATGCGTTGAAATCGCAGAAGTCCGCGGTCGCTGGCATCACTCATCCGACCATGATCGTCGGGCTCATGCAGGGTGGCATCAACACCAACGTCGTGCCCGACCGGTTGACCATGCGCATCGATCGGCGCATGACGCCCGAGGAAGAGCCGGCCACCGTCGAGGCGCGCGTGCGGGCGCTGATCGAAGCGGCTGCTGCGAAGCACGACGGCATCCGCGTCGAGATCAGGCGCCTCCTGCTCGCGAACGCGCTCAAGCCCTTGCCGGGACAGCAAACACTGGTCGAGACGATCCAGCGAAATGCGCAGCGCGTGTTCGGCGAACACCTCCCGGAAGTCGGCGTGCCGCTCTATGCCGACGCACGCCTCTATGGCGAGCACGGCGTGCCGATCGTGATGTACGGCGCCGGACCGCGCACGATCGCCGAGTCGAATGCCAAGCGTCCCGACGAGAACCTGCTGCTCGAGGATCTGCGTCGCGCGACGCAGGTGATCGCGGGCACGGTCTGCGATCTGCTGAAGACCGCGTGAGCGCAACGGCGCCCATCACACGGTGGCGATGCGCATCAGGTTGGTAGTTCCCGGCGTGCCGCACGGCATGCCGGCGATCGCGACGATGGTCTGACCCGCATCGGCGAACCGTTCGCGCAACGCGATCGCGCAGGCGACTTCGGTCATCTGCGTCACGTCGGCGACGTCGTCGGTATGCACCGAATGCACACCCCAGATCAGCGCCAGGCGTCGCGCGGTGGCGAGATTGTGCGTGAGACTGAGCACCGGCGACTCGGGCCGCTCGCGCGCGGCGCGCAGGCTGGTGTGGCCCGAACTCGTGTAGCAGACGATGGCCGCGGCCTGCAGCAATTTCACGGCGCGGCGCATCGCGCAGCACACGGCCTCGCCTGCATCGGCCGCACCGGGTTGCGCTGAGGTGTGCGAGGCATCGATCAACTGCCGATAGAGCGGATCGTTTTCGGTCTGCTCGATGATGCGGTTCATCATGCGGACCGCCTCGACCGGATGCTTGCCCGAGGCCGACTCGGCGGACAGCATCACGGCGTCGGCGCCGTCGTAGATCGCCGTGGCGACGTCCGACGCCTCGGCGCGCGTGGGCACGGGACTCTCGACCATCGACTCGAGCGTCTGCGTGGCCACGATCAGCGGCTTTCCCATGCGACGGCAGCAACGCACGATGCGCTTCTGTATCGCCGGCACCTGCTCGGCCGGCAGCTCCACGCCGAGATCCCCGCGCGCCACCATCACCGCGTCGGACAGCGCCACGATCTCGTAGAGCCGTTCCACTGCCGCTGGCTTCTCGAGCTTGGAGACGATGAAAGCGCGGTCGCCGATCAGCGCGCGCGCCTCGGCCACGTCGTCGGGGCGTTGAACGAACGACAGCGCGATCCAGTCGGCGCCCGGTTCCAGCGCCAGTCCCAGGTCTCGCCGATCCTTCGCGGTGAGCGCCGTCAGCGGCAGCACCACGCCTGGCACGTTGACCCCCTTGCATTCCGACAGCTTGCCGCCCACCGCCACGCGCGTGTCGGCGAAGTCGGTGCCACAGCGCTCGACCACCAGCCGCAGCCGGCCATCGTCGAGCAGCAGTTCTGCGCCGGGAACCAGCGCAGCGAAGATTTCGGGATGCGGCATGCCGGCGCGGCGCACGTCGCCGGGCGCCGCGTCGAGGTCGAGACGGAAGTCCTGGCCTTCAGCCAGCATCACCGGTCCGTCGGCGAAGGCGCCTACGCGAAGCTTCGGGCCTTGAAGGTCGGCCAGGATGCCGGTCGGGCGACCGAATTCCTGTGCGAGTTCGCGCAGCAACGCAAAGCGGGCGCGGTGATCGCGCGGCGCTGCCGTGGCTGAAGTTCAATCGGAATACGTCCACGCCGCCACGAAGAGTTGGCGCACGGTCTCCTTGTCCGAGCTGGCCGGGCCGAGGGTGGCGACGATCTTGGCGTTTCGGGTTCTGCGCAGGCTCAGCTTTCCTGTGTCGCCTCGGCCTCGATGAGGACGGCGCGGAAGTCGTTGACGTTGGTGAGGGTCGGCCCGGTGATCACCGAGTCGCCGAGCGCCCCGAAGAAGCCGTGGCCGTCGTTGTCCGCGAGCCGGTCCTGGGGCCGAAGTCCCAGTGAGCAGGCTCGCTCCAGAGAGTCCGGCGCAAGCCTGGCACCCGCGATTTCTTCCTGCCCATCAACGCCGTCGGTGTCGCCGGCCAGCGCGTGGATGCGGGGGTGCCCGCCCAGCGCGATGGCGAGTGAAAGCAGGCATTCCACGTTGCGTCCACCGCGCCCGCTGCCGCGCACCGTGACGGTGGTTTCACCACCTGATAGCAGTACGCAAGGCGCAGTGAACGGCTGGCCGCGTTCGGCCACCTGCAGCGCGATCGCGGCGAGTACCTTGCCCACGTCGCGCGCCTCGCCTTCGATCGCGTCACCGAGGATGTGCGCCGCAAATCCCGCGTCGCGTGCGACGGCGGCTGCCGCTTCGAGCGCCATTTGCGGCGTCGCGATCATTCGCGTCTCAGCGCGAACGAGTCGCGGGTCGCCCGACTTGATCGATTCGCCACGGCCGCTTTCGAGAACATCGCGCACCGGAGCGGGCAGTTCGATGCCGTAACGGCGCACGATCGCCAGCGCGTCGGCGCAGGTGGTGGGATCGGCCACGGTGGGTCCGGAGGCGATGTCGACCGGCCGGTCGCCCGGCACGTCGGAGATCAGCAGCGTGAGCAGACGTGCCGGATGACAGGCCGCGGCCAATCGCCCGCCCTTGATGGCCGAGAGGTGACGCCGCACGCAATTCATTTCGCCGATGGTGGCGCCCGACTTCAGCAGCGCGCGATTGACCTCCTGCTTGTGCTCCAGAGTCAGGCCCGCGGACGGCAGTGGCAGCAAGGACGAGCCGCCGCCGGAGATCAGGCACAGCACGAAGTCGTTTTCGGTGAGGTCTTGCACGAGTCCGAGCAAACGCTCCGCGGCGCGCAAACCGGCCGCGTCGGGCACGGGATGCGACGCTTCGACGATCTCGATGCGTTCGCACGGAACCGCGTAGCCATAGCGCGTGACCACCAGGCCGGACAGCGGCCCGGGCCAATGGTCTTCCACTGCGCGCGCCATAGCGGCCGACGCCTTGCCGGCGCCGATGACGATCATCCGCCCTTGGCCGAGCGTTTCGGGAGCGGGTAGATACGGCGGGATGCATAGCGCCGGCTGGGCCGACGCGATGGCCGCATCGAACATGCGTCGCAGCAGCGCTTGGGACGCCGGCGGAGATGACATCGCTTGCGAAGGTGTCTTCATCGGCTGTGCCGGTGCGTTGATGATCATCGCGTCAATAGTTGAAGCCTCAATATTCACGGCTTCAATCGACCTTCTGGCCGATCTCGAAATTAGCCAGCTTCTCCAGCGCACGCACCATCGCCGAGTGATCCCACGCCTTGCCGCCATGCGCGGCGCACGAGTTGAACAACTCCTGTGCGGTGGCGGTGTTGGGCAGCGAGACGCCGAGCGCGCGCGCGCTGCTGAGCGCGAGATTCAAGTCCTTCTGATGTAGCTCGATGCGAAAGCCCGGGTCGAAGGTGCGCTTGACCATCCGCTCGCCGTGCACCTCGAGAATCTTCGACGAGGCGAAGCCGCCCATCAGAGCCTGGCGCACGCGCGCCGGGTCTGCTCCGGCGCGGGCTGCGAACAGCAACGCCTCGGCCACCGCCTCGATGTTCAGCGCCACGATGATCTGGTTGGCGACCTTGGCGGTCTGGCCGTCGCCGTTGCCCCCGACCAAAGTGATGTTTTTGCCCATCAGCTCGAACAACGGCTTGATGCGCTCGAACACCGCCTCGTCGCCGCCGACCATGATCGACAGCGCGGCGTTCTTCGCACCGACCTCACCGCCCGACACCGGCGCGTCGAGATAGTCGCAGCCGAGGCCGTTGATCTTCCTGGCGAACCGCTTGGTCTCGATCGGCGAGATCGAGCTCATGTCGACCACGGTCTTGCCTTTTTGCAGACCCGCAGCCACGCCGTCGTCGCCGAACAGCACGGCGCCGACATCGGGCGTGTCGGGGACCATGATGAAAACGATGTCGGCTTGCTGCGCGACTTCTTTCGCGCTGGCGCAAGCTTGGGCGCTGGTCTCCGCGATCGCGCCGGGGAGCTTGCCGTGCGAGTACACGAAGAGCTGGTGCCCCGCCTTGATCAGGTGGCCGGCCATCGGCGTGCCCATGATGCCCAGTCCGATGAAACCCAGCTTCAGTGATGTGGTCGTCATGTCGGTTTCCGTTGAATGAAAGTGGATCGGCAACGCGTCAGCGCGCGCGCTGCATCTGCTCGCGCCATCCGAGACCGGCCTCGGTGGTGGTGGCGGGCTTGTACTCGCAGCCGATCCAGCCGTCGTAGCCGAGACGGTCGAGCAGCCTGAACAGGAAAGGGTAGTTGATCTCACCGGTGCCAGGCTCATTGCGCCCCGGGTTGTCCGCCAACTGGATGTGGCCGATGCGCGGCAGATATTTCTGCATGGTCACGGCCAGCTCGCCTTCCATCCGCTGCGCGTGATAGATGTCGTACTGCACGTGGGCGTTGTCGGCGCCGACCTCGTCGAGCAGGGACACCGCCTGCGTGGTGCGGTTCAGATAGAAGCCCGGGATGTCGAACGTGTTGATTGGCTCGATCAGCAACTTGAGCCCCGCGTTCTTCAGGGCAGAAGCGGCGTACCTGAGATTGTCGACGAAGGTTTCGCGCAGCGCGGCTTCGGACACCCCATCAGGCGCCTTGCCGGCAAGGCAATTGAGTTGCCCGACACCGAGCGCCTGCGCGTAGTCGACGCCGCGGGCGACGCCGCCTCGAAACTCGTTCACGCGATCCGGATGGCAGGCGATGCCACGCTCGCCGGCATCCCAGTCGCCGGCCGGCAGGTTGTGCAGCACGAGCTTCAATCCATGTGCCTCGAGGCGCTGCCTGATCTCCTCGGGCTTGTGGGCATACGGGAAGAGGAATTCCACCGCCTCGAAGCCAGCCTTGGCGGCACGCTCGAAACGGTCGAGAAACGGAACCTCGGCGAACAGCATCGTGAGGTTCGCGGCGAAGCGGGGCATGGCGGTCTCCTGCGGGTCGTGAATGTTTGTGGATCCGTGCTTATTCGAGCAGGCCAGCCATCTCCAGCCCCTCGCGTCCCTCCGGATGACGGCAGTCGATGTCTTCGAATTCATTGACCTTGTCGATCTCGGTGCCCATGGCAATGTTCGTCACCTTCTCGAGTATCACCTCGACCACTACCGGCACGCGGTATTCGCGAGCCATGGCATGCGCCTCGCGAATCGCCGCCTCGATCTTCTCGGGGTCGGTCACCCGCAGCGACTTGCAGCCCAGGCCATGCACCACGGCCTGGTGATCGACGCCGTAGCTGCGCAGATCGCCTTCGCTCTCCGGAATGTTCTGGTTCTGGAAGGCGAGCTGCACGCAATAGTCCATTTCGAAGCCGCGCTGGCTCTGGCGAATCAGGCCCAGGTAGCTATTGTTCACCAACACGTGCACATAGGGCAGGCGGAACTGTGCGCCGACCGCAAGCTCCTCGATCAGGAACTGGAAGTCGTAGTCGCCCGACAGGCCCACGACCGTGCGCGTGGGATCGGCGGCGACGACACCGAGCGCGGCCGGAATGGTCCAGCCGAGCGGACCGGCCTGACCGCAGTTGATCCACTGACGCGGGCCGTATACCTGCAGGAACTGCGCACCGGCGATCTGCGACAGGCCGATCGCGGTGACATAGATCGTGTCGCGCGGGAAGACCTTGTTCATCTCCTCGTAGACGCGCAACGGCTTGATCGGTGTATCGGTGAAGTGGGTCTTTCGATGCATCAGCTTCTTGCGTTCGGCGCAACGGCCGACCCAATCGCTGAAGTCCTTGAGCTGCGATGCGGCCTGGCGCTCGCGGGCCACCTGAACGAACAGTTCGAGCGCGGCCTTCGCGTCGCTGACGATGCCGAAGTCGGGCATGAAGACGCGGCCGATCTGGGTCGGTTCGATATCGACGTGTACGAACTTTCGGCCCTTGCAGTAGACCTCGGGCGAACCAGTATGGCGGTTGGCCCAGCGGTTGCCGATGCCGAGCACGAAGTCGGCAGCGAGCATGGTCGCGTTGCCGTAACGATGGCTGGTCTGCAAGCCGACCATGCCGGCCATCAACGGATGGTCGTCAGGGATCGTGCCCCAGCCCATCAGCGTGGGGATCACCGGCACGCCGGTCAGTTCCGCGAACTCGACGAGCAGGTCCGACGCATCGGCGTTGATGATCCCGCCTCCGGCCACGATCAGCGGCTTGTCGGCGGCCCTCATCATGTCCAGCGCCTTTTCGATCTGCTTCCTCGAAGCAAAGGGCTTGTAGACCGGCAGCGGCTCGTAGGTGTCGATGTCGAACTCGATCTCCGCCATCTGCACGTCGAACGGCAGGTCGATCAGCACCGGCCCGGGACGACCCGAGCGCATCAGGTGGAAAGCCTGCTGGAAGGCGCGCGGCACCAATGCCGGCTCGCGAACCATGAATGACCACTTGGTCACCGGCTTGGCGATGCTCTCGATGTCCACCGCCTGGAAGTCTTCCTTGTACATGCGCGCGCGCGGCGCCTGCCCGGTGATGCACAGAATCGGGATGGAGTCGCCGATTGCCGAATAGAGGCCGGTGATCATGTCGGTTCCTGCCGGACCCGAGGTGCCGATGCACACGCCGATGTTGCCGGCCGCCGCGCGCGTGTAGCCCTCGGCCATGTGCGATGCGCCTTCGACGTGGCGCGCCAGGATGTGTGCGATCGAATCTCGCTCGCGCAGCGCCGAATACAGTGGATTGATGGCCGCGCCGGGCACGCCGAAGGCCTGGGTGATGCCTTCCTTTTCCATCACGAGTACCGCGGCCATCGCGGCCTTCATCTTTGCCATCAGGATCTCCAGCACGGTTGATGAACACTGGAGCGGATCGTCGCCGCGGACGCGCCGAAGTGGAAGACACTGCGGATACATTACGCATATTCCATATCGGAATGACGCTCGCCCATGGATCGCATTCAAGCCGTTCGCCTCTTCATCCGCGTGGTGGACCTGGGCTCGTTCAGCAAGGCCGCTGCCGAGATGGGCATCGGCCAGCCGACCGCCACGAAGCTGGTCGCGCAGATGGAAATGCAGCTCGGCTCGCGCCTCTTGCATCGATCGACCCACGGCGTCACCCCCACCGAGATCGGCGCGCTCTACTACGAGAAGTGCAGGCTGATCGCGCATCACGTCGACGAGGCCCAGACGGTGGCCGCCCTGCTTCAGTCGCAAGTGCAGGGCGCGTTGCGCATCACGAGTTCGGTGGCCTTCGGCCGGCGCGTATTGGCGCCGATGGTGATGCGCTTCATGCGCCTGAACCCCATGCTGCAGATCGACCTCGCCTTCGACGATCGCTACGTGAACCTGGTCGAGCAAGGCATCGACGTGGCGATCCGCATGGGCCGCCTCGCCGACTCCACGCTCGGCGCGCGTTACCTGGGCATCAATCCCTGGGTGATCGTGGCGTCGGTCGAATATCTGGACAAGCGCGGCACGCCCGCCGAACCCGCCGACCTGGTATCGCACGACGCGCTGATCTACAGCACCGTGCAAGGTGACGCGCGCTGGCACTTCACCGGTTCCGACGGCCAGGCCTTCGCCGTACCCGTGAAGGGTCCGCTACGCTCGAACAGTTTGTCGGCCCTGCTGGCGGCCTCACGCGGCGGCCTCGGCGTGGCGGCATTGCCCTGGTATGTGGCGCACGAGTCGGTGCGCGGCGGAGTGGTGGTGCCGGTGCTCGCGGACTGGACATTGCCTTCGCAGGAAATCCACGCGGTCTATCCTTCCCCTCGCATGGTGCCGACCAAGGTGACGGGATTCATCGAGTGGCTGCAGGGACAATTCGGCGATGCATGGTGGGCCGATCAATAAGCCTGCGACCCTCTTTGAGACGACTACCTAATCATCCCCAAGGTCTGCGGCAGCCACAACGACAGGGGCGCCCAGTAGGTCACGATCACCAGGAACACCAGCATCGTCAGCAGCCATGGCCATACCGCGACGGTCAACTCCGAGATGCCCATCTTGGTGATGCCGGATGCGACGTAGAGGTTCAGGCCCACCGGCGGATGGCACATGCCGACTTCCATGTTGACGACGATCAGGATGCCGAAATGTATCGGGTCGATGCCCAGCTTCATCGCCACCGGAAACAGGATGGGCGCGAGAATCAGGACGATCGATGACGGCTCCATCACGTTGCCCGCGAGCAGCAACATGATGTTGACGACGAGCAGGAACGCGATCGGTCCGAGTCCCTGTCCAAGCATCCAGTCGGCCATCGACTGCGGGATCTGCTCGGACGTGATCAGAAACGAGAACAACACCGCGTTGGTGATGATGTAGAGCAGCATCGCCGAGAGGCTGGCCGAATCCAGCAGGATTTTCGGCACGCGCTTGAGCCCCATGTCCTTGTAGACGAACACGGCGATGATGAAGGCATAGACCGCGCTCATGGCGGCCGCCTCGGTGGGCGTGAAGATGCCGGTGTAGATGCCGCCGATCACGACCACGATCAGCAACAGCCCCCACGCGCTTTCGCGAAACGCCCGCCAGCGCGCGCCCCACGTCGCACGCGGCAGGCGCGGGTAATTGTTCTTCCTCGCCAGCCACCAAGTGGTCATGCCCAGCATCGTTGCCAGCGCGAGACCGGGGATCACGCCCGCCATGAAGAGCGCGCCGACCGAGGTGTTGGTCGATACCGAATACATCACCATCACGATCGACGGCGGAATCAGGATGCCGAGTGCGCCCGAGGTGGTGATGACGCCGGCGCCGAACTTTTTCGGATAGCCCTGCGCGATCATTGCCGGCAGGATGATCGAACCGATCGCGACGACGGTCGCCGGGCTCGATCCCGACACGGCCGCGAACAGCGCGCACGCCATCACGCCGGCCAGCGCGAGACCGCCATGCAAGTGGCCGACCATGCTGGTCGCGAACAGGATCATGCGTCGCGCCACGCCCCCATGCGTGAGGAAGTTGCCGGCCAGGATGAAGAACGGGATCGCCATGATCTCGAACTTCTCGATACCGGTGAACAGTTTCAGCGCGACCGCTTCGATCGGCACGTCGGTCATCGCGAAGAGGAAGGTGAGAACCGTCAGGCCGAGCGAAATCGAGATCGGCATGCCCGTGAGCATCAGCACGAACAGCAGGATGAAAATGATCCATGCGTTCATGACCGATCCCCGTTCTTCCTGCTCGAATCTTCGGCCGGGTCAATCGTCGGTCCGTGCGAGCCCGGCGCGAACGCGGCAACCGGCGCGATCGGCACGCCCGCCACTTCGTCGATTCCCTCGACATGCCCGGGATCGTGCTTGGGCAACACGCCGGTCTTGAAGAAACTCCACGCGACCTGCAGGAAGCGATAGCACATCAGGTACGAACCCAACGGCACCGCGAGATACGCGATCCACACCGGCAACTCGAGATCGGGCGAAGTCGAATCGGTGTGCGCGATGTCCCAGACGAACCTGGCCCCGAAGCTGCCGACGACGACGGTGAAGAATGCGCCGGCCAAAAGACCGAACAGGACGAACTTGCGATACCAGGGTTTGGAAAGCCGGTTGATCAGCACATCGACGCCGACGTGGATGCCGGTGCGCACGCCGTAAGCGGCGCCGAACTTGGCCATCCACACGAACATGTAGATGCACAACTCCTGCGCCCAACTGAAGTTCATCCGCAGGGTGTAGTCCTGCAGAAACGAGACGCCCGACGCGTAGCGATGCACGACGGCAACGAAGATGACGAGCGTGGCCGCGCCCATCAGGCTCGCGATCAGCCACTCTTCCAGGTGGTCGAGAACCTTGTTGATCACAACGTCTCCTTCGTTGCGCTACGCGAACTACTTTTCTTTTATTTCTGCACCACCGCCGCCGCTTCCTTCTGCACCTCTTCGACCGTCTCCTTGCCGATGCGCGACTTCATCTCTTCCTGAACCGGCAGCAGCACCTTCTTCCACGCGGCCGTCTCGGCGGCGGTGAGCGCATAGACCTGGGTCTTGCCGGTCGCCTTGACCTTGGCGAGCGCGTCGTCGTTTTCCTTTTGCGCGATCTCGTTGGTGTAGTGCGTCGCGTCCTTCATCGCGCCTTCGAGCGCGCTACGGATGTCGGCCGGCAGGGCATCCCAGAATTTCTTGTTGACGATCACCGCGTAGCCCAGATAGCCGTGATTGCTGACCGCCACGAACTCCTGCACCTCGTTCATCTTCTGCGTATAGAGGTTGGACGGCGGGTTCTCGGTGCCATCGACGACGCCCGTCTGCAGCGCCTGATAGACCTCGGAGAACGCGAGCACCTGCGGCAACGCGCCCAACGCGCGCATCTGCGCCTCGAGCACCTTCGAGGATTGAATGCGCATCTTCAATCCCCTGAAGTCGGCCGGCATGTGCAGCGGCTTGTTCGCGCTCATCACCTTGAAGCCGTTGTCCCAATAGGCCAATCCCTTGATGCCCTTGCTTTCGAGCTTCTTGAAGAGATTCGCGCCCACCGGTCCGTCCTCGATGCGTTGAAGCGCAGCCTTCGAAGGAAAGATGTAGGGCAGATCGAAGACCTCGAACTCCTTCACACCCAGCGGCCCGAACTTCGCGAGCGAGGGCGCGAGCATCTGCACCGCGCCCAACTGCAGCGCCTCGACTTCTTCCTTGTCTTTGTAGAGCGTCGAGTTCGCATAGACCTCGACCTTCACGCGGCCCTTGGTGCGCTCTTCGGCCAGCTCCTTGAAGCGCAGCGCGCCTTTGCCTTTGGGTGTGTCGGCCGCGACCACGTGGCTGAACTTGATGATGATGGGAGATTGCCCGGCTGCGGTGAAGGAAGCCGCTGCAAGAGTTGCCGCGACAAGCAGTGAGTGGAGTTTCATTCAAGTTCCTGAAGATTGTTTGTCGTCCCCGCGAATGCGGGGACCCAGTGTCGTTAGAGCAAGTCGCTGGGTTCCCGCGTTCGCGGGAACGACACGTACCTACTGCGCGCCACCAAACCCGATGGTCTTCTATACCTGCTGGATCAGGTCCTTGCCAATACGGGATTCCACTTCCTTATGGCCCTAGAAAACCCACAACTGCTCAGGCGGGAACTCCACCCAGCATTCGCCCGGTTCGAGCCGCTCCGGACCGTGCGCACGCAAGGAGGTGTTGCCCGCATGAAGCAAGTGCTCCCAGCGGTCGCCCAGATACATGGAGGTGACGAGCGTCATCGGCAGCCGGTTCTCGCCCGCGCTCTGAGCGATACGCACCTGCTCGAGGCGAATCAGACCGGTCGCCTCGGATCCGATCTGGGCGTGGTTGACGTTGCGGCCCCATACCGACCAGCCGTCGCCCTCGAGACGGGCAGCGCCGTTCCTCACTTCGCTCACCCGCCCCTTCATGAGGTTGTTGCTGCCCATGAATTCCGCAGTGAACAGCGTTAGCGGCTTGCCGTACATCTCGGTGGGCGTGCCTTGCTGCTCGATCTTCCCGTTGTTGAGCAGCAGGATGCGGTCGGACATCGCCATCGCTTCGGCCTGGTCGTGGGTGACGACGATGGCCGAGAGCTGCATCGTGACGATCAATTCGCGCAACCACGCGCGCGCCTCTTCGCGCAGCTTCGCGTCGAGGTTCGACAGCGGCTCGTCCATCAGGATCACAGGCGGGTTGTAGACCAGCGCGCGCGCGATCGCGACGCGCTGCTGCTGACCACCCGAGAGCTGACTCGGCAGCCGCTCACCGAGGTGTCCGAGCCCGAGGTTGTCGAGCACGGTCTGCACGCGCGACTTGATTTCCGTGCCGCTGACATTGCGAAGCTTCAGTCCGTAGGCGACATTCTTCGCGACGCTCATGTGCGGCCACAGCGCATACGACTGAAAGACCAGGCCCAGGTTGCGTTTCTCGGCGGGCACTTCGAGTCCAGCGGCTCCGTCGAACACGGCCTTGTCGTCGATCCGGATCACGCCGCTTTGCGGCGCCTCGAGGCCGGCGATCGCGCGCAGCAGGGTGGTCTTGCCGCTGCCCGAAGGCCCCAGCAGCGTGACCACCTCGCCGCGGCTGAGCTGCATCGATACTCCCTTGAGGATGGCGTTGCTGCCGTAGCTCAGATGCAGGTCTTTGACGTCGAGCTTAATCATGAAGGTTGACTCCGAATCGCAAAGCAACGGCGAGACCCACGCCCACCAGCGCCACGTTGATGAGCGACAGCGCGGCGACGACGTCGGCCGCGCCGGTGGCCCAGAGCGAGACGAGCAGCGCACCGATCACTTCGGTGCCCGGACCGAGCAAATAGACGGCGGTCGAGTATTCGCGCTCGAAGATCATGAACACCAGTAACCAGCTGGCGAGCAATCCATAGCGGATCAACGGCAAGGTCACGTCGCGACTGACGCGGCGCGGGCTGGCACCCGCGCTGCGCGCCGCTTCTTCCAGTTCCGGTCCGACTTGCAGCAAGGAGCTCGAGACCAGGCGCATGCCGTAGGCGAGCCACACCACGGAGTAGGCGAGCCACACGCTGAACAAGGTCGAGCGCAGCGGCGCCAGTGGCGGAAAGAACAGAAATACCCACAGAAAGGCTAGGCCGGCAAGCAGCCCCGGCACTGCGCGCGGCACCAGCACCAGGTAGTCGACGAAGCGCGACCAGCCGTCGTTCTTGCGGTGCGTCGCCAGGCCGAGCGCCGTGTAGCAGGCTACCGCAAGCGCGCCACCGATGATGCCGATCAGCACCGTGTTGACGATGCCGCGTACCAGCGTCGGTTGTTCGAACACCGCGCGGAAATGATCGAGCGTAAGGACCTGCAGCAGTTGCACCCCTTCGCCCCACTGGCTGACGAAGGCGCGCAACGCGATGCCCGACAGCGGCACCACGATCGTGAGGAACAGCCAAACGAAGACGATCGCGGCGGCGACCCAGCGCCAGGGCCCGAGTGGCAGCGGACGCTGGCGCCCTGCCTTGCCCTTGACCGTGACATATTTACCCGCGTTTTTCAGCAGGTACCTCTGCAGCATCACCAACGGAAAGGTCACGGCAACGATGCACACGGCAACCGCCGCCATCAGGTGATACGACGGCGTGCCGAGCTTGTTGGTCAGCTTGTAGAGATAGGTCGCGAGCACCAAATGGCCTTCCGGGTCGCCGAGGACCAGGGCCAGGCCGAAGATCTCAAAGCCCAGAAAGAACACCAGTACGCCGGAAAAAAGCAGCGACGGCCTCACCATCGGGAGGCTCACATCCCTGGCCACCTGAAACGGCGTCGAGCCCGCCATGCGCGCAGCCTCTTCGACATCGGAGCCGAGGCTCTTCAACGCCGAGGACGAATAGAGGTACACGTGCGGAACGTGCGTCAGGCCTGCGATGATCGCGATGCTGGTCAGCGAGTACACGTTCCACGGCACGAAGCCGATCAGGTCCTGGACCCATATCGAGTAAAAACCGACAGGGCCGGCGGATACGACATAGCCGAAGGCCAGCACCATCGGCGAGACGAACACGGGGATCAGGAGAACCGGTTCGATCCAACGCTGCCCCGGCAGGTCGGTGCGAACCATCAGGAAGGCGAGAATGCCGCCGAGCGGCACGGCGATCAAAACCATTCCGCCGGCGATGATCAGCGAGTTTTTCGCCGCGTCCCAGAAGTCCGAATCCGCAAAGATGAATTCGAAAGCGCCCACCCCGACGGTCTTGTTGGGCATGAAGAACGGCGCGTTCAGCAGGCTTTGATAAAAGATCAGCGCCAGCGGCAGGAACACCGCAGTGGCCGCCAGCGTGATGACGCTGGCGCGAGGCAGGTCGACGCGCATGCTTTACTTGCCGCCCTTGATCGCCTGCTGCCACTGCTTGATGAAGTCCAGGCGCTTGGTCTGGTCGAGGAAGCCGAGAAGTTCGGGGCCGACCGGGATCGGCTTCGCGGTCGCGCCGAGCGTTTTCTGGTAACCGGCCGCGGTCATTTCGCCTTCGACGTCGGAGCGGATCGAGCCCAGTTCGGCCTGGTTGGCGATGATCGTCTGTCCGCGCCTGGACAGGATGTAGTCGAGCCAGAGCTTGGCCGCGTTCGGATTCTTCGCGCTCTTGGACGCGAACATCACCCGCGACATCACCAGGGTGTAGTCCTTGGGCAGCACGATGCCGATGCTCGGATCCTTCTTCGCGCGCAACGCCGCGTAGGAGCTGAAGATGTTGAACCCGAGCAGGTTTTCTCCCGAGCTGATGCGTTCCATCATCGTTCCCGAACTTGACTGGAAGCGCGGTCCCGTGGCGCCGAGCGCCTTTGCGAATTCCCAGAACGCCGGGTTGTACTTGCTGTCCTGCGTGATCAGCAGGAAGCCGACGCCCGATTTCTCGATGTCGTAGGTCGTGACCTTGCCCTTGATCTTGTCGGCCTTCTGCGCAAAGACCCGCATCATGTCGGCATGGCTCTGCGGCACCTCGTCACCGGTCAGGAGGCGCTTGTTGTAGACGATCGCGATCGGCTCGTAGGTCGTGCCATAGGCCTCGTTCTTCCACACCGCCCAGGCCGGCAGGTTGGCAATCTCCGGCGATGCATAGGTCATCGCGCCGCCCTCGCTTACGAGCTTGATCTGCAGATCCATCGACGAACTCCACAGCACGTCGGCAGAGCCGGCGCCGGCGGCGCGTTCGCTGATGAAGCGGTTGTAGATCTCGGTCGAGTTCATATCGTTGTATTCGACCGAAATACCGGGATAGAGCACCTGAAAGTCCTTGACCAGGAAACCGGCGGCGGCCGCGTCGGTGGTGCTGTACACGACAACCTTGCCTTCCTTTTTCGCCGCGGCGATCGTATCGACGTAGCTGGCGGGATAGCCGGCGGGTGCCTGCGCAAGACTGGCCGCGGGTGCGAGAACCATTGCGGCAACAGCGGCCAGGACGGCTCTTCGATTTGCATTCATGTGTCGTCTCCTGTCGTTTGCGAGAGGCGCCCGCGCCTGCGCTGCGCCTCTTCGGAAAATGAAGTTAACCCGTGCTCTGGAATCGATCAATGGAAAAAGGGCATGCCACACGTTCGGCACGCCCTCTCGATTGCCCTCGCGTCGCCAGATTCTTGTCGGGAATCTGGTCCGGAGAGATGAATCAGAATCTATAGCGAAGGCCGAGCGCAATTTCCCTTTGTGAGTTTCGGCCCTTGGGCGCTGGATCCTTGTAGCCATCGGTCGTTCTCAGATAGTCGCCGACGAGATAAGCCTCGGTACGCCGATCGAAGTGATAGAACATCGAAGCGTAAGCAGTCCGTCGATTGCCGCTGCCGGCGGTCTTGACGGCGTTGGTATCGGTAAATGCCCGGACCGTGAAGCCGCTTCCCGCAAAGCCCGCGTTCTTCGCCCTGAATACCTGGTATCCGAGTTCATAGTCGAACGGGCCTGCTGGCGTGAACTTGGCCGACAGCGTATAAGCATTGTCCTTTCGTTCACCCACGATCGGCTGCTCGGCGGTGTAATGGAAATAACCGGCGTTGATTCGAATCAGCGGATTGAAAAGTACGTTGCCGCCGATCGAATAACTCTTGTGGACCAGGGAATTGATGTCGGCGCGATCATAAAAGCCTGCGACATTGAATATTCCGCCGTTAAATCCGAATGCGGCGGTCTCCGTGGTGTTTCTTTGGAACTGTCCAGGCACGTTTCCGAATTGATACGCAAGGCCGGTGTAAAAGCCCAAGCCCCATTTCTTTTTCCATACCACGCCGTTGTCGATGCGCGTACCGCTCGCACTCGCCGCATAAAAGATCAGTTGCTTGAAGTTGTTGGTATTACTATAGCCGCCCTCTTCGAGAGAAACTGCCGCCGCTCCATAGGGGTCGCCGTAAATGCCCGAATAGTCTCGTGCAAGCGCGTTTTGCCGACCGAAGGTAATCTTTCCTAAAGCGTCGCTTTCAAAGCCGACCCAGGCGTCGCGGTTGAACAATACGCCGGCCGTATCTTCCGCCCCATTGCGAATATCGAATTCGCTTTCGAGCTTGAAGATCACGCTCGGTGCATTCGATGCGAGCGCATGCTTTCCGGTTAGTCCCCAGCGATTACCGCTGAACCAGGAAACCTGATATCCCGTGGTGTGATGGCCAGCCGCGTCCGTGTTGTTGATGTTGCTCAACGTGACGTCCAGCAAGCCGTACAAGGTCACGCTGTCGGCCGGCGTGATCTGGAACGTGATGCCCGAGCCGACATCGTTGCTAGCCGCGACGAGCCTTTCAGCCGGAGTCTGAGGAGCTTCGGAAGACCACGCTTTGGCAACGGCCTCCTTGAAACCCTCGCCTTGCGAAGCGACCTGCTGCGACGCGGCCGGCTGCGCGACTTGCTGCGCGGCCAAGTTTTCGTCCAGTCTTTTCTCGAGTGCCTCGAGTCGCAGGCGCTGCGCTTCGAGGCGTTGCTGCTGCGCGTCGAGAAGGGCGCGTTGCGCGGCAACCTCCTTCTTGAGGTCCGAGCTTTCGTCGGCGAGTGCTTGCCCGACGGGGAGCGAAAGAGCCGCACACGCGCCGATAACCGAAATGCCAAACACCAGTCTCTTCAGCATGTTTACCCCCTTATGGTTCATGCTTTTGCATGTGCGAATAAGATTTCGAGGTCCCGGCTCGATGCGACCAGGATCCGGCGCACGACGGCAAAGTACACTGCGCCCCACGCGCAAAATAATACGACAGCCCGATTCGCCGCAGCTATTTCAAAAGATAAAAGCGAGAGAATCGAATCGATTGTTGTTTTCCTGTCAACGGTATTGAGCGCTCGCGACGCACCCACGGGAATCATCGAATGTTGCAAAGGAATATTCTTTTTTCGGCGATTGCAGCGGGCGCCCTTCTCGTGTCGGGATGCGCCGTCGATTCAACTGCTCCGGTATCGCCCATTCGCATTCCGGTCGAACTCCGCGGCGGCATGCCGACTGTATCGGTCGGCATCGCGGGCAAGACTCTCAAACTCTTCGTCGATTCGGCCGGCTACAACGCGATTGCCCTGACCGCTGCCGAGTTGCTGCGCGTACCCGTGAATTATTCGGGCGAATCGACGCGATCGACCAATGCCTCCGGTGAGATATACGAATCCCGCCGATTCGTTGCGCCGGACGTCGTCCTGGGCGGCGTGACGATCGGCGATCTCGATGGCAGCGAGTTCGTATTTCCAGCCGCGGCCGCGCCGCCGGATCGCAACGGCTATATCGGATTCGCGCTACTCAGCCGATTTCTCGTCGTTCTCGATTATCCAGGCCACGAGATGCGGCTTTATCCCTCAGGATCGACCGCCGCTTTCTCGCGCGAATGCGGCGAAAAGGCATTCGATATCGATATCGTCGATGGCATCGCGCAGTCGGTCGCGCACACGAGCGACGGAGTCCTTTCATTTTCCTGGGACACGGGTTCGACGCGCAGTGTGATCCGTCCTTCGGCCATCGGCATGACGAGCGACGGCGCCAAAGGTGTGCCAGTCAAGCGCACGTATCGATTGAGTCGTTTCGTACTGGGCGCAAAGGATGCGGGGCCGCAGGATTTCGTGGTGATCGATTACGCCGGGATCGGCGTCGACGGCGTTCTCGGGACCGATTTCTTCCGCCCGCGCGTCGTGTGCCTCGACTTTCCGCAAGGCGCTGGCGCCTTCAGGTAGTTCCTGTTAGCGTGCCTTCGCATATCCGATCCACCCCACCTGAAGGAACGATCTCATGAAATCGATCTATGCGAACACTCTCCTGATCGCATCGTTTTGCGCGATGTCGATGGCCGCCCAGGCGCAGTACGGATCCCCAAGCGCGCCGCCTGCAAAAACCGGTGCGACGACAAGCACTGCCGAGCAACGATTGTCCGACTCCGATATGCGCGCGTTCAAGGAAGGCCGCCGGGCATGCAGCAAGATGACGGGCGCCGAACGAGACTCCTGCCGCAAGCAACTGAGCACCAAGTACGTCGACAAACAATGCCGCAACCTGGCGGACACGCAACTCGAAGATTGCCTGAGGACTACATACCCGGGCGAGTGATCTTTTGGCGATCGCGAAGTGTGCGAGCACGAGAGTTCGCGCGCTTGGCTCGCAACCGATTTGTCGCTGGGCAATGCGAACAATTTCTTCATCGATCCTCTCCTCGTTTGCAACAACGCTTACACGATCTCGCGCGTCAATGCCGAAGCGCCGGGATCAACGCGATCAGGCCGTCGACGATCAGCTCGACCCCGAGTGCGGCAAGCATCAGGCCCATCAGCCGCGTGGCCACGTTGATGCCGGTGCGTCCGAGCGCGCGGCTGATCGGGTCCGCGGCCGACAGCGCGAGGAACACCAGCATTGCGATCGCGATGCCGCTTCCGATCAGGCTCATCCTTTGCCATACCGACTCGGCCTTGTCGGCGTAGATGATGACGGTGCTGATCGTGCCGGGACCGGCCAGCAGCGGGATCGCGAGCGGCACCACGGCGATGTTTTCCTTCAGCTCACCCTCGACCTCTTCTTCAGGCGTTGTGCGGGTACCGCCGGGTTGCGCATTGATCATCGAGAGCGCCATCAACAGCATGATGATGCCGCCGCCGACCTGAAACGAATTGACCGAGATGCCGAAGAAGTTGATGACCTGCTGGCCGAGCAGCGTCGTGAACGCGATCACGAATGCGACCGTGATCGACGCGATGCGCACGATGCGGCGGCGCTCGGCGCGGCTGTTGGTCGCGGTGAAAGTGATGAAGAACGGGATCGCGCCGAGCGGATTCACGAGCGCCAGCAGCGAGATGAAGGTCTTGAAACTGTCCATGACGGATCACTTGCGGAATCTGTTGTGATCGGCCGCAGAAGCTGCCAAGCCCCGCGCGTCACACCTGGTAGTCGTCGTCGGCTTCATGCAAATCGCCGCGCACGAGGCGCTCGATCATCGAACGATCGAACGCGGGCGCGACCAGTTCGATGAAGTGATGCACATACGCGCGCAGAGTCGCGCCGCGCTTGACCGCCAGATGCGTGACCTGCGATCCGAACAGATGTCCGGCCGGAATGGCGACGAGCTGCGCGTCACGCTCGGCGTCATAGGCGATGTTCGCGACGATGCCGACGCCGAGGCCCGTCTCGACATAGGTCTTGATGACGTCGGCATCGATCGCGGCCAGCACGATGTCGGGTGTGAGATGGCGCAGCGCAAAGGCCTCGTCGATGCGCGTGCGGCCCGCGAACGCCATGGCGTAAGTAACCAGCGGGTAAGCGGCAAGCAGATCGAGCGACAACGCCTTGCCCTTCGTTTGCGCAAGCAGCGGATGCCCGTGCGGCACGATCACCGCGTGCTCCCATGTGAAGCATGGCAGGCCGACGAGACCTTCGACGTCGGCGATCGCTTCGGTCGCGATCGCGATGTCGGCTTCGTCGCGCAACACCATGTCGGCCAGTTGCCGCGGGCTGCCTTGCAGCAGCGCCAAATGGACTTCGGGGTGGCGCTCGCGAAACTCGCGCACCACGCGCGGCAGCGTGTAGCGCGCCTGTGTGTGGGTGGTCGCGATCGTGAGGTTGCCATGCTCCTGCGCAGAAAAGTCCTGCCCGACGCGCTTCAGGTTCTCGGCTTCGAGCAGCACGCGTTCGATCACCGGAAGAATCGCGCGTCCGGGTTCGGTCAGCGACTTCAGGCGGCGTCCATGACGAATGAAAATCGGAAAGCCGAGTTCCTCTTCGAACTCGATGATCGCCTTCGACACGCCGGGCTGCGACGTATGCAAGGCCTCGGCCGCGAGCGTCAGGTTGAAATTCCTGCGCACGGCCTCGCGCACGAAGCGAAGCTGGTTGAAGTTCATGCGGTCCCTATGCAGCCTCGACGGTGCGACGCAAGCAAGCCAGCCGCCTCCGCGCTCGCCTTCAGATCACCGCGCCCGATTCTTCTTTCTTGATCGGCTTGACGAGGTCTTCGCGCTTGACGCCCAACCATTTGGTGATCGGCGCCATCACCAGCACCGACGAATAGATGCCGAACAGGATGCCGATCGTCAACGCGAGCGCGAAGAAGTGCAGCGTCGGGCCGCCGAAGAACAACATCGACAGCACCATCGTCTCGGTGAGGCCGTGCGTGATGACGGTGCGACTCATGGTCCTCGTGAGCGCGTTGTCGCTCACGTGAGCGACGGTGGCCTTGCGCAGCTTCCTGAAGTTTTCTCGAATCCGGTCTGCGATCACGACCGACTCGTTAACCGAGTAGCCGAGCACCGCAAGCGAGGCCGCCAGCACCGACAGCGAGAACTCCCATTGGAAGAATGCGAAGAACCCGAGAATGATGACGACGTCGTGCAGGTTCGCGACGATCGCCGCGACCGCGAACTTCCATTCGAAGCGCAGCGCGAGATAGGCGACGATGCCGATGATGACGAACAGCAGCGCGAGTCCGCCATCGGTCGCGAGCTCCTGACCGACCTGCGGCCCGACGAATTCGACGCGCGTGATTTTTGGATCGGCGCCGCCCGCGGTCAGTACGGCCGATGTGAGCTTGGCCGCATCGAGTTTCGAATCGGATGTCGCGATCGACGGCGACCCAGCAACGTCCTTCAACGACAGACGCAGCAGCACGTCGCGCGCGGTGCCGAAGTTCTGCACCTGCGGCTCGACCACGCCGGCCTTCTGCATCGCCGAGCGCAGGCCCTCGATGTTGGCGGGTTGCGCGTAGCTGGCCTCGACCACCACGCCGCCGGTGAACTCGATGCTGAAGTTCAAGCCGCGCGTGACGAGGAACAACACCGCCAGGACGAAGGTGATCAACGAAATGATGTTGAACACCAGCGCGTGGCGCATGAAGGGGATGTCGCGGCGAATGCGGAAGAATTCCATGCGGATTTAGAAGGTCTCGTTGCTTGCTGTGGGGGGCGTCTTCCCGGCGCAGGCCGGGACCCAAGTTTCGCGCACGCGCGCGAATGAGATGACTTGGACCCCGGCCTGCGCCGGGGCGACGGACAACGTCGCTTGGATCCCGGCCTGCGCCGTGCAGACGGTTTCCCGTCGCCTGGACTCCGGCCTGCGCCGGGGCGACGGGACCATCGACACCGTCACCAGGATCATCACGCCGGCTTCCACACTTGACCGATCGCCACGCTCGTCAACTTCTTCTTGCGTCCGTAAATCAGGTTCACGATGCCGCGCGATACGAACACCGACGAAAAGATCGATGTCAGGATGCCCAGGCAGTGCACGACCGCGAAGCCGCGAATCGGACCGGAGCCGAACGCGAGCAACGCGAGGCCCGCGATCAGGGTCGTCACGTTGGAATCGAGAATCGTGCCGAACGCGCGTTCATAACCTTCGGCAATCGCCGCTTGCGGCGATTTGCCGTTGCGCAACTCCTCCCGAATGCGTTCGTTGATCAGCACATTGGAGTCGATCGCCATGCCGAGCGCGAGCGCGATCGCCGCGATGCCGGGCAAGGTCAGCGTCGCCTGCAGCATCGACAGGAGCGCGATCAGGAACAACAGGTTCGACGCGAGCGCGATCACCGAGATCGCGCCGAACAGCATGTAATAGAGAATCATGAAGACGGCGATGGCCGTGAAGCCGTAGACCGTCGACAGAAAGCCGCGACGAATATTGTCCGCGCCGAGCGACGGGCCGATGCTGCGCTCTTCGATGATTTCCATCGGCGCTGCGAGCGAGCCGGCACGCAACAGCAAGGCGGTGTCGTTGGTCTCGGAAGTCGTGAAGCGTCCCGTGATGCGAAAGCGATTGCCGAGTTCGCTCTGGATGACGGGCGCGGTAATCACTTCGCCCCTTCCCTTCTCGAACAGGATCAGCGCCATGCGCTTGCCGATGTTCTCGCGCGTCACGTCGCGCAGCGAGCGTGCGCCTTTCGCATCGACGTTCAGATTCACGTCGGGCTGCTGATTTTCGTCGAAGCCCGGCTGCGCGTCCGTGAGGTTGTCCCCGCTGAAGATCACCTGCTTCTTGACGAGCAGCGGCTGGCCGTTGCGGTCAGTGAAGCGATCGTCGCCGAAAGGCACCGTGCCTTGCGTCACCGCTGCACTCGCCTCGGGTGTTTCATCGACCATGCGCGCTTCGAGCGTCGCGGTGCGGCCGATGATGTCCTTCGCCTTCGCGGTGTCCTGGACGCCCGGCAGTTGCACCACGATGCGATCGTTGCCTTGCTGCTGAATCACCGGCTCGGAAACGCCGAGCTGATTCACGCGGTTGTGCAGCGTGCTGATGTTCTGCTTGAGCGCGTTGTCCTGCACGAGCTTCACCGCCTCGGGCCTGAAGGTGGCGACCAGCCTGGTGGCGCCCGCGCCGTCGCTCTGCGTCGTGAAGAGCATATCGGGCAGACCGTCCTGGAGCACCGGCAGCGCTTTGCCGGCCGTTTCGGCATCGTTGAAGGCGACCTCGATCGCGTTGCCGCTCTTGGCGATGCCGTTGTGACGGATGTTCTTGTCGCGCAGCAGCGTTCTGGCATCTCCGGTCAGCGCGTCGAGTCGCTTGGACAGCGCGCTCTTCATGTCGACCTGCATCAGGAAGTGCACCCCGCCGCGCAAGTCGAGACCCAGATACATCGGCAACGCATGGAGCGCCGTCAACCAGCGCGGCGAATCGGCGACGAGATTGAGCGCGACCACATAGGTCGGGTCGTCGGCATTGGGGTTCAGGTTCTTCTGCAGCGCATCCTTCGCGCGCAACTGCGCATCGTTGTCCGTCACGCGCACGCGCACCGACGGCGACTGACCGTTGTCGAAGAACATGCCGGTCGTCGTAATGTTGGCCTTCTTCAGGATGTCGTCGATGCGATTCATCATCGACGCGTCGACCTTTACAGTTGCCTTGCCGCTCGTGACCTGCACGGCGGGCGCCTCACCGAACACATTGGGCAACGCGTAGAGAAGACCGACCGCGAGTGCGACTGCGATGACGATGTATTTCCAGAGCGGATAGCGATTCATGGCTGGGCTGCTGACGATCCGAGTTTTGCTGGCGTCAGATCGCCTTGACCGTGCCCTTGGGCAACAATGCCTGAACGGCGGCTTTCTGGATCGTCATCTCGACCGCGCCGCCGCCGACGACGTTGCCGACTTCGATCACGACATACTGGTCGGTGACCTTGTTGACCTTGCCGAGCACGCCGCCCGATGTGATCACTTCATCGCCCGCCTTCAAGGCTTCCATCATCGTGCGCTGTTCCTTGGAGCGCTTTTGCTGGGGACGAATCAGCAGAAAATAAAAGGCGACGATCATCAGCGCGGGGAGCGCCATCTGCTCGATTGAAAAACCGGGCGCGGCAGTTGCGGCGCCCGCAGCCTGCGCGTATGCGTTTGAAATGAACACGATGATTCTCCAGGAACGGCTTGACGAAGCGCGGCTCGGAGACCTACGGCGCGCTCGCCAAAAAAGTGAACCGGCGATTGTAGCATCGGCCCCTGCGTATTCTCGTCGCGCGAGGCGAATGGGCGAGACGCGTGCGCGCTTCGGTTCGCGCAACCTCGCTCAAGTCCCGGACACGCCGCGCGCGCGATCCTCGCGAAAGCGCGCAACGAAATCGACGAGGCGCCGTTCGGCGATCGCGTCGCGCAGCCCCGCCATCAGACCCTGGTAGTAATGCAGGTTGTGCAGCGTGTTCAGCCGTGCGCCGAGGATCTCGCCGACGCGCGACAGGTGATGAAGATATGCGCGAGAAAAACGTCGACACGTCGGGCAGTCACAGGTTTCGTCGATCGGTTGCGGGTCGTCCTTGTAGCGCGCGTTGCGCAACCTCAGATCGCCGTAGCGCGTGAACAGCCAGCCATTGCGCGCGTTGCGCGTGGGCAATACGCAATCGAACATGTCGATGCCGCGCATGACGCCCTCGACTAGATCTTCGGGGGTCCCCACGCCCATCAAATAGCGAGGGCGCTTGCTCGGAAGACGCGGCCCGACATGATCGAGGATGCGCATCATGTCTTCCTTGGGTTCGCCGACCGAGAGCCCTCCGATCGCATAGCCATCGAAGCCGATGTCGGTCAGGCCCGCGAGCGACTCGTCGCGCAGCGACTCGTGCATGCCACCCTGGACGATGCCGAAGAGCGCGTTGGGATTCTCGAGGGAGCGATGCGCATCGCGCGAGCGTTGCGCCCATCGCAATGAAAGGCGCATCGATGAGGCCGCATCGGCTATCGACGTAAGAACGCCATTGGTTTCGTAGGGCGTGCACTCGTCGAACACCATCACGACATCGGCATCGAGAACGCGCTGAATGCGCATCGATTCTTCCGGGGTGAGGAACAGGCGATCGCCGTTGATGGGTGAGGCGAAGGCGACGCCCTCCTCGGAAATCTTGCCGGATTTTTTCCCCGCGGCACCCAGGCTCCAGACCTGAAAGCCACCCGAGTCCGTGAGCATCGGCCGGTCCCAACCGATGAAGGCATGCAGGCCGCCGAACTTGCCAACGATGTCGACGCCCGGACGCAACCAGAGATGAAAGGTGTTGCCCAGGATGATCTGCGCGCCGAGCGTCGTGAGTTCGTCGGGGGTGACGGTCTTGACCGCCCCGTAAGTGCCCACCGGCATGAAGGCGGGTGTGTCGACGTCGCCGTGGATGAGAGACAGTCGTCCGCCGCGCGCGCGGCCATCGGTGGCGAGGAGGTGGAACTTCATGGAGATCGTTCGTTGTTCGCAACGTCGGGGCGAGCACTGCGTGCGGGCTCGATCAGCATCGCGTCGCCATAGCTGAAGAAACGATAACGCTGTTCGATGGCATGGCGATACGCGGCGCGGATGCGCTCGAGACCAGCGAACGCAGAAACCAGCATCAACAGCGTCGACTGCGGCAGATGAAAGTTCGTGAGCAGCAGGTCGACGGTCTTGAACACATAGCCGGGCGTGATGAAAAGTCGCGTGGTATTTCCGCCTGCGCGCAATTTCCCTTCATCATCGCTCGATGATTCGAGCGCACACAGAGTCGTCGTTCCCACCGCCACGATGCGACCGCCCCGTGCGCGCGTCGCTTCGATCGCGTCGATCAGCGCGCGCGGAATAGCGTAGCGCTCCTCGTGCATGACGTGCTGCGACAGGTCATCGACGCGGACCGGAAGGAAAGTCCCGGCGCCCACGTGGAGCGTCAGTGCCGCGGTCGCCATGCCGCGTGACGCGAGCGCGTCGAGCATGGCTCGATCGAAATGCAGCCCGGCAGTAGGCGCGGCGACCGCCCCCGGTTCACGCGCCCAGATGGTTTGATAGCGCTCTGCATCGATCATGTCGGGCGCGTGTTCGATATACGGCGGTAGCGGCAACTGTCCATGGGTCTCGAGAACGCGCTCGAGGTCGGCATCGAAATCCAGCAGATGGAAGTCGCCATCGCGGGCCGCGACGGTAGCGATGCACGGGTTTTCATCGGACCCGAAACGAATGCGCGACCCGCTCTTCGGCGCGTGGCTCGCGCGCACTTGCACGCGGGCTTGTCGCGCGCTTTCAATTCGCTCAACCAGGATCTCGACGCGACCGCCCGTCTCCTTGACGCCGAACAGACGCGCATTGATGACGCGCGTGTCGTTGAACACCAACAGGTCGCCGGCGCGGAGCAACGATGGCAGCTCGGCAAATCGCCGATCCTCGGTTGCGTCGCGCGCGCAAACCAGCAACCGGCTCGCCGATCGCTCGGCCAGCGGATGCTGCGCGATCAGCTCGGCGGGAAGTTCGAAGTTGAAATCGCAGCGGCGCAAGGCAGTAATGGGGAATTTGATATCAGGTATCACATATTCGGCCGCAATCTAACGCCCGGAGCTCGGTTTCAAGAATGGGTAACGCTGATTCACTTCAAATCAAAACTGCATTCGACAAAAGAAAAAAGCCCCGACCTTTCGGTCGGGGCTTTCGCATAAGAGCCTGACGATAACCTACTTTCACAAGCGAGCTGCTCACTATCATCGGCGCAGAGGCGTTTCACGGTCCTGTTCGGGATGGGAAGGGGTGGTTCCACCTTGCTATGGTCATCAGGCATAACTTGT
>JBBRQU010000040.1:0-32364 GCA_038225855.1 Burkholderiales bacterium | reverse complement strand
GCGCTTCCCGAAGATTACGTCCCGCGCGGCAGCCCAGCGCGCGCAGCGCCACGTGTCAGACTCGATTCCCACCATCCGTTACCTGCTCACCTTCCAGTTGAGCGCCCACCTCGCACGATGTCCGTGCTGCGGACGACAAAACAACCGAAGATGTTTGTGACACAGTAAGATTAAGGACTGGAATGAGCGCCTAAAATCGATTTGTAAACCTTGTTGGGAGCTAAAGTACTGTCCTTATGGTCCCCTTGTCGAGGAATTTCCTCTGCTTCCGGTGCTTAGGGAACAAGCGACCGAACGCAACGAATACTTAAAAGAATGCCTCGAGACAAATCTTTTGGGAAACGGCAGTCCGCTTGATGATGAGCGAAGGGCTTGGTTTTCGAAGAATGTCGAAGAGTTTGATGCGCAGTCTCATCCTACTGAAATACCTCAGATCCTGAGTGACGCAGCATGTCGAGTATTCGGCCATATTTGTCCAGTGTTCTCTGTTGCCGAGCCACTCACAGAAACTAAGAGCAGACGATCGCATAGCCGCTACATCACAAACGAAGTAATGCTTAAGGTCGTTCGTAGAGACGGCCAAATCTGCCAGATATGTCATACGGCAGTTCCTGATAACCAAGTTAAGTTTGACCACGTTATTCCATTCTCTCGTGGTGGTCCTACAACGGCCGACAACTTAAGATTAGTTCATGCCGACTGCAACGTCGAAAAGGGTGATGCGCTTAAAGAGATAATTCATCCTCATCCAATATCGCATCTCCGTGAAATACAGCAAAGCAAAAAAGTCGGCAAGAAATATGCGTTAATGTACAACCCGACGTTCCAGCGGACGGCTTTGCCGCCGCTGAACTAATTCGTTGGACATCAGAGCATGGATGGCGCGACACTGCGCCCCGATCCTTCAGGAGCAGACCATGGAACTGACCGCAGTCCTTACGCCATCCGACGAAGGGGGCTTCGTTGCGCTCAACCCCGAGACGGGGACGACCACACAGGGCGAGACCGTAGAGGAGGCGGTAGCGAATTTGAAGGAAGCCACGGTGCTGTTTCTCTCCGAATTTCCAAGACCTGCGATAGGTCATCCGTTCGTCACCATGTTCACGGTGCCCGAACCCGCTGATGCCTAAGCTTCCGCATGTTTCCGGTGCCGAAGTGAAACGCGGGTTGGAGCGGCTTGGGTTTGTGAAGGCTCGCCAGAGCGGAAGTCATGTTGTCATGAAGCGCGAATCCAAAGGGTGCGTCGTCCCGATGCACGCCGAGATCAAAGTCGGGACGCTTGCAGGCATTCTTCGTCAGGCAGAGGTAACGCCGGAAGAATTTATGGCCGCCCTGCGAAAGTGATGTCCAACCCGGCGTTCCAGCGGACAGCCTTTCGGCTGCCGCTGAACTGATTCGTTGAAGTTGTAGAAAAAGTCTTTTCGCCGCGAAGGTTGGTGAATCAATAAAAATCGACCCCCCAGAATGTGGGAGGGGTTTGACAACTATCCAATTCGACCCCTTAACAAAGTTGGGCGGCTTTTCCTACAACTTCGTTCGGCGTCAGTTCAGCCCTGATGACCGGCCATGATTTTCGAGATGGATAGATCAGAACATTCCCCACGTCCTTCTGCACTTTTGGGAAGCATTGAGCCCCATGCGCCATTGTTACGCATTCCCCCCGAAGACCAACTGCTGTACAAGGTCATGACGGTCGAAAATCTATTGCGCTCGGTCACTGGCAATTATCTCCACTTCAACCGTGTCGACAGTTACTCGGACTTTCCGAACGCCGATGAGAACGATGGGCGGCAGTTGCCGAATGATCGACCGGCCAATGCGGCTGCGAGGTTCCGGAAGACCCCAGATTTTTCCGCAGCGCATTACTACGACCAATCGCGGGCGCGAACCTATTCCTGCTGCTTTTCGATCGAGAACTCCGACTACATCTGGAAGAACTACGCCAACGGAAGCGAGAAGGGCAAAGTCTGCGTCGTGTTCGAGTTTGGGAAGCTGCGGGCCATGCTCAATCGCTCGTTGAACCCGGGAGGCGCCGCACTTGTATGCGATGGCAATCTCTGCCGCCAGATATTCTCAATGAATTACGGCCTAGTTAACTATGTCGACTGGGACACCCATCAAACAAACGAAAAATACCTGTCCAATCCAATCCTTTACACGTACATCAAAGACGCCGCTCGCTTTTGTGAAGAGAAGGAATTGCGCATTACTCTATCTGCCATCGGCATTGGTCACTTCGCGCTAAAGGACGGCACACTGATTCAATTTCCGCCCTCGTTGCAACTTGGATTCGATTTTTCGAATGGCAATCGCCAACGGTGCAATTCGGGGAATCATGCTTGCCCCAGAGGCCGACTCAGGCTTCCTTGCAACCGAATTGGGCAAGGTCCGTATTGAACCCGCCCAGTGACAGCGAAGACATGATGCCGAACCCATCATTCGAGCGGACCTCGCGCGAAAAGCCGCGCGAGGCCGCTCAATTCAAACGTTGTTGGGCGTCCGAGAAAGGCAGCGCAGGCACTGCCCGAGGACGAAGCCGTCAGAACCGCTTTTTCGCGACCTTCTCGTGGGCGTCCTTGACAAGCATCAGTGCGGCCGAACCATAGTACTTGTGATACTCGGCTGTCATTTCACCGTTCATGATCACAGGGTCGGTTGCCACAAGCTTCTTGGCCTCGTCAATGTCGGAGACGGCGAAGACAAAAAGGCCGCGCCAACCGTCGACACCATCGAAGGGACCGGCGAACGCAAGTTTCCCCTCCGCCGAAAGTCGATTCATGTTGGCGAAGTGCCCTTTGAACATCTCGTCGCGCTCGATCCCAGCCGAAACCTTGGTCGGGCCCGTCTTCAGAACAACCAAGACGTAGTTCTTCATGCCATAGTCGTCCGCGCCGACGGAACGCGCCAAGGCAGCGTCGTACGGCGGCTTGCCCTCCTCAACCACGCTCTGCGCTCGCGTCGGCGCGACGATACAGAGCAAGGCAGCGCATGTCGCAAGGCAGGTAAGCTTGAGCATTGGTATCACGTTTAACGTTGAAGAACGCCAATGCTAGCCTTCTCGGTACGACCTTGGCTGCACTGTATTCGGGGAAAGATGTGTCCTCACTAAGCGAAGGAATAAGCAATGACTGACCCACGCAACGTAGCCCACGACAAGAAAGTCCAGCAAGAGAAGAAGCATCAAAGCGAGGAGATCGCTCCTGGGGCAGACAAGAAGCCGCAACCAGGGAAGAAAACGCACATGGAGAATCATGCGTCCGACGTCGCGAAGGTACCCGACGAAGCGGCGCCGGTGCCGACAGGCGAGAAGGCGTTGGAATGACGCAGGTAGTGTGGAATGCCTGATCACTTCGATCGTTCCTGACGCCTAGCGCCTAGGGGCCAGGAATTCCCATGGAAGTTCCCGCCGCGACCCTTGAGTTCTGGCAGCAGTTTCAAGCGCACACCGGGGAAGACGCGTCGGCTCGCTTCTATGAGTTGTTCCACTTCGACGACAACCAACCGAGCGCTAACGAACTTGCCGCGCTCGTTCTTGCTGGAGTCAAGCGCGCCACCGCCGGCCTGGTCTGGTCGTTTGAGGGAGCGAAGATCCCCCTTCCCGCGGCCGGCAATCTGAGCATCGTCACAAACTGGGCTCGCATGCCTCGCTGCATCATCGAAACCATCGCGGTTGCGGTCGTTCCATTCGAAGAAGTAAGCGAAGAGTTCGCCGCCACTGAAGGTGAAGGCGATGGATCGCTACGTTACTGGCGTGAGGCGCATTGGGCATACTTCGGCAGGGAGTGTCTACGCATCGGAAGAGAACGCTGTCCTACCATGCCGGTCGTTTGCGAGCGCTTCAAAGTCGTCTATCGTGCGGCCTCTTGAAGCTGACGCCTCACCCTTCCATCGAGCGGACGTTCCAAAGGCCGCTTCGCGCTTTTTGACCCGCCGCTCATGTCAAACATTCGGCGTCTCAATAATGAAAGTGCAACTGAGCGATCATCAGCGCATCATTCTCGACGCGATACACCATGCGATGCTCATCTGTGGTTCGGCGTGACCAAAACCCGGCGAGCGCATGCTTCAACGGTTCGGGCTTGCCCACTCCGGTGAATGGCTCGCGCTGCGTCTCGCGTATCAGCTTGTTGATTCGCTCAACCATGCGCCCGTCTTGCTTCTGCCAATACAGGTAGTCTTCCCACGCCTCGTCAGCGAAGATCAACTTCACTTGGCCAGCTTTCGCTCAACGCCTTTACCGGCATTCAGTTGTGCGGTAGCCGCGAGCAGGCGCTTCGCGTTGGCGGGCGTGCGCAAGAGGTAGGCAGTTTCCTCCAGCGCCTTGTAGTCTTCGAGCGAGAGCATCACGACGGACTGTTGTCCGTTGCGAGTGATAATCAAAGCTTCGTGGTCGTCGCAAACGCGATCCATGGTGCTGGCGAGATTCGCGCGAACAGCAGTGTAGGTAATTACATCCATCGCAGGGCCCCTTGTATGTACGTCTTACTGTACATATTTGGCGGCAACTTGTCCACTGCATGACGGCGACGCTGTTTCGTCACTCTCCGTCGGCGATGTCATCCGAAGCGATTTCTATCGCTTCCTTGAGCGACATGGCGCGGCCTTCCTGCCAGGCGCGGTCGAAGACTGTGTCATCTCCGACGGCCGCGCGCGCCGTGGCCACGGGCTTCGCGTAGCGGGAGCGTTCAGGCGGCGCCATCGGCGATCCAATCTCCTCCCGCAATCGCTCCGCTGCGCCCCAGATGCGCGCGGCACGCAACGAACCCCCAAGTGCAGCGGCGACCGCCGCCAGCTCCTCCAGAGCACGGGAAATTCCCAGCCGGTCACCCAGCTCGCACCGCTTTGCCAGGCCCTGCTTGTATAGCGCGAGCGCGGACGCAAGATCGCTCTGCAAGTGAGCCACGATTCCGAGATTGTGCAAGCTCGTTGCGATGGCGTCCCAGTCCCCGAGTTCCCGGCCTATCGCAAGACTGCCCTCGATGAGCGCCCGGGCGGCCGGATAGTCGCCCTGTTCGATGGCAACGTTTCCCAAATTGTTCAATGCGTCCGCGATGCGCCCGCGATCTCCCAGCTCGCGCGAGATCGCCAAGCCCTCTTCGGACAATGCGCGGGCGGCGGTAAAATCGCGGCGTCCATACGCGACTATCCCCAGGTTGCACAACGGGGCCGCCATGCCATGCCGGTCTCCCAGTTCGCGCCGGACGGCGAGGCTCTCTTCATACAATGCCTGGGCCGCCGAATAGTCGCCCTGCTCGATCGCCACGTTGCCTAGCGTGTTCAGCGCACGGGCGATGCCTTCGCGGTCACCGAGATCCCGGGAAATCGCAAGGCTTTCCTCGAGCAGCGCGCGGGCAGGGCCAAAGTCGGTCTGATACCAAGCCAGACTGCCCGCTGCCTGGAGCGCCTTCGCACACTCCCTCGTTCGCGCCGCAGTTGGTTCCTTGGCCAGGATTCGCGCGCACCATTCTCGGCCCTCCGTGAGATGTCCCCGTGTAGACCAGAAGCGGTTGAGCGCGCCGCAGAGGCGAAGATCTTCCTGCACTTCCGCCTCCACCAAACTCCACTCCAGAGCGGAGCGCAAGTTGTCGTGCTCCTCTTCGAGAAGCCGCAGCCAGTCGCCCTGCTCGGCACCCAGCAGTTTCAGCTCCGACGTCTCCGCCAACGCCAGGAAGAAATTGCGATGCCGTTGCCGCACCGCCTCGCCCGCGCCGCTCTCCAGGAGCTTCTCGCGGGCGTACTGTCGCACCGTCTCCAATAGCCGGTAGCGAGAATCTCCATCGTTCTGCTCCACCACCGCCAAGCTCTTGTCGATCAGCGAAGTCAGCAAGTCGAACGCTTCCCCCTCGTCCACACCCGCGTGTCCGCAGACATGCTCCGCCGCCTGCAACGTCCACCCGCCGGCAAAGACCGACAGCCGCTGCAACAGCAGCTTCTCCGGCTCACGCAGCAGGTCGTAGCTCCAGTCGATGAGCGAGCGCAGCGTCTGCTGCCGGGGCAACGCCGTGCGTGAACCGCCGGTCAGGAGACGAAAACGCTGGTCCAACTTGCGATTGATTTCCTCGAGCGTCAGGAGCCGTACCCGCGCTGCCGCGAGCTCGATGGCCAGTGGAATCCCATCCAGCCGATGACAGATGGAGGCGAGGGTGGCAGCGTTCTGGCCGGTGACCGCGAAGTCCGCTCGAACCGACAGCGCGCGGTCGGTGAAGAGCTGCACGGCTTCGCATGACGCAACGGAATCCGGCGTGTACGCCTGCTTCGGATCCGGAAGCGACAGCGAGCGCACGCGATAGGTTTGCTCGCCACCGATGCCGAGCGCCTCGCGGCTGCTCGCAAGGATCGTCAGATGCGAGGATTGCCGCAGAAGCGCGTCGGCAAGCTGCGCACAGGCTTCGAGCAGGTGCTCGCAGTTATCGAGCAGCAGCAGGAGTCGCTTGTCCTTGAAATGCGCGGTGAGCGTTTGCATGACCGGCCTGCCCGGTTCTTCGTTCAGGCCCAGCACCTTCGCCACCGTCTGCGGCACGAGACCCGGGTCCGACAGCGGTGCGAACTCCATCAACCAGGCGCCGTCCGGGAAGCGATCGAGGGAGTGGGCGGCAACTTGCAGACTCAGGCGGGTTTTGCCGCAGCCGCCCGAGCCGGTGAGCGTCAGCAGCCGGGTTCTGTCGAGCAGTCGCCGCAAATCAAGCAACTCCTTGACACCCCCGATGAAACTCGTTGCCTGCTGCGGGAGGTTGTTCGGCGTGGCCTCCAGAGAACGCAGCGCCGGAAACTCTCGCCGCAGTTGCGGGTGCTCGACTTGATACACGTGTTCAGGTGTCGAGAGGTCTTTGAGCCGGACGCGGCCGAGATCGCGCAGCGACACTGCCGGCGGAAGGCTCTCACGCAAGTCATCGACCACCGCCCGCGAGAGCAAGACCTGGCCGCCGTGCGCCGCACTCATGATTCGCGCCGCGCGATTGACCGGACTGCCGAAGTAATCGTTGTCGCGCTGCTCGACTATCCCCGCGTGGAGTCCGCAACGTACGCGTAGCGGCACGCCGCAGGTCGCCGTTGGATCGGCGAGTGCCCGCTGCAGGTCCACCGTCGCGGCGAGCGCGGACAGCGCATCTTCGAAGACGGCATGGAGCCCGTCGCCGGTCATCTTCACCACACTGCCTTGGTGAGACTCGACAGCGCGGCGCGCGAGCACGTCGTGCGCGGCGAGCGCTTGCGACATCCGGGCACCGTCCTTCTCCCACAACGCCGTGCTGCCTTCGATGTCAGTAAACAGGAACGTTACCGCGCCGGCTGCCTGCGGAGCAACAATGTAAAACGGCTCGGGCATGGAAAGAAGCGTGCGGTCGGCTCAAGAGCGGAATACC
The DNA here is from genome assembly GCA_038225855.1 of Burkholderiales bacterium. Classification (GTDB taxonomy): domain Bacteria; phylum Pseudomonadota; class Gammaproteobacteria; order Burkholderiales; family Burkholderiaceae_D; genus CAHJXF01. Next base: position 25,003 of record JBBRQU010000040.1, on the reverse strand, counting down.
AATTCTGACCATCGCTGCCTGGTAGCGCAACCCAGGCTGGAATGCCCAGGGTGTATCGGGGGCGGGGAGGTGAGGGATACACGATGAGCAAGATCCTTGACGAAATCCTGGCGGCGAATGTCCGTTACGAGGTGAGCTTTGGCGACAACGGTGGCGTTCTTTTCCAGCGAGGTTCGGTTTGCGACTGGCTGTTGGCCCGATTGACAACATGTGGTCCGTGTTGGCATTAGCACCAACATGCAGGCGACCGAGCTCGTTCGAACGCGCATCGCCTATTCAGAAGCGGCGTTTGCCGATCTGGTGCTGTGGCGCGTTCCGAGTCCGGTTCGCGGTTCGGCCCACGCCTTCAAGTACCGGTTGGTGTACGTCGCAAACGGCGTCTGCGTACTGCGCTACGACAACGACGACGGGAAAGGCGATCACCGGCACTTCGGCGGCAAGCAAAGCGCTTATGCCTTCGAGTCCCCGGACAAACTGAGGGACGACTTTCAACGTGACATTGCGAGGTGGAACCGTGAAAACCATAACGCTTGATGTCCGCGCTCCGAGCGACTCGATGGCCGATTTCTCGCGCGTCTGGAAAACCAACAAGCCCGAGAAGTCGGCTCGCATCAGTTTTGCAACGCCGGAGCTGCTCTGGAAGGTCTTGACCGCCAAGCGATGGGAATTGCTCAAGGCACTTTGCGGGGCGGGTGCGGTTTCGATCCGCGAAGCGGCACGGCGCGTGGGACGTGACGTGAAACCTGTGCATAGCGACGTCACTGCGCTGTTGGCGGCCGGCGTGCTCGACCGGGTCGAAGGCGGGGGAATCATCTTTCCGTTCGAGGCGGTGAAGGTCGAGTTTCTGCTGCAGGCCGCATAGCGCACTACATGGGACAGCGGCACTTTCTTGCGCGCACTCGATGGGGTAGTGTATTTGTCAGGACTTTATGCCTGAGGGAAACACGATGAGCAAGATCCTTGACGAAGTCTTGGCGGCGAATGTCCGTTATGCGGAGAGTTTTGGCGACAAGAGCAAGCTCGCCCTGCCGCCGGCCCGCGGATTCGCGATTCTCACCTGCATGGATGCGCGACTGGATCCCTCCAAATATGCGGGGCTTGCGGAAGGTGATGCTCACGTCATCCGGAATGCCGGTGGGCGGGCCAGCGACGATGCAATACGATCGTTGATCATCTCGTACAAGTTGCTGGGCACGCGCGAGTGGTTCGTCATTCATCACACCAACTGCGGCATGGAGCTGTTCACCGACGAGGTCATGCGTGATCTGCTCGCCAGCAGCCTGAAGACGGCGACTCACGATGGAAAGGCCTGGCGCGATAGCGGTGCGGGGCCCGGGTCCACGGAGGGGCAATTCGTGGATTGGCTGACGATCGAGGAGCAATCGAAAAGCGTGCTCGCGGATGTCAAGCGCATTCGAAACCATCCTCTGGTTCCACGCGACATCCCTGTCTACGGGTATGTCTACGACGTCGCAACGGGAAAACTCGTGGAGGTTCCCGAGGCAACCGCGGCGGGCAAGGCCGGACAATGATCAACCGCGGGTCACGCATTGCACTCTTGCTCGCAGGCCTCTTCTTTTTTTTCGCGAGCATTTCGACTGCGTTTGCGGAGGCTGTCACTCTCAAAGCGAGCGACGGCGCTGTGGTGTATGGAAATGTCTGGCGCGCCGCCGGCCCACGACCCCCGATGATCGTCGCATTCCATCAAGCCGAGGCGAGCAGTGCCGAATACGCCCCGATCGCTCCGCGCCTGTCGCAGTCGGGATTCACCGTCCTCGCAATCGACCAGCGCTCCGGGGGCGGGGCCTTCGGCGGCAGCAACCGGACGGTTGCGACGCGCGGACGTTCGGCGTCCTATGAAGAGGCTCTGCCGGACATGGAGGCGGCGCTGGCTTGGGCAAAGGAGAACGCGCAAGGCGCGCCCATCATCGTTTGGGGATCGAGCTACTCGGCCGCTCTGGTCTTCGTGCTTGCCGCGAAACATCCGGCGGACGTCAGTGGACTTGTCGCGTTCTCGCCGGGAGAATATCTGGAGGGCAAACACAAGGTCAGTGCGGCGGCGAAGGAAGTGCGGGCGCCGGTATTCATCGACCAGGCATCGGACCCGGACGAGATTGCCCAGTCCGCCGCAATCCTGCGAGCGGTCGCGTCGCAGAACAAGCGGCAGTTCGTCTCGAAGAGCAAATCCACGCACGGCTCGTCGACTCTTCGCGCGGACACCAACGCAGCAGGCGCCGAACTTCACTGGGCGGAAGTCATTCGCTTTCTGGATCAGTTCAAACAGTGAGGGCAGCACGTCGCCTGGCCCCATGCCGGTCCAGGCTTATTCAGAGCGATCCGCCATGGCCTCGCCGACGCGAATCGCGCGCCCCGGTTCCCAGGAGCGGTTGAACGCCAGCGGCCCCTGCGGAAACAGCAGCACGACGGTCGAGCCGAGCATGAAGCGGCCCATCTCTTCGCCCTTCTCGAGCACGACCGCTTGGTTGTCGTAGCCCCACTCGCGCGCGCGCTTGACGCGCGGGGCGTTGATCACGCCGTGCCATACGGTGGCCATGCTGCCGACGATGGTTGCGCCGACGAGGATGAGCGCGAAGATTTCCGGTTCTGCGTTTTCTCCGACGACGCGCTCGAATACGCACACCACACGTTCGTTGCGCGCAAACAGTCCCGGCACGCCGCGCGCCGTCGTCGGGTTGACCGAGAACAGATCGCCGGGCACGTGAATCATGCGCGCCAGCCGACCATCGCAAGGCATGTGGATACGATGGTAATCACGCGGGCTCAGATAGAGCGTCGCGAAGCTGCCGTCATGAAAGCGCTGTGCGAGCGTGGCATCGCCGCCGACCAGCGCGGTGGTCGAATAGCGATGGCCCTTCGCCTGCAGGATCTGGTCGTGATCGATCCTTCCGAACTGGCTGATGGACCCATCGACCGGACAGATCAACTCCGCGTCGGCGAGCGGTCGCGCACCGGGCTTCAATGCACGCGTGAAGAAATCGTTGAAGCTCGCATAGCGCGCCACATCGGGCTCGGCGGCTTCGCTCATGTCGACGCCGTACTTGCGAACGAACCAGCGGATCGTCGGCAGCATGCCGCGTCCGCCTTCGCGAGACGCATAGCGTCCCGCGAGCATCGTCAGCCGGCGCTTGGGCAACAGGTATTGCGGGATGACCTTGCGGCGGTCCTTGAGCTTCACCGACGTTCGACTCTCGTTTTCAACGCGCGTTGCCGAGCAGGTGCGCCCGCGCTTCTTCGTATTCGCGCTTCAATCGCGCAACCACTTCCGCGACGTGCGGCACATCGTGCATCAGGCCCACCCCCTGGCCCGCGCCCCAGATGTCGCGCCATGCCTTGGCGCTGCCGCCGCCCGAGCCGAAGTTCATCGTGCTCGCGTCGGACTGCGGCAAGTCTTCGGGATCGAGACCGGCGGCTTCGATGCCCCTTCGCAGATAGTTGCCGTGCACGCCGGTGAAGAGGTTGGTGTAGATCACGTCGGCCGCGGTCGAGCCCACGATCGCATCGCGATACTCGGGTGCGGTATTGGCTTCCTCGGTCGCAAGCCAGCGCGTTCCGATGTACGCGAAGTCCGCGCCCATGGCCTGCGCGGCAAGTACCGCGCCGCCGCTGGCGATCGATCCCGACAACGCGATCGGTCCGTCGAAGAACTTGCGCACTTCGCCCACCAGCGCGAAGGGCGACAGCATCCCCGCGTGCCCGCCCGCGCCGGCCGCGACCAAGATCAGGCCATCGACCCCCGCGTCGAGCGCCTTCTTCGCATGCCGGATGCTGATGACGTCATGGAACACCACGCCGCCATACGCATGCACCGCGTCGAGCATCGCGTGGTCGGGCGCGCGCAGGCTCGAGATGAGGATGGGCACGCGATGCTCGACGCACACGTCGACATCGCGCGCGACGCGATCGTTGGACGTGTGGATGATCTGATTGACCGCGTAGGGTCCGACCGGCTGGTTGGGATGCGCGGCCTTGAACTCGGCCAATTCGCGCTCGATGCGCGACAGCCAGCGCGGCAGCTCTTCGGCCGGTCGCGCGTTGAGCGCCGGGAACGATCCGACGATACCCGCCTTGCATTGGGCGATGACGAGGTCCGGCCCACTGGCGATGAACATCGGCGCGCCGATTACGGGCAGGGCGAGGTGGGCAAGCGCGGCGGGCAACGCCATTCAAGAATCTCCATCGATGGTCGGGATCCGAAGAGCCGCACAGCGACGGCCTCTGCGCGCGGTCGCTATTATGCAAGGCTCTGCGCGAATGCTTCCCCCGGCTCGCGCGTCGATCGGAACCCTGCCATGGATCTCACCTGCTTCCGCCATGAAATTACCGACCGCATCGCGCATCTGATTCTCTCGCGGCCCGATGCGATGAACACCATGAGTCCGCGCTTCTGGCGTGAACTCGAACACGTGCTCGACGGTCTGCATCGCGATGCCAACGCGCGCGTCCTCTTGATTTCGTCGATCGGCAAACACTTCACCGCGGGCATGGCGCTGGAAACTTTTGGCCAGGGCATTGCCTTGGACGATGCCGATGCCGCGGGTCGCGCCAACATCCGCGAAAGCCTGCTCGACATGCTCGGCGCATTCAATCGCATCGAAGCCTTGCGCATGCCGGTGATCGCGGCCGTGCAGGGCGGTTGCATCGGCGGCGGCCTCGACATGATTGCGGCGTGCGACATCCGCTACTGCACGCGCGACGCCTTCTTCTGCATCCAGGAAATCAACATCGGCATGATCGCCGACCTCGGCAGCCTGCAACGCCTGCCCAAGCTGATGTCCGCGAGCGCGCTGCGCGAACTCGCGTACACCGGCCGCCGCCTGCCGGCGGACAAGGCGTTGCAGAGCGGGCTCGTGTCCGAAGTGTTTGCCACCCACGATGCAATGCTCGAAGCAGCGCTCGCGACCGCGCGCGAGATCGCGTGCAAGCCGCCGGTCGCGGTGTGGGGCAGCAAGCTCGCGTTGAACTATGCGCGCGACCATGCGGTGCGCGACAGCCTCGATCAGATGGCGCTGTTGCAGGCTGGGCTGTGGCAGACCTCGAACGTCGTCGAGAGCATGCAGGCGCGTAACGAGAAGCGTGCGCCGCGGTTCGATGGTCTGAAACCCATCGAGCGTTTCGCGGACTCGACAGATGAGGCTGATCGAGACGGCTAGGGTTCAACCCGATTGTTGCGAGCGACCCGAAGTGAAAAAAAGGGCGCATCGTTCCGCCACGCGAACGTGCACAGCCAGCCACTGGCGGCGACCAGGGCATCACCGGGAGACGACCATCAATCACCTTACTCATCGACGCTTCGCGCGTCACATCATGCATGGCGGGTTTGCAGCGGCGACGCTCGCCATCGCAACGATAGCCACGACCGTGCTGGCGCAGCAACCCGTCGTGAAGATCGCCTACATCGATCCGCTGTCCGGTCCGTTCGCCAACGTCGGGGACGCCGGACTCAAACAATTCCAGTTCGTGATCGACGACATCAACGCCACCAAAGCCGCGGGCCGCTTCAAGCTCGAAGTGATCGGCTACGACAACAAGGGCACGCCGCAGGAGAGCCTGACCGCGTTGAAGAGCGCTCTCGACTCGGGCGTGAAAGTCGTCACGCAGGGCAGTGGCTCGGGCGCGGCTCTCGCGCTTTCGGACGCGATCCAGAAGAGCAACGACCGTAATCCGGAAAGGTCGGTGATCTACCTCAACTACGCCGCGGTCGATCCCGACCTCACCAATTCCAAGTGTAGCTTCTGGCACTTTCGCTTCGATGCCAATTCGGAGATGAAGCTCGAAGGTCTCACCGACTTCGTGAAGGGCAAGCCCGGCATCAAGAAGATCTACCTGATCAACCAGAACTACTCGCACGGCCAGCAGGTCTCGCGCGCGGCCAAGGAGTACCTGAAGAGGAAGCGTCCCGACATCGAGATCGTCGGCGACGACTTGCACCCGCTCGGCCAGGTCAAGGACTTCGCGCCCTATGCAGCCAAGATCAAGGCGTCGGGCGCGGACACGGTGATCACCGGAAACTGGGGCAACGACATGTCGCTGCTGATAAAGGCCGCGAAAGAGGCGGGCGTCAAGGTCGACTTCTATACGTTCTACGCGGGCGGTCTGGGCAGCCCGACGGCGATCGGCGAAGCGGGCATCGGCAGCGTCAAGCAGATCACCGAGTGGCACACCAGCGTCAAGCCCAACCGGATCGAGAAGGAGATGCTGGCCTTCCACAAGAAGTATCCGAGCCTCGACTACTACTACCTGCGCGCGCGCAACGAACTCTACATGCTGGCCGAGGCGATCAAGCGCACCAACTCGGACGATCCGCTGAAGATCGCCTATGCGCTCGAAGGCATGAAATACGAAGCGCCGACCGGTGAAATCGAGATGCGCGCGAGCGACCACCAGATACTTCAGCCGCTCTACATTTCGACGATCCAGAAGACCGCGGCAAAGGGAGGTCCGAAGGACGTGACCTACGATCTGGAAAATCAGGGCATCGGATTCCTGACCGATGCGCGCCTCGAATCCTTCGTGTCCGCGCAGCCGACGACGTGCCAGATGAAGCGGCCGGCGCGACCGGTTTGAACCACCCTTGTCATTTCGAACGCAGCGAGCGCGCTCATCAAGGCGCTCATCCCGCTCATCCGTTTCGCAGACCGGCGACGATGAGATTCCTCGCGATGCTCGCAATGACAGGGGAATTGCGTCAGTCGCCCTCGCCGCGCAGACGCAAGGCTTCTGCATAGAGCGCCTTGCGCGAGACGCCGGTGATCTCGGCGGCAAGCGATGCCGCTTCGGACAACGGCAGCGCGGCGCACAGCCTGGTGAGGATGGGCAAGGCTTTCGTCATCGCACGATCGCCGACATCGTCGTGTTGCGTCTCGGCTTCGACGATGACGACGAACTCGCCGCGCTGACGCTGCGCATCGGCGGTGATCCATGGTGGCGCATCCGCGAGCGAGCAGCGATGTATCGTTTCGAAGCGCTTGGTCAGCTCGCGGGCGATCACGCAGCGCCGCTCGCCGCCGAAGGCGTTCGCGAGCAGCGCGAGCGTGTCGACGATGCGGTGCGGCGCTTCGTAGAAAACCAGATGCGCCCTCGAGTGCGCAAGTCCGTCTAGCGCCGCTGCGGCCTGCGAGGCCTTGGCCGGTAGAAAGCCGATGAAGAGGATGGCGCCATCGGGCAGGCCCGCCGCCGACACTGCGGTCGTCAGCGCCGATGCGCCGGGGATCGGCACCACCCGAAGCCCCGCGTCGCGCACCGCCGCGACGAGTCGTGCGCCCGGGTCCGAGACGCCGGGCGTGCCCGCGTCCGTTACGTAGGCGATGCGTGCGCCGCCCGCGATGCGCGCAACCAGGGTCGCGGCCGCTTCGTTCTCGTTATGCCTGTGCGCGGCGATCATCGGCTTGGCTATGCCGTAATGCTGCAGCAGTTGCCGCGCGGTGCGCGTGTCTTCGGCCGCGACCGCATCGACGCGCGCGAGACACGCCAGCGCGCGCACCGTGATGTCGGCGCGATTGCCGATCGGCGTCGCGATCACGTAGAGCGTCGCGGCCGGATAGTCCTGATGGGCCGCGTCGGCGGCGAGCGCCCTGAGGCTCTGCGCCAGTCCTTCCGCTGAATCGTGCGACGGTGTGGTCTGTGCGATCTTGGGTTCGTCACTCATCGCGCGATTGTGGCCCACGTTGTCATTCCGAGCGCAGCGAGGAATCTCGTCCGCATCGATGAGCGGCGAGGTTGAGATTCCTCTCTTCGTCCGCAATGACAAGCCGGATGGGTACGCGGTCGAGATTCGTTCGGATGATGTGCATTGAACGATCGATGCTCATCATGGCGCGATCCATCCAACCCTCCTGCGCCACTCCCATGAATGCGACGACCAGACAACGCATCGGCGCCGACGGCGAAGCGATCGCGCGGCGTCATCTCGAACGCGCGGGCCTGATCTTCATCGCCGCGAACGTGCGCTATCGCGTGGGCGAGATCGATCTCGTGATGCGCGACGCGGATGGCGCCATCGCTTTCGTCGAGGTGCGTCGTCGCACGCGCGCGACCTATGGCGGCGCGGCGGCGAGCATCACGCATTTCAAATGCAATCGCCTGATTGCCGCCGCATCGCGCTTTCTTGCCGCACATCGCCTCGACGCGCAGCCGTGCCGCTTCGACGTCGTGACGATCGAAGGGCGTGACGAGAAGCCGCGCATCGATTGGTTGCGAGACGCGTTTCGTCCCGAAGGCTAGTCACAGCCGCGCCCTGGCACACGCCGGTTGCTATAATTTTTGAATGGATATCACTTCCCGCATCACCCGGCAGTTCGAAGACAGCGCACGCAACTGCCAGAACTCGGCCTCCGCCCTTCTCGAACCGATCGCTCGCGGCATCGGCCTGATGTTCGAGGCCCTATCGAACGATCACAAAATTCTCGCGTGCGGCAACGGCGGCTCGGCCGCCGATGCCCAGCACTTCGCGGCCGAGCTGATCGGACGCTTCGAACGCGAGCGCTTGCCGCTGGCCGCGATTGCGCTCTCGACCGACACGTCGATCATGACCGCGATCGCGAACGACTATTCGTTCGAGCAGGTCTTCGCCAAGCAGGTCACGGGTCTGGGCCGCGCGGGCGACGTGCTGTTCGCGATTTCGACCTCGGGCAATTCGAAGAACGTGATCGCCGCGATCGAGGCCGCGTTCGCGCGCGACATGCATGTGGTGGCATTGACCGGCAAGGGCGGTGGCGCGATCGGCGAACTGTTGCGCGACGGCGATGTCCACATCTGCGTTCCGCACGACCGCACCGCACGCATTCAGGAAGTTCACCTGCTGGTGTTGCACTGTCTGTGCGACGGAATCGACTGGCATTTACTCGGGGACGATTGATGATAGCCAGCAAGACATTACGAGCAGGCGCTCTGGTACTCGCGGCAGCGACCATGAGCACGCAGCTCGCGGGATGCTTTCCGGTGATCGTGGGGGCTGTGGGCGCGGGCGCCTATGCGACGACCGACCGCCGTTCGCTCGGCGCGCAGGCCGACGACAAGGTGATCGCGTCGCGTGCCGCGAGCCGCATCGAAGACGCAATTTCCCCGCGCTCGCACATCAACGTCAACAGCTTCAATCGCAAGGTGCTCCTGACCGGCGAAGTGCCCGATGAAGCCTCGCGTCAGAAGGCCGAGCAGATCGCGAAAGCAGTCGACAACGTGCAGTCGGTGGTGGCCGACCTCGAGATCGGCGGCATGACGCCGTCCTCCGCGCGCAACAACGACGCCTTCATCACCGGCAAGGTCAAGACCGAGCTGATCAGTCGCAAGGACATTTTCGGCAACGCCTACAAGGTCGTGACCGAGAAGAGCATCGTCTATCTGATGGGCCGCGTGACGCGCGCAGAGGGCGATCTCGCCGCCGAAGCCGCGCGCAGCGTATCGGGCGTGGCCAAGGTGGTGAAGGTGTTCGATTACATCAGCGACGACGAACTGGCGCAGATCAAGAAGAGCGGCGCGCAATGACGTCTGTCATCCCCGCGAACGCGGGGATCCAGCGACGTTCGCCCAAAGACGCTGGATTCCCGCGTTCGCGGGAACGATAGCGACCTCCCGTCGTCCCCGCGAACGCGAGGATCCAACCTCGCTAGCTCAAGCCGCTGGATTCCCGCGTTCGCGGGAACGACAGCGACCTCCCGTCATCCCCGCGAACGCGAGGACCCAACGTCGCTAGCTCAAGCCGCTGGATTCCCGCGTTCGCGGGAACGACAGCGACCTCCCGTCGTCCCCGCGAACGCGGGGACCCAGCGACGTCAGCGCGCGAAGCTCACGTGATATCCAGCGTCAGGCACTTCGCCGATCCCCCCGCCTTCATGAACTCCGACATCGGGTTCTGCTCGACCGCATACCCATGCGCGGCGAGCGCTGCGACGAAACCCTGCGTGACGGTATTGACGATGACCGTCCTGCCGATGTTGACCGCATTGCACGCGAACACCACCGCGTCTTCATCGCCGCACACGATGCGCCTCTTCTCGGGTACGCGCGCTTCGATCGCGGCGAGCGATGGTTCGCTGAACGCCTTCGGGTAGTAGAGCAGCGCGCCGCCTTCGAGCGGACAAAAGCATGTGTCCAGATGATAGAAGCGCTCATCGATCAGTTCGAGCGCGACGATCTCGATGTTCGACAGCGCCGTGATCTGCGCGGCGATGAAGGCTTGCGAGTCGAGCATCGATCGATGGCCGTGCGCGAGCCACAGAACCGGCAGGCCGCGATCGAACAGCGCATCGCCCGCGCCCTCGAAGTAGATCTCGGGAGGACCGATCGATACGTTGAAGTCGTGCTCGAGAAACCACTCCGCGAAGTACGGCTCTTCGCTCTGGCGCTCGGGATAACGAAAGCGCGAGACGATGAAATTCTTCTCCAGCACCAGACCCGCGTTGGCGGTGAACACCATGTCGGGCGAGCTCGGTTCGGGATGCATCAATCGCACGCGCGCATGACGGGCCACCAGATCGTAGAGGCCACGCCATTGCCGCTTGGCGAGGCGGTTGTCGATGTTGCGCATGTTCCCCTGCATCCACGGATTGATGACGTACGCTACGTCGAAGTATTCAGGCGGGCACATCAGGAAAGTGCGACTCATCGGTTATGTCCTCGAAACCAGGCTGCGGCAAAATGGGCGAAGCGTAGCGCGGCGGGGGATGCGCTTCAACAGGATGATGCGACAAGTTCGTCGCATCCTGCGCTCCTCTACTACCATGCCCGTCTCATCGATCATCGATAGCCTCTTGCATTCCGCACCTGCCAGGTCTCTTGTCATCCTGAACGCAATAAGCTCTCGTCATTCCGAACGCAATGAGCCCCTTGTCATTCCGAACGCAGTGAGGAAACTCATCCACCTGGGACTTCGCATCGCGGGCCTGTCGTGGCTGGCCTTGGGCGCCTTCGCATGCGCAGAGCCGCCGACGCCGCCGACCGCGCTCGCGACCCCGCAAGCCCCGCTGACCGACGCCCGGAAGCGCGACGTGCTCGCGCAGATCGACGCGGTCGGCCGGCGCGGTTTTCTCTATGAAGTGTCGAAGCCCGCAGTGAACGGCAACGCGGGCAAGAAGCTCTTTCTCTACGGCACCATGCATCTGGGCCGCGTCGGCAGCGAGCCGTTCAACAGTCCGGTCTTCACGGCGTTGCGCCAGTCGAGCCGGCTCGCGCTCGAAGCCGACCCGAGCGACGGTCAGAGCGCTCAACGGCTCGCGATGCGCCTGGGCCAATACGACAGCGGCGACAGCCTGCAGCGGCATGTCTCGCCCGAACTGATGGTGCGCGTCAAAGCCTTCGGCGAGCGCAACGGCATTCCGCTCGCTCGCATCGCGCGCTTCAGGCCCTGGCTGCTTGCCAACATGGTGGCGCTGACCGACGTGGCCGGCGCCGGACTCGATCCGGCGATGGGCAGCGAGATGTATCTCACCGGATTCGCGCGCGGCCTCGGCCTGGCCGTGGTCGAGATCGAAGGACTTGCGTCGCAATTGCAGCTGCTCGCGGGCCTTCCCGAGCCGCTGCAGAACGCCCAACTCGAAGAGGCGCTTTCCGAATTCGACAGCGGGCAAGCGCAAGAGCAGAGCAAGCAATTGTTCGCGCTCTGGTTGAAGGGCGATACGGTAGGGGGCGACGCAGTCGTCGCGCAGATGCATCGCGACGCCAACGGCAAGGCGTTCGAGCTGTACTTCGTGGAAACGCTGATCGATCGTCGCAATCGTTCGATGGCCGACAAAGCCGAGACGTATCTCGAACGTAGCGGCCATACCTTCTTCGCGGTCGGCGCATTGCATCTGTTCGGCGACGCCGGGCTGATCCGCGAATTCCGGCGTCGCGGGTATCGTGTCGTCGATCTGCAGGCGCCGTTGTAGTCGGCGCGATCCATCCTTCATCGCGTGACGCCCATGACCATCGAACCCTCGAACGACACCGCAACCAATCCACAGCACGCGCACTTCACCCGCATGCAGGAAAGCACGGCCGACGACTGGCGCGTGATCGCCGCCGACTTCATGCGCTTCACGCCGGGCTTGCCCGCCCGCGTGCTCGCGCATCTGAAGCTGCTCGACGGCGACTACGGCGGCTTTCCGGTCGATCGCCTGACGCATTCGTTGCAGACCGCAACGCGCGCGGCGAAGGCGGGTCGCGACGATGAGTACGTGGTGTGCGCGCTCTTGCACGACATCGGCGACACGCTCGGCAGTTTCAACCATCCCGATATCGCGGCGGCGATCGTCATGCCCTTCGTCTCCGAGAAAAACCACTGGGTCGTCGAGAAGCACGGCATCTTCCAGGGCTATTACTTCTTTCACTACATCGGTCTCGATCGCGACCTGCGCGAACAGTTTCGCGAGCATCCGTGGTTCGACGATGCCGCCGAGTTCTGCGATCAGTACGATGCCCCGGCCTTCGATCCTAAGGGCGAGACTTTCTCGCTCGCCGAGTTCGAACCGATCGTCAGGCGCGTGATGGCGGCGCCGAAGAATTCGATCTACAAGGGGTCGAGCGCGGCGTAGTTCACGCGCGGCGCCCGTCGTCCCTGCGAAAGCAGGGACCCAGTGTCGTGGGCTTTCGCAAGCCGCTGGGTTCCCGCTTGCGCGGGAACGACAGTCGATTGACAAGCGAAACTAATTTTCCTCGCGCGCCTGCGGATCGGTCGATGCAACCGCGCCGCTACCGAAAGAGTCCGCACTCGGTTCAGAAGGCTGCGCTCTCCCTCGCCCGCGCCGTCGCTCGTCTTCTCGCGCTTCGCGCGCAGCGCGCCGCGTCGCACCCCCCGCGAACCACGCCTTGACGCGCTGCTCCCAGCGATCCAGATACGAATAGATCACCGGCACCACCAACAGCGAGAGCAGCGTCGACGTCAACACGCCGCCGATGATCGCGCGGCCCATCGGCGCCTGCTGCTCGCTGCCTTCGCCCAGACCGATCGCGAGCGGCAGCATGCCGAACACCATCGCCGCGGTCGTCATCAGAATCGGACGCAGGCGCACTTGACCCGCATCGAGCAGCGCCGCGGCGCGCGACAGGCCTTCGCGTTGCCGCTGATTCGCGCGGTCCACCAGCAGGATCGCGTTCTTGGTCACCAGACCCATCAGCATGATGAAGCCGATTACCGAGAAGATATTGAGCGTGGTGTGCGTGGTAAGCAGCGCGAGCAGCACGCCGATCAGCGAGAACGGCAGCGCGGCCATGATCGCGATCGGCTGCAACAGGCTCGCGAACTGCGACGCGAGGATCAGGTAGATGAACACGATCGCCAGCACCAGTGCGGCGCCCGCGGCGGCGGCTGACTCGTCCTGCTCTTCGGTCTGCCCGCTGACGTCGAAGCGATAGCCCGGCTCCAGTGTCTCCTGCCGCGCGCGAACCAGCTTCTTCACTTCAGCGCCGACGTCGCCGGCCGGCCGCCCCTGCACGTTCGCGTAGATCGCAACGCGCCGCTGCAGATCCTGGCGCTTGATCACGTTCGGGCTCTCGGACGACACGATGGTCGCGACCTGGCGCAACGGCACGAGTTGCGGCACGGTCATGCCGCTCGCGTCGGTCATGGTCTTGCCGGTCGTGAGCAACAAGTCGCCGATGTCCGACGCGACCGTGCGATTGGACTTGGGCAACTGCACGTTGACCTCGTAGTTCTGGCCGTCCGACGCAAGCCAGTAGCCGACCGTTTCACCGGCCACGAGCGGACGCAACGCATTGCCGATCTTCGCGACCGAGAGTCCCAGGTCGCTCGCGACATCGCCGTTCGGACGAATCGACAGCGCCGGTGTGCCCGGCTTCATGCTGGTCTCGAGATCGACGATGCCGGGAATCTTGCCGATCTTGCCGGCCATCTCGCGGGTGATCGCGTTGAGCTTCTCGACATCGGGCCCGAGGATCGCGATGAAGATCGGCGTGTTGAAACCGATCGACACCGTCATGCCTGGGATGCGAGCGATGCGTTCGCGAATCACCTGCTCGATCTCCTTTTGCGAACGCGTACGATCGCTGCGGTCCTTCAGCTTCAACTGGATGCGCACGCTGTTGCGATCGAAGCCGAAGATGTTGACGTCGGTCGCGACGACTTCGGTGAGATCGGCGAGCGCGGCCTCGACCTGCCTGGTTTTCTGGTCCGCGTACTCGAGGCTGATGCCGGGAGGCGTCGTCAGGCGCAGGCTGATCCAGCTCTGGTCCACATCGGGCACGAACTCGGTGCCGATCTTGCCCGACACGAGCAGCGCGATCGCCATGACGAAGGTGCCGAGCGCTCCCCACAACACGATGCCGCGCGGCGTGATGGTCATCCGTCTGACCATCGCGCGCGGCGCATATTTTTCGCGAACAAAATGCAGCGGCGTCGGACGCGGCAGCCACAGCCGATAACGTTTCTCCGACAAGGCCCACCCGAGCAGCCGCCCATACACGCGATGCATCCACTGCACGAAATGCTCGAAGGCATCGAGCACGATGCGCACCGGCGCGAATCGCAACAGGCGCGACTTCTCGCCCGGGTCGTGCCACAGCGACGACAGCATCGGGTCGAGTGTGAACGACACGAACAGCGACACCAGCACCGCAGCGGTGACGGTGATGCCGAACGAGAAGAAGAACTTGCCGACCACGCCGCTCATGAACGCCACCGGCACGAACACCGCAACGATCGCGAAGGTGGTCGCCATCACCGCGAGGCCGATCTCGTTGGTGCCGTCTTCGGCCGCCTGCCGATGCCCCTTGCCCATGAGCCGATGACGCACGATGTTTTCGCGAACCACGATCGCGTCGTCGATCAAGAGGCCGATGCACAGCGACAACGCCATCATCGTCATGAAGTTCAGCGTGAAGCCGAGCGCATAGAGCACGATGAAGGTCGACATCACCGCGATCGGCAAGGTCAGGCCGGTGATGATGGTCGAGCGCCAACTGCGCAGGAACAGGAACACGATCAGCACCGTCAACAGGCCGCCTTCGATCAGCGTCTTCTTGACGTTGTCGAGCGAACGCTTGACCCAGTCGGAGCTGGCGTAGAGCTCGCGAATCTCGACGCCGGGCGGCAGGCGCTTCGAGACCTCGGCGACCGCCTTCTTCACGCCGTCGCCGGTCGCGACGATGTTGGCGTCCTGGATCTTGTAGACCTGCAGCGACAACGCGGGCTGGCCGTCGTTGCGTGCGATCGATTGGGCTTCCTGCTCGCCATCGACGATGTCGGCGACCTGTCCCAGATAGACCGGTGAATCGCCGACACCCGATGAACCCAACGCACTGATGCCGATGTTGCCGCCGCGTCGCGCGACGATGATGCGCGCGAATTGTTCGACGTTCTTGATCTTGCCTTCGACCCGCACCAGCGTCTCGTTGCGCGCATTGCTGATCAGGCCCGCGGGCACGTCCTGATTGGCCTGGCGGATCGCGTCCATCACCTGATCGATGCCGATGCCATAAGCCGCGAGACGATCGGGCTTGATGCGGATCTGCACCTGACGCGCGACGCCGCCGCCGTAGTCGACGCGACCGACGCCTGGCGCCTTCTGGATCTCCTTGACGATCACCTGATCGGTCAAGGTCGTGAGGTCGCGCAGACTGCGCGGCGCGGGGCCGGGCAGTGCGCGCACCGACAGCGACATCACGGGCTGCTCGTTTTCCTGATCGGCGCGATTGATCAGCGGTTCCTTCGCGTCCTTCGGAAAGCTCGGCCGAAGCTGTCCGACGCGATCGCGCAAGTCCTGCGTGGCCTTCGCGACATTCGCGCTGAGCTGAAACTCGATGTAGCTCTGCGAGATGCCTTCCCACGAGTTCGAGCGAATGCGCTTGATGCCCGAGATGGTGTTGACCGCATTCTCGATCGGCTTGGTGATGTCGTTCTCGACCGCCTCGGGCGAAGCGCCAGGATAGTTGACCGTGATCGTGAAGACCGGGTACGAGATGTCGGGCAACTGCTCGACGCCCAGGCGGTTGTACGAAACCACCCCGAGCACGACGAGCGCGACCATCACCATGCTCGCGAACACCGGATTGTTGATCGAGACCTTGGTCATCCACATGATTGTTTTCCTCCCTGCGCGCGACCCGGGGTCGCGTGTGGCGCGACGAGCCGCGCCTGCGTGCTCGATCGCGTCCTGTCGCCGAACAACTTGCTTCGGTCCTGCTTCGCAATCACCACGGCGGGTCTACTTCGCCGCCGTTTGCGCAGCCGGTGCGGGCGCGGCGCCCGCTTTGGCGATGGCCTCCGCGCCTTCCTTGAGGTTGTCGAACTTGCTCGCGAGAACCGGCGTATTCGCCGGCAGGCCGGACGTGATCTCGACCATGCCGCTCGCCTCGTCGCGCGCGCCGAGCGCGATCGTGCGGCGCGCGAGCTTGCCGCCCTCGATCGTCCATACGACCGGCTGACCCGCGTCGCTCTGGATCGCGCTTGCGGGCAAGGCGGGTCGCGGCTGCGCCGCGGCGAGACGGATCGTGCCGTTCGCGAACATGCCGCTCTTCAACACGTAGTCCTGATTCGGGACCGTGAGGAAGACCACGATCGAACGCGTGCCCGGCTCGGTCGCCGGATTGATGCGATTGACGGTCGCGTCGAATGCGCGTCCGGGCATGCCATCGACCGCGAGCGTCGCGCGCATGCCTCGATCTATCGCCGCGACTTCTCCGGCTGGCACCATCGCCTGCAGCTCGATCGAGTCGAGATCGACGATCGCGAAGAGCGGCGCATCGACCTGCGTCTTCTCGCCGACCTGCACGTTCTTCCTCGCGACGATGCCCGCGATCGGCGCGGTCACCGTCGCGTCGCGCAGTGCCTTTTGTGCGAGCCGCACCTGCGCATCGGCGGCGTCGAGCGAAGCGCGATTGGCCGACGACAGGCTCGCGACGTTGTCGAAGGCGTTCTGCGAGATGAACTTTCTTTCGAGCAGCGACTGATTGGTGACGCGATTCTTTTCGGCGATCTCGTATTGCGCGCGGCTCGCGTCGCGCGCGCCGGTACTTTGATCGAGCCGCGTCGCGAGATCGACGGTGTCGAGCCGCGCAATCACCTGGCCGGCATTCACGTGATCGCCCTCGCGGACCAGAATGCTGCGCACCTCGACGGCGACTTTGGCCCTGACGGTGGCCTGATTGACCGCAACCAGGCTGCCCGAAATCGGCAGCGAACGCGCGACCGACTGATTGGAGATCATCGTCAGATCACCCGCCGAAAACTCAAGGGGCGGCGCAGCTTTCTTGGGCATGGCCGCCTTCGAGACGCCGGCACGACCCGACAGGAACGCCGCGCCGCCACCCGCGATGACGACGACGACGAGAGCGATGATCCAGAAACGAAGAGAACGCAAAAGGCGTGGCATGGCATGAACCGGTGAACTCGGGCCATGCGCTGTTCGCGAACCGTCTGTGCGGTGCTCGCGATGAACTGGCGCAAGGGAGTGCCGGATTGTACGAATGCGCGGCGCGCGGCGCTAGCGCGCGTCGACAGAATGCGCGCGGATGCGATGAAATGCCATAGTCGCGGGATGGTCGGGCCGAGCCGACCTCGGTCCATTGCTCACGACGGAATTCGACGACCCTGGGTCCCCGCTTTCGCGGAACGACAACACGCTCCGTCGTCCCCGCGAAAGCGGGGACCCAGCGGCATCCCTCGAGTGGAGGGACGTAAACTCCCGACAGTGATCGATCAGGAGGCAATCATGGATGTCGAAACCTGGGACAACCCGATGGGCACCGACGGATTCGAGTTCATCGAATACGCGGCGCCGGACCCCGAGGCGATGGGCGCGCTGTTCACGCGCATGGGGTTCGCCGCGATCGCCAGACATCGCCACAAGGCTGTGACCTTGTACCGCCAGGGCGAGATCAACTTCATCCTCAACGCCGAACCCGACTCGTTCGCGCAACGCTTCGCGCGCCTGCATGGCCCGTCGATCTGCGCGATCGCTTTCCGCGTGAAGGACGCCGCGGCCGCATACAAGCGCGCGCTGGACCTGGGCGCGTGGGGCTTCGAAGGCAAGAGCGGACCGGGCGAATTGAATATCCCCGCGATGAAGGGCATCGGCGATTCCTTGATCTACTTCGTCGATCGCTGGCGCGGCAAGAACGGCGCCGCGGAAGGCAGCATCGGCAACATCGGCTTCTACGATGTCGACTTCGAGCCGCTGGCCGGCGCCCAACTGAACCCTGTCGGCAATGGGCTCACGTACATCGACCACCTCACCAACAACGTTCATCGCGGACGCATGGACGAGTGGACCGAGTTCTACGCGCGCTTCTTCAACTTCCGCGAGATCCGCTACTTCGATATCGAGGGCCAGGTCACGGGCGTCAAGTCGCGCGCGCTGACGTCGCCGTGCGGCAAGATCCGCATCCCGATCAACGAAGAGGGCAACGAGACCGCCGGGCAGATCCAGGAATACCTCGACGCATATCACGGCGAAGGCATTCAGCACATCGCGCTCGGGTCGTCGGACCTCTACAAGACCGTGGACGCGATGCACACCAAGGGCATCAAGCTGCTCGACACCATCGATACCTACTACGAACTGATCAACCAACGCATCCCCGGTCATGGGGAGTCGATCGAGCAATTGCAAAGCCGCAAGATCCTGGTCGATGGCAAGCCCAATGCGCTGCTCCTGCAAATCTTCACCGAGAACCAGCTCGGCCCGATCTTCTTCGAGTTCATTCAAAGGAAGGGCGATCAGGGCTTCGGCGAAGGCAACTTCAAGGCGCTATTCGAATCGATCGAGCTCGACCAGATGCGGCGCGGTGTGTTGAAGGGGGATGCACGGCAAGAGGCCAAGGTCGAAGCGACGTGACCGGGAAAAGTCTCCTGGGCTCGCTAATCGCCGACACGATCGAGGCGCACGAGCGGTCCGCGGTCACGACCATCTCGCGCGTAGAGCCAGAGGGCGCCGCAATCCCGACCACCTACGGCGCGTCCGATCGTCCGCCACGCGGCGACTATTCGACCGCGAACGCCGACTACATTTGCGACCAGAACTGGCCGGCCTACACGCCCGAGCAACACGATCGCTATCGACGTCTCTACGCAGATCGCATCGCGCACCTGCCCGGTCTCGCATGCGACGAGTTTCTCGACGCGCTCGATGCGATGCACGCGGCCGATGCGATTCCCGATCTCGCGAAGATTTCGATCTCGCTCGACAAGACTACCGGCTGGACGCTCGCACCCGTGCCCGGCCTGATTCCCGAAGACGCGTTCTTCGCACTGCTCGCTGCGCGCCGCTTTCCGATCACCGTATGGCTGCGCGAAGAAGACGAGTTCAACTACATCGTCGAGCCGGATGTCTTTCACGATTTCTTCGGCCACGTGCCGCTGCTGTTCAATCCGATCTTCGCCGACCACATGGAGGCGTTCGGCAAAGGCGGGCAGAAGGCGGCATTGCTCGACGGCCTCCAATATCTCGCGCGCATCTATTGGTACACGATCGAGTTCGGCCTGATCGATACGCCGAAGGGCTTGCGCATCTACGGCGCGGGCATCGTCTCGTCGGGCTCCGAACCTGCACACGCGCTCTATGCCAACGAGGCCAGGCGCGTCGCCTTCGATCTCGAACGCATCATGCGCAGCGAATACAAGATCGACAGCTTCCAGGCCACGTACTTCGTGATCGACTCGTTCAAGCAATTGTTCGAAGCGACCTCGCCCGACTTCGCGCCGCTCTATCGGCGTCTGGACGAGTTGCCTTCGTATCCGGCTGGCGTCGTGCTACCGCGAGAGAAGACGTTCGTCGCCAACGAGCGCAGACGCACGCCCCGACCGGATTGATCAGCCCGACGCCCCCGACAAACTCCTGAAGTCGTCGATCCAGTCCTGAAGTTTCGTGATCGCGCGTTCGCGCTGCGCGGGTGTCGCGAGGTTGTGGATCGCCGCGTCCATCGCCTCGGTCGCACGGCGCAGCGATTCCTGGAAGGCGCGTTTGTCGCGATCGGGATTGAACTCGAAGCGCTCGCTGTAATTGCGCAAGAGAGCGATCACCGCATCGCGCGAAGGCTTCTCGCGCTCGATGCGCGTCATGAGAACGATCAACTCGCGCTCGCGACGTTGACGTTCCGCAAACAGGATGTCGTTGTCGAGCGGACGCGCGTCGGAGAGCTTGCGAACCGCGGCGCGCTGCTCGCGACTGAAGCGGCCATACCATTCCTCGATGCGCTCGAGCGTCTTGTCGTAGCGCGCCTTCTGCTGCTTGTCGACATCGCCCTTCACGAAGTTGTCGTCGCGAAACTTGTCGTCGTTGTCGGCGAACTTGTCTTCCATCGCGCTGATGTTGTCGGGCGTCAGACGCAAGGCGAGGTCGGCGATGTCGGGCAGCGCATGCTGGATCGAGGTATCCGCCCGCTGCTTCAGTCGCCTCGCGAGCGCGGTCACTTCGGCCGGCGTGATCGAATGCTCGGCGAGTTTCTGCATCTCGGTTGTGAGCGCCGCGTAGTCGGGCAGTTGCGTCGTTCGATGCCAGGCCACGAGCTCGCGCAGGCGCGGCTTGACGAAGTTCTTCTGCGCGCTCGTCAGGTCGAGATAGCGATCGATCCAGAGGAGGCCGAAGGTATCGGCATTGCGGTAGCCGATCTTGATCATGCCGCACGCGGCGGTTGCGAAGGCGAGTACCGCGATTGCGCTCCACGAGGCGATGCGAGCCGCGATGGACCCCTTTGCGCTTCGACGAAAATCTTGCGTGCTAGAATTTTTTCGCATTCGAACGTTGGTCTCCATCGCCGAGGATTTCTCACACATGAACGTCGTCGTCCTCGCGGCCGGCATGGGCAAACGCATGCACTCGGACTTGCCCAAGGTGCTGCACCGAATAGCGGGGCGACCGATGCTCGCACACGTGATCGACTCCGTGAAGGCATTGAGCAACGCCCGCATCACCGTCGTCATCGGACACGGCGGCGCGCGGGTTCGCGAAGCCTTCGCCGATCCCTCGCTCCAATGGGTCACGCAGGAACCGCAGCTCGGAACCGGCCATGCCGTGCAACAGGCAGTTGCTCATCTGAAAGACGATGGTCCGACACTGGTTGTCTATGGAGATGTGCCGCTGACCCGCATCGACACGCTGCGACGTTTGAGCGAGCTTGCCGGCGAAGGTTCGAAAGTAGGTTCTGCGCTTGCGGTCCTCACGGTGATGATGGACGACCCCACCGGCTATGGCCGTATCGTTCGCAGCGCCGATGGCAAGGCCCTGGTCGCGATCGTCGAAGAGAAAGGCGCAACGCCCGAGCAACGCGCGATCCGCGAAGTCAACAGCGGCATCCTCGTCGCCCCGACGCCCGCGTTGAAGCGCTGGCTGGCGCGCCTGTCGAACGACAATTCGCAAAGCGAGTATTACCTGACCGACATCGTCGCACTCGCGAACGCCGACGGCGTCGCGGTGGTCGCAACGCAACCTTCGTTTGCCTGGGAAACCACCGGCGTGAACAGCAAGAGCCAGCTCGCCGAACTCGAACGCCAGGTGCAGCGCAACGAGGCCGACAAGCTGCTCGCGGCCGGCGTGACCCTGGCCGACCCGGCGCGCATCGACGTACGCGGCACACTCGAATGCGGGCGCGACGTGACCATCGATGTCGGCTGCATATTCGAAGGCCGGGTGCGCATCGCCGACGGCGCGGCTATCGGGCCTTATGTCGTGATTCGCAATGCACACATCGCCAGCGGCGCCCGCATCGAAGCCTTCACGCACATCGATGGCGGCCGCGACGACCAGGTCGCGGTCGAGGTCGAGGTCGGCGCCGGCGCGATCGTCGGGCCGTATGCGCGCTTGCGTCCCGGTGCGCGCCTCGGTTCGAACGTGCACATCGGCAACTTCGTCGAGGTCAAGAACAGCATCCTCGGCAACGACAGCAAGGCCAATCACCTGAGCTACCTCGGCGACGCGACCATCGGCGCGCGCGTGAATGTTGGTGCGGGCACCATCACCTGCAATTACGACGGCGCCGACAAACACCGCACGATCATCGAGGACGACGTGCAGATCGGCAGCGATGTACAACTCGTCGCGCCGGTGACGGTGGGCGCAGGCGCGACCGTGGGCGCGGGGACGACCGTGTGGAAAGACGTGCCGGCCGGCACGCTCGCGGTCAACGACAAGACGCAGGTCGCGAAGAACGATTGGAAGCGGCCGGTGAAGAAACCGAAGCCCTAGCGGGCACCCGTTCCTTCCAAAGGAATGCCGAGGTTGCGAGAGCAGCGAGATGATGAGACGCTGCCGAACGGCCGCAGCAGCGGCGCCTCTGTCGGAGCCTACAAATGTCGGAGATGAACAAGGAGCGCGTCGTCTCGGTGCTCAACCGCCTGCTCGAAGCGGAACTCGCGGGCGTCGTTCGCTATACGCATTACTCCTTTCTCGTCTTCGGTTTCGGTCGCATCCCGATCGTTTCCTGGCTGCGTGAGCAGGCCGACGAGTCCTTGCTTCACGCCCAGCAGATCGGCGAGTGGATCACGACGCTCGGTGCCTATCCATCGCTGGTCATCGGCCCACTGCTCGACTCCCACAAGCACGACATTGCCGCCATCCTCAACGAAGCGCTCGAGTCGGAAGCGCGCGCCCTGGATCTCTACCGTGAGCTGCTGGAAGCAGTCGACCACAGCTCGGTTGCCCTCGAGGAGTTTGCACGCCAGATGATCCAGCTCGAAGAGCTGCATGCCGCCGAGGTCGACAAGATGCTGAGGAAGCCCGGCGACGTCGCGGTCTATGCGGGGCGAGCGAAGCCGTCCTGACCGTCGCCGCGTTCGACGTGTACCGGAATACGCGGCTCGAACTTTCCTCGCTTCGTGACGAAGTAGGTCTTTACATTGCGCACGTTCGCATCTGACGTGAACAGGCGCTGCGCCAGCGCCTGATACCCCTCCATGTCGGCCACGTAGGCGATCAACACGAAGTCCGGCCCGGGCGTGACCCGGTAGCACTGCTGCACGGCCTTATCGTGCACGGCCTTCGCCTCGAAGGTCGCCAGCAGTTCGGCGCCTTGCCGATCCAAAGTGATCTCGATCACCGCCGTGATCCCCACGTGCAGACCGCCGCTGGCGCGATCAGGCGCGAGGATTGCGATTCTCCTTTCGATCACCCCCGCATCGACCAGCCGCTTCACGCGGCGCAGACAGGTCGCCGTGGAGGTGTGTACCCGCGCGGCCAGGTCCTGATTGGACACGGCCGCATCGACCTGAAGCGCTTCGAGTAGGCGTCGGTCGATGGGATCGAGGATCAACAACGACATAAGGAGCCAAATCGTGGATTCATACGCAACTAAAATTCATCGTAGTCAGATGGTGAAAGAAACTGGCAAATCTGGTTCAACGAAGATTACCTATTTCAAAGCCAAGCCGCTAGTCTCCCGTACTCAATCAAGCGCCAAGAAGGAAGTCCCATGTGCGGAATCGTCGCAGCCGTCAGTCATCGCAACATCGTCCCGGTCCTCGTCGAAGGCCTGAAGCGCCTCGAGTACCGCGGCTACGACTCCTGCGGCGTGGCAGTTTATGACGCGGCTGGGCCAAAACGCGCACGCAGCGTCTCGCGCGTCGCCGAGCTCGACGCGCAGGTTCGCGACAACGGGCTGTCGGGTTTCACCGGCATCGCCCACACGCGCTGGGCCACGCACGGCGCGCCCGCCACGCACAACGCGCATCCGCATTTCTCGCCATCGAACGAAGCCGCGCGCATCGCGCTGGTCCACAACGGCATCATCGAGAACCATGACGCGCTGCGCATCGAGCTGATCGGCAAGGGCTACGTCTTCATCAGCCAGACCGACACCGAGGTGATCGCGCACCTGATCGACTCGCTGTACGACGGCGACCTGTTCGAAGCGACCCAGCGCGCGGTCAAGCGCCTCGCGGGCGCGTACTCGATCGCGGTGTTCTGCAGCGAAGAGCCGCATCGCATCGTGGGCGCGCGCGACGGCTCGCCGTTGATCCTCGGCGTGGGCGGCGAAAGCGCATCTGGTCATCAGGGCAGCGCGTTGTCGGGTGAGTGCTTCCTCGCGTCGGACGCGATGGCACTGGCGGGCGTGACCGATCACATCGTCTATCTCGAAGATGGCGACGCGGTCGACATCCAGCTCGGCCGCTACTGGATCACCGACCGCGACGACAAGCCGGTCGAGCGCGAAGTCCGCGTCGTGCACGCGCACAGCGGCGCGGCCGACCTCGGCCCGTATCGCCACTACATGCAAAAGGAAATCTTCGAGCAGCCGCGCGCCATCGCCGACACGCTGGAGAGCCTCGGCAACGAGCCCGACGCGATCGGGCCGCATCTGTTCGGCGAGAAGGCGGAGACCGTGCTGAACGCGATCGACTCGGTCCTGATCCTCGCGTGCGGCACGAGCTATTACTCGGGCCTGACGGCCAAATTCTGGCTCGAGTCGATCGCAAAGATCCCGACCCAGGTCGAGGTCGCCAGCGAATACCGCTATCGCGACAGCGTGCCCAACCCCAAACAGTTGGTCGTCGTGATCTCGCAATCGGGCGAGACCGCCGACACGCTCGCCGCGTTGAAGCACGCGAAGAAGCTCGGCCATACGCACACGCTCGCGATCTGCAACGTCGCCACGTCGGCCATCGTCCGCCAGACCGAACTCGCGTATCTCACACGCGCCGGCGCGGAGGTCGGCGTCGCATCGACCAAGGCCTTCACGACCCAGCTCTGCGCGCTCTTCCTGCTGTCATTGACGATCGCCAAGCTGCGCGGCCACCTGTCGCCCGAAGCCGAAGCCGCCGAACTGAAGGACCTGCGTCACCTTCCCGCCGCGCTGCAAAGCGTGCTCGCGCTCGAGCCGCAGATCATCGCCTGGGCCGAAGCCTTCGCCAGGAAGGAGAACGCGCTCTTCCTCGGCCGCGGCCTGCATTACCCGATCGCGCTCGAAGGCGCGCTGAAGCTGAAGGAGATCACCTACATCCACGCCGAGGCCTATCCCGCCGGCGAACTCAAGCACGGCCCGCTCGCGCTCGTGACCGAAGCGATGCCGGTCGTCACCGTCGCGCCCAACGACACGCTGCTCGAGAAGCTCAAGTCGAACATGC
>JBBRQU010000039.1:0-33874 GCA_038225855.1 Burkholderiales bacterium | reverse complement strand
CGCGATCGCGACCGGCAAGAAGTCGAAGTCGCTCGGCCCGATGCACGACAATCATCTCGCGCACGGCGTCTCGGTCCATCACCGCGATGAACTGGACAAGCTCCAGCGCGAACTGCGTGAAGTCGAAGGCGTATCGATCCTGATCTACGACCAGACCTGTGCGAGCGAGAAGCGTCGCCGCAGGAAAAAAATCGTCGACGGCAAGCCGCTCTTTCCCGATCCCGCCAAGCGCGTGTTCATCAACGACCTGGTGTGCGAAGGCTGCGGCGATTGCTCGGTGCAGTCGAACTGCCTGTCGGTCGAGCCGCTCGAGACCGAGTTCGGAAGAAAGCGCGTCATCAACCAGTCGTCGTGCAACAAGGACTACTCGTGCGTGAAAGGCTTCTGTCCGAGCTTCGTCACGGTCGAAGGCGGCCGCGTCAAGAAGGGCCGGGGCGGCGCAGTGGGCCATTCGGCCGCCGGCGCCGAAGTCGATCGGCTGTTCGACTTGCCGCGGCCCGCGATTCCGCAAGTCGTGGCGCCTTACGGCATCCTCGTGATGGGAGTCGGGGGTACGGGCGTCGTGACGATCGGCCAGTTGCTCGGCATGGCGGCCCATCTCGAAGGCAAGGGTGTATCGGTACTCGATATGGCCGGGCTTGCGCAAAAGGGCGGCGAGGTCGCGTCGCACGTGCAGATCGCAGCCACTCCCGAAAGGTTGCAGGCCACGCGCATCGCGACCGGCGAAGCCGACCTCGTGCTCGGCTGCGACATCATCGTCACCGGCAATACCGAAGCGATCTCGAAGATGCAGGCGGGCAAGACGCGCGCCATCGTCAACACGGCCGATATTCCGACCGCCGAGTTCGTGCGCAATCCCGACTGGAAATTCCCGGGCTCCGATCTCGCGGGCGAGATCCGTGCAGCGGTTGGATCGGACCGTAGCGCGGGTAACAATGGAAGCGAAGATCACTGCAACTTCATCGACGCCAATCGCCTGACCGTCGCGCTGCTTGGCGACGCGCTCTACACCAACCCGTTCATGCTCGGCTATGCATGGCAGAAGGGCTGGATTCCGCTGACTCACGAAGCGCTCGAGCGTGCGATCGAACTCAATGCGGTGCAGGTCGACAACAACAAGAAGGCCTTCCTGTGGGGTCGTCGCGCGGCGCACGATCGCGAAGCCGTCGAGCGCGTCGCCTTCCCGGCCGAGGTCGTCGAGTTGAAGCGCGAAGGCTCGAAGAAGTTGTCGGGCAGCCTCGATGAAAGGGTCGCGCGTCGCGCGGAGTTCCTGATCGGCTATCAGAACGAGGCCTATGCGGCTCGCTACCAGTCGCTGGTCGACAAGGTGCGCGGCGTCGAAACCAGGCTTCCTAGTGCTTCAGCGAAGCCCGACATGCCCTTGACTAACGCGGTTGCGCGCTATTACTTCAAGCTCCTCGCCTACAAGGACGAGTACGAAGTCGCGCGTCTCTACACCGACGGATCGTTCATGGAGAAGATCAACGCGCAATTCGAAGCCGACGAGAAGAATGGACCGATCGCGCTCAAGTTCCACCTCGCACCTCCGCTGTTCTCGAAGCGCAACCAAGAGGGGCATCTGATCAAGAAGCAATTCGGCCCGTGGATGATGAAGGGCTTCAATCTGCTCGCGAACCTGAAGGGGCTGCGCGGCACCGCCTTCGATGTGTTTGGCCGCACCGAGGAGCGCAAGGCCGAACGTGCATTGATCGTCGAATACGAGTCGACCATCGCGATGATGCTGGCCAAGCTCGATGCGACCAATCTCGATGCAGCGGTCGCGGTTGCCAGCGTGCCTGAAGAGATTCGCGGCTACGGCCACATCAAGGAAGCCAACATGGTCAAGGCCGCGACGATACGAGAGCAATTGATCTCGGCGTTCAAGGCGCCGGTCCAGGAGATCAGTCGCGCGCGCGCCTGAATTGTCATTGCGAACGTGGTGAGGAATCTCGGCGTCTACGCTCACCCGAAGCAGATGAGATTTCTCGCGTTGCTCGAAAAGACAATGAGTGGAGTTCAGTTCGCGGCCTCGATCCTGTCGAGCGTCATTTCGATCGAGCTGCCATTGGGTTCGGTGTAGAGCACGCGCGCGGGGTAGCCGCCGTCGGCATGCGCGATCCAGATGTCGATGGTCTTGTCGTTCGAGCCGGATTTCGGGACGCGGCGCAAGTGCGCGGTCGACAGCGGACCTGGACCGACCTCGATCGTCTCGATGCCCCGGGTCTCGAAGACCCAGCTCTCGACTTCGCCGCGCACGCCCGCGACCGGAATGTCGATGTGGCCTCCCATCGTGGCAAGGTCGGGATTCGCTCGCAGCAACGCGCCGATCTGAAAGAGCACCGACAGGCGATCCTGCGCGCCCGCCATGAGAGGCACCGTCGCTGGCGAGGACGAGAAGCTGATCGACTGCCGCGCATCGCGATTGAAGTTGGTCGCGAGCGCTGAACGCTTGCGCGGCGTCTCGGTGTAGCGATCGGGCGCGAGGCCCGCGGGAGTCACGGCGCCTTCGCTGTGCGATGCGAGCACGTTGACCTTGAACAGCAGGAAGTCCACCGCAGCCTTCAAATCGCTCTGGTATCGGGCGTCGGCGATGGTCCAGGTGATCGTCCCTATCCCATAGTAGAAAACCGGGTTCGCGTTCTTGCGTTCGACCGCAACGACCTTGTAATCGAGACGCGCAGAAACCGGTGCGAGAGCTTCGGGTTGCGGCGGCGTCGCAGGCTTGTCGGACATTTGGGCGGTTGCGACCTGTGCGGTTGGCGGCGCACCTTCGCTGTCGGACGATGCCGGCTTTTGCGTCGACGTCGATGAGGAGGAAGATGCCGCGCTCTGCGGCGACAGGTCGACACGCGGTATCGCTTCGTCCAGCGATTCGGGAACGAAGTCGGGAAGGCGCGCGTAGCGCGGCGCTCGCGGAGTCTGCCGCGCGGTGCGCGCCGGCGGCGCGTTCGTCGGCGGTGTTGCGGGCGGAGCCTGCACCTGCTCCACAGCTTCAGGAGCAGGAGCAGGCTCGGGCATAGGCGCGGGAGGCGCCAGGATCGCGCGTAGCGGTCGGTCATTTGCATCCTCGGCGGGATCGAGCGTCCATTGCGGAAGCGCGTCGAGAGCGACGACGTGTATCAGCAAGGAGAGCGCCACGATCGAGGCCCAACGCCAGGGACGGCTTGCTTCGATGCGCGGTGCCGATGACATGAGTGCGAGCGCGACGGGCATGAAGCGTGATGATGCGCGAACGAAGCGAAGAAAAAAGAGATGAGCCGCTGACCGCAATTCACACCGTACGACGACTCGGGAGATGGTCGCGCTCGATTGTGAGCTTTGGGTCGCGCATTCAATCGCGCATTCAATCGCGCATTCAATCCTAACCCCCGCGCTTCCACCTGCCCTGTCATACTCGCAGGGGCCGCTCCATCATAGCTTTGCAACGAAGGGACGATATGAGCAATCCAGCCAAGCCCGTATGGCCCGCCCCGGGCGCGCTGCCGTTTTCGCTGTTCGGGTCTCCTGAGTCGGCGCCCGCGTCGCCGCCATTCGGCGCACAGGCATTCTCCCAGCCGTTCGCGCAGGGACTTGCAGGTGGCATGGATTTCATGAAAAAGCTGTGGGGCAGTGTGCCGGGGAATACGGCCGTGCCGAGCTTTCTCTTGCCGACCCTCGACCTCGACGAGCTCGACAAGCGCATCTCCGACCTCAAGGCTGCCGAATCGTGGCTCGAAGTGAATCTCAACCTGTTGCGCGCG
This sequence comes from Burkholderiales bacterium, assembly GCA_038225855.1. GTDB lineage: Bacteria > Pseudomonadota > Gammaproteobacteria > Burkholderiales > Burkholderiaceae_D > CAHJXF01. The sequence goes on along the minus strand of JBBRQU010000039.1, from coordinate 30,134 downwards.
ACGGTTCAGGGACTCGAGGTTCAGCGCAACACCATCGCGGCGATTCGTTCGCTGGGTGTGCCGATCGAGGCGCCGCGGGCCGGATCGACAGCGCCGCCCACGCCGAGCGGGCTGCCCCCGGGATGGCCGGTCGCCAACGAGAGCGAAGACGCAACGCGTGCCGGGACTCGTGCGCCGGAACCGGACGATAGTGCCGCGAGTGCGGCGCCCATGCAGGCGCATCCAGCCGAGACGGTCCCCGAAAAACCGCGCGCGCATGCCGACCAGGACCAGACGAGCGAGCCGCGCGCGATCGCGCCCAGGAAAGCCGTGCTCAAATCGTCGCGCTCTTCCGCATCTGCCCCCCAGACGCCCGACGCATCCATTGAATCAGCGCCCGTCTCGCCCCTTGCGGGGCTCACCGCCAACAACTGGCTCGGCTACATGCAGGACCAGTTCGCAAAAGTTGCGCAGGCCGCGCTCGCGAGTTCGAGCAGCACATCCGCGAACAATGCGAACGGCAAGCCCGCCGCGGCGGCACCAAAAGCTCCACCCAAGGCCGCATCGAAGACTGCCGCCAAGCGTCGGCCCGCGGCGAAGAAAAAACGCGCCTCGCGCTGAGCAGTCCTCGCGGCGCGCGGCTCATCCGCGCGACTTGCAGTTCATGCCGAGGATCGTGCCGCGCATCGCGCTGCCGATGCGGACGGCGATCGATGCCCCTAAGCTTTCGTCCTCTCGCCGGGCGTTGCCGACGCGCACGCCCGCTCCAGCAACCTCCCGGCTGTTTCCTTTCATAGATTCATGAGTCCATCTTCCAATCGTCCCGATGACCACGGGCCTTCACGACAGAAACGCTGGGTTGACGATCTCGGCGTGTTTGCGAGCGACGCGACGGTGCACCTCGGCCGATTCGGACGCCGACTGCGCACCTTCAATGCCGCTGCGGCGAGTTGGGTCTCGACGGTTTCGTGGAAGCGCATGGCATTGATCGGCTTCTTCGTCATCGTCGGCGCCAATATCCTGGGCGACATCACCGGCTTCAATCGCCAATCCGTGACGATCGATCCCGCCGAGTTCAGAAAGCCGGTCGACATCGTGATCCGTTCGGACGGCAAGAACGTGCACATCCAGCCTTCGGTCGGAGGCAAGCCCACGCGGCCGATCGATGTGCCGATCCCCGATGTACCTGCGCCTTCCGAAACGCCGGCCGTGCCGAAGCTGCCCGCGACGGGTGACAAGGCAGAATCCACGATGACGCGCGTCCCGCACGGCATCGTGTTCGAGAAGGATGGCAAGCGCGTCGTCATCGACCGGAACGGCGTGCGCGTCCTCGAAGGTGAAGCGGCCAGGCGTGACGCCGAGGCGAGCGCCCTCGCTGCCGATCGCGCGAAGGCCGAGGACAAGGGTGCAAGCAAGAGTCAGAGTGCCGTCGAAGAGTCTGCGACCGACGGCAAGCTGGCGGTCGCCGATGCGACGCGCGCGATCGAGTCAGCGAAGATTTCGCGCGCGGAAGCCGACAAGATCCGCAAGACCATCGCCGACGACATGACCCTGCAGGTCAAGGCCGCGGTCGAAGATGCCAAGGACGAAGTCCAGAGCGCCATCAGCGACGAGATCCACGCGGCCACGCGCAGCGCCGCGCCGCGCTCGGGCTATGTGTTGTGGGAGTTGTTGAAGGCGCTGCTGGTCCTGATGTTCGTGTACTTCATCGTGCTCAAGTCGACGTCCAACACCCGGCGTCGCGCTGCGGTCGCAGTGCAATCCGCGGCCGAGGTCGCCGAGCGCGAGAGCTTGAAGCGGCAGGTCAGCGAAGCGAAGATGCAAATGATGCAGGCGCAAGTCGAGCCGCATTTTCTGTTCAACACGCTCGCCTCGATCGATCACCTGATCGAGACTGATCCAACGCGCGCATCGACGATGCAGAAAAACCTGATCGCGTATCTGCGCGCCGCGGTGCCTCAGATGCGCGAGAACGCGACCGACCTCGGGCGCGAGGTCGATCTGGTACGCGCGTATCTCGAGATCCTCAAAGTGAGGATGGAGGAACGGCTGCAGTTCTCGTTCACCGTACCCAACGGGCTGCGATCGGCCGACTTCCCGCCGATGATGCTGCAGTCGCTGGTGGAAAACGCGACCAAGCACGGGCTCGAACCCAAGGCCGAAGGCGGCCGTCTCGAGGTCGGCGCGGAGATCGTCCACGGCGATCTCCAGGTCAGCGTCGCCGACACCGGTCTGGGATTCTCGCCGGGCGGCGCGAGCACGTCGGGAACGGGTGTGGGGCTGACCAATATACGCGAGCGGTTGAAGCTCCTGTATGGAGACCGTGCCACCTTCGTCATCGAAGCGAATCTGGTCGACGGCGCGCCGCAAGGCACGCGCGTCACGATCTCGGTGCCTTATCAATCGCGCCGTCAGAACGGCGCTGCAACAGCGTGACTTCCGGGGGAAAAAGCGATGCGTAGGTTCTTCAAGATCATGGCGCTTGGCGTATTCTGCATTCTGCTCGTGGGCGTGGTCGCCGCGCTATCGATGCATGCTGGAGGCGGGCTCGATGGGGCAGCAATCGCCATCGATGACCAACGAATCGAAGGACCGATGATGGCGATTGCGATCGGCGCGATCGTTGCATTCGCGTTGTTCGTCGCGCTCGTCGTCGTGGCAATGGTTTCCGCAGCGGTCCTCGCGTGCGTGGCGATCATCGTTCCTCTCGCGCTTGCGATTGCCACGCTCGCGGTGGTGTTCGCGCTGATCTTCGGACTCGCGCCGCTCCTCGTTCCCGTGTTGCTGCTCGTGGGCGCCTGTGTTCTACTGGCCCGCTGGATCAGACGCCCGCGAGCGGCGCCTCCGCCGAGCAGAGCTGCCGTCTGACAGCGAGCAGAAGCGCATGGCCGAACACGCAAACGACTCATTGACCCTTACGGCTGCCGGCACCACGGCGGCCACTGCTGCGGTCACCGCCGCGGTTACCGCAATAATCGCCGACGACGAGCGCCTGATGCGCGAGCAACTGCGAGCGCGACTGTCGGAAGCCTGGCCCGAACTGCGCTTCGTGGGGGAAGCCAGGAATGGAAGCGAAGCGGTGGCACTGGTGGAAGAGCACGAGCCGGACTTCGCTTTCCTCGACATCCGCATGCCCGGCATGACCGGCATCGAAGCCGCGCGCGGCATCATCGGTCGCGACGGCAACACCTGTCAGATCGTCTTCATCACGGCCTACGACCAATACGCAGTCGAGGCCTTCGAGCAGGGCGCGATCGACTATGTCCTCAAGCCCGCCGATCGTGAGCGTCTCGCCAAGACTGTCGCGCGCTTGAAGCAGCGCGTCGGCAAGAGTCACACGTCTTCCGACTCGAAGCCTGAAGAGACGTTCGATCGTCGCGATGTCGCGGCCCTGCTCGAGCGGCTCGCCACGCGCCTCGACGAAACCTCGGGTCCGTCTAAGGCCGCTGGGGACTCGAGCTCGAAGCCGGCTCGCCTGCAGTGGATTCAGGCATCGGTGGGACAGAGCTTGCGGCTGATCCCGGTCGACGACGTATTGTTCTTTCAGTCGGACGAAAAATACACGCGCGTGCAGACGGCGCAGTTCGAAGCATTGATCAAGAAGCCGATCAAGGAACTGATCGATGAGCTCGACCCCGAGCGCTTCTGGCAAATCCATCGCGCGACGGTCGTCAATGCACAGGCGATCGCCACCGTCACGCGCGACTTTCGCGGCCGCCAGATCGTCACCGTCAACGGCCATCCGCAAAAACTCGAGGTCAGCCGGACCTACACGCATCTCTTCAAGCAGATGTGAGGACCGTGGCGCACGATGACTCTCGACATGAAGCAAGAGGAGACAGCGATGACACGCAAATATTGGCTTGACCTGACACCCAGCCTGCTGTTGGGCGTCGGAATCGTCGTGTCCACATCCGTCGCGGTGCGAGGCGCCGAATCCGGGTCGTTGGTCCTGTTCGCGCCGCTGGCCCTTGCGGCCGCGGTTATGGGGTCCGACGCGCTGGACTCCCGGCTGAGAGGAGACTCGTGGGGTCCGTCCTGGGCTGCACTGATATTGGCGGGCGCGATCATGACGCTTCGCGACCCGAGTCTTTTCAAGACCCTCATTCCGGTCATCGGCGCGGCCAGTTGGGTCATCCTCCTGCTGCGCTCCAGGGGCCGACGCAAGTCGTGCAGGGGCGTCTAGCAGACTGCGCGTCCGGCGCGTCCTTCGACGCGGGCTCGATACGCCCTTGGCGAAACTCCTCATCGGACTAGCTCGCAATCGCGTCGGACACCAAGGGAATTCGGCGCGGACGCGGCGATGATGCGGGCTCACAACCCGCGGCGCATTGCAGCGCGCATTCGGGATCGACCGAAAGTATCGAGGAGACCATCATGTCGGTAGGCCTGATCGTATTGATCATATTGGTTCTCATCCTGTTCGGTGCATTGCCGACCTGGGGCCACAGCCGCAGTTGGGGGTACGGACCCAGTGGTGCGCTCGGCGTGGTCGTGCTGATCGTGATCGTGCTCTTGTTGACGCACCGCATCTGACGGTCTTACGAGGCGCGTCGCATCGCGGCGCCCCTCGAAATTTGCATTGCGTTGCTCATGGCGTGCGCGGGCCGCGATGGCTGCGGTTAAACTCATCCGGTCTCTGAACGATACCGGTGAGCCACATGCCTTCGATGCCCCTTCGAATTTTCTACCGCGCCACCCCCGCGCTTGTGATTGCCCTGCTGCCGCTCGGCGGAATGGCTCAGGCTCAAAGCTCGGCTGCGCAAGCGGCAACTTCGCAAGTCGCCGCGCCCGGCACGATCGCCCCGGCGTCGTGTCCGGCACTGCTGCAAAAGACTTTCAAGAAGCTGCAGGACGAATCTGACCAGTCGCTCTGCCAGTACGCGGGCAAGGTGGTTGTCGTCGTCAATACGGCGAGCTACTGTGGATACACCAGCCAATACGAAGGCCTCGAAGCCCTGTATGCGAAGTACGCGTCGAAAGGGCTGGTCGTGCTGGGCTTTCCATCCAACGACTTCGAACAGGAGCCCGGGAGCAACAAGGACATCGCGGACTTCTGCTTCAACACCTACGGCGTCAAGTTTCCGATGTTCGCGAAGTCGTCGGTGGTCGGCAAGCAAGTCAATCCGTTTTATGCGGACCTCGCGCGCATGACCAACAAGCGTCCTGAATGGAACTTTCACAAGTACCTGCTCGACCGCTCGGGTAAGCCGGTCGACAGTTTCGCCAGCGTCGTCTCACCGACGGATCGTCGTTTCGTGTCCGAGATCGAACGCCTGCTCGCGTCCTGAAGGCGCGCTCCTGTTGTTGTATCCAGGCACGGCACGTGCGACACCGCGTTGTCGAGCGATCGGCAGGGGAAACCGATCGGCACGGCCGCGCGTATAGCGCTTTGAGGCTCCCCGAAGCAATCGACAGGAGGGCCATCAACGTGACGGAGGCGGCGTGGATATCGCGGTGATCGGTGCGGGCATCTCGGGCCTGTCGTGCGCATGGAAACTGCGTCGTGACGCAGGCGCCGGCGTTCTCAATACTCCGCGCGCCGAGACCAATACCAACATCACTCTTTACGAAGCCAACGACTACGCGGGCGGTCACACGCACACCGTCGATGTCGAGGTCGACGGCATTCGCCATCCGGTCGATACCGGATTTCTGGTGTTCAATCACCGCACCTATCCGCGCCTGGTCGCACTGTTCGACGAACTCGGCGTCCGGACAGCCGCGTCCGAGATGACCTTTTCGGTGAAGCTGACCGGTCGCGGCACGCGCGCGATCGAGTGGGCGGGAACCGACCTCGACAGCGTCTTCATTCAGCGTCGCAATCTTTTCGATCCGCGCTTCTTGCGCATGCTGGCCGATCTGCTGCGATTCAATCGTCAGACGATGGCGCTGGCGCGGAGCGGTTCTGCGACGCTCGATACCTGGACGCTCGGCGAATTCCTCGACGAGCACCGTTACTCGAACGTGTTTCGCGATTGGTATCTGCTGCCGATGGCGGCCGCGATCTGGTCGTGCTCGACCGCGCAAATGCGCGAATTTCCTCTCGCGACCTTCGTACGCTTCTGCGCGAATCACGGTCTTCTGCAGGTCACCGATCGTCCGCAGTGGTACACGGTAGATGGCGGCGCGCGCAACTACGTCGAACGCCTGCTCGCATCGCTGTCCGACGTGCGCATCGGCGAGCCTGCGCTGGGCGTCGCGCGGGTACGCTCGAACGGCGCGAGCAAGGTCGCCGTGCTGAGTGGACGCCGCACAGCGGCACGCGCCACGGCGCTCTACGATCACGTCGTCCTCGCCTGCCACGGCGATCAGTCGCTCGCGCTGCTCGAATGCGCCGAGCGCGACGAGCGCGCGTTGCTGTCGGCGGTTCGGTATCAGAAAAATCGCGCGATCCTGCACACCGATGCCGGCGTGTTGCCGTCGCGTCGCGGCGCGTGGGCCGCATGGAATTACCAGTGCGAAATCACACGCGCCGCATCCGCGGCGCCCGCCGATCGCGCAGTCTGCGCGCACTACCTCATCAACAAGCTGCAGCCGGTGCCTTTCGAGCGGCCCGTGATCTTGTCGCTCAATCCGACCCACACGATCGAGCCGGCGACGATCCTTGGCGACTTCGATTACGCGCATCCGGTCTTCGATCGATGCGCGATCAATGCGCAGCGCCGGCTGCCCGAAATCCAGGGTCGCGGCAACGTGTGGTATTGCGGCGCGTGGACAGGCTATGGCTTCCATGAAGACGGACTGAAGTCCGGCCTCGATGTGGCGCAAGCCATCGCCGCGCGGGGCGTGACCGACGGTCACATGGCCGCTTCGGAGGCGCGTCTTGCCGCTTGATCCTTCGACCCCTTGCACGCGACCCCGTCACGCGGCCGCGCGGTCGTCATCGCCGGACCTCGCGCCCGCGCAGATCGCGCGCGGCGAAGTGCGTCACGCACGGCATCGCCCGACGGTCCACGCGTTTCGCTATCCCGCGTACTTCCTGCGCCTGCCGATGCGCCGCCTCGATGCGGCTCTCGCGGGGCAACGCCTGCTGTCGCACAATCGCTTCAACCTGATGTCGTTTCATGACGCCGACCACGGCGACCCGCGCGCGCTGCGCGCGGGCGATGCGTCGCGCGGCGGCGAACGCCTGCTCGCATGGATCGCGCGCATCCTCGAGAGCGAAGGCATCGCCGATGCGAACGGCGAGCTCTGGCTGCATACCTTTCCGCGCGTACTCGGTTACGCATTCAAGCCGGTCAGCTTCTGGTTCTGTCATCGCGAAGACGAAGCGCTGCGCGCGATCGTCTGCGAGATCAACAACACTTTCGGCGAGCGTCATTGCTACCTGCTCGCGCATCGCGACGGACGAGCGATCGTCAGCGGCGAGGAACTCATTGCGACCAAGGTCTTTCACGTTTCGCCGTTCTGCGCGGTGTCGGGCAGCTATCGGTTTCGCTTTCTCAACACGCGCTCGCGTGCGGTCGCCCGCATCGAGTACGACGACGCATACGACGACGCGCACGAGGGTGCGCGTGACCAATCCCCGGGCCCGCTGATTTCCACCAGCCTCTCGGGTGCGCTCGAGCCGGTATCGAATCGCGCGTTGCTGACCGCCTTCGTTCGCAGTCCCCTGTTTTCGTTCGGCGTGATTGCGCGCATCCACTGGCAGGCGGTGCGCCTGTGGATCAAGCGCATGCCCTTCTTCTCAAAGCCGGCGCCTCCCGCCGCCGAGGTGTCCCGATGATGCGTTCCACTTCCTCGATCGACGCGAGCCATAACGTCAGCGCCGTCAACCCGTTCGATCCCGGGCCGGGGCATGCCGAGCACAGCGCATTGACGATGCCCGCGTCCGCGCGGCTGATCGTCAGGATGCTTCAGAAGCTTTCGGTCGGCTCGCTGACGGTGCGCTTTCCCGATGGGCAATCGAGCCGCTTCGGAGAGGGCGCGCCGCACGCCGAGGTCGTCCTCTTCAACTGGAAGGTCTGCGATGCCGCGCTCAAGCGCGGCGACATCGGCTTCGGCGAGACCTATATCGCGGGGGACTGGATCACGCCCGACCTGATCGCGCTGATGAACGTGATGGTCGCCAATCGCAATGCGATCGAGGCAGTCATCCATGGCTCGTGGTGGGGGCGCATCCTGTATCGCATCCGCCATTTGTTGCGGCGGAACACGCGCACCGGCAGCAAGAAGAACATCCACGCCCACTACGACATCGGCAACGATTTCTACAAGCTCTGGCTCGATCCATCGATGACCTACTCGAGCGCTCTCTTCGACGACTCGCTCGATGCGTCCGATGCGTGCGCGCGCACCGACTTCGCCGCGCTGCCTCGCGCGCAGACCGCGAAGTACGAACGCATCCTCGACGCGCTCGCTCTGGAACCCGGAGCCCATGTCCTCGAGGTCGGCTGCGGCTGGGGCGGCTTCGCCGAAACCGCGGGCAGGCGCGATCTGTCGGTCACCGGACTGACGCTGTCGAAAGAGCAGCTCGCGCTGGCCGAAGAGAGGATACGAACGCAGAACCTCGACGACCGCGTGACGCTCAGGCTTTGCGACTATCGCGATGTCGAAGGGTCATACGACGGCATCGCATCGATCGAGATGTTCGAGGCTGTCGGCGAGACCTACTGGGCAAGCTATTTCGAATGCATCGGCCGCCTGCTCAAGCCCGGAGGCCGCGCGGCGATCCAGACCATCACGATCGCCGAGCACCTCTTTGCCGACTATCGCAAGAGCAGCGACTTCATCCAGCAGTACATCTTCCCGGGCGGCATGCTGCCGTCGTCTTCGGCCTTTCGGAAAGCCGCCGAGGCCGCGGGTCTTCGCATCGTCGACGAACATGCGTTCGGCCAGGACTATGCGCGAACCCTCGCGGCATGGTTCGGCAGATTCGTCGAGCACGAACGCGCGGTATGCGAAACCGGATTCGATACGGCATTCATACGGACGTGGAGCTTCTATCTGGCCTATTGCGCGGCTGCGTTTCGCTACCGAAACACCGACGTGGTTCAGTTCACGCTCGAGCACGCGACGCGGTGACTGCACCCGAGCGCACCCGCACGCGCATCCGAGCAGGCAGAAAGTGACATACTCCCAGCGCGCAATCGCCGCAGGGTCCTGCTCACGTCACGCGCATGGCATGTTCTGATTCATCGTTCGTTCATCATTGCTTTATTGGAATCGGTGAGGTGGAAGCGACCCAACAAGCCGCTCTCGTTTGCCCGTCATGATCTATCCGGAACTATTCAAATCGCTCGAGGCGGTCCGCTGGCAGATGTCGAAAGACGTGCCGTGGGACGAGTTCGATGATGCAAAACTCACCGACGAGCAGGCCAGGACGGTGAAGATGAACGCCATCACCGAATGGTCCGCGTTGCCCGCGACCGAGATGTTCCTGCGAGACAACCAGCACGACAGCGACTTCTCGGCGTTCATGTCGGTGTGGTTCTACGAAGAGCAGAAGCACGCGTTGGTGTTGATGGAATACTTGCGGCGCTTTCGTCCGGCCCTGGTTCCGACCGAGGCCGAATTGCACGCCGTGCGTTTTCAGTTCGACCCGGCGCCCGCGATGGAAACCTTGATGCTGCATTTCTGCGGCGAGATTCGCCTGAACCACTGGTATCGGCGCGCGTCGGAGTGACATACCGAACCGGTCATCAAGCACATCTACAAGCTCATCTCGCAAGACGAGGCGCGCCACGGCGGCGCCTATCTGCGCTACATGAAGAAGGCGCTGGTCGATCTGGGCGATACCGCGCGTGCCGCATTCGCAAAGATCGGCGTGCTGATGGCCTCGGCGCGGCGAACTGACAAGCCTTTGCATCCCACCAGCCTGCACGTCAACGAGGCGCTCTTTCCGAACGACACCGTGCAGTCGCGCCTGCCCGATCCCGACTGGCTCGAGCATTGGCTCGACACGCAGATCCGCTTCGACAAGGAATGGGAAACCAAGGTCGTCGATCGGATTCTCCACAACCTGTCGCTGCTCTTCGAGCGCACCTTCAATTCGGTGCAGGACCTCAATCGCTATCGCAAGGAAGTGACGGCGCGCATTGGCGCCACGGCGGGGGCCGCAGCGGCCGCGGCGTCGGCTGCTGCATCGGCTGCCGCAGCGACTGCGGCTGCAACGGCCGCGCAGGCCTTTCCCGCTGCGAGCAGCGGCGAACCTCCGGTGGGCAACGCGGCGTAGTCGGCTTCTTTCTCGGTCGCGACTGGGCCCGCCCCGCGTTGCGCCTTCAGCCGCATTACGGCAGCCGCCCGATGACCACCGACCCAGCCCTTTCTTTCGAACGCAAGATCGTCGATCGCGACGAGCTTCACTCGCGCGTTGCGGCGCTGCCGCGGCCGCTGATCTTCACCAACGGCGTCTTCGATGTCCTGCATCGCGGACACGTGACGGTGCTTGCGCAGGCGCGCGCATACGGTGCTTCTCTGATCGTCGGCGTCAATGGCGACGCGTCGGTCAGGCGTCTGGGCAAGGGCAGCGATCGGCCCATCAATGTCGAGGAAGATCGCCTCGCCTTGCTCGCCGCGCTCGAGTCGGTCGATCTGGTCACACTCTTCGACGAGGACACGCCCTACGCGCTGATCGAAGCGATTCGTCCCGATGTGATCGTCAAGGGCGGCGACTACGACATGGCTGCGCTGCCCGAGTCGCGCCTGGTGCATTCATGGGGCGGCAGCGCGGTCGCGATTCCATTCGTGCATGCACGTTCGACGAGCGCGATTCTGGCGCGCATTCGTACCGTCGAAGCGAAGTCGTGACGATGTCTGTCGAGCCGCTGGTCGTGACCACGCGCGGCGTTGCTCCAGAATTCGCGTCCGAATTCGCGCGCGATGGAGCGAGGCGGACCTCGGACGCCGACGGCGGCGCGGTCGAGAATGTCCATCATGGTTCGATCGCGGTCGTGGCGGCCGATGGCAAACTCATGCAGTGGGCGGGCGACCCCGACTACCTCACGTTCACGCGATCGACGCTCAAGCCGCTGCAGGCCTTGCCCTTCGTACGCGAAGGAGGACACGCGCATTTCGGCTGGGGCTCGCGCGAAGTCGCCTTGATGTGCGCCAGCCATTCGGGCGAAGCGATGCATACCGAGGTCGTCGCGGCCATGCTCGCGTCGTCGCGGTGCGAGCTGTCTGAACTGCGGTGCGGCTGCCATGTGCCGGGCTGGTACGCGGCTCTCGATCGAACGCCGCCTGCGGGAGCGCGCTTCACGGCTCTGGAGCACAACTGTTCGGGCAAGCATGCGGGCTTTCTCGCTGCATGCCGATTGCACAACGACCGCGCCGAGGACTACCTCGATCCGGCGTCCCCCGTCCAGCGTCGCGTCACGTCCGCAGTCGCCGAGCTCACAGACCTCGCAGAGAGCGCGCTTGTGACCGGCACCGATGGTTGCTCGGCGCCCAATTTCGCGATCCCTCTGACGCGCCTCGCGCTCGCCTATGCGCGTCTCGCGCAGGGCACGAGCGCGCCGAGCAATGCCGCAGCTCTGGGCGTCCTCTTCGACGCCATGACCGGCCATCCGGAACTCGTGTCCGGTACCGCGCGCAGCGACCTGGCGTTGATGTCCTTCGCTCCCGGCGACTGGGTCACCAAGATCGGCGCCGACGGTGCGCAGGCGATCGGCGTGCGTTCGAAAGGCATCGGCATTGCCATCAAGATCGCCGACGGCAATCGCGACGCGTTGTATTGCGCAGTCGTCGAAGTCCTCCGGCAACTCGGATTACTGGACGGATCGAGCGATGCAACTGGAGGTGTACCCGAATCCCTCGCCCGTTGGCGCGGCCCGGTGATGCGCAATGCCGCCGGCTTGACTACCGGCAAAATGAGTGCGCGATTCAAACTGCGGGCGGCATGAAGGCCGCGCGCGTCGAAAAAATGCGCCGTCGCGTGAACTTCTCGCGCTGAACGCGTCTGAATCGATCGAGCCTCGCGTACGCGAACGAAACCCGTAGAGGTGATTCGCTTCAGGAGGGAGGAGAAGGATGTTGTCCCATGGTCGTGCAACCGCACCTGCTCAGTCTGTCAGCCTATATCGATCAGAATCTCGATAAGGATCTTCCGTTATCGAGTCTGGCAAAACGCGTAGGCCTTTCACCTTTTCACTTTCACCGGAAATTCGGCGCTTACTTCGGCGAAAGTCTGCATCAACACATCAAGCGTCTGCGGCTGGAACGTGCGGCTTTCGAGTTGACCCACGGCTCGAGACCCGTGGCGCAGATCGCCCTCACTTCAGGCTACAAGACGGTGTCGGCCTTCTCGCACGCGTTCTCCGGGTTCGCCGGCCAGCCGCCAACGCGCTATCGCAGTCGCAGCGTTGTGAACGGTGGCGTTTCAAGCGCGACCGCGGCTGCGGCTGCGGCGCCGTTGGACGCGGCCGTCGATGCGACGGACGCGATGCGTCCTGCATGGATTGGCGAGCTTGCGCCGCAGCCGTTCGCGTTCGTCAGGGCGACGGGTCATGGAAGTGGCGCGCAGCCTTCGGTGCGCGAGGCATTCGACACGATCGTGAAGATCGTCCAGGCGAATCGAGTGCTCGAACCGGTCGCCGTGCACGGCATGACGCACGGCACGGCGTCGACTTTCGACGCCGCTTCGCGCCCGAGTCCGGAGTCGCTGCGAGCGATCGAGTTCATCGTGGCGACCACGGATTTTTTCGGCATCGTCAAGGGCGGCGACTTTCGCATCGACGTCGGCCTCGACGCGGCTCGCGTGAGCCATCGCGAGGAGGTGCTCGGCACGCAGCTGCTGCCGGGCGGTCGCTATGCGCGCTTCGACATCGTTTGCATGCCCGACGAGCTGATCGGCCGCTGCTATCGCGCTGCGATGCGCGGATTGCGACGCCGTTCCGAAAACACGCGGACCTCATCGCACTTCGTGCGCTTCATCCCGCCCGAACCCGGGGCTGAAAGCGCGCCGAGAAGCTACCGATTCTTCATCCCGCTCACGGGCTGACGGATGTCGTGCGCGCCGGCGTCGGGGCACGTGCCGACGTGTCGCGAATCACGCGCAAGCGCTCTGCATTGAGCGGCGCTTCGCGCGACGCGTCGTGCGCCGCGTCACGCGATTCATGCACGAGATTGCCGAACAGGTTTTGCTGAACCGCAAAGAACAACAGGTTGGCGAGCAGCAGGATCAGAAACAGGGAGCGCATGGTCAGGAGCGTTGGTGTGCGAAAGCGGGATTGTGGATGCGATCGGAATTGTGGTCCTCGACCCCATGACGTGCCACTGCATGAAGGCCGCGAAGAACGAGATCCGGGACGATGTAGAGCGGCACTTCGATATCGGGCAGGTGGGCGGCCATGATCTTCGCATCCCCACCTCCGAGCACGCACGCGAAGGGTAGTGCGGCGATGCCTTCGCGATGGCGTGCAGCGATTCGTATGCGCGCGTTGCGAACGGCGCGCGTGACCGCACCCGCTTGCGCGGCCACGATGCCGCTCGCGATCGCATCGGCGGTGCAGGCTGCGAAGTCGACGACCTCGCCTCGCGCCAGAGGAAGTCGCGCCGTGTCTCGCGCCAGCGTGCGCCGCATCGCCTCGATGCCCGGCAGGATCAAGCCGCCCACGAAGCACGCGCGACCGTCAACGCCCTCGATCAGCAGCAAGTCGATGGTGGTCGCAGTCCCGAAGCCGCACACCAACACATCTCGATCGGGCAGCAGTGCGTGGGCGCCGAGCATCGCGGCCCATCGGTCGGGGCCGAGACGGGATTTGTCGCGATAACCGTTGATGACTCCGCATTGCATCGCATTCGGGACCAGCGCATGGACCAACACTTCGCCCCATGCGGCGCGCACGGCCGTTCGCATCGCGTCCTCGACGTCTGCTCCTGCGACATTACTCAGATGGACTGCGGCGAGCGAGGGTTCGCGAGCAGCGCTGAACCGTTGCGCGATCTGCTGCATGTCGCCGAGAGCCAGGGATCCGCACTCGTCGGAAGCAATCGCCGCTTCGTCATCATGTTGCGGCCGATCGAGACGTGGGTCGACGATGCGCCACTTGATGCGCGAGTTGCCGATGTCGATCAGAAGGACACGCATGCGCTTCGAGGCCGACGGGGTCATGCCAGGCCGATCGCTCGAAGCGAGAGATCGCCGGCGATGAATCGCTTCCGTGTCCCGTCGATTTCGATCAACAGACCGCCGCTTCGATCGACGCCGCGCTCGAAGCCCGTGACGATTTCGCCCGGCGTCGTTCCGAGAGACACGAGCGAATCGCGCAACGCATCGGCCGCGTTCCATTCCGATGCAAACTCGGGGAAGCCCGTTTCGGCGAAACGCGCGAGACGTTTTTCGAGCGCAAGCGCGAGGTCGGCCGCGAGTTCGTTGCGGTCTTCGACCATCCAGCCCGCAGTGCGCAGATCGCTGCCGGGCAGCGCGCGCCGGTCGCCGCCAGCCCTGTCGGAGCTGCCAGGCAAGACATTGATGCCGATGCCGACGATGACGATGGTCGATGACGCGAGCGCATGCGCCTCGACCAGTATCCCCGCGAGCTTGCGTGCATCGACCAGCACGTCGTTCGGCCATTTCAATTCGGCGCGCACGCCGTGCTTCAGCAGCGCATCGCGCACCGCGAGTCCGCAGACCAGCGAAATGCCTTCGAGTTCGGCGAGCCGCCGCGCGACGCGCAGGGCGTACGAAACCGTCAACGAAGCGCCCGGCGCCGAATGCCAGGTACGCCCGAGGCGCCCGCGTCCAGCCGTCTGAATCTCGGCGGCGAGCAGGACCGGGCGCGTGAACGCATGGCCGCCGCGCGCCTCGCGCAGCAGGTCCGAATTGGTCGAGGACGTGGTCGCGACCACGCGCGCATCCCAATGGTTCGGGCAACCCGCGCCGACGGATTGCCGATCGAGCGCGGCGCGCAAACGATCACCGTCGAGCGGGATGAAGGCCGAGACTTCAGCGCTCGCAATCGATGCGGCGTCGAGTTGCGTACGACGCAGTGGGCCCATGCGATTCATGCGCGGATTGTATGCTCGCGCCGTGCCGCATCGATCCCCGTCCACCTCTCGATCATCGCCCTCGCGACCCGCGCGCGCATGGCAGCGGCGCGCATCGCCACTGTCGCGCTATGCGTTGCTCGCCTATTCCCTGATCGTGCTCGACGCGAGCCTCTATCCGTTTCGCGGATGGCGCGACCTGGGGATTGCGCCTTTCGACTACCTGTTCGCACCATGGCCGCCGCATCCGCTGCCGTTCGACCTGATCGTCAATGGGCTCGGGTACCTGCCGCTCGGCTTCGTTGCGGGACTCGCGCTGCATCCGCGCTGTCGCGGCTTGGGGCTCGTCATCGGCGCCCTGGCTTATTGCGCGCTGCTTTCGATCGGCGTCGAAGCCGCGCAGACCTATTTGCCGGTGCGGGTCGCGTCGAAGGTCGATGTGCTGAGCAACGTGGTCGGCGGTCTCACCGGAGCTCTGCTGGCGGCGCGCTTTGCCAGGCCGCTGCTCGATACCGGCCGGCTACGCGCGTGGCGCGCGCGCTGGTTCGCCAACGACGCGAGTCGCGGGCTGATCCTGATCATCATGTGGTTCGGCGCCCTCGTGTATCCCGAGGCTTTCTCATTGGGCACGGGTGGGCTCTTGAAGGCTTTCGATCCCGAATGGTCGGATCGCATCGCAGTCGCGGTCGGCCTGGCGAGCACCGATGACCCCGACTCGACGGCGGCGCAGTTCCAGCTTGCCGAGAGCATCGTTTGCGCGCTCGCCCTGCTGGGTTCGGGCCTATTGTTCGTCAACCTGCAGCGCGCAAGCGCACGCTGGTCCACGCGCTTGCTGCTGCTCGTGGCCTTCATTGGCGCCACGATCCTCGTCAAGTCTTTCGCGCATGCCTTTCTGTTCGCCGAGTTGGGACTATGGCCGCTGCTCGCTCCCGGCGCGCGATGGGGCATGCTGATCGGCGGCATCGTGCTGCTGGTCGCGTGGCTCTTGCCGATGCGGTTGCGCTGGGCGCTCGGGCTCGCGGCGCTGATCGGCTCGGTCGCGCTCGTCAATATTTTCCCCGACAACCCTTATGCCAATCCGGTCGCGCTGGCGTGGACTCGCGGCCGGTTGATGAATTTTTACGGGCTCTCGAAGGGACTCAATCTCGCCTGGCCGTGGTTCGTGATCGCGTATTACCTGCGACATCGCGAACCGCATCTACGCTGACATCGGGCAGCGCGCGCGATCGCTATAATTCGGCTTTTGAAGCTCGGCCCGTGTCCGCTGATCATGAGCTATTACCAGCGTCATATTTTCTTTTGCCTCAATCAGCGCGACGAAGGTCGGCCCTGTTGCGCCGATCGTGGTTCGGTCAAGATGCAGGAGCACGCGAAGAAGCGTTGCAAGCAACTCGACTTGCTCGGACCGGGCAAGGTGCGCGTCAACAAGGCGGGGTGTCTGGATCGTTGCGAAGAAGGCCCGGTCGCGGTCGTCTATCCCGATGGCGTCTGGTACACCTACGTCGACAAGGAAGACATCGACGAAATCGTCGAGTCGCATCTGCGCGACGGCAAGATCGTGGAGCGCCTGTTGCTGGCTTCCGAACCTGTTGCGATCGGCTGAATTCGCATCTGCCGTGCATCTGCTCGTGCGCCTGCCAACGCGCGCAGCGCGGCTTGGCGAACCAGCCGGGCATTCCCTATCAATCGCGCGGTCGTCGCCGTTTTGAATCACATTCGATGTCGCCTCACCCCTGGGTTCATGCAATCGATGATCGCTACTCCGCTTTTCTTTTTCCGTTCGATGCGCGTTCTTTTCGCGGGCTTGCTGGCGGCGTCGGCGTGCAGTTTCGCGCATGCGCAAACCCCTTCGACTGCGCCGATCGCGCCGGTGCTCGCGGCCAAGGCATGGTTGCTGGTCGACCTGACGAGCAATCAACGCCTCGCGGGTGAGAACGAAAACGAGCGCGTCGACCCGGCGTCGCTGACCAAGTTGATGGTCGACTACCTCACGCTCGCTGCGATTCGCGACAAGAAGCTCACGCTCACGCAAGCCGTTCCGGTGCCTGCCGACATCTACAAGCGCGTGAACCAGCGGACCGAGTCGGTGATGTTCATCCCGCCGGGCAAGACCGCGACCGTCGACGACCTCTTGCACGGGCTCATCATTCAATCGGGCAACGACGCGGCGCTGGTCCTGGCCGAGGCCGTCGGCGGCAGCGAGGCGAGCTTCGTCGAGATGATGAATCGCGAAGCTAAACGCATGGGCATGAACTCGACCAGCTTTCGCAATCCGAGCGGTGTCACCGAGCCGCAGCACTACACGACCGCAGCCGATCTCGCGATTCTGGTGACGCGGCTGATCACCGACTTCCCGCAGTTCTATCCGCTCTACTCGCAGAAGGACTTCACCTACAACGGCATCAAGCAAGGCAATCGCAATCTGCTGCTGTGGAAGGATCCGACCGTCGACGGCGTGAAGACCGGACACACCGATGCGGCCGGCTTCTGCCTGATCGCGTCCGCAAAGCGTCCGCAACCCGTTGGCGCGGGCGGAGGCGATCGTCGCTTGCTGTCGATCATGATGGGCGCCAACTCGGCCAGTGCGCGCGCGCAGGAAAGTCTCAAGCTGCTCAACTGGGGCTTCCAGAATTTCGACGCCGTGCGGCTCTATGAAGCCAATCAGGCGATCGCGACGCCGCGCATCTGGAAGGGCGCCGAGTCTGAAATCAAGCTCGGCTTTCAGCGGCCGATCTATGTGACCTTGCCCAAGGGTCAGGCCGGCAACGTGAAGGCCACGCTCGATCGCAAGGACCCGCTGGTCGCGCCGATCCAGGCGGGCGATCGCGTGGGCACCCTGAAGCTCACGATCGATGGAAAGCCTGTGGCGGAGTTGCCGGTGGTGGCGCTGGACACCGTTGCGCAGGCCGGCTTCTTCGGCCGCGCGTGGGATGCGCTGCGCTTGATGGTCAAGTAGGCGCGCATCGCACCACGCATCAAACTGGATTCGGAGACTACATGGACGCGCTCGCCTCAGATCATCCCGTCGCTTCGGCGGACCCGCTGGTCTATCTGCGCGTTTCCGGCAAGGCCGAGTTGCTGCCCCTGTCCGAAGCGCGCGTCCCGGTGCTCGATCGCGGCTTCATCTTCGGAGACGGCATTTACGAAGTCGTGCCCGTATATGGGCTCAGGCCGTTTCGCCTCGATCAGCATCTTGCGCGCCTGTCGCGCAGCCTCGGCGCGATCAGCATCGAGAATCCGTTCAGCGTCGACGAGTGGAAGGCGCGCATCGCCGAGCTCGTCGCCGCCTTCGCGAAGAATTACGGCGTCGAGGACCAGTTCGTGTACATGCAGGTCACGCGCGGCGTGGCCAAGCGCGGCCACGCATTCCCCAAAGGCATCACGCCCACCGTGTTCATGATGACCAGTCCGCTCGTGCTGCCCGCAGTCGAGGTGCGCGAGAACGGCGCGGCGGCCGTGAGCGCGATCGACAATCGCTGGCTGCGCTGCGACATCAAGTCGGTGTCGCTGCTGGGCAATGTGCTGATGGCCGAACACGCGGCCGTCAACAGCGCGGCCGAGACCATTCTGTTTCGCGACGGTTTCCTGACCGAGGCGTCGTCGTCGAACGCGTGGGTTGTCAAGGACGATGTGCTCTACGCGCCGCCGAAGAACAATCGCATCCTCGAAGGCATCCGTTACGGCCTCATCTCCGAACTGGCCGAAGCGCACGGCGTGCGCTTCGTGATCGCGCCGGTGGCCGAAGAGGCCGTGCGCGACGCCGACGAATTGATGCTCTCGTCGGCGACCAAGGAAGTGATCCCCATCGTCAAGCTCGACGGCAAGCCGGTGGGCGACGGCAAGGTCGGCCCCATGTATCGCCGTTTCTACGCGTGGTATCAGGAAGCCAAGGCCGCAGCAGCTGGATAGCCATGCCCGAACTCGACAGCATCATCGAGTACCCGCTCGAATTTCCCGTCAAGGTGATGGGATTGAACCGACCCGAGTTCGTGCCGGCGATGACGGCGATCTTCCTGCGGCATGCGCCCGACTTCGATGCATCGACCATCGTGGTCCGCGAGTCGCGCGAAGCGAAATACCTGAGCCTCACGATGTCCATCAACGCGATCAGTCGCGAACAGCTCGACGCGTTGTACAGCGAACTGTCGGATCACCCGATGGTGACGATGGCGCTTTAGAACCCAGGTTCCTGGCCGCTAGGCAGCCGGCAACACGATCGCCGCAGAGAGGCCGCCACCGGCGGGCTCGTCGAGTTCGATATGACCGCCATGCAAGCGCGCCACCGACTGCGCGACGGCAAGCCCGAGGCCGCAGTGACCCGAGGCGCCGCGCGCGGCATCGAGTCGCGTGAAAGGCTCGAGCGCTTCGGCTCGCCGGGCGGGGGGAATGCCGGGACCATGATCGCGGACCACGATGCGATAGCTCGCCTCCAAGCCGGCGCCAATCGGCCCACCCGCCTCGCCCGCCACCGTGACGGGCGGGGCTCCATGCGCGAAGGCATTGCCGACGAGATTGTCGATCGCGCGCATCAATGCGTCGGCGTCGGCGCGGCGGTGAAAGACATCGGCGCGTTCGATGGCGATGTCGTGCCCCGACTCGCGCCATACCAGGCCGCGATCGCGCACGATGTCGTTCAACGCGGAGTCCTTGAAGTTGCGCGTGTCGTGGTCGAGCCCGCGCAGGTAGGCGACGAACTGATCGGCGATGCGGCCGACTTCGGTGAGATCGCGCACCAGTCCCGGCTTGGGACTGCCGGGACCATCGTCCATCAATTCGAGCCGCAGCCTGGCGCGCGACAAGGGGGCGCGCAGATCGTGCGGCAGGCTCGCCAGCATCACGCGGCGCTCGGCATCGTCGCGTTCGAGCCGCTCGGCCATGGCGTTGAATTGCGCGGTCACGGCTTGAATTTCATCGGGACCGGTGAGCGGCAACGCAGGATGGTGACCGACCTTGTAGCTCGCGGCGGCATCGGCCAACGCGCGCAGCGGGCGCGACAAGTGAAAGCTGTAGAGCGCGACCAGCCCGCCCATCACGCCCACGGCTGCGAGCGTCGCCAGCACGATCGACCACGGGATCGGCGGCGACGTGTAGCGCGCGAACGGCAGCATCAGCCACCAGCCGTCCGGCGCCATGCGCACCCACACCCCCGACTCGGGTTTGGCGGTGAAGCGTAGCGACTCGGCTCCGTATTCTTCACGCAGCGCCATGACGAGTTGCGAACGCTCCATCTCGCTGGGCACGTCGTTGGTCGCGCTGTCGGGGAGGCCTTGCACGAGACGCATCCGTGCAATCGAGCGTGGCGGCGCATCCGTCTTGCTCCCGAGGCGCTCGCCGATGCGATCGAACGGCGCGTCGGGAGCGCGATGGATGCGCCGTCCCGGGAATGGACGCTGAAGTTCGGGACGCTCGAGTTCGTGCGCGACTTGCTCGGGCGTTGCATGGGTGAGCGCCGATCGCACCATCTGGATCTGCCCGTTGACGAAATCGTGGGCGCGCCCCGACAGCAGCGCGTGACGATAGGCGCCGAGCACGGCGAAGGTCACGAACTCGCACGCGACGATGCCGACGATCGTGAGAAGCAGCGTGCGCCCGCGCAGCGAGCGCGGGTAGCCGATCATGATTTGCCGATCATGACGATCTACCCGGCTTCGACAGGCGCGTCACCCGAGTCGGCGGCATCCGCGTTGGGCACGAACACATAGCCCACGCCCCAGATGGTGCGGATGTGGCGCGGATGCGCGGGGTCGTCCTCGATCGCGCGACGCAGGCGATAGACCTGCATGTCGATCGCGCGATCGAGGTGATCGCGCGGCATCTCGGCAGGCCCGCGCGTGAGTTCGAGCAGGCGCTCGCGCTTCAACGGTCGATTGGCGTTCCTGATCAACGCCGACAGCAACGCGAACTCGCCGCCCGTCAACGGCACGGGCGTTCCGTTGCGACTCAACTGACGCGCCGAAAAATCGCACTCGAAGGGCCCGAACACGAACGGCTTGGCCGCGCCCGCGAACGATGACGCCGCGTGTCGGCGCAACACCGCTTCGACGCGCGCAAGCAGTTCGCGAGGCTCGAACGGCTTGCCCAGATAGTCGTCGGCGCCCATCTCCAGGCCGACGATGCGATCGACCGTTTCGTCGCGCGCGGTCAGCATCACGATCGGGGTCAGGTCGCCCTTGCCGCGCAGCCGGCGGCAAGCCGCGAGTCCGTCCTCGCCGGGCATCATCAAGTCGAGAATGACGAGGTGCGGGTTGTAGCGATCGAGGTAGGCATCGAGCTGCGCGGTGTCGGGCAGCAGCAGCACGTCGTAGCCGTGGCGCGACAGATAAGTGGACAGCAGCGTGCGCAGTTCGGCGTCGTCGTCGACCACCAGAAGTCGGCGCAGCGGCGCAACCGCGCCGTCGCTCGCGGCCCCATGCGGCACGGCTTCAATACTTTCCGGTCTGTCTCTGGTCATCGTGTTCATGGATGCGATTCTAGGAAAGGCCGGCCGCGTGCGCCGCGCCTGAAACAAACTGCAATCGCTTTCGCCTCGATCGTGACGCCTGCGTGGCGGACCGATCGGCACAATTGCCGGCAATGCGGAAAGGGGTGCCCCCGCAGTCTTCCAAAACCAATGGAGCAGACATGAATACGATTTCTTCGCGCATGACGCGCGGCCTCATGGCCGGCATCTTCGCCGCGTCAAGCGGTCTCGCGCTGATCGGCATCTCGCACGCGCAGACCACGACACAGACCGCTGCGGCGCCGATGGGTCCGGGCATGCAAGGCAAGCACGAGATGCATGGCATGCATGGCATGCACATGATGCATGAGCTCGCGCGATTGAAAACGTCATTGCGTCTCACGCCCGAACAGGCGGCATTGTGGGATCGTGCCGAGCAACAGATGAAGCCCGCATCCGATGTTCGAGAGCAGATGAAAGCCAGGCATGAGCGCATGAGCGCGATGCTCGACGATCCCAATTTCGATCCGCGCAAGCTCGCCGCCGAAATGGACAGCGTGCAGGCCGAGCGCATGGCCAAACACAAGAGCACGCGCGAAGCCTGGTTCGCGGTATACGAAAAGTTGAACCCCGCGCAACGCGGCCAGGTCCGTGAATTCCTTCGCGCGCACATGGCGCGCGGCGAGCGCATGCGCGGACACATGGGATGGATGCATCGCGGTATGCACGGGGATCAGGACAAGGCCGCGCCGCCTTCGCGTTGATCGGACATCGTCCCCGCGTGGGCGCGTGAATCCTCATGTGCCCATCAATGTATCGGGGGTCTACAGCCACTCGAGCAACGAGAGTCCAACGCCGATCGAGTTCTGTCGATGGTTGTAGTCGATCAGGCTCTCGCCGTATCCGGTGAAGAGTTGAACGTGACCTTTCAGATAGCCGTAGACCGGGAACGCCCAATCGAGCGCGACCGAGCCGCGCGACCGATCGCCGCCGCGCAGCGAATGACGCAACGTGGCGGCGAGCTGTTGATTGCCGAGCTTCTTGATCACGATCAATTCGCCGCGACCGACATAGTCGAGGATGTCGGCGTTGTCGTCCCTGTCCGCTTTTTCGCGCAGTCGCAGCCAGGGGCGTACCAGCAAGGTCCAGTCGCCCGAGTCGAGCCCGACGGTGCCGATCGCGCGATTCCAGCTGCGTGATTGCGGAAGATCGCGGCCATTCGATTGATGCGTGAGCGATAGTCCCGCCAATCGGCCATCGAAACCGAACAGCGAATAATGCGTCGGCGCCGAATAGATCAGCTCGGGTTCGTAATCGGTTTCACGAAACGGACGCGACGTCTCGCGGTTGTAGACCTGCCAGCGCGAACTTTGCGTGTATCCGAACCAGAGGCTGCCGCTGTCGACAAAGAGGTTGTCGAGCATCTTGGCCTTCAGACTGATCTGATACTTGGCTTCGAGATGATCGATGGCGCCGCGCAGTGTGGCGTTGTTGTCGGGGTTGGGGCTGGTCGGGCTGCGGTTCGGACTGGTCGAGTAGAACGCCGGAAGAATGTAGACCGGCTTGTAAGGTCGCAGAGAAAACAGCGCAGGCTTGGGCGTGTCGTCGAGGTCCCAACGTTCGGTCAGGCTGGACGCGCGGGTTCCGATGACGGTCGTGTCGCGCGCTTGTTTCGCGACCAGACCGATGCCCGACACATCGTCCTTCACCGCTTTGACGACGGACGGCATCTGCTTGTCGGCAGCGGTGACCGCGCGGCCACTGACGCTGTCGTAGCAGGCGAGCCGCTTGGCGTCGTCTTCGAGCGGCTTGCATTCCTCGAGGCCGATGGCATGTGCGGGAGACGACCATGCCGCCGTGGCCATCACAGCCATCGCCACCAGGTCCATGCGAAATCGGTTTTGCGCGAGAAGACGAAACCCGCAGATTCGTGAGTGATGAGTTGAACGAGGCATTGAATCTCCCTGTAAGCGACGCGCGCTCGCCGATCGTCGTGCGCCGACTCGGCACGCAGCGTTATGCATCGACACGCGCAGCGATGATAGCGTTCACCAATGCGCGAACCGAATCGACGCCCGACGAAATCTGGCTGCTCGAACACGAGCCGGTCTATACGCTCGGACAGGCCGGCCGCATCGCGCATCTGCATGGAGACGTCGACATTCCGGTCGTGCATACCGAGCGCGGCGGCCAGATCACCTATCACGGCCCGGGTCAGTCGATCGCGTACGTCCTGATCGATCTGAAGAGGCGCGGCATCAAGGTGCGCGAGTTCGTTGCTCTCCTCGAACGCAGCGTCATCGAAGTACTCGCCGCGTATAATCTTGCCGGTGTCGTCAAGCCCGGAGCGCCGGGAGTCTATGTGATGCATGAGGGCGAGTTGCAGAAGATCGCGGCGCTCGGTCTCAAGATCGTCAACGGCAGAAGTTTCCACGGGGTGGCTGTCAATGTCGCGATGGATCTCGCACCCTATGGCCGCATCGACGCGTGCGGATATCCCGGCTTGAAGAGTATCGACGTGGCGTCGCTCGTTGCATCTAGGAGCGCATCGGTCGAGGAGTTTGCCGATCGCCTTGCAGCGACATTGATCGACGGGATCGACGCCGCGTCTCGCTAGAAGACTCATGGACAGCTACGACCCGACCATCAAGCAGAAAGCGCGCGAGAAGACGCGGCGCGCCTATGGGCGCATCCCGATCGTGATCGAACCGATCGAACGATTGAAGAAGCCCGAATGGATACGCGTGCGCGCGGGTGGCGGCGCATCCGCGCGCCGCTTCAACGAGATCAAGCAGATCCTGCGCGAGCACCAGTTGCATACGGTGTGCGAAGAAGCCAGTTGCCCCAACATCGGCGAGTGCTTCGGCAAGGGCACCGCGACCTTCATGATCATGGGCGACAAGTGCACACGGCGCTGTCCATTCTGCGACGTGGGCCACGGCCGTCCCGACCCGCTCGATGCGAACGAACCCGAGAATCTCGCGAAGACCATCGCGGCCTTGCGCCTGTCCTATGTCGTGATCACGAGCGTCGACCGCGACGACCTGCGCGACGGCGGTGCGCAGCACTTCGTCGATTGCATCCGCAAGACCCGCGAGTTTTCACCGATGACGAAGATCGAAATCCTCACGCCCGATTTTCGCGGGCGCATGGATCGCGCGCTCGAGATCCTGACCGCCGCGCCGCCCGACGTGATGAATCACAATCTCGAGACCGTGCCGCGTCTGTATCGCGAAGCGCGTCCGGGGTCGGACTACGCGTGGTCGCTCAATCTGCTCAAGCGCTTCAAGGCCGCGCATCCCGACATCCCGACCAAGAGCGGGATCATGGTCGGGCTGGGCGAAACCGACGACGAGATTCTCGCGACGCTGCGCGATCTGCGTTTCCACGACGTCGACATGCTGACGCTCGGCCAGTACTTGCAGCCGTCGGAACATCACTTGCCGGTGCGTCGCTACGTGCATCCCGACACATTCGCGATGTTCGAGCGCGAAGCGAACGCGATGGGCTTCGCGCATGCGGCCGTGGGCGCGATGGTGCGCTCGTCTTATCACGCCGATCAGCAGGCGCACGACGCGGGTGTCGCAGGCGTCAGCGTGAGTGTCATCGGCGTGTGACCTGAGCCTGCGCGAAGCCGACTGGGGTCGGGTTTTCTTGCCCACTACGAACGATGAATCCATTCGCCTCCAGATGCGATCTCGCTCCGCTTGCCGTCGCATTTGTCGCGGTACTCGCCTACGGTTGTGCCGCGCCCGGTGCTGCTCCTGTCGCACAGCTAGGCGCGGCGACGCTGAAGGTCAAGCTGATCGCGTTCAACGATTTCCATGGAAATCTCGAGGCGCCGGGAGCGACGATCCGCGCACCCGCGGACGGCCTCGTCGGCGATACCACGGGTCGCGATGTCGCCGTTCCCGCAGGGGGGGCCGCACGCTTCGCGACGCTCGTCAAACAGCTTCGCGCGATGAATCCGAACAACGCGGTGGTTTCTTCGGGCGACCTGATCGGCGCGTCGCCTCTTGTGTCGGCGCTGTTTCTCGACGAACCCACGATCGAGGCGATGAACCTGATCGGGGTCGACTTCAACAGCGTCGGCAATCATGAATTCGATCGCGGGGTCGCCGAACTCGAGCGCAAGCAGACGGGCGGTTGCGAACGTTTCGTCGCCGCGCTCGAACCCTGTCGCGGCGGGCATCGTTTTGCCGGCGCGAATTTTCAATACCTGGCGGCCAATGTGATCGACAGGGCAAGCGGTCAACCGATCTTTCCCCCATACGGCATCAAGACCTTCGAGGGGGTCAGGGTCGGCTTCATCGGCCTGACCTTGAAGGGAACCGCCCAACTGGTCGATCCGGCCGGCATTCAGAGCGTCGAATTCAAGGACGAGGCAAGCACCATCAATGCTCGCGCGGCCGAGTTGCGATCGCAAGGCGTCAACACCATCGTGGTGTTGATTCACGAAGGCGGATTGACCAAGGGTCGGCTCAACGACAAGAACTGCCCGGGACTTTCAGGCGACATCCTGCCTGTCCTCGATCGACTCGATCCTTCGATCGACGTGGTCGCATCGGCGCATACGCACCAGCCCTACGTGTGCACGTATCGAGGCTTTCTGCTGACCAGCGCGGCTTCGTATGGGCGACTCATTACCGACATCGACCTCGAGATCGACCGCGGCACGGGGCGCGTGGTCGGCAAGACCGCCATGAACCGCATCGTGACGAGCGAGGGATTCGGCGACCTCCCTGTCCAGGCCGCTTATCCGTTGCTGGACACGGACACGGTCATCGCCGCGCACGTCGAAAAATATGCGAGAGACGCCGCGCCATTTGCAAATCGCAAGGTGGGTAGCGCGCAGGCCACGCTCAGCAAGACTCAGGATGCGGCAGGGCAATCGCCGCTGGGAGACCTCATCGCGGACGCGGATCTGGCCGCGACGCGCGCCGCCGGAGCGCGCATTGCGTTCCTCAATCCGGGCAGCGTGCGCGCCCCGATCGACTACGGCAGCGATGGCAGCGTGACCTATGGCGCGTTGTTCAGCGCGCAACCCTTTGGCAACAATCTAGTGTCGATGACGCTCAGGGGCGAGCAGATCAAGGCCCTGCTGGAGCAGCAGTGGTTGCCGTCGCGGCAGCAGTCGCAGATGCTGCAGGTTTCGCGCGGCTTCAGCTATGCCTATGACCTCGGCCGACCCATCGGCGCTCGCGTTCTCGCTGAAACGATGCGGCTCGACGACATGCCGATCGGCGCCGCCGAAAGCTATCGCGTCACGGTCAACAGCTTCATGGCCAGCGGAGGGGATGGCTTTACCGTGCTTCTCGACGGCCGCGAGAGGGTGACCGGCATCATCGACGTGGATGCCGCGGAAGCCTACTTCAAGGCCTCGCCGCCGGTAGCGCCGCCGCCATCCGGCCGAGTGACTATGCTGAAGAACTGAACCGCAGGCTTGGGGATCAAGTTCCTGTGGTCGGAGCAGGTTTCTTGAAGGCGTCTCGAGCGATCAGAAGCTGACGCTTGACGGTAAAGTCGAAGAGCGCGATTTGCCGTTGCACGCCTTCTTCGATGGCGCTGGCCATATCCCCGGGTTTCAACGTGAGATAGGCGTCCGCTTCGCCATGTGTCTGCTGGATATCCATGCCCGCTTTCCGGGCGATGCGCATCATCGCGCGGTTCTCGCTCAGGCAATGCATGAACAGCATGCCGATCCCGAGGTTGCGCGCGTGAGAGGAAGCGCGCAAGAAGAGGGCCGTTCCCAAGCCTTTGCTGCGCGCGTTTTCGGCGACGGACAAGCCGAATTCCGCGGCGCGGCGGCCTACCTGGGCTTCGTCGGCGCGATCGGGAATGGAAGCAAAATGCCCGGCTGCTGCGAGTTCGAGCTTATCGTTGAAGACGCCGAAAATCGTGTCGGTGGCGAAATCGATATGCGCGACGTAGGTCTCGATGGCCGTGTCCGACAGTGGATTCCCGAATCGAAGATAACGATCCTGTTCCCCGAGAGACCATAAATGCGCAAGATAGAGCGGCCACTCACTTTTGTTGAGCTCCTTGATCGGCGTGGCCATTGCTCTGGCGACATCGAGGCGTTGTGACTCAACCGAGGCATTTTGAGGCGTAGTGTTCATATCCCATTATTGATTGCTGCACCGCAAAATACAAGGCGCCGATCGCTGATCCTCTCTCGGGTGCAGAATTCGGGTCCGTCACCTCAGATCGTGACCATTTCCCCGCTTCGCTCGGCAACCTCGACTTCGAGCGCGTCGATCGCCGCGGCGATCTTCGAAAGCGCATCGTCGATCTGGGCGCGGGTGATCGTCAGCGGCGGCGCGAAGCGCACGACCGTTCCGTGCGTGTCTTTCGACAATACGCCGTATGCGAGGAGCTTCTCGCAGACCGTGCGGGCGGACAGTTTTTCGGGCGCGAATTCGACGCCGATCAATAGCCCTTTGCCGCGCACGTCGCTGATCAGCGAGCTATCGATGGCCCTCAGGCCGCGCAACAGGTGGTCTCCCATCCGCGCAGCGTTGTCGGACAAGCGCTCCTCGATCAGCAGATCCAGCGACGCGAGTCCGACGGCTGCGGCGAGCGGATTTCCTCCGAAGGTGCTGCCGTGATCGCCCGGATTGAAAACGTCCATCACCTCTTTGCGGGCGACGAATGCCGACACCGGAAGGAGACCGCCCCCAAGCGCCTTTCCGAGTGTGATGCCATCCGGGCGTACGCCTTCGTGATCGCAAGCCAGCACGCGACCAGTTCGGCCGAGTCCGGTCTGGACTTCGTCGCAAATCAACAGCACGTTTTGGCGCTTGCAAATTTCGGCACACGAGGCCAGATAGCCGGACGGTGGAACGATGATGCCGGCCTCGCCTTGCACAGGCTCCACGATGAACGCGGCAGTATTCGCGGTGATCGCCCGCTCGAGCTCCGACGCACTGCCGAAGCGGACATGGCGAAAGCCGGGCGCGAAAGGTCCGAATCCGTCGCGATATTGCTCCTCGCTCGAAAACCCGACGATGGTGGTCGTTCTCCCCGCAAAATTGCCGGCACATACGATGATTTCCGCCCGATTTTCGGGAACGCCTTTGACCTTGTAGGCCCACTTTCGAGCGGCCTTGATGGCGGTTTCCACCGCCTCGGCGCCGGTGTTCATCGGGAGCGCGCGCTCGAGCCCGGTGATTTCGCAAAGCCGGGCGAGGAAAGGGCCGAGGCGATCGGTGTGGAATGCGCGAGATGTAACGGCCAGGCGCGAGGCCTGCGCGACCAGTGCCGCAACGAGTTCGGGCCGCGAATGCCCGAAGCTGACAGCGGAGTAGGCCGACATCATGTCGATGTAACGGCGTCCCTGAACGTCCCAGAGATACACGCCTTCGCCGCGCGTCAATTCGACCGGCAATGGGTGATAGTTCCGCGCTGAATAGTGCTGTTCGAGTTCGGTGGCAGTCATGACGTTCTCCTGGAATGCAACCGAAAATGATATTCGACAATCGGCGAAAATTGCTTGCATAATGAACACCAAATACCACCTTATGCGTCAGAATATTTCGTTACTTGGTCAATGAGCACAATACCGCTCCGTTTTGAGCTGGATGCGGCGGACCGTCGCATTCTCGAACGGCTGCAGACCGACGCCCTGGCTTCCAACGCCGCGTTGTCCGAGGTCGCACATTTGTCTGCGCCACAGTGTTTTCGAAGGGTCAAGCGGCTCGAAGAAGCCGGCGTCATCGAACGCTACGTTGCCCTGCTCGCGCGAGAGCGCATGGGTTTTGGCGTGCTCGCTTTCGTTAGCGTGACGTTGGGAGGCGGGCGCACTCAGGACATCGAGAAATTCCGGCAGGTCATCGCGGACATTCCCGAAATTCTGGAATGCCATGTGGTCACCGGCGAGGCCGACTTTCTTTTGAAGGTCGTCGCCGAGGATCTTCAGAATTTTTCGCGCTTCCTCCTTGAGCGGTTGGTGGAAAATTTCGACTCTGTCACCACGCGTTCCGAAGTGTCCCTCGAGCAGATCAAGAGCACCACGGCGCTTCCTGTCGCGCGGGCGACGCGGTGAAACCGGACAGTTCATTTGCTACAAGACCGGACATATCACTTGCCCTCTGCATTTCCTGCATTGCGCATTGACAGAACGCCCGAAAGCCCCGATAATTAGCGGTTCCCTTGGGAGGGGTGCCCGAGTGGTTAAAGGGGGCAGACTGTAAATCTGTTGGCCTTGCGCCTACGTTGGTTCGAATCCAACCTCCTCCACCAGGTTTTTGGTCTGATGGGTGGACTGTAGGGCGGTTGCCATTCGGCGAGGCGTGGGTTCGAGTGCGAGAGTAGCGCGACCGCTCTTACGTGACCAGCGAGAGCTATTGCCGGCCTGTTTGCGAGGTTGTTCTGCAAAACGCGGGTGTAGCTCAATGGTAGAGCAGAAGCCTTCCAAGCTTATGACGAGGGTTCGATTCCCTTCACCCGCTCCAACGGATTTTTCAATGACTGCTCAAGAGTGATTTTTCGATCGACCCGCGCGATTCATCCCCGTTTCACCCGGCCCTTGTAGCTCAGTGGTAGAGCACTCCCTTGGTAAGGGAGAGGTCGCGTGTTCAATCCACGCCAAGGGCACCACCCAGCACGGACTGCCGCAGTACAGACCCGCGCAGTACAACCTGCAACGTACCGAATGAGTTTGAGCGTCATCGATTTGGCGCAATCGAAATTCCGAACAACAAACAACGCGCGACATCGCAGGAGCATCCATGGCAAAAGGCAAATTCGAACGGACCAAGCCGCACGTGAACGTGGGGACGATTGG
>JBBRQU010000038.1:0-35131 GCA_038225855.1 Burkholderiales bacterium | reverse complement strand
GGTTGATCGTCTCGACCATGTGAACCGGGATCCGGATCGTCCGGGCCTGGTCCGCGATCGCTCGCGTGATCGCCTGGCGCACCCACCATGTCGCGTACGTCGAGAATTTGTAACCGCGGCGATATTCGAATTTATCCACCGCTTTCATCAAACCGATGTTGCCTTCCTGAATCAGGTCGAGAAACTGCAGGCCGCGATTGGTGTACTTCTTGGCGATCGAGATCACCAGACGCAGGTTGGCCTCGGTCATTTCGCGCTTGGCTTTGCGCGCTTTCGCTTCGCCCGTCGCCATCTGCTTGTTGATGTCGCGCAGCACCTTCAACGGCAACAGCACGCGCAATTCGAGATCGGCCAGCTTCTGCTGGAGCTCCTGGATCGCGGGCACGTTGCGCGCGAGCGTGACGCTGTACGCGTGACCCGCGTTGACTTCACCGACCACCCACTTGCGGTTGGTCTCGTTGCCCGGGAACGCGCGAATGAAATGCTGGCGCGGCATGCCCGCCTTGTTGACCGAGATGTCGAGGATCTGACGCTCGAAGCTGCGCGCCTCGTCGACCTGCGCACGCAAGGTGTCGCACAGCCGTTCGACGATCTTGGCCGTGAAGCGGATCGACATCAGTTCGTGGGAGATCGCCTCCTGCGCCTTGACGTAGGGACGCGTCCCGATGTCGCGTTCCTTTTCGAAGGCGCGACGCATCTTGTCGAACTGCACGGTGACGACGTCGAACTTCTCGAGCGCGCCGCGCTTGAGTTCTTCGAGCGCCTTCGCGTTGAGGGCCGCGAGATCTTCAGCTTCCGTATCTTCGTCGGTCGCGGCATCGTCGCCGCTCTCCGCATCTTCCTCGGATGCAACGGCCACCGGCGGCGGGACGGGCCTGCTGAACTTTTCGGGCTCGGGCGGTGCGTTCGGATCGATCAGGCCATCGACGACCTCGTCGATGCGCATCTCGTCGACGCGAATCTTCTCGGCCATGGCGAGGATTTCGGCGATCGTCGTCGGGCATGCGGCGATCGACATGATCATGTGCTTCAGACCATCTTCGATGCGCTTGGCGATCTCGATCTCGCCCTCGCGCGTGAGCAACTCGACCGAGCCCATTTCGCGCATGTACATGCGCACGGGATCGGTCGTGCGGCCGAACTCGGAATCCACCGTCGAGAGCGCCGCTTCGGCTTCTTCCTCGGCGTCGTCGTCGCTGGTTGCGACCGGTGCGTTGTCGTTGATCAGCAGCGTCTCGGCATCGGGGGCCTGATCGTAGACCGCGATCCCCATGTCGTTGAACGTGCCGATGATCCCTTCGATCGCTTCGGCATCGACCACGTCGTCGGGCAGGTGGTCGTTGATCTCGGCGTACGTGAGGAAGCCGCGCTCCTTGCCCAGCTTGATCAGCGTCTTCAGCTTGGTGCGACGGGCTTCGAGTTCTTCTTCGGTGCCTGGTTGACGCGCGGCCAGGGCTTCGCGCAGGAATGCTTTTTCCTTGGCTTTGCGCTCGCGCGCCTTCAGCTTGTCGTTCGGGCCGGACACCTTGACGGCGGGCTTCGCTCCCGCTGGGCTCGCCGCCTTGGCAGGATCGTGAGGCGCCGTCGGCCTGGCCGTCGTGGCCGCCACGGCCGAAGGCATCCCCGCGCGCAGATTCCTGAGAGACGGCTGCGCCTTGACCGCGCTCCTGGGTACCACGCGAAGCGGCGATGCCGTCGTCTTCGCGGCGGCAGGAGTGAGTTTTTTTGAAATTGACTGCGGCATAAAAGTCCTTGCTGTTCGCTATACGACCCCGCGACTGGGGGTCAACGATTCAAATGGGGTCGCATCGTGCCGTTTCATCGGCCGGCGGGGCGAAATGTTTGGGAAATGCCTCCTCTTGCCGAAGGCCGAAAGCATCGAGCGGGCTTGCACATTCTTGCCAACTTCGCCGGGCATTCGAGCGCCCCAGGATCGGCCATGCCGTGGATTCGTGGTGGGCGCTATGCATGACGGCAAACCGGGCATTTTATCAGGGCCGAGCGTTGTTTGCCCAAAACGACGGGAAATTGTGAGGAGCTGCCACGTCCGTTCTATTCGTCCAGCTTCCGGCGGATGCGGTTGCGTTCTTCGATCAGGCGACGATAGTCCGCGGCCGCGTCGGCTCCCGCCATTCCCGAAGATGAAATCCTCGCGAGTTCGGCAACAATCGCCTGCTCTTTCAGCTTGAGAATCGCATCGCGAAGTTCGCGCGCGCGCAGCGTTTGCTGCTCTTGGCGTCGTGCGGCCTGGACAGGATCGTCGGCATCCGCGAGCAGCAGGTCACGCTTGTACTCGTCCACGCGCAGGATGTCCTGCATCAGCGCCTCGTACACCTCCACGTTGGGCGACTCGCGCAGCGCATCGGACATCGCGATGAAGTCGACCGACGGTCCCGCCGCCTTCGCGGCGGCGATCGTCTCGGTGATCAAGTCGCGCGAATCGCCGGCCGCGGTTTCCAGCGTCTCGATGTCGGTCGTCGAGAGCGAGAGCGCATGCGCGGGATACATGATCAGCGCGGTCAATGCGCGTTGAACCAGGCCCTGCGGGGCCTTGCGCTCGATGCGTTGCATGCGCGCGCGCCTCGATCGCGGCGCGTCCACCAGTTGAAACGAGTCGAGAATTTCGTCGACGTCCGCACGCGTGGATTCGGCCAGCGAACGGACGATCTGCATCCGCAAGGCACCCGCCGGCAACGCCTTGACCAGCGGCCTCGCATCGAACAACGCCTTCGCGCGTCCTTCCGCGGCGCCTAAATTGTTGTCGCTTGCCAGTTCGCGCAGCAGATATTCCGACAACGGCAATGCCCGCTTGACGGAGTCGATGAAGCCTTCACGGCCATGCGCGCGAACATAGCTGTCGGGGTCGTGTTCTTCGGGCAGAAAGAGAAACGAGAAAGCCTTGTCGTCGCCTGCGAACGGCAGCGATGCCTCGAGTGCGCGCCACGCGGCCCGCCTGCCGGCCGCGTCGCCGTCGAAGCTGAACGTGACGCGATCGGTCTGCCGCAACAACTTGCGGACGTGATCGGGAGTGCAAGCCGTGCCGAGCGTCGCGACCGCATTCGCGACCCCGAGCTGGGCGAGCGCAACGACGTCCATGTAGCCTTCGACGACGAGCGCGAAACCCTCCACGCGAATTGCGTGCCGCGCTTCGAAGAGACCATAGAGTTCGGAGCCCTTCACGAACACCGCCGTCTCGGGCGAGTTGAGGTACTTGGGTTCGCCTTCGTCGATGATGCGGCCGCCGAATCCGATCACCCGGCCGCGCGCGCTGCGAATCGGAAACATGATGCGGTCGCGAAAGCGATCGTAGATGCGCGTCGTTTCAGCGGCAGGGGGTTCGTTCGAGGACGTGTCGGCTTCCTTGGCGATCACCAGCCCCGCATCGACCAGCACCGGATGCCGGTAGTCCTGGAAGGCTTCGCGCAAATTATTCCAGCCATCGGGGGCATAACCCATACCGAAGCGCGCTGCGATTTCGCCGGTCAGTCCACGTTTCTTGAGATAGGCGATCGCGCGCTCTGAATGGCGCAGCGCGTTGCGGTACCAAGCCGTCGCGCTCTCGAGCGCATCGATGATCGCAGCCGAGTTCGATCGAGGTCCGATGGTTGTCGTGTCGCCCGCATCCATAGCCATCGCGCCGGACGAATCGCCGGACGACGATGCGCGTTGCGCCTCGCGCCGGGTTTCATGTGTTTCCGGCACGGTCATTCCGACCGACTGCGCAAGCTCGCGGACGGCTTCGGGAAAACTCAGGCCGCTGTACTCGATCAGAAAACTGATCGCGGTCCCATGCACGCCGCAGCCGAAGCAGTGATAGAACTGCTTGGTCGGACTGACGGTGAACGACGGCGACTTCTCGTTGTGGAAAGGGCAGAGGCCCAGATAGTTGGCTCCGGCCTTTTTCAACTTCACGTAACGGCCGACGACATCGTGCACGTCCACCCGCTGCAGCAGATCGTCGATAAATGACTGCGGAATCACGGGCGCGTCATCGAGTGATGCCGGTGTCCAGTCCGGACACGAACATCATGCCGACAGTGCCGCCTTGACGAGTCCGGAGACGCGCGTCATGTCCGCACGCCCGGCCAGACGCGGCTTGAGATCGGCCATGACTTTGCCCATCGCCTGCGGACCGCTCGCGCCCAGCGTTGCGATGGTCGTGGCGATCTCGTCGTTGATCTCGGCCTCGGTCAGCGCCTTGGGCAGATAGACCGACAGGACCTCGATCTCGGCCTTCTCCTTGTCAGCGAGGTCGATGCGCGCACCCTTCTCGAATTGCACGATCGAATCGCGCCGTTGCTTGACCAGCTTGTCGACGATGGCGAGCACGTCCGCGTCCGTCAGCGTGACGCGCTCGTCGACTTCCTTCTGCTTCATCGCCGCCGTCAGCATGCGGATCGTGGTCAGGCGCGCGCTGTCCCTGGCGCGCATGGCGTTCTTCATGTCTTCGGTGATGCGTTCCTGAAGGCTCATTCAGATCTCCATTCATCGATAGGCGCAGAGCGAATACAAAAGCCCGCTGCGGCAGGCCGGAGCGGGCTCGGTCGTACTGCACGGGTGCGGGCCGGAAGACCCGCACGCATCAACTGCAACCCGTCAATACATTTTTTTCGGAAGCTGCTGGCTGCGAAGGCGCTTGTAGTGACGCTTCACCGCGGCGGCGAGCTTGCGCTTGCGCTCGGCAGTGGGCTTCTCGTAGAACTCGCGGGCGCGCAGTTCGGTGAGGAGGCCGGTCTTTTCGATCGTGCGTTTGAAACGGCGCAGGGCGACTTCGAAAGGCTCGTTTTCTTTGAGGCGTACTGTCGGCATTGATCGGGTGGGGAAAAAGCGTGGCAAAAGCCGGGTTGGACAAATCGAAGCCCGTGACTCTACCCGAGTTCGGTGAAAAAAGAAACCTCGAGATTGCCTGGGCCTCGGCGGTTGCGAAGCTTTTCGGCCGCACTTTCATACCGCCTGCCCCGCCGCGAACCCCGACGCCCAGGCCCACTGAAAGTTGTAGCCGCCCAGCCAGCCGGTCACGTCCACGGCCTCACCGATGAAAAAAAGACCGGGCACACGCATCGTCTCCAGCGTCCGCTGAGATAGTTCAGCGGTGTCGATGCCGCCGCCGGTGACCTCGGCCTTTCGAAAACCTTCGGTCCCGTCGGGAGCCAGTATCCAGCGCCCGAGACCTTCGGCGAGGCTGCGAAGCGCGGTGTTCGATAGCTCCACGATGCGCCTGTCGTCGATGTGCGCGACAGTCGTCAGCCATTGCGCGGCAAGCCGCCTGGGCAGATGCGTCGCAAGCACGTGCGCAATGTTCTGTCGCGACGCAGCCTTGCTCTCGATCAATGCGTCTGCCAGCTCGACCGACGGCACGAGATCGATCTCGATGGGGGTCCCCGGCTTCCAGTAGTTGGAAATCTGCAGCACTGCCGGGCCCGAAACCCCTCGATGCGTGATCAGCAGATCTTCGCGGAATCGCCCCGGCGCGATGCCGCCGTCACAGCGGATATCGACTTCGAGCGCAACGCCGCTCAATGCCGCGAAGGGTGCCCACGCATCGACTGCAAACGTCAACGGAACGAGAGCCGGGCGAGGGTCGACGACGCGAATGGCGAAGCGCTTCGCGATGCGATACGCGAAATCGGTCGCGCCGATCTTGGGAATCGAGAGGCCGCCGGTGGCGATCACGACGCGTTTGGCGAACAGCGCACCCGCGTCGGTATCGACGCGAAAACATCGCCCGCCGTCGAGAACCGCCACACCGGCATCGGCGACGCGTATCGGCCGACGCCACTCGACCCTTCCTGCGTCGCATTCGGCAACCAGCATCGCGATGATGGCCTCGCTCCCATCGACGCAGAACAGTTGACCGCGATGCTTCTCGTGATAGCCGATGCGATGACGCTTGACGAGATCGATGAAGTCTCGCGGCATGTAGCGCGCGAGCGTGGCGCGAGCGAAGTCGGGATTCTCCGACAGAAAATTGTCGACGCCGACCTCGCGATTGGTGAAGTTGCATCGACCGCCGCCCGAGATGCGGATCTTCTCGGCGAGCTTGTGCGCGTGATCGAGCAGGACCACCGAGCGCCCGCGCTGCCCGGCCACGGCCGCGCACATCATACCCGCGGCGCCTGCGCCGATCACCGCGACATCGAAGCGATCGGTCATCGACCGAGCTTGTCGCGACAATAGGTTTCGAGAAAGCGTTGCATCGCGAACGCCTCGGGCTGCCACATGGTCTTCGAAAGCCTGTCCGCCAATCGATAGACATAGGCTTCTGCCGCGCGTGCGCTCCCGTCTTCGCACGCGACCCCGAGTGTCGCGCGCACATAGTCGTCGCCCTCGAACTGATCGAGCCGCGCGAGGTCGGCATCGTCCACGTCCAGATACAGCACGCCTTCCACCCGCGAGTTCTGTTGCGCAACCATGCCCGGATAGGTCTGGTCGCGCACTTCGAAGCGCGCATGGTCGTCGAGACGCGCGCGCAGCGATCGATAGTCGCCTTCGACGACGCGGGTCCAGACATCGGCAAACATCAGTGACCCGTAGGTAAATACGTGGCTCATCGTGCTGTCCCGGGATGGGTGACGCGCCAGCAACGATGGACGCGACGATCGCGAAAGTCTTCGGGCACGGTCTTGCCGCTGATCTCGACGAAGCGCGCGCGCTGGGCAATCAACGGGTCGAGT
Source organism: Burkholderiales bacterium (assembly GCA_038225855.1). Taxonomy (GTDB): domain Bacteria; phylum Pseudomonadota; class Gammaproteobacteria; order Burkholderiales; family Burkholderiaceae_D; genus CAHJXF01. The sequence continues at coordinate 28,457 of JBBRQU010000038.1, read as the reverse complement.
TCGAAGCTGCGCAGATTGGTCGAGAAGAAAATTTCTCCTTCAGGCGCAAGCAATGCGAGGCATTGCCGGATCACCCGCGGATGATCGCGCTGCACGTCGAGGATGCCCTGCATGGACTTCGAATTGGAGAACGTCGGCGGATCGAGCACGATCAGGTCGACTGCCTCGCGCTTCCCCGCTTCGAATGCGGCGACCGCGTCGCGCAGCCACGTGAAGACGTCGGCACGAATCACTGGATGCCTTGCGAGATCGATTCGATTGAGGCGCAGATTGCGTTCGGCCCAATCGCAATAAGTGTTCGACAAGTCGATGCTTTCCGATGACCGCGCACCGCCCATCGCGGCATGGACCGTGAAGCTCGCGGTGTATGCGAAAAGATTCATGAAGCGCTTTCCCTGCGCGCGAGCACCCACAATCGCGCGCGTCTCGCGATGATCGAGGAACAGACCCGTGTCGAGATAGCCATGCAAATTGACGAGGAAGCGATGGCCCCCTTCGCGCACGATGAGGTCGGCTTCGTCACGGCCGGTGGGCAAGTGCTGGGCCGACTTCTCGCCTCCTGCGCGTTGTCGCGCACGATGCTTGACGACGATGCGGTCGCGTTCGACCTCGAACGTTTCGATCGTCGTGTCGATCACATGGTCGATCCATTCGCGATGTTCAGCCGGCGTTTGTTGCCAGCCGGTATCGACCTCCTGCAATTGCAGCCAGGTCGTCGTCGCATCGGGCCGATCGATCATCGCCGCATCGAAGCGATCGATGATCAGCGGAAACTCGGGCACGTCGCGATCGTAGACGCGATACGCGTGAATGTTCGCGCGCCTCGCCCACTTGCGCAGATGACGCGCATTTTTTTCGAGGCGATTTTGAAAATGCGAGAGGTCGGTCACGGCGCGATTGTACGAGCGCACTTTTCCGCGGTCGGCGTTGGCCGCGATACTTCGATGCGCGACGAAACGTCGAGTCGCCCAAGCGCGCGATGATGGAGCGCACACATCACCGCATCGATGCACAAAAACGAGAGAGAACGACTTGTCTTTCCTGCGAAAGCAGGGACCTGGTGGCGTGCGTCAAGACACTGGGTTCCCGCGTGCGCGGGAACGACAGGGCAAGTCACCCCATGTGCAGACCGCCGTTCAACGAGAAGTCCGCGCCCGTCGCGTAGCCTCCCTCGTCCGACGAGATCCACGCGACGATCGAGGCAATCTCTTCGGGAAGACCGAGGCGCTTGACGGGAATACCCGCCACGATCTTGTCGAGCACGTCCTGGCGAATCGCGCGGACCATGTCGGTGCCGACGTAACCCGGCGACACCGTGTTGACGGTCACGCCCTTGCTCGCAACCTCCTGCGCGAGAGACATTGTGAAGCCGTGGAGGCCGGCCTTCGCGGTCGAGTAGTTGGTCTGGCCGAACTGACCCTTCTGCCCGTTGATCGAACTGATGTTGACGATGCGGCCCCAGCCGCGCTCGACCATGTCGTCGATCACCTGCTTGGTGACGTTGAAGAGCGAATTCAGATTGGTGTCGATCACCGCGCTCCAATCGTCTCTGCTCATCTTGCGGAACATGCCGTCCTTGGTGATGCCGGCATTGTTGACCAGGACGTCCACCGGTCCGTGCTCGTCCTTGACCTTCTTGAATGCGCCGACGGTCGAGTCCCAATCGCCGACATTGCCGACCGACCCATGGAACGTGTAGCCCGCAGCCTTCTGTTCGTCGAGCCACTTCTTCTGGTCTCGGCTCGGGCCGCAACCCGCGATCACCATGAAGCCGTCCTTGTGAAGCCGTTGGCAGATCGAGGTGCCGATACCACCCATGCCACCGGTCACGTATGCGATGCGTTGCGCCATGCTGTCTCCCGATCGTGGTTATGTCTTGACTTCGGTCCTACGGGTCTCATCGCGAGACTCGTTGGGGGCTAACCGTGTCCTACGCGCGTTCTACGCACATCGCAACGCCCATGCCGCCGCCGATGCACAGCGACGCGAGCCCCTTCTTCGCATCGCGACGCTGCATTTCGTAAAGTAATGAAACGAGGATGCGGCACCCCGAAGCGCCGATCGGATGGCCGATCGCGATCGCGCCGCCGTTGACGTTGATCTTCGACGTGTCCCAGCCCATCTGCTGATTGACCGCGCAAGCCTGCGCAGCGAAGGCTTCGTTGACTTCCATCAGGTCGAGCTGGTCGGCAGTCCATCCGGCTTTGGCCAACGCGCGCCTGGAGGCGCTGACCGGACCCATGCCCATGATGCGAGGCTCTAGGCCGGTGGTCGCGAACGACGTGATCTTCGCCAGCGGTTTCAGTCCGAGTTCCTTGGCCTTCGCCGCGGTCATGACCACGACTGCCGCCGCACCATCGTTGAGTCCCGACGCGTTGGCCGCGGTCACGGAGCCGTCCTTCGAGAAGGCCGGCCGCAAGCCCGAGAGCGCGTCGATCTTCACGCCGTGACGAACGAACTCGTCGGTCTCGAACGAGACTGGGTCGCCCTTCTTCTGCGCAATCGGCAACGGCAGGATCTCGTCCTTGAAGCGGCCGGCCTTCTGCGCGGCCTCGGCCTTGTTCTGCGAGGCGACCGCGAACTCGTCCTGCATTGCCCGCGTGATCGAATATTCCTTCGCGACGTTCTCGGCGGTGGCGCCCATGTGGTACTGGTTGTACACGTCCCACAGGCCATCGACGATCATCGTGTCGACCAATTTCCAATCGCCCATGCGCTGGCCGTCGCGCGAGTTGGGCAGCACGTGCGGCGCGGCACTCATGTTCTCCTGACCTCCCGCGACCACGATCTCCGAATCGCCGTGCGCGATCGCCTGCGCCGCGAGCATCACCGCTTTCAGTCCCGACCCGCAGACGACGTTGAGGGTCATCGCGGGAATCGCCACGGGAATGCCGGATTTGACGAGCGCCTGACGCGCCGGGTTCTGTCCCGAGCCCGCGGTCAGCACCTGGCCCATGATGACTTCGGACACTTGGTCGGCTGCGAGCTTCGCGCGTTCGAGCACGCCCTTGATCACATGCGCGCCGAGTTCGGGCGCGGGAATCTTTGCAAGCGACCCGCCGAATTTACCGACGCCGGTTCGGCCTGCTGCCACGATGACGATGTCGTCCATGTTGGTCCTGTGATGGATGCGGTTTGAAAACTATTGGGGCCTATCAAGTTCACGTCGCACGGACCTGCACATAACGGCCCGGAGCTGCTTCGCCAGGCTTGAACTGCGCGTTGCCGTAAGCCTTGGCCTTGACCTTCTTGCCAGCGTACTTCGCAAGCCACGTGGTCCACTCGGGCCACCAACTGCCGGGCGTCTCGCTCGACGACGCGAACCATGCATCGGCGTCTTCTGAAAACTTGCCGCGGGGTGGGTCGAAGGTCCAGTGACTGCGCTTTTTCTTCGAAGGCGGATTGATCACGCCGGCGATATGACCCGAGGCGCCGAGCACGAATTTTTTCGGGCCTTCGAGGATCTGCGTACTCGCATACGCGGCGGGCCACGGCACGATGTGGTCTTCGCGCGACGCGTAGATGAACACCGGCGATTTGATCTTGCCGAGGTCGATCGGCACGCCGCAGACCTCGGTGGCGCCGGGCCGCATCAACTTGTTTTCGAGATAGGTGTTGCGCAGGTACCAGACGAAGAAAGGTCCGGGAAGATTGGTGCTGTCGGCGTTCCAGTAGAGCAGATCGAATGGCGGCGGCGGATCGCCCTTCAGATAATTGCTGACCACGTAATTCCACACGAGGTCGTTGGGACGCAGGAACGAGAACGAAGTCGCGAGATCGCGCGCCGGCATCAGGCCCACAGCGCCGCCGTCCTTGCCGCCCAGCTTCGACTCGCGTTGCTTCACCGAGGCTTCGTCGACGAACACGTCGAGGATGCCGGTGTCTGAAAAATCGAGCAGCGTCGTCAGCAAGGTCAGAGAAGCCGCGGGCTGCGCATCGATACCCTTCTCGCGAGCGGCGAGCACGGCCAGAGCCGTGGTCAGCATCGTGCCGCCCACGCAGAAGCCCAGCATGTCGATGGTCTTCTGCTTGGCTATGGCACGCACCACGTCGATCGCACGAATCACACCGTCTTCGATGTAGTCGTCCCACCTCAGACGCGCCTGTTCTTCCATCGGATTGCGCCACGACATCAGGAACACCGTGTGCCCTTCGGACACCGCATTGCGAACCAGCGAGTTCTCGGGCTGAAGATCCATGATGTAGAACTTGTTGATACAAGGCGGAACCATCAGGATCGGCTTCTCGAAAACCGTAGAGGTCAGCGCCTTGTACTGAATGAGCTGAAAGATCTCGTTCTCGAAAACCACCTTGCCTTCGCTGGTCGCGACATTGCGGCCGACTTCGAACGCGGTGTCGTCGCTCATCGAGATGCGGCCCTTCTGCGCATCGGCCAGGAACTGCGTAAGGCCGGCGCGCAGGCTCTCGCCTTTGGTATCGACGAGCTTTTTCAGCGCGTCCGGATTGAGCGCGAGATAGTTCGACGGCGCCATCGCATCGACCCACTGCTGAACCGCGAAGCGAATCTTGGCGCGCGTCTTCGCGTCGCCCTCGACGGCCTCGGCAAGCCCGTTGATGAAGCGCGCATTCAACAGGTAGAGATCGGCGACGTAGCCGTGCGGGCCGGTCCAGGCTTCGGAGCCGAAGCGTCTGTCGCTCGAAGGCGCGTGCTTGCCCGCGACCCACGACGACCAGAGCGCGGACCACTCGCGCGCATAGTCGTTCTGCAACTGAAGCAAGCGGGCCGGATCGATCTGAAATCCGGCAGCGTCGATGCCCTTGCTGACCGCGCCTCCCGACGCCATCGGCATCGCATCGCTCCAGGGCTTCACCGCCTGCGTCATCCACTGCGAAGGATCCGCGAAGTCCATGTTCATCGCCCGCAGATCGGGCATGGGCCAGGCGAACGTTGGGGCTTCCATAGCATCTCCAGAATCACATTGCTGTCGTTATCGACCTTGTTCCACGAACGACGCGTCGACTGATTCTGCGTTCGGCACGGTCGAGTGTCAAACCAGCGCGTGACGATCGATCCAGATCAGCGCGGCCATGCGACCCGTTGCGCCGTCGCGGCGATACGAATAGAAGCGCGCCGCATCCGAGGCGGTGCAAAGGTCGCTCTCGAAAACATCGCGCACGCCGCGCGCATGCAAGCGCATCCGCGCGAGGGCGGGCAGGTCGGCATGCCACTTCCCGTGATCGTGCGCTTCGAAAGCCGTGCTCGATGCTCTGTCGTGCGCGACGAATGCGTCGCGCACGTCGTCACCGACTTCGAAGCGCGCCGGCCCGATCGCGGGTCCGATCCATGCGATCGTGTCCTCGGGGTCGAGGCCGCTTGCAGCGATGGTTGCTTCGAGCACGCCTGCGGCGAGCCCTCGCCAGCCTGCATGCGCGGCGGCAACGCGCGTGCCCTGGCGATTGCAGAACAGAACCGGCATGCAATCGGCAACCAGGATCGCGCAGACGATTCCATGCACGTCGGTGAACGATGCATCGGCTTCGGCGTCGCCGACTTCTGCTGCATCGACCACGCGAACGCCGTGCACCTGTTTCAACCAACTGGGCTCGGAAGGCAGGTGGGCGCGCAGACGCGCCCGATTCGTGAAGACCACCTCGCGCGCATCGCTCGACCCCATGCCGAGGTTGAGTCCGCCCTGCGACGCGGCGCCATAGGGACCCGCGCTGATTCCTCCTCGTCGCGTCGTCATCAGCGCATGAACGTTCGATGGCACGGGCCACGAAGGGACGATCAGGTCGTCGGTCCGCAACGCCGGCGTCGCGTCATTCGTCGCCTCAGTCGTCGCGTTCATGGTTCATGCGCTGCGTATTGCTCGAGGCTGCTCGATAGGGCCATGCCCAGAGAGTCCGCACGCGCCATGAGGTCGTCAGGGATGCTCGCAGTCCAACTCATCGGGACGCGCGTCGATGGATGCGCGAGTCGCAATCGCCACGCGTGCAGCGCCTGACGCGAGAACGCGGGGCCGGCACGCTTGCTTCCGTAAGTCGCATCGCCGATCAGAGGGTGGCCGATCGCCTGCATGTGTACCCGGATCTGATGCGTGCGTCCCGTCTCGAGTTTGCAGACCACCAGCGATACCGCACTTCCCGCGACTGTCTCGACCGAAGTCAGCGTCTCGAAGCGTGTTGCAGCCGGTTTGACCGCGGGGTTGGCCGCCGGTTTGGCCGTGGACTTGGCCAACGCGCGCGCCGCTCCCCCCGACGTCGAGGGGAAAGCCGCCATGCGCGTGCGTTCGCGCGGGTCGCGTCCGATCGCGAAGTCGATGCGACCGCTCGCAGGCGGCGTGCCGTGAACCAGCGCGACATAGGTTCGCCCGACCGTGCGCGCCTGCAATTGACGCACGAGATCGGTCTGCGCGAGGACGGTTCTGGCAACCACCATCAGGCCGCTGGTGTCCTTGTCGAGGCGATGCACGATTCCCGCACGCGGCACGCGCGCGAGCGCAGGCGCGTGATGCAGCAATCCGTTGAGCACGGTGCCGCTCCAGTTTCCGCTCGCCGGATGCACCACCAGACCCGCGCGCTTGTCGATGACGATCAGCGTATCGTCTTCGTAAACGATCGCCAGCGGCACGTCTTCGGGCGCGAACGCGATCTCGTCATCGGAAGCCTGAGGAGCGACTCCGACGACATCGCCAGCCCACAAGGCGCGGCGCGTCCCCGCGACTTCGCCGTTGACCCGCACATGTCCCGCCGCGATCCAGCGTTGCAGGCGCGCGCGCGAGTAGTCGGAAAGACGACCCGCGAGCCACTTGTCGAGACGCTCGCCATTCGCGCTCGCGTCGGCGACCAGATCGAATGACGCCAGGCCCGCGAGGTCGCGCCCGGACCCTTCGGCCACCTCGACGGCAAGGCCCTGCGGGTCGAGGTCGTCCTCGTCCCATCGGCTATACTCGTCGGCTTCGATCGAGGCGGATTGCGGCATGAAGGACGAAGCTATTCTGGATGGTGTGGATGGTGTGGATGGTGTGCATGCATGTGCCTATGCGCCCATGCGGCGAGCTCGGTCGGCGATGGAGTCGGCGCGCCGATGTGCGGTTGCAGGCGCGATCGCGCTCGCCGCGATGCTCGGCGGTTGCGGATTGTTTTCGAGTGGGTCCACCGACAAGACCGCAGGCTGGAGCGCCCAGAAATTATATGCGGAGGCCGAGGACGAAATGTCCGCGGGCGGCTATGGCAATGCCATCAAGCTGTTCGAGACGCTGCAGTCCCGCTATCCGTTCGGCCGCTATGCGCAACAAGCGCAGATGGAAATCGCCTACGCGCAATGGAAAGACGGCGAGAAGGATCTGGCGATCGCCGCGGCCGATCGCTTCATCAAGCAATACCCCAACAGCGCCAACGCCGACTACGTCTACTACCTGAAGGGCTTGATCAACTTCAACGACAACTTGGGAATTCTCGGCTCACTCGCGCAACAGGACTTGACCGAGCGCGACCCGAAGGCGCTGCGCGATGCCTTCGATGCCTTCCGCGAACTCGCGACCAAATTCCCCGAGAGCAAGTACGCGCCCGACGCGATCGTGCGCATGAAATATCTCGTCAATGCGATGGCTGCGCACGAAGTTCACGTCGCGCGCTACTACCTGCGTCGCGGCGCCTATGTCGCCGCAGCCAATCGCGCGCAGATCGTCGTCCAGCAATATCAGCAGGCGCCCGCGGTCCACGATGCATTGACGATCATGGTCGCGGCGTACGACGGCTTGCAGATGCCGCAACTGCGCGACGATGCGAAGCGCGTGCTGGAACAGAATTTCCCCACGAACGTCAACGCGGTCCCGGAGAAGACCCGATGGTGGAAGTTTTGGTAGACGCGTAGCCCGCGCCATCGGCTGCCTGGCTTGCCGCGTCGTTCACCGCGTCGTTCACCGCGTCGTTCACCGCGCCGCTCACATCCTCGCGCGGGTCGAAGAAGCTGGTCGCCACCAGCGCATCGCGCGTTCGTCGAAACGGCGGCAGGCTCTGCCAGATCCGTCGGCCGTAAGGCTTGGTCACCAGACGCGGATCGCAGATCATCAGCACGCCGCGATCGGTCTCGTCGCGAATCAGGCGCCCCGCGCCCTGCTTCAAGCTGATCACCGCCGACGGCAATTGATAGTCCATGAAGGGATTGCCGCCGCGTTTCGAGATCGCATCGAGACGCGCGGCAAGCACCGGATCGTCGGGCGGCGCGAACGGCAGCTTGTCGATCACGACCACCGACAGCGCGCGTCCCCGCACGTCCACGCCCTCCCAGAAGCTCTGGCTGCCGACCAGCACCGCGTTGCCCGCGCGCCGAAAACGTTCGAGCAATTCGCTGCGGCTGCCTTCACCCTGCACCAGCAGCGGAAAGTCGAGGCCGTCGGCTGCGATTCTTTCCTTGATCAATTCGCCGGCCACCTTCACCGCGCGCAGCGTGGTGCATAACACGAAGGTGCGCCCGCCCGCCGCGCGGATCACCGGCCATGCGGCTTCGACGACCGCGACGGTGAAACGCGGCGACATCGGATCGGGAAGACCCTCGGGTAGATAGAGCAGTCCCTGCGTGCCGTAATCGAACGGACTCGGCCAGCTCTTCGCGGTCGCGCTCGAGAGTCCGAGTTGCGCGGCGAAGTGCTCGAAGTCGTTCTTCACCGCGAGCGTGGCCGACGTGAAAATCCACGCGCGCGCATGACTGTCGCGTTCGCGGTTGAAGATCTCGGCGACCGACAGCGGCGTTCGATGTAGCTGCAGGCTGTGCGCGAAGGCCTCGATCCAGCGGATCGTGGGTGTCGCATCGTCGGCATCGATGTCCTTCCAGCGTGCGATGCGCTCGGCCAATTGCGTCGCGCGACGCCAGCATTGCTCGAGCGTCTCGGCGCGTTCGGCCTGTCGCTCGAGAATCGCGGCGAGCGTCAGCAACTCGCGGTGCGTGTTTTCGATTGCCGCAAAGAGCGGACTCGACGGCGCAATCTGGTTGACGTTCATGCGTTGCATGTCGGCGCCGAACGCGAGCCGCAGATCGCGCGCGGCCTTCTCGAGCGGCGCAATGGCGTCGACCCACTGCATCGCATCGCGTGCATGGGTATGGCCTTCCGCGAGGACGTCACGCGCGAGTTCGAGCAATTGCGACGTTGAAACCGTCTCGCCGAAAAATAGTGTCGCGGTCTCGGCAAGCTGATGCGCTTCGTCGAAGATCACCGTGTTCGCGGTCGGCAACAGATCGGTGATGCCCTCGTCGCGCAACACCAGATCGGCGAAGAAGAGATGGTGATTGACGACCACTACATCGGCTTCCTGCGCGGCGCGGCGCGCCTTCATCACGAAGCATTCACGGTAATGCGCGCACTCGGCGCCCAGACAATTGTCGCGCGTGGACGTGACCAGATTCCACACCTGCGCCTGCTCGGGAACCTCGGGCAATTCGGCGCGGTCGCCACTCGCGCTCGACAGCGCGAAACGCGCGATGGCGCGCAGGTGAACCGCATCCTGCCGCGAACTCAAACGTCCGTTGTCCTGCGTGCGCTTGAGATATTCGTGGCACACATAGTTGGCGCGGCCCTTCAACAAGGCGACGGTGACCGGCGCACGCAATGCCGAGCGCACGGTCGGGATGTCTTTGCGAAACAACTGGTCCTGCAGCGTCTTGGTGCCCGTCGAGACGATCACCTTGCCGCCCCACAACAACGCAGGCACGAGGTAGGCGAAGGTCTTGCCGGTCCCGGTGCCCGCCTCGGCGATCAGCGTGCCGCAAGCATCGATCGCCGCTGCCACCGCTTCGGCCATCGCGAGTTGTCCGTCGCGTGACTTGAAGGCAGGGACGTTCTGGGCCAACGGTCCCGCCTCGGAAAAAATTTCCGTGAGCCGGGCGGGACGGTCAGGCGGGGATGAGGCCAATGAGTCGGTCGATGGGTTGAGTGCAGAAAGTGAGTGTGCGAACCCAGCGACGGGCACGGCTGCACGGGCGGCACGACAACACGCCGATGAACGATCAGGCCGGGATGTCGGGGACGAGCTGCACCTGCAGTTGAAGGATCTGATCCTTGATCTGCAGCCTCTTCTTCTTCAGGCGTCGCAACTGGAGTTCGTCGTGTCCGGCCATCGCGGTCAGCCGGTCGATGACATCATCGAGATCGCGATGCTCGACCTGCAGTTCGACGATACGGCGCTGGATTTCCTGTTCATCCATGTTGAAGAAGGCTCGCTGATTCGTGCCATAACACGCATGCCATAATGCGCGGGGACATATTGTAAAGCCCCGTCTGTAAAGACCCCTAGGCAATGCGCGAGCCATCACAACCCGGGACGGATTCCGCGACAACGCGCTTGCGCATCACCGCCTGTACCGGTCAGCACATCGGCGACCGCGCGGAGCAGCAGGACCGAGTCGGCATTTTTACTTCGCGCCGCCTCGCGGATTCGGCGCTGTTTGTCATCGCCGACGGCATGGGCGGCAAGACCGGCGGCTCGATGGCCGCACGCCAGGTGATGAGCACCGCGAAAAATATTTTTGCGGAATATTCGGTCGGCGATTCGATCCACTCCCTGTTGACCGAGATCGTCAACGAAGCGCATCTCGTGATTCGTCTCTCGGCGCTCTCGACCGAGAAAGAGCCGCACAGCACGATCGCCGCGATGGTGGTGCAACCGCATCGCGCCGACTGGGCCCATGTGGGCGACAGCCGCATTTATCGCTTTCGCGGCGGCAAGTTGATCGGCCGCACGACCGATCATTCGTACGTCGAGCAACTGGTCAACCAGGGCAAGCTCGATCCGCATGCGGCCCATGCGCATCGCCTCTCGAATCTGCTCACGCATGCGCTTGGCACCAGCAAGCAACCGTCGATCGATTTCGGCAATGTCGACTCGCTGTCGGCGGGCGACACCTTCCTCATGTGCAGCGACGGTCTGTGGCACTACTTCACCGATACCGAGTTCGCGGTCGTGATGACGACGTACCCGCCGCGCAAGGCGTCCGAACGATTGATCGAGCTTGCGCGCGAGCGCGCCGATGGCGGCGGAGACAACTGCACCCTCGCGATCGTACGGCTCGGACTTGCCGATAGCGCCGAAGATTCCGACGGCGAGATTCCCGCGCCGGCGCCGGAGAGAGTCCCGCGCTTCTGATCGTCCGCGCGAGGGGGACTCGAGGCCTGTTTAGTGTGGTGAATTAGAAGTTCGTTGAATTGAGTGTGTCTCCCCGGCGAAGGCCGGGGCCCAAGTCCGTGAATGACGCGGATCGATCGACTTGGGTCCCGGCCTACGCCGGGACGACGGTGGTCGCTCCCCTGTTACAGTCCCCCAGGCCAGATGCGCCCGCGTCAAGGCTTGGGCGCCGGCCCCGATGCCGTGGCCCCTTTCGCGTTCTTTTGCGCGGCCTGTCTTTCGGCTTCCTTTTTCGCCTGCTGCTGTGCGCGGCGCGCGCGATCGGCTTCCTTCTCGGCGTGTCGACGTGCAAGCTGCTCTCGGTGGGCGGCCGCGTCCTTGATCTTGGTGGCCTGCTCGGCAGCGTTTTTTGCGCGCTGCGCCGCGTTGGCCTCGGGGCTTCCCGGCTTGGGGGTCTTGATCAAAGGACTGTGTGCAGTCGCAGGATGCCCCGCCCGTGCGGCGTCCGATCGCGCGCGTTCGGTCGCCTCGCGTTTCGCCTGCCCGTTCCGGTCGTCGAAGTTCTTGCGATTGTTCGCACGCAACTTGGTGTCCGCGCCGGCGTTCGCTGCGCGATCGGCCTCGTGCCGCGCGCGTTCGGCTTCGATCCGGTCGGCCTTGTCGCGACGCTTGAACCGATTGGCCTCGATCTGTACCGCCTCGATTCCGGACAGCCTGTCGTGCCTGAGCTTGCGCGCCTCTTCGATGCAGTCGTTGACCATGAACTTCTTCAGGCACTCCTGGGCGGCAGCCTTGTATTGTTTCTCGGCACGCAACCTCGCGCCGCCTGCCGCGGCGAGCGCGGCGTCGGCCTTTTCGTTCGAGTCGATCGACGAAGCAGGGTAGCGCTCGCGCAGGGCGTCAGTCTCGGCCGCAACCGAGACGCACGTGAAGGACAGCGCAAGGCACGCGAGGCACGCGAGGCACGCAAGGCACGCGAGGCGAATGCGGAAAGCCGGTCGATTCGAAGAATGCATCGCGCGATTATCGACGATCACCGATCGCTCACGGTTCGCCTCACAACACCACGCGCGCCGCGCGCCGCTCGGCGCGCAGGTAGTCGACCGACTGCATCTCGTGAATGCGGCTCACCGTTCGCTGAAATCCGTTGGCGAGCGCGCCGGCCGTGTAAATCTCTTCGGGCGCCACGGCCGCCGAGATGATCAGCTTGATGCGCCGGTCGTAGCAAACGTCGATCAGCCACGTGAAGCGTCGCGCCTCGGACGACAGGGCCGCGCTCATCTGCGGCACGTTCGACACGATCACGGTGTGAAAGCGATTGGCGAGCTCGAGGTAGTCGTTCTGCGAACGCGGTCCGCCGCACAGCGTCGCGAAGTCGAACCACACGACCCCGCCCGCGCGTCGCAACGCGCGGACCGCGCGCGTCTCGATTTCGAGCTGCGGGTCTTCGTCATGCACCTCGGCGATCGCGTCGAAGTCCTCGCGCAACTCGCGATCGGTCGCCGCGCCGAGCGGCGTGAGGTACATGCGCGTGCGTTCGAGCGTTCGCGTGCGGTAGTCGATGCCGCCATCGACTTTGAGGATGTCGAGCTTGTCCTCGAGCAAGGCAATCGCGGGCATGACGCGGTCGCGATGCAGCCCGTCGGGATAGAGCGTGTCGGGCCGGTAGTTCGACGTCATCACGAACACCACGCCGAGTTCGAAAAGTGCTGACAGCAGCCGATGCAGGATCATCGCGTCGGCGATATCGCTGACATGAAATTCGTCGAAGCAGATCAGTCGATATTTCTTCGCGACGCGACGCGCGACCTCTTCGAGCGGATCGGCCATGCCCTTCAACTCATCGAGCTCGCGATGCACGCCGCGCATGAACTCGTGAAAATGGATGCGCGTCTTGCGAACCACCGGGGTCGCCGAATAGAAGCTGTCCATCAGGAAGCTCTTGCCGCGGCCCACGCCTCCCCACAGATAGACGCCGCGCGGCGGCGCAGTGCGCCGAACCGACGCGTCCAGCGCCTTCATCAGCGCGTTCGAGCGCCGCGCCTTGAACGCGACGAACTCGTCGTCAAGCGCCTGCAGGCGATCGACCGCGACGCGTTGCGCGGCGTCGGCCTGAAAGCCGCGACGGGCGATCGCCTCGTCGTAGCACTCGCGAACGTTCATCGCGCTACTGGGCCCAAACGCGGCCCGCGGATGCCGACGCGTTCAAAAATTCAGCGTGCGCTTGTCGACCGCTAGCGCGGCTTCCTTGGTCGCTTCGGACAGCGACGGATGCGCGTGGCAGATGCGCGCGATGTCTTCGGACGAAGCCTTGAACTCCATCGCGACCACCGCCTCGGCGATCAGCTCCGAAACCATCGGCCCGACCATATGGACGCCGAGGATCTCATCGGTCTTTGCATCTGCAACGAACTTGACGAGGCCGGTGGTATCGCCGAGCGCGCGCGCGCGCCCGTTGGCCATGAACGGAAAGCTGCCCGTCTTGAAGGCGCGACCCGACGCCTTGACCGCCTGCTCGGTCTGACCAACCCACGCGATCTCAGGATGCGTGTAGATGACCCACGGCACGGTATTCAAATCGACGTGCGGCTTCTGCCCGACGATGCGCTCGGCCACCGCCACGCCTTCGTCCTCGGCCTTGTGCGCGAGCATCGGTCCGCGCACGACGTCGCCGATCGCCCACACGTTGTCGAGATTGGACTTGCAATCGGCATCGACCGCGATGAAGCCACGCTCGTCGAGCTTCAATCCCACTGCGTCGCCGTCGAGACCGTCGGTGTTGGGAGTGCGGCCGATCGAGACGATCAACTTGTCCACGCCGACCTTCTGCGACTTGGCTTGGGCATCGGTGTACTCGATGGTGACGCCGTTTTTCGCGGTCGTGACCTTGGTAATCTTCACGCCCAGCGTGATCGACAGACCCTGCTTGTCGAATGCCTTCTTCGCTTCCTTCGCGACCTGGTCGTCGACGACGCCCAGAAACGTCGGCAGCGCTTCGAGCACCGTCACTTCGGAGCCCAGGCGTCGCCACACGCTGCCCATCTCGAGGCCGATCACGCCCGCGCCGATCAGGCACAGTCGCCTGGGCACCTCGCCGATCGCGAGCGCGCCGGTGTTCGACAGAATCAGCTTCTCGTCGAACGGTGCGTCGGGCAATGCACGCGGGTTGGAGCCGGTCGCGACGATGATGTGTTTGCCGACGACCGTCTCGTCGGCGGCGCCCTCACGCGCGACCTTGATCTCGTAGCCGCCATCGACCTTCTGCACGAAGGAGCCCGTCCCGAGCATCGAAGTGATCTTGTTCTTCTTGAACAGGTAGGTGATGCCGTCGTTGTTCTGCTGGACCACCTTGTCTTTGCGCGCGAGCATTTGTGCCAGGTCGAGCTTGAGGCCTTCGACACCGATGCCATGCTCGGCAAAGCCGTGGCCCGCATGCTCGAAATATTCCGACGATTGCAGCAGCGCCTTCGACGGAATGCAGCCGACGTTGGTGCAGGTGCCGCCGAGCGCCGCGCCGCCCTTGGCGTTCTGCCAGGCATCGATGCAAGCGACCGACAGCCCCAACTGCGCTGCGCGTATCGCGGCGATGTAACCCCCGGGACCAGCGCCGATGACGACGACGTCGAAGTTTTTGCTCATGAGTTATTTGACAAGCGTTCGATCAGCGCGAGCCCTCGGGCGGCACGAAGATCCACAGCAGGATGTAAGGAATGAAACCGAAGCCGCCGAACAGGATCGCGACCACGAACAGCAAGCGAAAGATCCAGCTCTCGACGCCGGTGAGTTTTGCCAGGCCGCCGCACACGCCGCCGACCCATCGATCGCTGATCGATCGGCGCAGCGTGTTGATCGCCGTATCGTCGTTGGGTGCGCCTTCGGCAAACAATCTCGCCTTGGCCGCTTCGAACTCGGCCTCGGTGATGCGGCCCGCGTCGCGTTGTGCGCCGAGTCTCTCGATGTCGTCTGCGATGCTCATGATCAAAGGTCCCGAGGTGACGATTGCGACTCAAAGATCCAGAAGAATGCGCGCCGGATCTTCGAGCGCTTCCTTGATCGCGACCAGGGACAGCACCGCTTCGCGGCCGTCGATGATGCGATGGTCATACGACATCGCCAGATAATTGACCGGGCGGATCACGATCTGTCCGTTCTCGACCCACGGCCGGTCCCTGGTCGCGTGCACGCCGAGGATCGCCGACTGCGGCGGGTTGATGATCGGCGTCGAGAGCATCGAGCCGTATGTACCGCCGTTGGAAATCGAGAACGTGCCGCCGGTGAGGTCTTCGATCGCGAGCTTGCCGTCCTTGGCCTTGGTCGCGTACTCGGCGATCTTCTTTTCGATATCCGCGAAGTTCATCTGATCGACGTTGCGCAGGATCGGCACCACCAGGCCACGCGGCGAACTGACCGCGATGCCGATGTCGAAGTAGCCGTGATAAACGATGTCGGTACCGTCGATCGACGCGTTGACGATCGGATACTTCTTCAACGCATAGAGCGCGGCCTTGACGAAGAACGACATGAAGCCGAGCTTGACGCCGTGTTCCTTTTCGAATTTCTCCTTGTAGCGATTGCGCATGTCGATGACCGGCGCCATGTTGACCTCGTTGAAGGTCGTCAGAATCGCCGCGGTCGATTGCGATTGCACGAGACGCTCGGCGACCCGCTGGCGCAGGCGCGACATCGGGACGCGCTGCTCGCTGCGGCCGTCGAGCATCGCGTCGGCATCGAGGTGGGCGGAAACGGTGGCTGCCGCAGGCGCGGGCGCGCGGGTCGACGTCAGATTGGTCGCGGGCTGCGCGGGCGGTAATTTCGCGGCGCCCGATGCAACGGCGCCGAGCGCGTCCCCCTTGGTGACGCGCCCGCCCTTGCCGGACCCTGCGACCTGATCGGCCGACAATTCGTTCTCGGCCATGATCTTGGCGGCGGCGGGCATTGCGATCGGCGACGACCCGGCGGGTGCCGGCTGCGCGTCAGGTGCAACAGCAGGCTGAGGCACCGGCGCGGCTGCAGGCTGCGCAGCGGACGTCGCAGGCGCAGCGGCAGCGCTTTTCCCGTCGGTATCGATCTTCGCGATCAGCTGATCCGAAGTGACGATACTGCCGTCGGGCTGAACAATTTCCGAGAGCACCCCTGCCGATGCGGCCGGAACTTCAAGCACGACCTTGTCGGTCTCGATCTCGACCAACACTTCATCGCGCGCGACCGCATCGCCAGCCTTCTTCCTCCATTGGAGCAGCGTTGCCTCGGCCACCGACTCCGACAGTTGCGGGACTTTCACTTCGACGAGGGCCATGCGGTGCTCCGATGTTTGACTTGTCGCCCCGGCGAAGGCCGGGGTCCAAGTGTTCGTTCGACAAAACTTGGGTCCCGGCCTTCGCCGGAACGACGACGTTACTTGCTCAACACCAGCCCGCGCGCGCGGCCGAAGGCGGCTTGAATCAGTGCCTTCTGTTGCTCGTTATGCTTCGCGTAATAGCCGACGGCAGGCGACGCCGATGCGGGGCGACCCGCGTACGAAAGCTTCTGGTTGTCGTCGAGGTTCTCGAGCAGGTTGTGCTGAATCTGGAACCACGCGCCCTGGTTCTGCGGCTCGTCCTGACACCACACGATCTCGGTCGCGTTGGGATATTTTTTCAACTCGGTCGAAAACGCCTTGTGCGGGAACGGATAAAGTTGCTCGAGCCGCAGGATCACCGTGTCCTCGCGCTCGCCGCGCGCCGTGCGCAGTTCGTAATAGACCTTGCCCGAGCATACGATCACGCGCTTGATCTTCTTCGCATCGAGATCCGCGGTTTCGGGGATCACGGTCTGAAAACCACCGCGCGCCAGATCGTGCAGATCCGACACCGCCTCCTTGTGACGCAACAGCGACTTGGGCGTGAGGATCACGAGTGGCTTGCGGAACAAACGGATCATCTGGCGGCGCAACAGATGAAAGATCTGCGCTGGCGTAGTGGGCTGGCACACCTGCATGTTGTTGTCCGCGCAAAGCTGAAGGAAACGCTCGGGACGCGCCGATGAGTGCTCGGGGCCTTGGCCTTCGTATCCGTGCGGCAACATCAGCACGAGGCCCGACACACGACCCCACTTGACTTCGCCTGACGAGATGAACTGATCGATCACGACCTGCGCGCCGTTGACGAAGTCGCCGAATTGGGCTTCCCAGACCACGAGCGTGTTGGGCTCGGCCGACGAATAGCCGTACTCGAAAGCAAGCACGGCTTCTTCGGACAAGACCGAGTCGATCACCGTGAATGGCGCCTGACCATCGGACACGTTCTGCAACGGGACGTACGTTCCCGCGTCCCAGCGTTCCCGATTCTGCGCGTGCAGCACCGCGTGCCGATGCGTGAACGTGCCGCGCCCCGAGTCCTGACCCGTGAGTCGCACCGCGAAGCCCGACGCGACCAGCGACGCGAACGCCAGGTGTTCACCCATGCCCCAATCGAGGGGCTGTTCACCCTGCGCCATCTTGGCGCGATCGGCGATGACCTTCTCGACCAGCGGATGCGGCTTGAAATCCGCGGGCAACGCAGTGATGCGCGCGCCGATGCGCTTCAACTCCGTGATCGGCACGGCGGTGTCGGCCGAGTCGGTCCACTTGCGGTTGAGAAACGGCATCCAGTCGACCGCATACTTGCTCTTGAAGTTCGAGATCACCGGATCGACCGTGTGCCTGCCCGCGTCCATCGCTGCGCGAAACGCGGTGACGTACTGCTCGGCTTCGGCGTCCGACAGCACGCCCTGCGCCACGAGGCGGTCGGCGTATAGCTTGCGCGTTCCGGGATGCTGCGCGATCTTCTTGTACATCAGGGGCTGCGTGAGCGCCGGCGTGTCCTGCTCGTTATGGCCGAGCTTGCGAAAGCACACGATGTCGATCACCACATCGCGCTTGAAGGTCTTGCGATAGTCGACCGCGATCTGCGTGGCGAGAATCACCGCATCGGGATCGTCGCCATTCACGTGCAGCACCGGCGCTTCGATCATCTTGACGACATCGGTGCAATAGAGCGTCGAGCGCGAGTCGCGTGGATCCGAAGTCGTGAAGCCGATCTGGTTGTTGATGACAATGTGCACCGTACCGTGCGTGCCGTAGCCGCGCGTCTGCGCGAGGTTGAGCGTCTCCATCACCACGCCCTGACCCGCGAAGGCCGCGTCACCGTGAACCAGGATCGGCAACACCTGGTTGCCATCGACATCGCCGCGCCGCTCCATGCGCGCCTTGCACGAACCCTCGACCACCGGGTTGACGATCTCGAGATGCGACGGATTGAACGCGAGCGACAGATGCACCGGACCACCGGGCGTCGTCACGTCGCTCGAGAAACCCTTGTGATACTTGACGTCGCCCGACGGCAGATCATCGACGTGCTTGCCTTCGAATTCGGCGAAGAGATCGGACGGCATCTTGCCCAATACGTTGACGAGCAGATTGAGGCGGCCGCGATGCGTCATGCCGATCACGATCTCCTGCACGCCCTCGCTGCCCGCGCGCTGCACGACTTCGTCGATCGCGGGAATGAAGCTCTCGCCGCCTTCGAGCGAGAAGCGCTTCTGGCCGACGTATCGGGTGGCGAGGTAGCGTTCGAGGCCCTCGGCCGCTGTGAGCTGCTCGAGGATGTGCTTGCGCGTCTCGGCGCCGAAGTGCGGATTCGCGCGGATCGATTCGAGACGTTCCTGCAGCCAGCGCTTTTGCGTCGGATCGCTGATGTACATGAACTCGGCGCCGATCGAGCCGCAATAAGTCTCGCGCAAGGCCTTGACGATTTCGCGCAGAGAAGCCGCCTCGAAGCCGAAATAGGTATTGGGCGCCGGATAGATCGTCGCCATGTCGCCTTCGGCGAAATCGTAGAACGCCGGCTCGAGCTCGGGAATGGTCGGGCGCTCCTGGCGCTTCAACGGATCGAGGTTGGCGTAGCGCGCGCCCAGATAGCGATAGGCCGCGATGATCTGCTGGACGTAGACCTGCTTGGTCGCCAGCACGTCATCGGCGGCGTTGGGCGGCGTGAGCCGACGATCGCGCGCGCGCTGCGCGAACGATTCGACGATGGGTGCGTGCGCGACATCGGCCGCGTTGCTGCCGTCGGCTGCAGGCACATGCTGCATCTGGTCGAAATAATCGCGCCAGTGCTCCGCCACCGAGCCGGGGTTGTCCAGGTAGGACTCATAGAGCTCTTCGACATAGGGGGCGTTGCCGCCGAAGAGATAGGAATTCAGACGCGACTCTTGCATCATGATGCTTCACCTTTCCCCGAGTATCCCGGGTGCCGAGTGGGTGATTTCGGGTTGAAATCAACCTCCGCAGTTCGACCATGCCGAATCAGCGGATTGCTTCTCGCGCTTACACATGAGGTCGTTCGCGCGACAAAGAAAGGCCGAAAGAATATCACTTGGCACGGGCCTTAGCCACCCGATCCATGTGGCGGTCTGCTCGCGATTGGAGAGGTCGCTTCGGCCCGAAGCGGCTCGCGGCATCCGCCTCGCCCCCGACAGCACCGGAACCGGCAAATCTTTTTACGTCGAGCCGATTCCTTTCGATGCCGACTTTCGGCTATGGATCGTATTCGTATATGCGTGTATGCGCATGTATGGCCAAAGAAATACGCTGTGAACGAACCGAATTTCTGGCATCTCGCCCTGCTGTACCGATCTCGAGGCGCGGGATAGGCGCCCCTCAGGCTGCCGCGCGTGAAGAGGGTGAGGCGTCCAGGATCGCAGTCAGTGCCTTGTCGAGATTCGCCACGGTCCGATCGAGGTGATGCAACTTGTCGAGCCCGAACAGTCCGAGACGAAAGGTCTTGAAATCGGCCGGTTCGTCGCACTCAAGCGGAACGCCGGCCGCCGTCTGCAGGCCTTCGCCGAGGAAGGCCTTGCCGGTATGCAAACCGGGATCGTCGGTGTAGCTGACGACCACGTCCGGCGCCTGGAAGCCTGCGGCGGCGACGCTGCGCAGCCCCTTGCTGGTTAGGAGCGCGCGAACGCGCCGGCCAAGCTCCATCTGCTCGGCGCGCAGCTTCTCGAAACCGTAGTCGCGCGTCTCGAGCATCGCATCGCGCGTGCGCGCGAGCGCGTCGGTCGGCAGCGTCGCGTGGTATGCGTGGCCGCCGGCTTCATAGGCTTCCATGATCTGCAGCCATTTCTTGAGGTCGACCGCGAAACTCGTGCTGGTCGTACCGTCGAGGACGGCGCGAGCGCTCTGGCCGAGCATGACGAACGCGCAGCAAGGCGAACCGCTCCAGCCCTTTTGGGGCGCGCTCACCAGCACGTCGACTCCCGTGGCCTGCATGTCGACCCACAGCGCGCCCGAGGCAATGCAATCGAGGACGAAAAGGCCGCCGACCTCGTGAACCGCGTCGGCGACCGCACGCAGGTAGTCATCGGGCAGGAGGATGCCGGCTGCGGTCTCGACGTGCGCCGCGAACACGCATTCCGGACCATACTCGCGGATCGCGTCTACCACCTCGCGGATCGGCGGCGGTGCGAACGGGCTCTGGCGACCGGACGCGATCGGCCGTGCCTTGAGCACCATAGCCTCCGAAGGAATCCGTCCCATCTCGAAGATCTGTGTCCAGCGATAGCTGAACCAGCCGGTGCGGATCACGAGCGTTTTCCGATCGGTCGCGAACTGCCGGGCCACGGCCTCCATGCCGAACGTGCCGCCACCGGGCACCACGATCGCCGACTGCGCGTGGTAGACGTCCTTGAGAATCACGGACAGGTCTCGCATCACGCGCTGAAACTTCTGCGACATGTGATTGAGCGACCGGTCGGTGAAGACGACCGAGTATTCGAGCAAGCCGTCGGGATCGATATCGGGCAGAAGGCCGGGCATGGAGGTCATCGCTGGTGAGTTCGAGCCGGTCAGCTTATCACCGGCCGTTTGCGACAATGGTGCGATGGTGCGACGCTTTACGGCCGCCGGGGGTCGGCGGCATTCACTTCAAGGAAGGGTGTGCCATGGCAGGCAAGGACAAGGACAAGGAGCGAGCCGCCCCGGTACTCAATCGTCGTCCCGAGGCGGAACCCGCGGGCGTGGCCGAGCCGGTTTCGAGAGCGATTCGTCGCCGCATCGAGAAGGCAGGACATCGTGCGAACGCGAACGACAATATCGCCGACTTCATTCAGGATGTCGCGGAGCTCGACGCCCTCGAGGATGAAGTCGCGCAGAAGATGCAGGCGCTGCTCGAGGCGCTGGTCATCGATACCGAAAACGACCACAACACGCGAGGCACGGCGCGACGCGTCGCCCGCATGTTCCTCCATGAAGTATTCAAGGGACGCTACCGGCAGAGGCCCGTACTGACCGAGTTCCCCAACGCCGAGCGGCTCAACGAACTGATGATCGTCGGGCCGATCGCAGTGCGCAGCGCGTGCTCCCACCACTTCGTGCCCATCATCGGCAAGCTCTGGATCGGCGTATTGCCCAACGAGATGTCAAATCTCATCGGCCTGTCGAAGTTCTCGCGGGTCGCCGACTGGGTGATGAGTCGTCCGCAGATCCAGGAAGAAGCGGTCGTGCAGCTCGCCGACCTGCTCGAAGAGGCGATGCGCCCGGACGGCATCGCGATCGTGCTCGAGGCCGATCACCTGTGCACGCAATGGCGCGGCGTCAAGGACGGTTCGCACATGACCAACAGCGTCATGCGGGGTACCTTTCTCACCAACGCGCAGTCCCGGATGGAATTTCTTGCGCTCATCAGGAAATGACGCTTTGCCCGGGGCAGGCCGAATCTCCGCGTCGGTTGCGGCGCAACACCGAAAGTTCTTGCGCGTGCGAGAAGTAACCCGCTACATTTCAATTTATTCCAATATTCACATATGCGCGCATACGCATATGCACGTACCGTGAGCAATCCAGTTTTCAACGTTGACGAAATGCAGCCGGTGTTCGAGTCCGCGGCCGAGTTGTTCGGACTGCTCGCCAACCCGATGCGTCTGCGCATCCTGCGCGTTCTTTGCCAGGCCGAACAAAGCGTCAGCGAAATCGTCGAGGAAACGGGCGCCGCGCAGTCCAACGTCTCGCAGCACCTGGCGCTCCTGTACCGGCATCGCGTTGTCGCTCGGCGGCGCGAGGGCAGTCAGATCCATTACCGCGTCGTAAATGAATTGGTGGTCGAGTTGTGCCGGACCGTTTGCACGCGGTTCGCGATCGAACAACTCGTGGCGGCCGAGCCGTCGGCATCCGGCGAGATGCGGCTTCGAGGCAGATGAGTCCGGCGTCGAACCGTGTCGGCCGATTACGGCTCGCACCCGAAAATTTCCTGTCGGCCGAAGACATCGCCGCCGTCGCCGCGGGCCGTCGCGGCTTCCTGAAGAAAGCCTTCGCGGCAGCCGGCGCTTCGCTGGCGACAGGAGCCTCGGTCAACGCGCTTGCGGCCGATACAAGCAATGCAGGCGACCCTGCAATTCTCGAATTGCCGGAATACAGCAAGACGCTGGGCAAGCCGGTCGCTGCGAACGGTTACGGCGCGCCTTCGAAATACGAGCGCAACCTTCAGCGACGCGAAAGCCCCGGACTGACGCGCGTTTCCGCGGCCTCGGTCGCGTTCGCGCCCTTGCAGGGTTTGTTCGGAATCATCACGCCCAACGGTTTGCATTTCGAACGTCACCATCAAGGCTGGATCGATATCGATCCGGCCACGCATCGGCTGATGGTCAACGGCATGGTCGCCAACGCCAAGGTCTATACGATGGACGACCTGATGCGCCTGCCCTCGGTCTCGCGCATTCACTTCATCGAGTGCGGCGCCAACTCGAGCATGGAGTGGGGCAACGTCGCGGTGCCGACGGTCCAGTACACCCACGGCATGTTGTCGTGTTGCGAGTACACCGGCGTGCCGCTGTCGGTTCTGCTCGAGGACTGCGGCTTCGACAGGAAGAACGGCAAGTTCATCCTCGCGGAAGGCGCCGATGGATCGGGCATGACGCGAACCATCGCGATCGATCGCGCGCTCGACGATGCGATCGTGGCCTATGGCATGAACGGCGAGATGCTGCGTCCGGAGAACGGCTATCCGCTGCGCCTGGTCGTGCCAGGCGTGCAGGGCGTGTCGTGGGTGAAGTGGTTGCGGCGCCTCGAGGTCGGCGACCAGCCGTGGGACACCAAGGACGAGAACATTCATTACGTCGACCTGATGCCCAACGGTCTGTTGCGTCAGTACACGTCGATCCAGGAATGCAAGTCGGTCATCACCGCGCCTTCGGGCGGCCAGATGCTGCTCGACAAGGGTTTCTACAACATCAGCGGAATCGCGTGGTCGGGGCGTGGAAAGATCAAGCGAGTCGATGTCTCGTTCGACGGCGGTCGCAACTGGACGAGCGCACGTCTCGAGAACCCGATACTGACCAAGGCATTGACGCGCTTCAACATCGGCTGGACCTGGAATGGCCGCCCCGCCATCCTGCAGTCGCGCGCGATCGACGAAACCGGCTACGTGCAGCCGAAGATCAACGAGCTGCGCGCGGTACGCGGCACGCGCTCGATCTATCACAACAACGCGATCCAGTCGTGGCAGGTCGCAGAGTCGGGCGAGGTGAGCAATGTTCAGGCGTATTGAGCTCGCCGTGCTCGCCGCCTGCGCAATCGGTGCGTGCGATGTCGCGTGGTCTGCCGATCGCTCCGCGCAGGTCGCGACTCCGGCAGTCACAGGCGTCGGCCGACTCGCGACACCCGCCGAGATTCGCGCATGGGACATCGACGTGCGCGCCGATTTCAAAGGCCTGCCGAAAGGCTCGGGCACCGTAGCGCGCGGCCAGGAAATCTGGGAAGCCAAGTGCGCGTCGTGCCACGGGACCTTCGGCGAAAGCAACGAGGTGTTCACGCCCATCGTCGGCGGGACCACCAAGGAGGATATCAAGACCGGACACGTCGCCGCGCTCACCAACAACAGCGCGCCGCAGCGGACCACGATGATGAAGGTCAGCACGGTCTCGACGCTGTGGGACTACATCCACCGCGCGATGCCGTGGAACGCGCCGAAGTCCCTGAGCACCGACGAGGTCTACGCGGTCGTGGCCTACATCCTGAACATGGCCGACGTCCTGCCCGACGACTTCACGCTGTCGGACAAGAATATCGCGGAAGCACAGGCACGCTTGCCGAACCGCAATGGCACGACCCGCGATCACGGTCTGTGGGACGTGCGCGGCAAGCCCGATGTCAAGAGCGTCGCTTGCATGAAGGATTGCCCGGTCACTGACAAGATCGCATCCACGCTGCCCGACGCCGCTCGCGGCGCCAATGGGAATCCCGCAGATCAGACCCGAGCCTTCGGGGAAACGCGTGCGATCAACCTCTCCTCTTCGAACTCGGCAGTGCCCGACGCAGCACCGAAGGCCGTGGCGGCCAAATCGGACGGGCTCGCACTCGCGACGTCGTCGGGATGCGTTGCCTGTCATGCAGTCAACACCAAGATCGTCGGCCCTGCCTTCAAGGCCATCGGTGAAAAATACAAGGACCGTAGCGATGCGGAGAGCTATTTGATCGGAAAAATCAAGACCGGCGGCTCGGGGGTTTGGGGTGCGGTCCCCATGCCGCCGCAACCGCAGCTGAAGGATGCGGACGTGAAGGCAATCGCGCACTGGATATCGACGATAGACAAGTGAACGGACAGCGAATGGAAATGATGCAAACGATCCGCAGCGCCGGCGCGCTATTTCTGGTGCCGATGGCCTTGGCAATGGCGTCGTTCGGAACGGTCGCAGCGCAATCGGCGCCTGAGGCCGCACTGGTCAAGCGTCTCCTGGCCAAAGGCACATGTCTGGCATGTCATGCGGTCGACAAGAAAATTGTCGGTCCGGCCTACCGAGACGTCGCCGAGAAATACCAGGAGGGCGCGAAGGCGGTCGATCGTCTTGCCGAAAAAATTCAGAAGGGCGGCAGCGGCGTCTGGGGCGCTGTTCCGATGCCGCCCGCTGCGGGCATCAGCGCTGCCGAAGCGAAAATTCTTGCGACCTGGGTCCGTGCCGGTGCTCCGGCAAATTGAATGGAGACTCTCATGATGGATCAACGAAGAACCTTTATGCGCCAGAGCGGCGGGCTGACCGTTCTGGGCTTGGCATTTGCGGCCGGGTTGATCAAGCCCGGAAGTGCGATGGCCGCGGCCGAATGGAACAAGGCATGGTTCGAAACCAAGAACGTCGAGGATACCGAGAAACTGCTGGGTGCCGGCACTCCCATGGAAAGCAAGGACATCACGCTCACGGCCCCGGATATTGCGGAGAACGGTGCGGTCGTGCCGATCAGCGTGTCGAGCAAGATCCCCAAGGTCGAGCAGATCGCGATCCTGGTCGAAAAGAATCCGACCACGCTCGCGGCAGCATTCGCGATTCCGGACGGCACCGATCCCATGATCACTACGCGGGTCAAGCTTGGCCAGTCGACCGACATCTACGCGCTCGTAAAGGCCGACGGCAAGCTGTATTTCGCGAAGAAGGAAGTGAAGGTCACGCTGGGCGGCTGCGGCGGCTGATCGCGGATTCTTCGCAAGGACGACAGACATAAGGAGACAGACATGCCAGATCCGATGCGCATACGCGCGAGCACGAGCGGCGACAAAACGGTCGTCAAGGTATTGATGGGTCACGAGATGGAGAGCGGGCAGCGCAAGGACCCGGCGGGCAAGGTCATTCCTGCCTGGTTCATTCAGACGGTGACCGCGACCACCAACGGTCGCACGGTTCTGTCGGCGCAGTGGGGCACCGCGGTGTCCAAGAATCCTTTCCTGCAGTTCCAGTTCGCAGGAGGCAAGCCGGGCGACAAGGTCCAGGTAACGTGGGTCGACAACCGCGGCGAGACGCGCACCGACGAGGGCACCATCACATGACGGCTTGATGCGGATCCCGCCGCAAGTGCGGGACCGCCGGTGGGTTGGCCCCATGAAAAAGACAAGCATGAAACGAATTCACCGAATACTGTTCGCGCTGCTGCTGCCGTTCGGCATCGCGTTCTTCCTGACCGCGCACGCGGCGGGAAAGCAATCCATCAAGGTTGTCTATCACCTCACCGAAGGGATAGCTCAGGCGGCGCATGCGATGGGCAATATACGAAACCACTTGCAAGCCGATCCGACCGTCAAGATCGTGGTCGTCGGCAACGGCCCCGGCATCGACTTCATGCTCGACGGCGCGAAGGACAAGAACGGCAATCCCTTTGACGCGACGATCGAGGATCTGGTGTCCAAGGGTGTGCAATTTCGACTTTGCAAAAATTCACTGACCGCGAGCGGTATCGATCCATCGCGCGTGTTGCCCGAGGTCAAGATCGTGCCGGCGGGAGTTGCCGAAGTCGCGCGACTGCAGGCGCGCGAAGGCTATGTCTACCCGCGGCCCTGAGGAGCAATCATGAGCACAGATTTTCTCCAGCGCGCGTTTCGTGCGCGTTACTGGCTGGTCATTGGTGCCGTCGTGCCCCTGTGGGCCTTTGCGCAGACCAATAGCGCGGTCGACGACATCGCGAAATATCGACAGCTGCTTGCCGACGGAAACCCCGCCGAGCTTTGGGAGGCTCGCGGTGAAGGCCTGTGGAAAACGCCGCGTGGCCCCAACAAGGTCGCGCTCACCGCGTGCGATCTCGGCAAGGGTCCGGGGGTCGTCAAGGGCGCCTATGTCGAACTGCCCCGTTATTTTTCCGATGCGAACAGGGTGATGGACGTCGAACAACGGCTTGCTTACTGCATGGTGAAGCTGCAGGGATTCACCGAGGCCGAAGCCGTCGCCAATCATTTCGGTCAGGGCGAAAGGCAATCGCCGATGGAGGCGTTGGTCGCCTACATCGCGGGCGAATCGCGCGGCATGAAGATCTCGGTCAAGGCCAAGCATCCGGAGGAAGCAAGGATGTATGCGGCCGGCAAGGAAATCTTCTTCTTTCGCGGCGGCGCCTACGATTTTTCCTGCGCGACCTGTCATTCAGGCGACAAGCAGCGCATACGCCTGCAGGAGTTGCCGAACCTGTTGACCCCTGCCGATGCACAGAAGACCTACGCCACCTGGCCGGCCTATCGCGTGTCGCAAGGCGAAGTGCGAACCATGCAGAACCGTCTTTACGACTGCTTCAGGCAGCAGCGCTTTCCGGTGCCGGCTTACGACTCGGACCTGATCACCGCACTGACCATGTTTCTCGCCAGGAATGCGGATGGCGGGACATTCGATGCGCCGGCGCTGAAGCGGTAAGAAGATCTCGAGGAGCAGTAATGGATCAAGTCAATCGAGCGAAAGTGTTGCGGGTCGTCACCAGTATGTTGCTGGCCGCAGCCGCCGTTGCAGGCTGCGCGCAGCTCGCGACCGGCTCGGGCAATGCGGACGCGGACGCGCTGGCCATGATGAAGGCCGCGTTCAAATCGCAGGGGCCGGTAACGGTCGAAGCGGTCCTGAACCAGGATCAGTCGCAAAAACTGTGTTCGAAATATGCCGAGGGATTGCCGAAGGAGGTGGCGAGGCAGATCGAGGAGACCGAACTCAAATCCATCAAGCCGCCTTCGGATGGAAAGTACCTTGGCGACTGGAAGGGTGGCGAAGTCGTCGCCCAGAACGGCGTCGGCATGCAATTCAGCGACAAGGTGGGCGGAACGAACGGTGGCAACTGCTACGCGTGCCATCAGCTCGCGGCCAAGGAAATCTCGTACGGCAACATTGGCCCGAGTCTCTACCGCTATGGAAAATTGCGCGGCAACAGCGACGCGATCGTCCAGTATACGTGGGGCAAGATCTACGACGCGCAGGCCTACAGCGCGTGTTCCAACATGCCGCGCTTCGGGCACAACAAGGTGTTGACCGAGCAGCAGATGAAAGACGTGGTCGCGCTGCTGCTCGATCCCGCGTCGCCGGTCAATCAATGACCATTGCCATCAGTCTACACTGCCGCAACGTAGCGGGCTGCGCATGTCGATGAACCGTCGCGAGTTCCTGCAGATGCTTGCCGTCGTATCGGCGGGCGGCATCGCGCTCGACTCGGTCGCCGCTCAAGCTGATCGGTTGGACCCGCTCTACAAGCTCGACCCCCTGCCCGCGCCCGGGCGGGTGACCCTGATGCACATGACCGACTGTCATGCGCAATTGACGCCGATTCGTTTTCGCGAGCCCGACGTCAACCTCGGCATCGCAGGGCAAGCCGGGAAGCCGCCGCACCTGGTCGGCGAAGCGTTGCTCAAGAAGTTCAACATCAAGCCGGGTACTCGCGAAGCCCATGCCTTCACCTATCTGGACTTCGTCGAGGCATCGAAGAAATACGGCAAGGTCGGCGGCTTCGCGCATCTCGCGACGCTGGTCAAGAAAGTCCGCGCCGAACGGCCGGGTGCATTGCTGCTCGACGGTGGCGACACGTGGCAAGGGTCTGCCACGGCGTTGTGGACCAACGGCCAGGACATGGTCGACGC
>JBBRQU010000037.1:0-36455 GCA_038225855.1 Burkholderiales bacterium | reverse complement strand
GTGTAAGGCATGCCGCCAGCGTTCAATCTGAGCCAGGATCAAACTCTTCAGTTTAATCACTGTTTTTCAATTCTTTCGAATTGGTCGCTCACTCATTGGAATATAGGTTGTGTATACCTACATTCTTCTTGTGCGAGCATTTGATGCTTTTGTATTGTGAATTGGCGGACCTTGCGGCGAACCGCGCAGCTGCCCTATTCACAGCACTTGATCATCAAGCGCCCACACTTATCGGCTGTTGATTTTTAAAGAACGAGCGAGGAACCGGGGCGAAGATCGAGGCTGATTTGCCTCTGCTCAAGTTCCTGCAGCAAAGAGGCGCGATTATGATGGGCCGCGTAAGGCCTGTCAAGTTGGGACGGTGAAAAACGCTGCTTCCGGCCACACTTCGCTACTGCTTGCTCCTCCACCGCAAGATCGGCGGGGGAGGCGGACTATATCAGGAATTGGAGAAGCGTGCAGCCCTCTTGGCCGCGAACGCCGCCATGCCTTCCTTCTGGTCGCCGGTTGCGAAAACGGCATGAAAGGTGCGGCGCTCGAACAGAATTCCCTCTGCAAGAGGAACCTCGTAGGCACGATTGATCGACTCCTTGATCATCATCGTGACGGGCTGCGAGAACGACGCAATCTTTGCCGCGGCATCGAGGGCCTCGTCGAGCAGCTTTGCGGCGGCGACTACTCGGGAGACGAGCCCCGAGCGCTCGGCCTCGGTTGCATCCATCATGCGCGCCGTCAGGCACATGTCCATGGCCTTGGCCTTGCCTACCGCGCGCGGGAGACGTTGCGTTCCTCCGGCGCCCGGCAGGATGCCCAGCTTGACCTCGGGCTGACCGAATTTTGCATCGTCGGACGCAATGATGATGTCGCACATCATCGCAAGCTCGCATCCGCCGCCCAGCGCATAGCCCGCGACCGCCGCGATGACTGGCTTCCTCACGCGGCGCAGCGCCTCCCAGTTGCGTGTGATGTAGTCGGACTTGTAAACATCCATGTACGTCCATTCGGCCATTGCGCCGATGTCGGCCCCAGCTGCGAACGCCTTTTCGCCTCCCGTGATGACGATGCAGCCGATCGCTTCGTCGCTGTCGAACTTCTGCAGCGCATCGCCCAACTCGTTCATCAGCGCATCGCTCAACGCATTGAGAAATTTCGGCCGCGCAAGCGTGATCAAACCAACGCGCTCGCGCGTCTCGACGACAATGTTCTCGTACGACATCGCTCGATTCTCCTTTGGAGGCTGTTCGACGCCGCGTCGATCGCGGCGCCTCGTTAGCGCGTGCTGTTGGGCCGATGGTCTTGCAGATAGAGGCGAATCTCATCGGCCGACATCGGCGCGCCAAAGTAGAAACCCTGGCCCGCCTCGCAGCCGACCGCACGCAAGTGCTCGAACTGCTCGCGCGTTTCGACGCCCTCTGCGATGACCTGATAGTCGAGTTGCCTGGCGATCTCGATCAATGCCGCGACGATCACGCCGCTGCCCGCATCGTCGGGCAGGCCCCTGACGAAGCCGCGGTCGAGCTTGATCTGTGAAACCAGCAGGCGACGCAGATAGTCGAGCGACGAATACCCCACGCCGAAATCGCCGATCGCGATGCGCACGCCGAGCCTGGACAATTCCTTGACCACACGCTCGGTGGCGACATCATTGCCCATCAGGCTTTCTTCGGTGACTTCCAGAATCAGCATGCGCGCCGGCAACGCGCTCTTCATCAACGCTCCCGCCACGATCGATGGCAAGCGACGATCGT
This sequence comes from Burkholderiales bacterium, assembly GCA_038225855.1. Taxonomy (GTDB): domain Bacteria; phylum Pseudomonadota; class Gammaproteobacteria; order Burkholderiales; family Burkholderiaceae_D; genus CAHJXF01. Next base: position 34,707 of record JBBRQU010000037.1, on the reverse strand, counting down.
GAAATTGCCGCCCGGTGACGTTGACCGACACCGGAAGCTCGAGCACATCGCCCGACCTGCGCCACGCCACAATCTGCTCGCACACCTGCATCAACACCCACTTCGTGATCGGTTCGATCATTCCGCGGTGAAGAGCGGCGCCCATGAAGGCATCCGGCAAGAGGAGGCCACGCTCGGGATGCTGCCAGCGCAGCAGCGCTTCAAGCCCGATCACTTCCCCGCTCGAGAAATCGAGTTGCGGTTGATAGAACATGCAGAACTCATTGTTACCGAGCGCGCCCTGGATCTCCGCATCGAGTTCGCGCTGCAGTCGCGTCTTGTCGGCGAGTCTGGTGTTGAAGACGAAGGCCTGGCTGCGTCCGCGGTTCTTGGCTTCGTACATCGCGATGTCGGCATGCAGCAGCAGCGCCTCCGCGTCGCTTCCGTGCGCGGGATAGTGCGCGACGCCGATGCTCGCGCCCACCTGCTGCTCGATGGTGCCGACCAGCGGTTCGCCGCCGATGCGATCGAGCATTTTCTGGATCGTCGCTTCGGATGCGCCGCCTCGCGATTGCTTGAAGGCGACGAGGAATTCATCGCCGCCCATTCGCGCCACCAGCGCATCGGGTCCCGCCGTTTCGACCAGCACCCGGGACACGGCGACCAGAAGCGCATCGCCCATCGCATGTCCATAACCGTCGTTGACCTCCTTGAAGAGATCGAGATCGATCATCGCGACGACCAACGAGTCGCCGCCGGTCCTTGCCTCTCCGATGCGCCGCTCGAGTTCACGCTCGGCGTGCGTGCGATTGAAGAGGCCCGTGAGTCCGTCATGCAATGCCATGAATGCAGTGCGCTGCGCCGCCTCCTCACGCTCGCGACTCTCGATGGCCAATGCAACGAGCAGCGAGATGCCGCCTGCGAAATCGATCTCCTCGGTCTTCCATTCGCGCGGGCCACCGGCCTGGTTGACCGACACCATGCCGACGACGCGACCGCCGGAAGCCACCGGAAAATCGAGCAGCGCGCTCACGCCCGCGGCTTCGAGGCGCTTCAAATGCTCGGCTCCGATCGACGGATGATGACGCACGTCGTCGACGACGATAGGCCGGTTGGTGCGCATCTCGCTTGCATAATCGGGAGACTCTGCGGGATCGAAGCGATGCCCGAGCGGCTCCCGGACGCGCGCGCCGCCAATGGATGCATCTGCAGGCGCGAGATGCGAATGGCGGCATTCGAGCAGGCGCGATTCGCGACTCGCCTGCCAGAAACTGGTGCTGGACGTGTCGAGACCATCGCAGGTGGCTTGCAACAGCGCATCGATACGACCGTGGAACGCCTGCGCAGGCGCGGTCGCGAGATCGAACAGGCGTTCGCGCAGGCGCACCGCGCGCGCGTGCGCGGCGCGCGCCAGTTCCTCCTCGCGAACTTCTTCGGTGACATCGCGGGCGTTGATCACGACACCCGCGATGCGCGGCACGTCGAGGCAATTGCGCGAGCGGCACGACAACACACGATGCCCGCCACCCCGGTGCGTCACGCGCAACGGAAAACTGTCGCGCGGCCGATCGTCATGTGGCTGGCGCGAACTGCGCAACCACTGCATACCCTCGGCCGCGCTCTCGGGCGCCAGCATCGATTCGAAAGGCTCGCCGAGAATGGCATGCGCCCGATATCCGAGCGCGCTTTCGACCGACGGACTCGCGAATGAAATGCGGTCCTTGCGATCGACCACGAAGGTCAGGTCCCATTGATAGGTGGACAGTGCGCGGTAGTACTCCTCGAGCTCGCGCAGTTCGCGACGCAGTTCGCGTTCCGCGGTGATGTCGCGCACCTGCCAGACCGCATCGGCGCCCAACGCATGTTCCGCATCGGCGGCATCGAACAGATGGACCACCACTTCGGCCATGAACGCCGCGCCGTCGCGACGCAACAGCATGTGCTCGATGCGAGCGGTCATGCCCTTGGTCGCGAGTTCGGCCGCGAGACCTCGCTCGAAGCGGTCTGCGCTGTTGGCGCTCGGAAAGAGCGTGACGAGATGCGTTTCGACGGACACGTCGGTGCGCAACGCGAACAGCGCATTCCACGTCGCGTTCACTCGCCGGATGCGGCCCTTCTGGATTGCCGCGACAGCGAGCGTCGGATGATCGAGCATCGCCGCGATCTTGGTCGATGGGGCGATGGGCGCGCCCGCAGGTGCGTCGAGATGTTCGAGAAAAGTCACGGCGCGGGTCGTCGCTGAGGAGTGTGCTGGGGAAAACGGAGTCGGTCGGGCAAACGCGAGGTATCTTACCGTCGTGCGCGGGGATCGGCGCAGCGAATAGGCGATCACACCACACGCTCGCTACAATCCTTCGCATTGCCGACCGCGTAGTGATCGATAGAGCGATCGACACGCCGATCCGGATAGATCATCCGATTCTCGAAGGAGCCCTCTTGTTCAAGGCCATCTACCTGACCCGCGACGCCGATCGATTCCTTGCTCGAGTCGCGGACCTCGACGACGAGTCATTGCCTGCGGGCGATCCGCACGCCGTCACGCTCGCAGTTGAATACTCGACGCTCAACTACAAGGACGGCCTCGCGATCACCGACAAGAGTCCGGTGGTGCGCAAATGGCCGATGGTGGCGGGAATCGACGGCGCGGGACGCGTCGAAACCAGCGAGCATCCGGATTTTCGTTCGGGCGACCGGGTCATTCTCAACGGCTATGGCGTCGGTGAAACGCATTGGGGCTGCCTCGCGCAGCGCGCGCGTCTGTCCGGCGATTGGCTGGTGCCGTGTCCCGCAGGATTGTCGAGCGCCGATGCGATGGCGATCGGCACTGCCGGCTACACCGCGATGCTGTCGGTGCTCGCGCTCGAAGACAGCGGTCTTCGTGCAGGCGATGGTGAAGTGTTGGTCACTGGGGCATCGGGCGGGGTGGGCAGCATCGCGATTGCTCTGTTGACCCGGCTCGGCCATCGCGTCGTCGCATCGACCGGCAAGCTCGACGAAGCCGGCTACCTGCGCGGCCTCGGCGCATCCGACGTGATCGATCGCGCGACCTTGTCCTCCCCCGGCAAGCCGCTGCAGAAAGAGCGCTGGTCGGCCGCGATCGATTCGGTGGGATCGCACACGCTTGCGAACGTGTGCGCGCAGACCCGCTATGGCGGCACGGTGACCGCATGCGGGCTCGCGCAAGGCATGGACTTGTCGATGTCGGTCGCGCCCTTCATCCTGCGCGGCGTAAGCTTGCGCGGCATCGACAGCGTGATGGCGCCGCAAGCGATGCGGCGGCGCGCCTGGTCGCGATTGGCCAGCGATCTCGATCGCGGCAAACTCAAGACGATCACGCGCACCATCGCGCTCGGCGAAGCGATCGCCGCGGCCGAAGAGTTGATGGCCGGCCGCATTCGCGGTCGCGTTGTCGTCGACGTCAATGCTTGAGGTGTCAAGCAAATCGTCCGTCACCTGTGATAAGGAATGAACATGGCCACACGAACCGAATCCAAAGACACACCCGCCAAGGACACTCCCGCTCCCGAAACGGAAAAGAACGACAAGCGCAAGACCCTCGAAGAGCGCATCGACGAAAGCCTGGAAGAGTCCTTCCCCGCGAGCGACCCGCCCGCGGTCCACAGCCCCACCAAAAAGTGAAAACGCGGTGATCGCGGCGCTGGTTGCATGGGGATAGAGCCTCGGTGGCGACCGCAAGCCCGCTTTTCCCCCAAAGGAAGATACCGTCGCAGCCGTGAAGGCCTGGGTAGCAGCCTGAGCGCCCTGTCCATCCAGTTGAGACGCGGCAACACGTTCGCATCCGTTTTTTCTTTCCGCGATACGAGCAGCGATTGTTGCGCAGCCGGACCTATCTGATTCATGGAGTCCCCTTCTTGATTGTTCGCACAGCCACCCGCGACGACTGCGATGCGATCGCGACGCTTCATGCCGCCAGTTGGCGGTCGACCTATCGGCAGATTCTCTCGGACGACTATCTCGATCGTCATGTGGCCGAGGACAGGCAGGACCTGTGGGCTGCGCGTTTCGTGAAGTTCGACGAGAAGCAGCATCACGTCTCGGTCGCAGTCGACGATGCGCCGGCACATGGTGCGTGCGGCCCGGCAATCGTGGGCTTCGTTTGCGTACTGCTCGACGAAGAGCCCGAACTCGGCGCGCTTCTCGACAATCTTCATGTGTCGCCGGAGCGGCATCGTCGGGGAATCGGCCGCCTGTTGATGGCGCGCGCCGCGCATTGGGTGGCTCTCACGCAACCGGGATGGGCCATGCACCTGTGGGTGTATGAAGACAACGCGAAGACCGTGGCGTTCTATCGCTCCGCGGGCGGCAATGAAGTCGATCATCGCGTGATCGTCACGCCGGCCGGGAACCGCGCGGCGGTCCTGCGCTTCGAATGGCCCGATCCAGCTGCGCTCGCACAAAGGCTGGCCGCCACGTTTCCGAAACCATGACGCCGCCCTATCGGCCATGAGCGCAAGCGGCACCTCGACGGGCGCAGTCGTCGGTCTGCTTCTCGCGTCGGGATTCGGGCGGCGTTTCGATGCGGGAGGTCGTCGCAACAAGTTGCTGGCGCACTTGCCCGACGGCCGCACGCTGATCGCGGCTTCGGCTCGCGCGCTGTGCAGTGCGCTCGATCATGTCGCAGTGGTCGTGCCCGCACGCGGGATCCTGATCGAAGCCGCCTTGTCCGATCTGCCGCTGCGGCTGATACGCAACCCGCGCGCCAAGGAAGGCATCGGCGCCTCGATCGCGGTGGGCATCGCGGCGTTGCAAGCCGACTTCCCCAACGCACGCGGATGGTTGATCGCGTTGGGCGACATGCCCTTCACCGCGCCCGCAACGATCCGCGCGATTGCCGACGCACTGCCCGCGGCCGCAGACCACGGGTCGGACAAGATCACGAGCACGTGCGAAATCGTTGCTGCCGCGTATCGTGGAGAGCGCGGGCATCCGGTCGCGTTCGCGCGCACGCTCGGCAGCGAGTTGATAATGCTGGCCGGCGACTCGGGCGCGAGCAGGCTGCTCGAAACGCACGTGGTACGACTCGTCGAATGCGACGATCCCGGCGTTTTGCGCGACATCGATACGCGCGACGATCTGTCGCGCGTACAACGGGCCGCGTCATCGTCATCGTCATCGTCATGAGGTCACGCGTGCAGCGAAAAATCACGACCGCTCCGGTGCGTTATCGCATCGAAGCCATCGATCCGAAGGGCCATTACTTCGAAGTGACTTGCGAAGTGCGTGAGCCCGATCGAGCGGGTCAACGCCTCGCTCTGCCCGCGTGGATTCCCGGCAGCTACATGATTCGCGAGTTCGCACGCAACGTCGTCGCCATCGACGCGGTCGATGCCTTCGGTGTGAGAAGCGGCGGCGGCCGCAAGCTCGCATTGACCAAGCTCGACAAGCACTCCTGGCAGGCCGGGCCGTGCGCGGGCGCACTGGTCGTGCGTTACCGCGTGTATGCGTGGGACCCATCGGTGCGCGCCGCGCATCTCGACGAGAGCCACGCGTTCTTCAACGGCACGAGCGTATTTCTTCGCGTCGCGGGACGCGAAGACCAGCCGCATGAAGTCGAACTGATTGCGCCGCGCGGAAAGGCGTATCGCGAGTGGCGCGTCGCGACTTCGTTGCCGGAATGGCAAGCAGGACGGCAAGGCTTCGGGGTCTATCGCGCGGACAACTACGATGCGCTGATCGATCATCCGGTCGAGATGGGCACCTTCCGGCTCGAGCGTTTTACCGCGGTCGGCGTGCCGCACGAGATCGCGTACACCGGCCACATTCCGAACCTCGACGCGGCTCGCATCAACGACGATCTCGCGAAGCTGTGCGCCGCGCAGATTCGCTTCTTCGCGACCAGGAAGGATGAAGCGCCGTTCGAGCGCTACGTCTTTCTGACCTCGGTTGCCGGCGAAGGTTATGGCGGTCTCGAGCATCGCTCTTCGACCGCGCTGCTGTGTTTGCGCGACGGCTTGCCGGTGATCGGTCAGCCCGCAAGCACGGTCGGCTATCGAAGCTTCCTCGGCCTCGTCAGTCACGAGTACTTTCACACGTGGAACGTCAAGCGCATCAAGCCCGGGGTGTTCGTTCCTTACGATCTGGAGCGCGAGAACTACACCTCGCTGCTCTGGATCTTCGAGGGCTTCACGAGTTATTACGACGACCTCTTTCTCGTACGCACCGGTCTCGCGAGCGCAAAGGAATATCTCGAGACGATCACCAAGACCATCGACGACGTGATGAACGGAAGCGGACGCAAGATCCAGAGCGTCGCCGAGAGTTCGTTCGACGCGTGGGTCAAGTATTACCGGCAGGACGAGAACTCACCGAACGCGATCGTGAGTTACTACAAGAAAGGCTCGCTGGTCGCGCTTTGTCTTGACCTCTTGATACGTCGAAAGAGCCGCGGCAAGGCATCGCTCGACGACGTGATGCGATTGATGTGGCGTCGCCATGGCCGCGACTTCTATGCGGGCGGCGATGCAAGCGGAGTCGGCGAGGACGAGTTTCCCGCGCTGGTTTCCGAAGCGACCGGCGTCGATGTGCGCGAGCAGGTTGCGCGTTGGGCTTACGGCGTCGACGACTTGCCGCTCGTCGAAGAGCTCGCGGCATTCGGGCTCGCGCTGCGTTTCGAGCCGCGACAGCCGGGTCCATCGCTCGGCGCTCGCACCGCGGCTTCGGGCAACGAGTGCCGCATCACGCACGTGGACGACGGTTGCGCCGCGCACCGGGCGGGGCTCGCCGCGGGCGACGTGCTTGTCGCCATCGACAAATTGCGTGCGACCCCCAGCCGCGTCGACGCGTTGCTATCACGTTATCGCGCGGGCGATGCAGTCGACGTCGTTTTTTTTCGCGGCGATATCCTGCAGGAACGAAGACTGGAACTCGACGTAGCTCCGATGCGCGCCGTCATCGACGACGCCAAGAAGCCATCGAAGAGCGCACTGGCCCTGCGCAAGGCCTGGCTCGCCGACGCGAGCGCGGCACCGGACTAGTCGGGCAGCTCGTCCTTGTCGTCGCCGCTGCGCTCTGCGTCCGCAATCGCATAGCGCTCGCTCGCCCACGCGCCGAGATCGACGTTCTTGCAGCGCTCGGAACAAAACGGACGAAACGGACTGTCCGCATTCCACACGACGGACGTGCCGCAGGTCGGACATTTGACGACGGCCATGCGATGCGGACGCGAGGCTAGAGATTGCAGAGGACGAGTTCGAACGGCACGTCGCTATCGATCGGACGCGGACGCATGTCGCCGTCCTGTGCGGTGAAGCGAACCCAGATCATGTACTTGTTGGCGCTCGTTTCGGGGATCGCGCCCAGCGATTCGTCGAGCCTGACCTGCAGCATCTGATACGACTTGCCGCCCAGCACCTGTTGAAATCCGCCCTGCACCGCGACGACCTGCATCGCGTGGCCCGATTCGCGCAGCAGACGCAACACGATCTCGAAACATCGGCGCAGCGGCATCAGCGGTGCGACCCATGCAGTGAGGTATTCGAGACGTTGCTGCGCGGGGCGGCTGAGCCACGCGTGATACGACGGCAGATCGAATTCGCAGGTTCCGCCCGGGATGATGCTGCGACTGCGAATGCTGGTCAGCCAATCGTTGTCGCGCAGATGCTGCCCGACCTTGCCGGGCACTTCGTAGAGCGCATGGGTGGCTCGCTCGATATCCGACAGCACCGCTTCGAGCCTGCTCTGCTCGACCGCCGCATTGCCCCGCAGTCCCGTCAACGACTGACGTTGCCGCTCGAGCTCCTGCAGCAGATCGGACTTCAGATCGGCTCGACCGGCTACGTCGAGAATCTCGAACAGCGTGGTCAGCGCGACGTGATGCGACGTGGGATGCGGTTGCCCGAGAAAAATTTCGAGCCGGTCGAACAAGTCTTCGAGACGCAGGAGCGTACGAATGCGCTCGTTGAAAGGATATTCGTACTGGATCAATGGACGCCTGCGAGGACGGGGGAGCGCGTACCGATCGAAAGGAAAAATGTGCGCGAAGTGTCTGCGACCTGCGGCAAGAACTCAGTCGCCGCGCGATTCTGAAGCATGCGCTCGCGAATGACAAACCGAGCCGCGGGTATCGATCGCGCGCGACGCACACGCATCGCGCGCTCTTGCGTCAACCGTATCGAGTTGCGGCTTCGAGATACAGACGATGCAAACGTTCGACCGGTTCGGCGAGCGCCTCCGGCGCACCGCTGTTGTCGATGACGTCGTCGGCCAGAGCAAGGCGTTGCGCGGCCGGCATCTGCGTCGCGATGATCGCCTTCACATCGGCCTCGCTCATGGCGCTGCGACGCATGACGCGCTCGATCTGCACGCGTTCATCGCACGCGACCACCAGCGTTCGCTGGACTGCTCGCGGCGTCGACTGCGGCGTCGACTGCGGCGTCGACTGCGGTGTCGACTCGAAGAGCAGCGGCACGACCAGCATCACATAAGGCGAATTCGCATTCGCACGTTCGGCATCGCATAGCGAACGGATCAGCGGATGCAGGATCGCTTCGAGCCGCTTGCGGTCGCGCTCATCGGCGAACACATGGGCGCGCATGCGTGCGCGAGCCAGCGATCCGTCGGCCGCGATGAACGAGGGTCCGAAAGCCTTGCGGATCGCATCGATGGCGAGGCCTCCTGAGGCGGTCAGGCGATGCGCGGCGACGTCGGCATCGACGATCGCGATGCCCTTGCTTGCGAAGCGCTCGGCCACGGTGGACTTGCCGCTGCCGATGCCTCCCGTCAATCCGACGGTGTAGAGCGGGTTCACGCGAGCGTCGGCAGGATCCACTCGATCACGTGGCGGCCTGCGAACAACATCAGTACGCCGGCCGGTGCGAGATAGACGCCGAACGGCAGGCGCGAGGCCATGGTCTTCTTGCCGGTCACGATCAGCGTGATGCCGACGGCTGCGCCGACGACCGCGGACATGAGGATGATCGGCAGGATCGCCTGCCATCCGAACCACGCGCCCAGCGCAGCGAGCAGCTTGAAGTCGCCGTAGCCGAAGCCCTCCTTGCCGGTCGCGAGCTTGTAGAGCCAGTACACCGACCAGAGGCTCAGGTACCCCGCGACGGCGCCCCACACCGCGTCCGCCAGCGGCACGAAGCTGCCCGCGGCCGCGAACATCAGCCCGACCCATAACAGCGGCAACGTGATCGAGTCGGGCAGCAGCATCGCATCGGCATCGATGAAAGTCAGTGCGATGAGAGCAGCGACCAGCACCAGCGACGCGAGCGTCGCGAGCGAAAAACCGAAGCGCCACGCCACCGCCGCGAACAGCACGCCGGTCAACAATTCGATCGCCGGATAGCGCGGGGAGATCGACGCGGCGCATGCGCTGCAGCGGCCACGCAAAACCAGGTAGCTGACGAGCGGAATGTTTTCGAGCGCGACTATGCGATGCCCGCAAGCACCGCAGCGCGAGCCGGGACGCATCAGGTTTTCGTCGGGAAGCGCTGCGACAAGGCCCGCGAATGCGGGTTCCACATCGCGCAGGCGACTCTTCAACGCAGCCCGCTGACTCGCGTCCTTCTTCGTGACGAAGCGATCGATGTAGTCGTCGAGGTCGGCGAACCATTCGAGCACCCCGACGACGTTGCCGCGCTCGAGCATGCGCGGCACGCGATGGATCACGACGTTCAGAAAGCTGCCGATCAACAGGCCGATCAAGCCGGCGAATCCCGCAAGCAGAAACGGGTTCGGAGGAAAGGCGTCGATCATGTCGCGCGCTTCAGCGTGACGCGCGGAGGGCGCGCCAAACCCGGCGTCGACTGCCGCGAACAACCCGAATTCACACCACCTGGCCGAGCTTGAAGATCGGCAAATACATCGCGACCACCATGCCGCCGACAAGCACGCCGAGGATCACGATGATGAGCGGCTCGATCAGGCTCGCCAGCGCATCGACCGCATCGTCGACTTCGGCCTCGAAGAAATCGGCGACCTTCGACAGCATGCTGTCGAGCGAACCCGATTCCTCGCCGATCGACACCATCTGAACCACCATGTTGGGAAACACGTTGGTGTTCTGCATCGCGTTGGTGAGCGACACGCCGGTGGACACGTCGGCCTGAACTTTCTTGGTGGCCTCGGCGTACACCCAGTTGCCGGATGCGCCGCCGACCGAATCGAGCGCCTCGACCAGCGGCACACCGGCCGCGAACATGGTCGCGAGGGTACGCGTCCAACGCGCGATCGCCGACTTGCGCACCAGTGCGCCGAAGATCGGCGCCTGCAGCAGAAGTCGATCCATCACCGCCTGGATCTTCGGACTTCGCCTCCAGGCCTGGAAAAAGAAATAGAGGCCGCCAAACAGGATGCCGAAGATCAGATACCACCACTGCACGAAGAAGTCCGAGATCGCCATCACGACCAGCGTCGGTCCCGGCAGGTCCGCGCCGAAGCTCGAGAACACGCTCTTGAACGCGGGGATGACGAAGATCATGATGACCGCCGTCACGATGAAACCCACGCCCACCACCGCCGCCGGATAGAACAGCGCGGCCTTGATCTTGCTCTTGATGGCGAGAATTTTTTCCTTGTAGGTCGCGAGGCGATCGAGCAGCGAATCGAGAATACCGGCCTGCTCGCCCGCCGAGACCAGGTTGCAGAACAGCGGATCGAAATAGAGCGGGTATTTGCGGAACGCCTGGTTCAGGCTCGAGCCGGTCTCGATGTCCGAGCGCACGTCGTTGAGCAACTTGGATACGGATGCATTGGAGTGGCCGCGACCGACGATATCGAAGGCCTGCAACAACGGAACGCCGGCCTTCATCATCGTGGCGAGCTGGCGCGTGAACAGCGTCACGTCCTTGTCCCTGATCTTCTTGCCGCGGCGAAAGGTCTGCTTCTTGATCTTGGTGGCGAGGATGCCCTGCTTGCGCAACGAGGCATTGACCAACGCATCGCCGGCCGCACGCATTTCGCCGCGCACGTTCTTGCCGTTGCGATCCTTTCCTTCCCAGGCAAAGATCGCTTCCCTGCCCGCGGCCGGTCTCCTGGCCAGATTGGCTGTCGCCATCCTCAATCTCCCTGTCGATCGCGAACCGCGCGCGTCGCGCGGCGCCGGATCTGCATCACTGTCTGCGTCATCAGTTGACGAATCATTCGTTGGTTACCGCGATGACTTCTTCAAGCGTCGTCATCCCGGCCTTGACCTTGATCAATCCCGACTCGCGCAGATCGCGAACGCCGTCGCGTTTGGCCTGGTCGGCGATCTCCATCGCATTGCCGCCGGCGAGGATCAGTCTCTGTATCTCGTCACTGATCGGCATAACTTGATAGATGCCGACGCGTCCCTTGTATCCGCTGCCCTTGCATTTCTCGCAGCCGACCGCGCGATACGGTCGCCAGGAACCGTCGAGTTCATGTTCGGCGAAGCCCGCTTCGAGCAGCGCCTGATCGGGAATGTTGATCGGCTCCTTGCATGTGCACAGCTTGCGCGCCAGACGCTGAGCCGTGATGAGAATCACCGACGATGCGATGTTGAACGTGGGCACGCCCATGTTCATCAGACGCGTCAGCGTCGTCGGCGCATCGTTGGTATGCAAAGTCGAGAACACCATGTGTCCGGTCTGCGCCGCCTTGATGGAGATATCCGCGGTCTCGAGATCGCGAATCTCGCCGACCATGATGATGTCCGGATCCTGGCGCAGGAAGGCTCTCAACGCCGCCGAGAACGTCAGCCCGGCCTTGTCGTTCATGTTGACTTGATTGACGCCGGCCAACTGGATTTCGGCGGGGTCTTCCGCGGTGGAGATGTTGATGCCCGGCTGGTTGAGAATGTTCAGGCACGTGTAGAGCGACACGGTCTTGCCGGAGCCTGTCGGCCCGGTCACGAGCACCATGCCGTAAGGCCGCTGGATCGCGGCCATCAGCGTTTCTTTCTGATCGGGCTCGTAGCCCAGGGCATCGATGCCCAGCCTGGCTTGCGCGGGATCGAGAATCCGCATCACGATCTTTTCGCCGTAGAGGGTCGGCAGGGTCGATACGCGGAAATCGATCGCTCGCGTCTTGGACAGAACCAGCTTCATGCGGCCGTCCTGCGGCACGCGCTTCTCGGAAATGTCGAGCCTCGAGATGACCTTGATGCGCGACGCGAGCTTGTCCTTGATCGCAAGCGGCGGCTGCGTGATCTCGCGCAGGATGCCGTCCTGGCGAAAGCGGATTCGATAGAAGCGTTCGTAAGGCTCGAAGTGAATGTCCGACGCGCCGTCGTTGATCGCGTCCATCAATATCTTCTGAAGGAAGCGAACCACCGGCGCATCGTCGACTTCCGACGTCGCCTCGCTGGGCGCGTCTTCCGCATCCTCGAAGTCGAGCTGCAGATCGTCGCTCATGTATTCGTTGAGCGCCGCCTCTGCGCTTTGCCCGAGGCGATCTAGCAACTGCATCAGCTTGTCGTGCTCTACGACGACCGCCTCGACCGACAACTGGGTCTGGAATTTCACCTGGTCGATCGCCTGATAGTTGGCGGCGTCCGACATAGCGACCGTGAGCTTGTTGCCGCGGCGGTGCAGGCCGACGATCTTCAAGCTCTGCACCAGTTTCTTGTCGATCAGGTCCGCCTGCATTTGCGCCGGCTCGTAGGCATTCAGATCGAGTAGCGGCAACGCGAACGCGTGCGAGAGATTGCTGGCCAGTTCGAGCGGCGTCATCACGCGACTGTTGATCAACTGATCGATGAAGGAAAGCTGCGCAGCGGCCGCCGCTTTCGCGATGCTCTCCGCTTGCGGCATGTTGATTTTCCCGGCCTGCACCAAGGCACGCCCGAGGCCGGTGATGGACGATGCAGGAGACGAAGTTGCGGAACTCAGTGCAGCCATGGATCAGGTGGGAATGGTTGCCGTCGGGTCGTCGACGGTTCACCGATGGGTTCGCGAAAGCCGACTCTTCTGGCCGACCTGTCGACAGGTTCACGCACAAGCTCATGAGAGCCTGCAAGCGCCGTCCGATGATGCCGACAGCACTTTGGTTTGTAAAGCAAATGGCCCGGTTGCAGCCCCGCTGCCCGATCGCCGCGCGCCGCGTGTTGCATGAATGCCCAAAGGCATCGACAAACTAGATGAAGCGCCGAGCGGATTTGCGCGGAAAGCCCCGCGGAATGCCTACCCGCGACAATGACTTCACTGTGAAGACTGGTCGGGGTGAGAGGATTCGAACCTCCGGCCTCTACGTCCCGAACGTAGCGCTCTACCAGGCTAAGCTACACCCCGTACTTGTCCGCGGGCTCTTGCTGACCATGCGGCTATTGCTTGATGGGTTTGCGCTCGAGTGCCGCGTCAGAAATCGCGGTGAATCGCAAACCAACATAATTCTAGCAGAGATCGTTTGTAATCCGACTCGGGGAGCGTCTCGGCTATCACGCGCGCCACATCGGCTTCGCGAGCCGCCATCGCTCGCGTGTAGTCGAGCGCGCCGCTGGAATCGATCGCTGCCTGAATGCTCGCCAGGTCGGCGTGTGCGCTGTCGATCACCGTATCGCGCACCATCGTTTGTTGGGCGGGATCGCCGCGCTCGAGCAGAAAGATCAAAGGCAGCGTCGGCTTGCCTTCGCGCAGATCGTCGCCGACGTTCTTGCCGATCTCGGCCGTCACGCCCGAGTAGTCGAGCACATCGTCGATCAACTGGAACGCGGTGCCGATGCGACGGCCGAATTCCGCCCAGGGTTCCTGTTCGGCCTCGGAACAACCGGCAAGGATCGCCGCGAGCCGCGCCGAGGCTTCGAAGAGCTTCGCGGTCTTGTAGCGAATCACCTGCAGATAGCGCGCCTCGTCGACGTCGGGGTCGTGAATGTTGAGCAGTTGAAGGACTTCACCTTCGGCGATCACATTGGTCGCATCAGCCAACGTGCGCATCACGGGAAGGCTGCCGACATCGACCATCATCTGGAACGAGCGCGAATACAGGAAGTCTCCGACGAGCACCGAGGCCGCGTTGCCGAACAGCGCGTTGGCGGTCTGGCGTCCGCGCCTGAGATCGGATTCATCGACGACGTCGTCGTGCAGCAGCGTCGCGGTGTGGATGAATTCGACGACGGCGGCGAGTGTCAACCGGTGCGCTCCGCGATAGTCGAGGGCGCCTGCGATCAGCAGCAGCAACGCGGGCCGCAGCCGCTTTCCTCCCGCGCCGATGATGTATTCGGCCACCTGGTTGACGAGCACCACGTCCGAATGCAGGCGCTGTCGGATCAGCGCGTCCATCGCGCGCATGTCGTCCGAGACGGGCGCCAATAGCGTTGACGCCTGCGGTGGCGCCCGCACGATCTCGGGCGATGCAAGGCTGGCGTCGTATGCGTTCAAGATCGATGGCCGGTAGGGAGAAGCAAAGGCGGTTGGCGGGCAGCCGAAAATTATATTCGATGAGCGTCGCGCGCCCCTCGCGGTCCGATGCAATCGGCATCGCGTTGACCGTACACTCAAGCGACTGTATCATCGCGGGTTTTCCGTAAACCACGGTCGCTCCGTTCACGGCGGTCGGGTCATCCAAGCAGAGGTCCAACATGTACGCGGTCATAAAAACCGGCGGCAAGCAGTACAAAGTCGTCGCCGGTGAAAAATTGAAAATAGAACAGATACCGGCGGACGTGGGTCAGGAAATCACGCTTGATCAGGTTCTCGCACTCGGTGCGGGCGATTCGATTCAGTTCGGACAGCCTCTCATCGCAGGAGCCACGATCACGGCAACGGTTCTTTCCCAGGGTCGTCACGACAAGGTCAAGATCTTCAAGATGCGGCGTCGCAAGCATTATCAGAAGCGTCAGGGCCATCGCCAGAATTACACGGAACTGTTGATCGGCGCGATCAATGGCGACAACGCTGGTGAAAGCGCGAAGAGCGCAAACGCCGCGACAGTTTGAGGAGCCCAACACCATGGCACACAAAAAAGCAGGCGGCAGTTCGCGCAACGGCCGCGACTCCGAATCGAAACGCCTGGGCGTCAAGGTCTACGGCGGCCAGGCCATCAACGCGGGCGGGATCATCGTTCGCCAGCGCGGCACGCGTCTTCATCCCGGCGTGAACGTGGGCATCGGCAAGGACCACACGCTTTATGCATTGGTCGATGGAACGGTCAACTTCGGTCGCAAGGGCGCAACCCAGCGTCATATGGTCAACGTCGCTCCGGTCACAGCCTGAGTCCGCTCGCGGGAACCGCCGGGCCCCGCAGTTCGCGGGGCCTTGTTTTTTGCGCGACCGAAAGCTGATCACACCAGGCCGATCACACCATGAAGTTCATCGACGAAGCGAAGATCGACGTCGTTGCCGGTGACGGCGGCAACGGCATCGCGAGCTTTCGCCGCGAGAAATCGATTCCCTTCGGCGGACCCAACGGCGGCGATGGCGGACGTGGCGGCAGCGTGTTCGCGGTCGCCGATCGCAACATCAACACGCTGGTCGATTACCGCTTCGCGAAGCTGCATCGCGCGAAGAAGGGCGAACACGGCCGCGGCTCCGACTGCTACGGCAAAGGCGCCGACGACGTGCATCTGCGCATGCCGGTCGGCACACTGATCGTGGATGCCGCCAGCGGAGACGTCGTGGCCGATCTCGTCGAACATGGCCAGATCGCTTTGCTCGCCAAGGGCGGCAAGGGCGGCCTGGGCAACATCCACTTCAAGTCGAGCACCAATCGTTCGCCACGACAGCAGACCGACGGCGAGGCCGGCGAAGAACGCTCGCTCGAGCTTGAGCTGAAAGTGCTCGCCGATGTGGGCTTGCTCGGCATGCCCAACGCCGGCAAGTCGACCTTGATCACAGCGGTCTCGAATGCGCGGCCCAAGATCGCCGACTACCCGTTCACGACACTGCATCCCAACCTCGGCGTAGTGCGCGTCGGTCCGGAGCGCAGCTTCGTGATTGCCGACATCCCGGGGCTGATCGAAGGCGCGGCCGAAGGCGCGGGACTCGGTCACCAGTTCCTGCGACATCTTCAGCGCACCGGCCTGCTGTTGCACATCGTCGATCTCGCACCCTTCGACTGTGCCGTCGATCCCGTGGCCGAAGCCAGGGCGATCGTCGGCGAGCTCGAGAAATACGATCCCGCTCTCGCTGAAAAACCGCGCTGGCTCGTGCTCAACAAGCTCGACATGATCGACGAGTCGGATGCGAAAAAATGCGTCGATGATTTCGTCAAGCGCTTCCGGTGGACCGGTCCGGTATTCGCGATATCCGCGCTGACGCGCGCCGGATGCGAGGCGCTCATCTATGCGATCGAGCGCCATTTGTCCGAGCAACGCCGGCAGATGCATCGCGCAACAGATGCCGCGACCGCGTCGTCCGACGCATCGGCCAGGTCAGCGGCCGACACTGGCGCGGCGGCTGACTCATTCGAATCGATCGACCCGACCGACCCGCGCTTCGCGCGCACGTCGGGCTGATCGCCTGGTTGCGGCTGCGCGTCGAGCAGCGATGTCGTGGGCGCAGTGATATGAGTATCGTCGCCGCCGCCAGGCGCATCGTCGTCAAGGTCGGCAGCACGCTCGTCACCGACGATGGCCGCGGCCTCGATCGCGCCGCGATCGCGCGCTGGGCCGCGCAACTGGCCGCTTTGCGCGCGATGAAAAAGGAGGTCGTGCTGGTCTCATCGGGCGCGATCGCCGAAGGCATCAAGCGCCTGGGCTGGGCGAAGCGACCGACCGCGATGCACGAGCTGCAGGCCGCAGCGGCGGTCGGGCAGATGGGGCTCGCGCAAGCCTACGAGAGCGGCTTCGCGGACCATGGAATACGCACCGCGCAAGTCCTGCTCACGCATGCGGACCTCACTGATCGCAGTCGTTATCTGAACGCGCGCTCGACGCTGCTCACGCTGCTCGCGCTCGACGTGGTGACGATCATCAACGAGAACGACACGGTCGTGACCGACGAGATCAAGTTCGGCGACAACGACACGCTGGGCGCGCTGGTCGCAAACCTGATCGAGGCCGATGCCCTGGTGATCCTCACCGATCAGGCGGGGCTTTTTTCCAGCGATCCGCGGCGCGATGCGAATGCCCGTCTGATCACCGAAGCGCGCGCGGGCGACCCTGAACTCGAAGCGATGGCGGGCGGCGCGGGCAGCGCGCTCGGTCGCGGCGGCATGCTGACCAAGGTGCTCGCCGCGCGCCGCGCGGCAAGCAGCGGCGCGCACACGCTGATCGTGTCCGGCCGCGAGCCCGACGTGCTGGTGCGCCTTGCAAACGGCGAAGCGATCGGCACGCAACTCGTTGCGCCGCTGGGTCGACTGTCGGCGCGCAAGCAATGGATGGCCGATCACCTGCAACTCGCCGGCCGCCTCGTGCTCGACGCGGGGGCGGCCGCAGCGCTCGCGACCGGAGGCCGAAGTCTGCTGCCGATCGGCGTCGTCGAAGTCGTCGGCCGCTTCGCACGCGGCGATGTGGTGGCATGCATCGCGCCCGACGGCCGCGAGATCGCGCGCGGCATCGTCAACTACGCAAGCGGCGACGCGCATCGCATCGCGGGTCGTCCTTCGAGCGAGATCGAACGCATCCTCGGATTCGTCGAAGAACCCGAGTTGATCCATCGAACCAATTTGTTGACGCTGTAGTGAACAGCCCTAGAGAATCGTCTGAGGCAAGCGCCTCTTGAATCGATCGAGCACGTCGCTCAATTTCTGCTGAGCCGACCCGTCGGGACAGAAATATTCCTTCATCAGCGCCGCATGCTGGCGGTTGATGCCGACTTCCTCGATCTTCGACCACGCCGCGTTGCGCGCCTTGACCCAACTGCCGTCACGCTGGCCGATCGCATAGATTTTCTTCTCGCCAGTCTGGCAGCGTATGCCTTCGTAACTCACGTTGCGCGCACCTTGCGCGCTGGTCGCAACGAGCGTGTAGCGAAACACGCCATCGCTGCCGATGGCCAATGTTTTTCGATCGACGGCAAAGTAATACGACGATGCGCCGCTGACCGAAAAACCCATCAGATCTTGATCGCGCGGCCCCGGCGGAAGCTGCGTCTGAATTTCTTTCCAGGTCTTGGTGTCGTCGTCGAAGTCCTGCTCGAATGCGCTCGGAGGTTTGGGAGACGAGCATGCGAATAGCAGGATGGCAAGCGCAGGCGCAAGCGCAACTGCGACGACTCGCCGCCGGCGATCGCTCAATGCGACCCCGCTTCGAAATTGTCGCGGTTCGCGCCTTGATTGGGATCCTGGGTATCCCCGAAATGACGCAGCGAGGTCCGCGTGTGTTGACGCAGGTAACGCGTGTGCTCGGGCCTGCGCGTGAGATAGCGCGCGAGCTCGGTCAACGCGCGCGTGTACACGTCGCGCTTGAACTCGATCACCGAGTCGAGCGGGATCCAATACTCGTGCCAGCGCCATGCGTCGAACTCGGGATGCGTGGAGGCGCGTAGCGAAATATCGCTGTCGCGGCCCACCAGCTTCAACAGAAACCAGATCTGCTTCTGGCCGCGATAAGTCCCGCGCCATTCGCGCTTGATCCAGTGCTCGGGCACTTCGTAGCGCAGCCAATCGCGCGTGCGACCGACCACCTTGACGTGCTCGCGCTTCAAGCCGATCTCTTCTTCCAGTTCGCGATACATCGCGGCTTCCGGCGTCTCGCCGTGTTTGATGCCGCCCTGCGGGAACTGCCACGAATGCTCGCGAATCCGCTTGCCCCAGAACACTTCGCCCCTGGCGTTGGCCAGGATGATTCCGACGTTGGGGCGGTAGCCTTCTCTATCCAACATGTCGGACCACCCGATTCCGTTAAGATTGAAAAGATTATAAACACGTCTCGACCACCGCATGTATGCATCGCGTTATTTCATCTCCACCCTCAAGGAAGCTCCGTCGGATGCCGAGATCGTCAGCCACAAGCTGATGCTTCGGGCCGGCCTCATCAAACGCCTCGCGGGCGGCATCTATACCTATATGCCGATGGGGTTGCGCGTCATCCGCAAGGTCGAAGCCATCGTGCGCGAGGAAATGAATCGCGCGGGCGCCATCGAACTGCTGATGCCCGTGGTTCAACCCGCCGAGTTGTGGCAGGAGTCGGGGCGCTGGGAGAAATACGGACCCGAGTTGTTGCGCGTGAAGGACCGGCATCAACGCGACTTCATCGTGCAGCCCACGTCCGAAGAAGTCATCACCGACATCGCGAGGAAGGAACTCGCGAGCTACCGGCAGCTGCCGATCAATTTCTATCACATACAAACCAAGTGTCGCGACGAGATCCGGCCGCGCTTCGGCGTGATGCGCGGGCGCGAATTCACGATGAAGGACGCGTACTCGTTCGATCGCGATATCGCCGGGCTCGAAGCCAGCTACGAGAAAATGCGCGCGGCTTATTGCGCGATCTTCGAGCGCATGGGCTTGCGTTATCGCGCAGTTGCGGCCGACACCGGCTCGATCGGCGGCACCGGGTCGCACGAATTTCACGTGCTCGCCGATTCGGGCGAGGACGCGATCGCGTTCAATCCGCAGTCCGACTACGCGGCCAATCTCGAACTCGCCGAAGCGAAAGCACCCGACGCGCGCAAGGCGCCGACCGAGGCGATGCGCAAGGTCGCGACGCCCGGCCGTGCGAAGTGCGAACACGTCGCCGAGTTGCTCGGTATTCCGCTCGAACGCACCGTCAAGGCTATCGTGCTCGCGGTCGATGAGAAGAAGGATGAAGCCGTCACCACGCGCATCTATCTGCTGCTCTTGCGCGGCGACCATGACTTGAACGAGATCAAGACGAAGAAGCTCGAAGGCCTCGCGAATTTTCGTTTCGCGACCGAAGCCGAGATCGTCGCTGCCTTCGGAACGAAGCCGGGGTACCTCGGGCCGATCGCCATGAGGCAGCCCGCGATCGTGATCGCCGATCGCACCGTCGCTGCGATGAGGGACTTCGTGATCGGCGCGAACGAAGCGGACTTCCACACCGCCGGCGTCAACTGGGGGCGCGACTTGCCCGAAGCCCTCGTCGCCGACATTCGCAACGTCAAGGCGGGCGACTTTGCATCCGACGGCGCCGGCACGCTCGAGATCTGTCGCGGCATCGAAGTCGGGCATATCTTTCAATTGCGTACGGTCTATTCCGAAAAACTCAACGCGACCTTCCTCGACGAAACCGGCAAGCCGCGCCCGTTCGAGATGGGCTGCTACGGCATCGGCATCACGCGCATCGTGGGCGCGGCGATCGAGCAGAACTTCGACGATCGCGGCATCGTGTGGCCGCGCGCGCTCGCGCCTTTCGGAGTCGTGATCTGTCCCGTGGGCTGGGGCCGCAACGAGGCAGTGCGCGATGCCGCGAACGCCTTGCACGACGAACTCGTCGCGGCCGGAATCGAAGTGATTGTCGACGACCGCGATCTGCGGCCGGGCGTGATGTTCGCCGATTGGGAATTGATCGGCGTGCCGCTGCGCGTGACCATCGGCGAACGCGGCCTGAAGGACGGCAAGCTCGAAATGCAGGCGCGTCGCGACGGCGTCAATGCCGATGTCGCGCTCGCCGACGCCGGCAGAACCGTTCTCGAACGGTTGATCAGCCTCTAAAAACCTATCCGTGAATAAGACGGATAGGTTCTAAACCCTCACATGGCGAGAAGGTTTGACCGCATCGGACTCGGTGCAGCGCTTGCGGCCTGCTTCATCGTTCCGCACGCCGCTCATGCGGGCGCACAGCAATACGAGCCCTTGACGGCGTCGGTGCGCACCGCTCTCTCCGCGAGCATTTCCGACGATCGTCCGCCGCGCGCCAATATCGGCGACATGAAGGCGCGCTTCGCGTATCTCGATTGGCTGGGCGAAATGTCCGAGCGCCTGAAAAAGCGCGTGTCCGACTATCGGACACGCCGCGAATTCATCGAGACCGTGTATTACGAGAGCAAGCGCGCCGGCCTCGAGCCCTCGTTGATGCTCGCACTCATCCAGGTCGAGTCGGGCTTTCGAAAGTTCGCGATCAGTTCGGCCGGCGCACGCGGCTTCACGCAGGTGATGCCGTTCTGGGCGGGCCTGATCGGCGATGGCGATGCGAAGAAGCTCTTCAGCATGCAGGCCAACATTCGTTATGGATGCGTGGTGCTGCGCCACTACCTCGATCGCGAAAACGGCGACCTGTTCCGCGCGCTGGGCCGCTACAACGGCAGCCTTGGCCGAGCCGAGTATCCGAACATGGTGCTCGGCGCGTGGAAGCGCTGGGAATATCAGCCGCAACTTGCGCCGCCATCCTTGCCTGACGTTGCGCACGCGATCCGTTGATCGATTGACTGGTCGCTGCGTCATTCACGCTCCCAGTGAAGACCCCCCGTTTGGGTGACGTCGGACAAGCGATGCGGCGATCACAATTCATTTGTAATCTGGGTGGAACTGAACTTGGGTGGTCATCACGGAGAAACAATCATGAATCCGTTAAACAGGCTGCTCGACGGGAAATTAAACAGTAAAGGTGAAATCGTGAAGCGATCTTTAATATTACCAATATCTACTGTCTGTTTAGCTATTATTGTCTACGTTTTTGCCACGCGGGACGCTTTTACGACCGGGCATATTGGTTCGTACCTGATTCAGCTGGGCGTTCTGACCATGATTGTCGCAGCAATCATCATCAACGACTTATCGGCCTCGAAAGTTCGTGAAAATGGAGGAGGGAGGTTCATATTTGTTTTCAGCGTACTGGTGATCAACGTCTTGATAGTTTACGGCGGTATTTGCCTGTTCAGTATGGTTCCCTACTAATTTCAATATGGAGGAATGAGTCATGAGATACTTCTTGTCGGTGATTCTTTTGCCGTGGGCCGCGGTGGCGGGTGCCGCCATTTCTCCTCAATCGGATGTTGTCGATATAAGTACCCTGTCTCAGGCATCGAGCAGTCCAACCACACGACAGAACGGCCGTTCTTTTACCGTCAACTTGCATGATGACAAGACGGCCGATGCAGTTTATTTCAATCGAAGTGCAGAAACTCTGGTCGTATGCAAGGGACAGGCCGCGGAAGCCTGTCGTTCCATTCTGGTCAGGGGTTCGGTCGAGGCTTTGCCATTCGATTCCTCGTCGATCCTTTTGTTTGACAGGCAGAATGTCCCAAGCGTCTGTACAGTTACGGCCAATGAAAGACTAGTCTGTTCGGTCAGGTCTTTGGCAGACCTGGGAGCCAAAACCAGTACGACGCAAGTGCCCCGGGGCGTATATCTCTACATTCGAGGCGCTCCGGACAATTACGGCTGCACTTTGCAGCCCAATCAATTTGCTCTTTGCAATTCCGCTCGCGGTATGCAGCCGGTTTCGGCGGGGGCGCTGCTGTTCGGTCATTTTTCTGGGTCTGGATCGCTGGAGGCCGTGCAGGTCCGAAACGGCGTGGTCCAACTCTGTGCCTTGTCGTCGACCATGGCGACTTGCCGACCGATTTCCGGGATGCAGGAGCTTGTGTCTCCTGGCGCCAGCATCGGCACGATATTCTCCACCACAGAGAAACTGAGCCGGGTTGTCTTGTTATCGAATACGCAAGAGTCGGTCTGCCATATCAGTATTGCCTCGCGCTGGCCTGCCTTCATTTGCGCCAGCGCGACGATAACGACGCCCTCTGCAACTTTGCGCCCATTCATCGTAACGACGCGCACTCCGACAGGTATCGCCGGTTCTGAAAAGATCTTCGTCGCAGGGCGCGCAGACGAATTGAAAACGGACTCGGCAAAATCGGCCTTTACCTCCACCATCAACGATATCAACAGGAAATTTGCCCTGTCTTACGCCAGTTCGGTTCGGGCGGTTGGAATACGTTCTCAATGTGGTGACTGGGATGCCCATTCGCCAACCATCAACCCGCATGGACCAGCGTCAGCAACCACTCCAGCGCCGAATTCTGGAGATTGCATAGGCTCGGGAGGCGGTGGATTCGGGTTCGAGTCCTCTCCGGAAATGTGGGGTTACGGTTCTTACTCCAATGAATGTGGCGGGTACTGTGACGGCGATGATTGGTGGACCGATTCCTTTGGCGAAGAGACTCTGTGGCAATATGGTCTTGCCGGATGGGATCCGTTTGACCTCGACCCCATCCAAAGGGAAGCTTGTTTTCAGAAATGCATTGATGACGCGGATACCCGAAGGCAATATTGCGCGATTGCGACGGGTATAACAGCCGGTTTGGGAACGATCGCAACGGCAGGCGCGGTTGTCGTTTTTTCCGAAACGGGTCCGGGAGTCGCGCTTATCCTGGACCGGGGAATATCGGCCACCACTCGCGTCTCGGCTATCGTGGGGTCAGTCTGTTTAGCGGCAAGTCTCCGATCCCTGCAGCAATGTCAAGGGCACTGCTAGTTGGTAAATAAACTAAACAACCTCTGTTTAGCAAAGGCAAGCGTTTTCACGACATCGTTATTTTCCCCATGCTCTGCGAATCATCGCGACGCCGTGCCCGCCAGCGGCGATCGCAGTCATAAGGTCATCGGTGGTCATGCCACCGATCGCATAGACCGGGATCGCGGTGTTCTTCGCAATCGTCGTGAAGCGCTTCCATCCGAGAACGGCGGCACCGGGGTGCGAGGCCGTCGCAGCAACCGGCCCCAGGACTGCCGCATCGCAGCTGAGCGCGCCTGCGCGTTCGAGCTCACAGGCGTTGTGGCACGACGCGAGACACCAATCCACATTGGGCCGCATGTCGACTTGCATCAAATCGCGCGCGCTCATGTGCACGCCGTCGGCGCGCGACCATAGCGCGCGCGGGTGCATGCTATTGACCACGAGACGCGCACCATGCGATGCGCAACGTGCGCGGGCTTCATCGAAGAGCTTCGCGAACGAAGACGCGTCGAGTTCGGGTTCGCGCAGTTGAAGCAACTTGACGGCGCCGCTTTCCAGGCGTTGATCGAGGCGCGCGAGAAAGCTGTCCGTGCCCATCGCCGCCGCGTGCGAGATCGCATAGACCTCGGGCAACTGCAGCCACCGCTTGACCGGCATCGCGCCTTGCAACCAGGGATCGGTCGTGAGGCGATCGATATGTTCCCAACGAAACGCCTGGCCTTCACGCGAAATCGGCTCGCCATTCCATTCGTTGGCGGATGCGAAGCTGCGCCAGAAATGCAGACGCACCGTCGCATGCGGATAGACCACCACGCGCTGCGCCCAGGGATGCGCGCCGGTGATGTGGACGCCAAGTTCTTCATCGAACTCGCGCACGAGCGCATCGAAGACCGCCTCGCCTTCTTCGAGCTTGCCGCCCGGAAACTCCCAGTACCCGGGCATCGCCTTGCCCTCGGGTCGTTGCGCGAGCAGAAAGCCGCCATCCTCCCGAATCAATACGCCGACTGCGACATCGATCGGCGTTGAAGCGGCGCGCGTTTCTGCGCTCACGAGCGCTTCGCGCGCGCACTGCGGACCGCGGTTTTCGAGAGCCTCACCTTCGCATGCGATCGCCCCGCCCAGTCGCGCGCGAACTGATGCGCGACCCGGCCCGAGCGCGAGCCGCGCTCGAGCGCCCAGCGCAAGGCATCGGCTTCGGACTTCGCGATGTCGGCATCGCCGCAACCGTAGTGCCGCATCCATTCGTCGACGATCGCCAGATATTCGTCCTGCCGGAACGGGTAGAAGCTGACCCACAGACCAAAGCGCTCGGACAGCGAAATTTTTTCCTCGACTACATCGGCCGGATGGATCTCGACGTTGCCATCGCCCGCATCGATATGACGCGTCGCGAGGTTGTCCTTCATCTGTTCGGGCATCAGATGACGTCGGTTGCTGGTCGCGTAGATCAGCACGTTATCGGACGGCGCGGCGATCGAACCATCGAGCGCGACCTTCAACGCCTTGTAGCTCGACTCGCCCTCTTCGAACGACAGGTCGTCGCAGAAGATCACGAAGCGCTCGCGACGCGCACCGATCAACTCGACGATGTCGGGAAGATCGACCAAGTCGCTCTTGTCGACTTCGATCAAGCGCAATCCGCGATGCGCATAGGCGTTCAGGCAAGCCTTGATCAACGACGACTTGCCGGTGCCGCGCGCGCCGGTGAGCAGGACATTGTTCGCTGGCCGTCCCTCGACGAACTGGCGCGTGTTGCGTTCGATCAACTCGCGTTGCCGGTCGATGTTCCTGAGGTTCGAGAGCGCGATCGGCGCGATATGCGCAACCGGTTCGAGACGGGCACGGCCGTCGCGCTTCCTCCAGCGAAAGGCAATCGATGCGGACCAGTCGGTCTCGAGTGACGGCGATGGAAGCAGCGCTTCGATGCGCCCTACGAGTGCATCGGCGCGATCGAGGAAGGCTTGAAGGTCGGCCGGCATGAATCAATGGGTCGCGATGATCGATCCGATCTCTTCCTCCCTCACTCGCCGCAGACGCTCTCGCACGAAACGTGCAATGCCACGTTGCCGCCAAAGGCGTGCCCAGAGCGGGACCAAGATCACCCATGGCACTAGCCATGTGGGAAGAGGATGCCAATGCGACTCGCGATACAAATAGGCGGCAACCGCGATCAGCGCAGCGAACCAGATCACGATGACCGCGATCGTCAGGCGCCGCCGCCACCGCGTTGCCGCTTGCACCTCTTCAAGCAGCGCGACACGCTCCTCGTCGGGCAGGTTCTGAAGACCTGGCAGGCGCCACAGCGTTGGGGTCCACCAGCGATCGATCATTGCATTTCCTCATTCACCACGACGGATGGGATTTCTTTGTTCGAAATGACAAACGCGAGCGCATCACGTCCGATATTCCGCATTGATCTTCACGTAGTCGTACGAAAAATCACAGGTCCACACCACCGTCTTCGCGTCGCCGCGACCGAGCTCGACGCGGATCGCGATTTCGTCGGGCTTCATCACGCGCGCGCCGTCTTCTTCGCGATAACTCGGTGCGCGCCGGCCCGCGTCGATGACCTTGACCTCGTCATCGTTCGCCGCCAGATAGAGATCGATCTTCGAGGTGTCGAGCGCTTCGACTTTCGCGTTGCCGATCGCCATCAACAGGCGACCGAGGTTGGGATCGGATGCGAAGAGCGCGGTCTTCACTAGCGGCGAATTCGCGATCGAGCGCGCCACGCGCAGCGCCTCGGCTTCGTCCGCCGCGTGGTCGATGGTGATCGTGATGAACTTGGTCGCGCCCTCGCCGTCGCGCGCGATCGCCTGCGCGAGCTGCTGCGCGACCTCGACGATGGCGTTGCGCACGAGCGCGTAGTGATCGAGGTCGATGTCGCTGATCTCGTCGACGCCGGCCTGCCCGGTCGCGATCAGCACGAACGAATCGTTGGTGGAGGTATCGCCATCGACGGTGACGCGGTTGAACGACACATCGGCGACTTCCCTAACCAAGCGTTGCAGGCTGCTCTGCGCGATGCATGCATCGGTCGCGACATACGCGAGCATCGTCGCCATGTCGGGTTGGAGCATGCCCACGCCCTTGGCAATGCCGGTCACGGTGATGGTCTTGCCGGCCAGCTTCACGCTGCGCGACGCGGCCTTGGCAACGGTGTCGGTCGTCATGATGGCAGCCGCCGCGTCGGCCCATCGATCGGCGGCGAGCGATGCGAAAGCGGTCGGCATGGCCGCTTCGATCTTCGCGATCGGCAAGGGCTCTAGGATCACGCCGGTCGAGAACGGCAGCACGTCGGTGATCGTGCAACCGACCAATTGCGCGACCGATTCGCACATGCGCAGCGCACTCGCGATGCCGTCGTCTCCGGTTCCGCAATTCGCGTTGCCGGAATTGACGACGAGCGCGCGGATACCGGTGCTTCGCGACAGATGGTCACGGCACACCTTGACCGGCGCGGCGGCGAAGCTGTTTTGCGTGAACACGCCCGCCACGCGACTTTCGGGCGTGAGAAGCATGACCATCAGGTCGCGCCGATCGGCCTTCCTGATGCCCGCTTCCCCAAAGCCGAGTTCCACGCCGGCAACGGGCTTGATCCGTGTGGGATCGGGAGGTGCGAGGCGAACGGGCATGGGGCGCGCGAGGGGGCCGAGGAGACTAAGTGCGGTGCATTGTAGCGGTCGCACCAGCGGTCCGCGGGTTGGCGCGCGCCATGCGACGAATCGACGGATCCGATGTGCGAAGTCCGCTCGGCGGACATCGTCACCCCGTCTTCCCTCCGTAGAATGGCGGCTTTCCATGCTGGAGAGCTTTCATGCGGACGACTTCGCCTATCGATGTGATGAGTGACGTACTACTTGGCGCACGCACTCGCGCGTCGGTGCTCTTGCTCTGCGCGTCGGTGTTCAGCCTCGCGAGCCTCGGCCACGCGCAAACGGCTGCACCCGCGACCGCGCCTGCCACTGCCGCCAATGCTGCCACTGCGTTTCGATTGCCCCCCGGCGTGACGCGCATCGCGCAGGTCGAAGGCATCACCGAATACGCATTGGGGAACGGCCTGCACGTGCTGAGCTTGCCCGACGCATCCAAGCCGACCACGACCGTCAACCTCACGATCAAGGTCGGCTCGCGCATGGAGAACTATGGCGAGACGGGCATGGCGCATCTGCTCGAACACCTGATGTTCAAGGGCACGCCGCACTTTCCCGATCCGAAAAAGGAGATGAGCGATCGCGGGCTCGCGTGGAACGGGACGACTTCGGACGATCGCACCAACTACTTCGCGAGCATGGCCGAGAACCCGCAGCATCTGGACTTCTATCTGCACTGGCTGGCCGAGGCGCTGACGCAATCGTTCATCGCCAGGA
The DNA here is from genome assembly GCA_038225855.1 of Burkholderiales bacterium. Classification (GTDB taxonomy): domain Bacteria; phylum Pseudomonadota; class Gammaproteobacteria; order Burkholderiales; family Burkholderiaceae_D; genus CAHJXF01. The sequence continues at coordinate 7,140 of JBBRQU010000037.1, read as the reverse complement.
CTGCGCTCGACTCCGAGATGACGGTGGTGCGCAACGAGATGGAACAAGGAGAGAACGATCCGGGCAATGCGCTTTTCAAGAACTTGCGCGCGGCCGCTTTCCACTGGCACAACTATGCGAACAGTCCGATCGGTGCGCGTAGCGACGTCGAGAACGTCGACATCGCGCGACTGCAGGCTTTTTATCGAAAGTATTACCAACCCGACAACGCGGTGCTGATCGTGGCCGGCAAGTTCGACGAAGGCAAGACGCTCGCGCTGATCGCATCGACCTTCGGCAAGATCGCCAAACCCGGGCGCGTGATCGAGCCGACCTACACGCTCGATCCCGCCCAGGATGGAGAGCGCACCGTCATCCTGCGACGCGTCGGCGACACGCCGATCTTGATCTCGATGTATCACGTGCCGGCCGGCCCTTCGCCCGACTACGCCGCCGCCGCGCTGGCAACCATCATGCTGGGCGGACCGGAGTTTCGGCTGAACAAGGCATTGGTCGAGAAAAATCTGGCGGCTGCGGCATTCGGAGGCGCGGTCGCGCTGGCCGAACCGGGCTTCGCGTATTTCGGCGCGCAACTGAAGTCCGATCAATCGATCGATGCGGCGCGCGACGCATTGAACGCGACCATCGAAGAGATCGGTCGCAATCCCTTCACGGCCGCCGAACTCGAGCGCGCCAGGAACATCTATCTGCGCAGCTTCACGCAGACGCTGAACGATCCGCAGCGCGTGGGCATCGCATTGTCCGACTACATCGCGCAAGGCGACTGGCGCCTCGGCTTCGATCGTCGCGATCGCGTCAAGGCCGCGACCGTGGCCGACGTCAACCGCGTCGCAAGCGCGTATTTCGTGCCCAGCAATCGCACGCTCGGCGAGTTCATTCCCAGCCCGACGCCGGTGCGCGCGCCGGCGCCCGCCAAGGTGGATGTCGCCTCGGTGATGAAGGACTTCAAGGGCGGCGATGCGATCGCGGCGGGCGAGAATTTCGAGGTGTCGCCCGAGAACATCGACAAGCGCACGAGCATTGCCACGCTGCCGGGCAAAGCCGGCTTGCGCACCGCGCTGCTGCCCAAATCCACGCGCGGCGGCAAGGTGGTCGCGCTGGTCGCACTGCGTCTGGGAGACGAGAAGACGCTGTTCGGCAAGGACGTGGTCGGCGCCGCGACCGCGAGCATGCTCTCGCGCGGAACCGAGCGATTGACGCGCGAGCAACTCGCGGCCGCCTTCGAGCAGTTGCAGACGACCTGGGAAGTGGGCGGCGACGCGCAGGGCGCAACGTTGCGGATCGAGACGACCAGGGCCAATCTCGCGCCGTCGATTGCGCTCGCGACCGAAGTGCTGCGCACGCCGCGCTTCGATGCGGCCGAGTTCGAGCAGATGAAAGCCGCGTGGATCAGCGGCATCGAAGAATCGCGCTCGGAACCCAAGGCCCTGCTGCAACAACGCATCGAGCGTCACGGCAATCCGTATCCGAAGGGCGACGTGCGCTATGCGATGACCTTCGACGAGACTCTGGCCGAGATCAGGACTCTGAAGCTCGACGAGCTGCGCGCCTTTTATCGCGACTTCTATGGCGCGTCGAACGCAGTCGTCACCGTGGTCGGCGACTTCGATCCCAAGGTTCTCACGTCGCAACTCGCGAGCGGACTCGGCGACTGGACGAGCGCGCTGGCGTTCACGCGCGTCCCGCAACCGGCGCTCGATATTCCCGCAGCGCAGTTCCGCATCGAGGTCAAGGACAAGCAGAATGCGATCGCCGAGTCCAGGCTCGAGTTCGCCCTGCGCGAGTCCGATCGCGAGTACCAGGCGCTGCGCCTGGCAGTGCAGGCGTTCGGCGGCGGCGGTGGCGGCAGCGGCCGTCTATGGGATCGCGTCCGCGAAAAGGACGGCCTGTCGTATGGCGTCGGTGCGCTCCTCACTGGTGGACAGTTCGACGCCAATTCCAATTGGGTCATGTACGCGATCACGGCGCCGCAGAACGTCGACAAGGTCAGGATCGCGTTCGATGACGAACTGATGCGCGCGCGCCGCGACGGCTTCACCGCGGACGAGTTGAAGCGCGCCAAGGACGCGATCGCCGCCTCGAACCGTCTCGCTCGCGCGCAAGACGCGACACTCGCGCGAACGCTGAACTCGTTCGTCGAACGCGACAAGACGCCCTTGTATTTCGCCGAGCTCGACGCGTTGCGCGCGCAAGTCACGCTCGATGAAGTCAATGCGGCGTTCCGCAAGTACGTCGTCCCCGAGAAGATGGTGTTCGGCGTCGCGGGGGATTTTGCGAATACGAAGGGAGCAGTGGCGACTGCACCTGTCTTGAAGTAGCTTGATTTCCAATTCAATCGTGCGTCTTGCGCCAACCGTGCCGGCGCAGCAGGCGCAGACCCCGCTTCGGCGGGGCTTTTTGTTGTGTGCCCGGCATCGACTGAAGATCGTTCGTGGCGCGTAGGTCGATGCCTGATTCGAAGAATGCGGCTTGCGGCCTCACATCGCGTCCCGCAAACTTTCTGCCCCGAGAGACAACAAGGATGCACGCGCATCCGTGCCGATCAGCAATGAGTCCCACCCAAAAAAAGCTTCCAGTGACTTCGATGTTTTTCGCCGCGCTTGCGATCGGTCTGTCGACCGCGTGTGGAATCGTCGTCGCTCAATCGGCCGACGGCGACGCGTCGCCGTCGCCGTCGCGCATTGTGTCTGCGGACGACCCGGCGTCGCGCTCGTCGCCTTTGCCGGCGCGCGATTTCTCCGCCGATATCGAGGCGCGCAAGCGTTATGGCACTGCGGCGCTGGAAATCATCGGCTTCGATGTGCTGGTCAATCTGGTCAACCGGCACGCTTCGGGCAGCAGCGACTACGACAGCACTCTATCGACCATCAAGCGCAATCTGCACAGCAGTTGGGGCGTGGACAACGACCCGTTTCGCATCAATCAACTCGGCCACCCCTATCAGGGGTCGATGTATCACGGCTTCGCGCGATCATCGGGTTTGAACTTCTGGGAGTCGTTTGCCTATACCTTCGCCGGCAGCGCGGCCTGGGAAATCGCAGGGGAGAAGACGCGCCCCTCCGGCAACGACCAGGTCGCCAGCGGGATCGGCGGCGCCTTCCTCGGCGAAGCGCTGTTCCGCATGGCCAGCCTGGTCCTCGAAAATAAGAGCACGCCGAGCTTCTGGCGCGAAGTGGGCGCCGCTGCCATCTCGCCGTCGACCGGCTTCAATCGTCTCGCTTTCGGTCAACGCGACGACACGATCTTCTCTAGCCACGGCGCCGAATACTACAGCCGCCTGAACCTCGGCTACAGCCGCTCTGGGCAAAACGATGCGGGCCTGTCGACGACGCCGGTCAAGCGCAACGAAGCACAGGCCGAATTCGCGATCGACTACGGCTTGCCCGGCAAGCCGGGCTACGAGTACACGCGCCCCTTCGACCACTTCAGCTTCCAGGCGACCGCGACGAGCGCGAACACTTTCGAGAATGTCCTCACGCGCGGCTCGCTGTTCGCAAGAGGCTACGAGCTCGGTCCCAAATATCGCGGCGTGTTGGGCTTGTACGGCAGCTACGACTACATCGCACCTCAGACCTTTCGTGTCTCGTCGACCGCGTTGTCGTTGGGTACCACGGGACAGTACCGTGCATCGGACACGATCACGATGCAAGGAACCGCCCTTCTCGGCGCCGGCTACGCCGCAGTCGGAACTGTGCGCAGCATCGACGAGCGCGACTACCACTACGGCGTGGCGCCGCAGGGTCTGCTCGCGTTTCGCATGATTTACGCAAACAAGTTCTCGCTCGACCTCACGGGCCGCGAATATTTCGTCAGCCGCATCGCAGCCGCCCAGCGCGGTGGTCACGAGAACATCGCGAGGCTCGATGCGGCGTTGACGATGCGGATCAAGGGGCCGCACGCAGTGTCGATCAAGTATCTCGGCAATCGGAGGGATGTGTCTTATCCCGACATCGGCAGCCGCAAGCAGACGCGGGCGACGATCGGCATCTTCTACACGCTGCTCGGGCATGACCAGTTCGGCGCGGTCGAATGGTGACGCTTCGCGACAGTCACTTTCGTTGCTGTTGCTTCGCAGAGTCACTTTCTTTGCTTCGCCAAAGAAAGTAACCAACGAAAGGCGACACCCGGTGAGGCTGCCCTGTGACTGACCAACGTCAGTCACAGGGCAGCCTCACAAGGGGGGCGGGCAACGTCAAAACCCGCGCGATTTTTTCTCCCCGGTCTTTGCCTGTGATGCTGCCGCCCCGGCCCCGATATCTACTTTTGCCGTCACCGATTCATGCGACTGAACCTGAACGAACCACCTAACACGTGAACAGCAAATGCGTTTACCAAGTCCCCGCACATCCGTTACTCACGTCCTTGGTCTATGCAGCGAAGCAAAGAAAGTACTCCCTCGGAGCACCCCTATTGCACCGAAATGCTCTTGGCCGTCAACGTCGCATTGAAGAGCAGCTTGCTGGGCCAGGTCGGCCAGGTGACACCGAGCGCCGCGTTGTTCGGGTCGCCGTTCTTCGCAAACGCGGCGACGCTCTTTATCATCGCGTCGGAGAGATCGAGCCGGCCGGTCTTGTTCGCTGTGCTGGCGATCACATTGCCGAACAACGAGGGGCCGAAGTTGCCGAACACGAACGGCAAGTCGAAGACATGGGCTGCGCCATAGATGTCGTTCCACGGAGCGGGCTCCTTGTCCCAATCGAACCGGTAGTACCAGACGTTGGGCTGCTGCGCCTTCAATGCATTGAGGATGTTGTCGCGGCTCGCGGTGAAGAAGATCAGGTTCAGAAGATCCGTCTTCGCGTTGAAGCCCGTCACCGGCGTGTTCACCGGCAGGTACTGCGCCGGTATCCACTGATTGACCGTGATCGTGGGCGCCGCGTCGGGGTTGTAGTTGAACTGCGTCGTGAAGAGCGTTGCGTCGCTGACCAAGCGCCCGCTTACGCCGCCCAGCGCCGGCGAAAGCGCGAGGAAGGTCGGGAAGAGCTTGGCTTCGTCGCGGGCATTGCCTGCAAGCACCGGAACCTTGACGTAGTTGCCGGCGTTGATGGCCGTGATCGGGTCGACCGGCACGACCGTGCCTTCGGGGATCGGGCCGGAACCCGCCAGTCCCAGCGCGGCCAGCTTGCCCAGCAGCGTCGCCAGCAGCGAGGCCGGATCCTTGCTGCGCAGATAGTCGCTGATCTGTGTCGACGTCTGAGTCGCGACATAGGCCTGCGCAGAAGCGGTATCGGTCGCCTTGCCATCGGCAATCACCAAGTGGTAGAGCAAGGCATTGCCCTGCACCAGAGCGACCGCAGCGGTGTTCAGCGTGGGAATACTGCCGGCAGGCAGGTTCGAAGAGAGCGACAACCCGCCGCTCAACGGCACGACCTTGTGGAACAGTTTCGGATTCGCGCTCACCATCAGCGGTGATGTCATCAGCGCATACACGTCGATCGCGCCGGCCGACTGGCCCATGACGGTGACATTACCGGAGTTGCCGCCGAAGTTCGCGATGTTCTTGTTGACGAACTGCAGCGCCTTGATGTTGTCGAGAATGGCGAAGTTGCCCGAGTCGTCGTTCGCACTGTTGCCGCCCCTCAACTGCGGCAGGTACAACCAGCCGAAGATACCCACTCGGTAGTTCGCGGTAACGACCACCGCGTTGGCGGTCTTGGCCAGCGTCGCGCCGTCATAGATCGGGTCGGCGGTATAGCCCGATACGTTGCTGCCGCCGTGGATGAACACAATCACCGGCAGATTGGTCTCGGCGCTGGCGGGCCGCCAGATGTTCAGATAGAGGCAGTCTTCGCTACCCACGGCCTGGTTCAGCGTGCTCGCGATGGTGGTGTCGTAGGTGTTGTTGGAGCCCGGACCATAGATGCGGCCGTATTGCACGCAAGCGTTGCCGAATTGCTTGGTGGCTTTGGGCGTGGTCCACGCGTCCGGATCGACTGGCGCCCTCCAGCGCAGCGCGCCTACCGGCGCCTTGGCGAAGGGGACGCCCTTCCATGCGTAGGTGCCCGATTTGGCCGTGTCGTCCACGCCGTCGATACGACCGAAGGTGGTTTCGCGTGCCGTAGGTGATACCACCACCGGCGGGGGCACGGCCCCGCCGTCATCGCCGCCGTTGCATGCGGTGAGGGCTGCACTGAGCGCGACACACGTTGCCATCAGCAACCCCGCACCACTGAGTCTGTTGAAGTTCATCGATCGTCTCCGCAAGGTTTCCGGCTTGCGCGTTTCTCGGACACCGAGCGAAGCGAGCCGCAGATTTGTTCTGAGCTATTCTCGCGCTCGAAGCGAGGTTCCTACAATGACGCAGGCCCGCCACTTTATTGACCCTGGAGCGCCAATCCGGTGAGGCAGCACGCGGCGGCAACGAGGAGACGATGATCGTACGAAGCACTTCTTCCGCATGGGTCAAAGGCGTGGTCGAGATGTTTGCTGCGGAGGGGCTGGATGTCGATGCGCTCTTCAGGGATACCGGTCTCGACATCGCGGTGCTCGGCGATCCAGCCGGGCAGTTCTCGATCGACGATGTGAGTGCGTTGTGGGAGATGGCGGTGGTGCGCTCGGGCAAGATCACGCTCGGCCTGTCCAGGGAAGTCGCCATCACGTATGGCAACCTGGGTGTGGTGCGGTACGCGATGATGGCTTGTCCGACTCTGCGCTCGGCTCTCGAAGGATTGGTTCGATACAACAACGTCGTGAGCAACGCGGCGACCTTCACATTGACCGAGGATGCGCAGGACTGCTGGTTTGAAATGGGTCATCAGGGAGGCGAGCGCCCCGTGCCCAGGCAACGAGTCGAGTTCGGCATGCTCACCGTATTGACCTTTTGCGGTTGGATCACCGGCCGCGAGTTGCACGCAGCGGCGGTCGAGTTTGTCTATCCCGATCCGGCCGACCCTCTTGTGCATATGAGGGCGTTTCAATGTCCCGTGCGATTCGGCCGGTCGGCCAACCGGGCGCTTCTCACCGCGGCCGACCTCGCTTTGCCGCTGACCGCGCGCAACCCGAGCATGGCCACATTGCATCGGCGGCTCGCCGAAGAGGAACTCGAGCGGCTCGAGGGGGCGAGAACCAGCCACAAGGTCTGCGCGATCCTGGCGGCGCGGATGTCGCAACCCGAGCCGCGCCGTGAGTCCATCGCCGCTG
>JBBRQU010000036.1:0-37879 GCA_038225855.1 Burkholderiales bacterium | reverse complement strand
GTGTCCTCGTCTTCGATGATGGTGCCGCCCGCCTTCTGCGGCGGGGCCTTGAAGTCGCCGCAGCTCACCTGCGAGCCGTCGGCGCCGCGCCTGAATCTGGGCGGCGAAGAACTCGCTCCGAATGCTGCGGGTGCTCCGGCGGCGCCCGCCTCGACCGGCGACGAGGGCGCTTCGATGGCAGCGGCGATCTTCGAGCGCTTGCGCCGTGTCGTCCTGGAGACCGAGGACGTGGGCGGGCGTTTCGCCGAGGAGGCCCGGCGCATTCACTACGCAGAGATACCGGCGCGCGCGATCCGCGGTATGGCATCCGATCAGGAGCAGCGCGACCTGCACGAAGAAGGGATCGAGACGATCCGCTTGCCGATCCCGCGTGCGCTGACTGAAACCCTGCAATAGCACTCGCATCGAATGCGCGGCTGCGCGCAAAGCGCGATGCGACGTCAGCTTTTCTGGAGAGACGATGGACCTCAGCTATTCGGAATCCGACAACGCGTTTCGCGAGGAAGTCCGCACCTGGCTGGCGGCCAACCTGCCCGACGATTTGCGCTTCAAGATTCTCAACCATCGGCGGCTGACGAAGGACGACCTGGCGCGCTGGCACAGAACGCTCGCAATGAAGGGCTGGTCGGTTCCCGCGTGGCCGGTCGAATGGGGCGGCACCGGATGGAACGCGATCGAGCGTCATGTCTGGGACGAGGAGTGTGCGGCCGCGGGCACGCCGCCGATATTGCCGTTCGGCATCGCGATGGTGGCGCCGGTGCTGATGAAGTTCGGCAACGATGCGCAGAAGCAGCACTACCTGCCGCGCATCCGCGAAGGCATCGACTGGTGGTGCCAGGGCTATTCGGAGCCAGGATCAGGATCGGACCTCGCATCGTTGAAAACGCGCGCGATGCGCGCGTCGGACGCCGGCGGCGACCATTACGTCGTCAATGGGCAGAAGACCTGGACCACGCTCGGCCAGCACGCCGACATGATGTTCTGCCTGGTGCGCACCGAAGAGAGCGAGCGCAAGCAGGAAGGCATTTCGTTTCTGTTGATCGACATGACGACACCCGGGATCACGGTGCGTCCCATCATCACGCTCGACGAGGATCATGAGGTCAACGAGGTTTTCTTCGACGACGTGAAGGTGCCGATTGAAAATCGCGTGGGCGAAGAGAACAAGGGCTGGACCTACGCCAAATACCTGCTCGGTCACGAGCGGACCGGTATCGCCCAGGTGGGTCGCTCGAAGCGCGAACTCGCGTTTTTGAAACGCCTCGCCGGGGAGCAGACCCGGAACGGAAAGCCGCTCATCGACGATCCGCTTTTCGCGGCCAAGGTCGCGAACATCGAGATCGAACTGATGGCGCTCGAGATCACCGTGCTTCGCGTCGTGTCTCGGCAGGACGGGCAGGAAGGCGCGAAGAAAGGACCGGGACCGGAGGCTTCGCTGCTCAAGATCAAGGGCACCGAGATTCAGCAAGGCTTGAGCGAGTTGATGCTCGAAGCGGCAGGGCCACTCGCGATGCCGTTCCACAGAAATCTGCTCGAAGGCGAAAGCGCGGATGCGCTCGATGGCGGCACTGACGTCGACGGCGCAGACACTGACGTCGGCTCGGACGTGGCGCCGCTCGCGGCGCACTACTTCAACTATCGCAAGACCTCGATCTATGGCGGCTCCAACGAGATTCAGAAAAACATCATTTCCCAGATGATCCTGGGTCTATAACAGGCCCTGAACACAGCGAGGACGCGATGGATTTCGAATTCACTTCCGAACAAACCCAGCTGGCCGATGCGGTACGACGCTTGGTCGACAAGGACTACGGTTTCGAAACGCGCAGGACGATCGTCGCCTCGTCGTCCGGCACGAGCGACGAGGTCTGGGCGAAGCTGGTCGATCTCGGCTTGACTGCATTGCCGATGCCCGAAGCGTGTGGTGGATTCGACGGCAAGGCCGTCGACCTCCTGCCCGTCATGCACGAACTCGGTCGCGGTCTGGTTGCCGAGCCATTTTTCGCGACGGTCCTTGCGGCCGAGTTCATCAAGCGCGCCAGCGGCGAGGCGCACCGCGCGATTCTCGAAGGGGTCGCAAACGGCTCCATCAAGATGGCCGCTGCGCTGAGCGAGGCACAGTCGCGCTACGACCTCTTCGACGTGAAGTCCACTGCCGCGCGCGCGGGTGGCCGTTACGCAATCTCGGGTCGCAAGGCCGTCGTTGCTTTCGGCGCGCAGGCCGATCGTCTGATCGTGTCGGCATGCATCGATGGGCGCGATGGCGCGGAGCTGGCGCTTTTCGTCGTCGATGCAAACGCAAGAGGAATCACGCGCCGCGACATGCGTGTTCTCGACGGACAACGCGTAGCCCACGTCACGTTCGATCGCGTGGAAGTCGCGGCCGATGCACTGCTCGCGCAGGGACCGGCCGCGCGTGAATTGATCGACGCGGTGTCCGATTACGGCGTCGCGTTGCTCGCTGCCGAAGCGATCGGCGTGATGGAGGCGCTCAATGCGGCCACGCTCGAGTACGCGAAGACCCGCAAGCAGTTCGGTCAGGCGATCGCGCGCTTTCAGGTCCTGCAGCACCGCATGGTCGACATGTTCATGCACTTCGAACAGGCGCGATCGATGGCGTATCTCGCGGCCTTCAAGATGGACTCGAACGACGTGCGGGAGCGGAGGAAGACCGTGTCGGCCGCGAAGGTCCGCATCGGCCAGGCCGCGCGCTTCATCGGACAGCAAGCCGTGCAGATTCACGGCGGCATGGGGGTGACCGACGAATTGCCGGCGGCGCATCTGTTCAAGCGGCTGACGATGATCGAGCTCACGCTGGGTGACACCGATCATCATTTGCAGCGCTTCATTGCGGCATCGAAGGACGATGGCGTCGCCCGGACGCAACCGCGCGCAGAGCGCACAGCGCCGTTGCAGCGCGTGGCTTGAGCGTCCTGCGATTGAACCGAATCGAACCTTGCTTTCATCACATATGGCGCGCTACGCATTCGAGGACTTTCACGTCGGACAATTGATCGAGATCGGCCAGCGCACCGTCACCCCCGAAGAAATCATCGCGTTCGCGAGCCAGTTCGATCCGCAACCATTTCATCTGAGCGAAGACGCGGGCCGACGCTCGATCTACGGCTCGTTGATCGCAAGCGGCTGGCACACCGTCGCCATGGTGATGCGCATGAGTTGCGATGCCTATCTGCTCGACTCGCGCAGCATCGGGTCACCCGGCGTCGACGAGTTGCGATGGCTCAAACCGGTGCGCGCGGGCGACACCATTCGCGCCCAGTTCGAGGTCATCGAAATCCGACCGTCGAAGAGCAAACCCGATCGCGGCATCGTCGTGTCTGCATGGCGGGTGTTCAGCCAGCACGATGAACTCGTCATGACGATGCGCGGCATGGGAATGTTTCTTCGCCGCGACGCGTGATCCTTCACACCTCGAAAAAAAACAAGCATGCGCACATTCAATTCGCTGGCCGAACTCGAACACGTCGTCGGACAGGAAGTTGCCGTCGGCGACTGGGTTGCGATCGAACAGCGGCGCGTCGATCTGTTCGCCGACGCGACCGACGACCATCAGTGGATACATATCGATCCCGTGCGCGCCAAGCACGGGCCCTTCGGCGGACCGATCGCGCACGGCTTTCTCACCTTGTCGTTGTTGCCGCATCTGATGGCCGAAGCGATCGAGATGAAGAACACGGTGCTCGGCGTCAATTACGGTCTCAACAAGGTTCGCTTTCCATCGCCGGTGCCGGTGGGCAGCCGTGTGCGCGGACGCTTCAAGCTGTTGTCGATGGAGAAGCTGCCGCCGCAGATGGGCTTCCCCGGCGCTCAGCTCGTGTGGGAAGTGACGATCGAACGAGAAGGCAGCGACAAGCCGGTGTGCGTGGCTGAGAGCGTCACGCGGCGTTACGGGTGAACCGTCGTCCCTGCGGCCTTTAGTCCCCGCGAAAGCGGAGAAGGAACCCGTGTCGTTGGTTTTCCATACGCACGCCACTGGGTTCCCGCTTTCGCGGGAACGAAGGGCATCTCAACGCTTTGCATACTGCGAAGCGCCGAACAGGATGTCGCGCGCCTTGTCGTCGGTCAGCGGTTTGCGCGCCTTGTCGAGCACCTGGACGCCACGTTGCGCGGCGGCGCGCGCGGCGATGGTGTCGAACCAGCGCTTGACGTTGGGGAAGTCGTCCAGCTCGACGCCCTGATTCTTCCACGACCGCGTCCACGGCCAGGTCGCGATGTCCGCGATCGTGTAGTCGTTGCCGGCCAGAAAACGCGACTGCCCGAGATGTTTGTCCATCACGCCATAGAGGCGCCGCGCCTCGTTGGTGTAGCGATCGATCGCGTACTCGATCTTGTCGGGCGCATACAGGCGGAAGTGATGCGCCTGGCCGAGCATCGGTCCGACGCTGCCCATCTGGAACATCAGCCACTGCAACACGTCGTATCTGCCGCGCACGCTGTCGGGCATGAATTTGCCGGTCTTGCCTGCGAGATAGATCAGGATCGCGCCCGACTCGAAGAGCGAAATCGGTTTGCCGTCGGGTCCGTCGGAATCGACGATTGCCGGGATCTTGTTGTTCGGACTGATCGCAAGAAACTCGGGCTTGAATTGCGCGCCCGCTCCGATGTCGACCGCATGCACGGTGTAGGGCAAGCTGCATTCCTCGAGCATGATGTGGACCTTGTGGCCGTTGGGCGTGGCCCAGGTGTAGACGTCGATCATCGGTCTTCCTCAATCCGTGGTTGTTTTCGTCACGCGTTGCGCGTAGGCCCATCCGAGTTCGGCCATCATGCGCGCGCGCGCTCCGGCCTCGGCGGCCTGCGCGCTCGCCGCGGTTCCATCGACGACGCGCTTCATGATCCCCTGCAGGATGCCGGCGATGCGAAACATGTTGTACGCCAGATAGAAGTCCATGTCGGGCACATTCGTGCGACCGGTCGCCTCGCAATACATCGCGATGTACTCGGACTGCGACGGAATCCCGAGTGCGGCGAGGTCGAGGCCCGCGATGCCGCGAAAGCCGGCGGGCTTGATGTGCCAGCTCATCAGGTGATACGAGAAGTCTGCGAGCGGATGGCCGATGGTCGAGAGCTCCCAGTCGAGAATCGCCAGGATGCGCGGCTCGGTGGGATGAAAGATCAGGTTGTCGAGGCGGTAGTCGCCGTGGACGATGGCGGGTTCGTTGACTGCGGCGCCATCGTCGGCGGGAATGTGCGCGGGCAGCCATTCGATCAAGCGATCCATCGCTTCGATGTGCTCGGTCTCGGAAGCCTTGTACTGCTTGCTCCAGCGGCCGATCTGGCGCGCGAAATAATTGCCGGGCTTTCCGAAATCCGCGAGGCCGAGTGCGGCATAGTCGACCTTGTGAAGCGCCGCGATGACGCGATTCATCTCGGCATAGATCGCGCGGCGTTGTTCGGGCTCCATGCCGGGCAGGCTCTGATCCCACAGCACGCGGCCGTCGACAAAATCCATCACGTAGAACGCGCGGCCGATGACCCCTTCGTCCTCGCACAAGGTGAACATGCGCGCGACCGGCACGTCGGTTGCGGCAAGCGCATCCATCACGCGGTACTCGCGCTCGATCGCGTGCGCGGAAGGCAGCAGTTTGGCGGCGGGGCCGGGCTTGGCGCGCATCGCGTAAGCGCGCGTGGGCGTGATCAACTTGAACGTGGGATTCGACTGGCCGCCCTTGAACTGCTCGATGGTCAGCGGACCCGCAAAGCCTTCGATGCGTTCGGTGAGATAGCGCTCGAGCGTTGCGACGTCGACCTTCTGTCGATCGGCGACGGGCATGGTTCCGACGAATTCTTCGTACATGGCTTGTGTCTTATCCGGGATGACGAAACTTCAGATATTGCGAGTACAGCACTTCCATCGTCGTGTCGCGCTCGTGCGGTTGCAGCAGGTCCGACGGCGCGTAGTTGGTCATGCGCACCACCCAGTCGTTCGCGTCGTCGCCGACGTCGAGCGCATTGATGCATCCGGGCGCCTGCGACAGATTGCCGAGAAAGTATCGCTGCCCCCCGGCTTGGCCGGTCAGCGCGCGCGAGACGATGGCGCGGTTGACGCCGCCGTGAAGGACCATCAGCACGGTTTCCCACGATCGATCGGCGCGCAGCTTGTCGAGTGCGGGCAAGACGCGATCGAGCAACTCGCCGATGGTTTCGCCGCCGAGAAATTGCCGACCCTCGGCGACCATCCCTTCGAATGCGCCGACGAAGGCGTCGCGTAGGGTTTCGTCGGGAATCGCGGAGAGTCGGCCGCCGCGAAGCTCTTCGAGCTCCGGCCAGATTTCGATCTCGATGTCCTGGGAGGTTTCGGACAATACGCGCCGCGCGGTCTCCACGGTTCTCGGTAACCCGCTGGTAATCACACGATCGAACCTGAGCGACAGCTGCGCGAACACCACGCCGGCCGCGCTTGCCTGCATGCGGCCGGTTTCGTTCAACGGCACCGACTCGGGCAGATACGGCTTTCCCTCGCTGTCGAAGTAGGTGACGCTGCCATGGCGCATCAGGAAGATGCGGCGGCGAGCGCGCTTCTGAAAGGTGGGTGATCCGTCGTTCATCGGTCGTTTGAATTGAAAGACATTAGTCGAAGCGCGGCGCGCGCTTTTCGAGAAAGGCAGCGATCGCTTCGCCGCCGTCGTCGTGATGCAGGCAGGCCACGAAGGAGTCGCGCTCGTCGTTGAGATGCTCGTCGAGCGATGCATCGCTTGCCTGCGTGATGAGTTTCTTGATGCGGCTCACCGCGTGCGGCGACAACGCAGTGAGCCGTTCGGCATGTTCGAGCGCCGCAGCCAGCGCTTGGCCATCGTCGGCCAGCGTGTTGACGACGCCCAGCGCATGCAGGCGGGTAGCCGGCCACGCGCTGCCTTCGAGCAGCATCTCGGCTGCGGACTGGCGCGGCAAGGCGCGCGCAGCAAACCACGAACCGCCGCCATCGGGCGAGAGGCCGACCTTCACATAGGCCATCACGAACTTTGCTGATGATCCCGCGGTGATCATGTCGCACGCGAGCGCAAGCGACATGCCCGCGCCTGCGGCGAAACCTTCGACGGCCGCGATGACGGGCTTTGCGCAATCGGTGATCGCGTGAGTCATGCGATGAAGGCTGTCGATGGAATCGGCCTGTACCTGCTGCGGCTGGCTGCGATTCTCGAGCAGACGATTGAGATTGCCGCCCGCGCAGAACATGCCGTCCGCGCCGGTCAGCACGACCGCTCGAATCGATGCGTCTTTCGCGACGTCGTTGAATGCCTCGAGACATGCGATGTACATCTCGGGTGCGAGCGCATTGCGAAAGCCCGGGTTGGAAAAGGTCAGCACCAAGGAGCTGCCACGACGATCGACGAGCAGTTGCGCGGCCATCGAAGATTCAGGGTGGGGACGTCGACAACGACACGCCCAACAGCGCGCGACGCGTCAGCCACGGCGAGGGGCGATAGCGCGGATCGCCGTAGAAATCCTGCATGGCTCGAAGGATCGTGAGGAGCTTCATCGGCCCAAGCGCGTCGCCCATCGCAAGAGGACCGTTCGGATAGTTGAGGCCCAAGCGTACCGCGAGGTCGATGTCGGCAGGCGAGGCAATCTTCTGCTGCGCGATGTCGCAGGCGATGTTGACGATCGTGGCCAGGATGCGCTGCGCGATGAAGCCGGCCGAGTCCGCGATCATCGTCACGGGTACGCCATCGGACGCGAACAGTCCATGCGCTTCGTCGCGCACTTCGGGGCGCGTGACCGGCGTCGTCATCAGCGTGCGACGCAACGCGAGCGGAACGAGCGTGTCGATCGCGACGGTGCGTTCCGGATCGAGTCCTTGTTCGAGCGCCGAGGTGGTTGTGTCCACTCCGAGCGGGGCGACCACGATCAACGCGTCGTCCGACGGCAGGGCTTCGGTCTCGACGCTCGCGCCCATTTTCTGCAACAGCCACGTGAGTTCGCCATGCGTGTCCGCATGCGCGCGGCTGATCCATACCGATGCGGGAAGCGCGACCGGTGCGCGCTCTTCGACTACCGGCTCCGCGTTCTCGCCATGGGGATAGAAGCCGCCGCCGCTCTTCTTGCCCAGGCGTCCACCGGCCAGTCGTTGCGCCGTGATCACGGAAGGACGAAATCGCGGCTCGTCGTAGAACTGCCTGTAGATCGCTTCCATCACCGGATGCGACACGTCGAGCGCGGTCAGGTCCATCAGCTCGAAAGGGCCCAGACGAAAGCCCGCGGCTTCGCGCATCACGCGATCCACATCGACGAAGTTGCATATGCCTTCGCCGACGATGCGCAGCGCCTCAGTGGTGTAGCCGCGCCCGGCATGATTGACGACGAAGCCCGGTGTGTCTTTCGCACGCACCGGGGTGTGGCCGATGCGCCTGGTGAGATCCATCAACGCATCGCCGACAGCGCGATCGGTGGCGAGCCCGTCGATGATCTCGGCGACCTTCATCAGCGGTACCGGATTGAAGAAGTGCCAGCCTGCGACGCGCTCGGGATGCGCGCATTGCGCAGCGATCGCGGTCACCGACAATGACGAGGTGTTCGATGCGATGACCGCGTCGGCATGGACGATGTTCTCGAGCTGATGAAACAGCGCGCGTTTGGCGTCGAGGTTCTCCACGATCGCCTCGACGACCAGCGCGCAATGCGTGAGCTTGCCCAACGCATGCGCGGGTTCGAGTCGTGCGAGCGTCGCGTCGCGCTTGCCGGCATCGAGCTTGCCCTTGGCGACCTGCTTGCCGAGCACGTCCGCAATCGACGCGATCGCCGCGTCGATCGCAGCGGTGTTGGCGTCGACCAGTTGTACGCGACACCCGCATTGCGCGAGCACCTGTGCAATCCCGCGACCCATCGCGCCGGCGCCGACCACACCGACCTGCAAATCAGGTGCTTTCGCATCGAAAGGCATCGACAACGTCTCGCTTCGATTGGACCGGTGAGGCGGTTGCGGCTGATGGAGGACCGATGGCGCGGTGTCGATGACGCGGGGGACTTGACCACCGGAATCGCGTTCTTGAATTGACTTTGGATTTTACGCCATGCAACACTCAAACCGCCCTTAACCATGGACGCTCCATGATTCGCGATCCTGAAACCCATCGCCTTCTTCTGGCCACCATCGAACGCTTCGTTCGCGAGCGATTGATCCCCGCGGAAAACGAAGTCGTCGAGACCGATGCGATTCCGACCGGCATCGTGTCCGCGATGCGCGAGATCGGGCTCTTCGGGCTGACTGTACCCGAAGAGTACGGCGGCTTCGGTCTCACGATGGAAGAAGAGGTCGACGTGACGTTCGAACTCACGCGCGCCTCGCCCGCGTTCCGCTCGATCATGGGAACCAACAACGGCATCGGCTCGCAAGGCATCGTGATCGACGGCACGCCCGAGCAGAAACAGAAGTGGCTGCCGGGTCTCGCTTCGGGTGAACTGATCGGCTCGTTCGCGTTGACCGAACCGGGCGCGGGATCTGACGCCGCATCGCTGACCACGACCGCCATCAGGGACGTCAGCGGGGATGGCGATGTGTATGTCGTCAACGGCACCAAGCGCTACATCACCAACGCGCCCGAGGCCGGCCTGTTCACGCTGATGGCGCGAACCGATCCATCGCAACGCGGCGCCGCCGGCGTTTCGGCCTTCGTCGTCGAAGCCGGCACGCCCGGCATCACGGTCGGCAAACCCGACAGGAAGATGGGGCAGCGCGGCGCGCACACCGCCGATGTGATCTTCGAGAACTGTCGCGTGCCTGCGGCGAACCTGATCGGCGGACGTGAAGGTCAGGGCTTCAAGACCGCGATGAAGGTGCTCGACAAGGGGCGATTGACGATCGCGGCCGCGTGCGTGGGCTCGGCCTCGCGCATGCTCGACGACACGATTGCCTACACGCTCGAACGTAAGCAGTTCGGCGAACCGCTCGCCAACTTCCAGCTCGTTCAGGCGATGCTCGCCGACAGCCAGGCCGAGCTCTACGCCGCGCGCTCGATGGTGATCGACGCGGCGCGGCGGCGCGATGACGGACAGGACGTGAGCCTGCACGCGTCATGCTGCAAGTTGTTTGCCTCCGAGATGTGCGGACGCGTCGCCGATCGCTGCGTCCAGGCGCATGGCGGCGCCGGGTACGTCAGCGACTACGCGATCGAACGCTTCTATCGCGACGTGCGATTGTTCCGCATCTTTGAGGGAACGACCCAGATCCAGCAACTCATCATTGGTCGCGGTCTTGCCAAGCGCGGTTCGTCGATCTGCTGACGCGTTGACGTGGGCGCGAACATGGATGGGATTGGCGTCGAAGTGCAACACCCGCTTTGCGAAAAACGCAACCGAAGTCGTGGCGATAGCGAAAGTCTGTGAGCCGAGAAGCACGTTTCGCTGTGCAGCCTTCGATCTTTCCGGCAAAATTTGCGCAGCAAGCGAACTCCGATACGAAGAGGCTTGCCTATCGAGGGGGGAAATTTGATCGAGGCGCTGACGGGGGATCGAGGACACACAGGCGCATTGCGCACGCGGGGCTTCGTCGTACACGCGCATTGCACCATGGGCGCACGAACCCGTCGCTTCGGCCGTACCGGTCTTGCTTCGATCTTCGGCGCGCTTGTCCTTCTCCTCGGATGGAGCGCGAATGGTCTTGCGATCGGCCTCGGTCCGGCCTCGCTGAATTCGGCGCTCGGAGAACCGCTTCGGCTATCGCTTCCGGTGACGCTGCAGGACGGCGAAGACGTCGGGTGCGTGCAAGTCCGGCCGCACGGCGATGATCTTCCCTCGGTGTTCAATACGCGCGCGTCGGTGGTGCAGGTGCGAGGCCGTACCCAGATCGAGATCAGCAGCGGCCAGCCGGTCGACGAGCCGGCGATCGGCGTGGTTGTGTCGGTAGGCTGCGCATCACCGGTCGCGCGCGACTACGTTCTGTTTCTCGATCCGCCTGTGATTCCGGCGATCGCCGCACAAACGTCGTCCACGCAATCGACGATCGTGACGAAGGCGCCGACGCGCGTCGCGTCGCGGTCGCCAGCGCCGCGGCGCCTTGCTCATCGCGCGCGCCGCGTCCCGCCGAAATCGAACGCCTCGCAGATCGCAGGCGACACGCGCGCTGCGCGTCGCACGAACCCGCGCACGCAGCCGCCTGCTGCGCGCATCACGACCAGGAAGGCGCTGCCACGCGCTTCGCGCTCGGCTGCCGCCGCGACATCCGCGACAACGGCGCCGCGTGAGCGCGATCGGCTCACGGTCGCGCCCACCGAACCGCAGAAGAATGCGAGTACTGCGGCGGGCGTCGCGGGCGACCCGGCGCGCGCAATTGCGATGCCTCCTGCGGCCCTCGGCGCGCCTGCGACATCTGCGTCTGTCCCTCCGGCTGCGTCTCTCGCGGCGGCTCCATCGGTAACTCCACTGACGCCTGCGCCCCTGTCCAGTACGGTGACGCCCCCGTCCGAAGGAGCCGATGCTGCCGCGCTCGCGGCGGCGCGCGAAGAGCAATTGCACCGCGAGCAGACTGAGCTGCAAAAACAGGTCAAAGCGTTGACCGATCAGATCAACGCCTTGCGAGTGCAGTCGACCACGCTCGCGACGCGCAACCAGACGCTCGAAGCCGCTGCATTCTCACCGGCGCTCGTATGGCTCCTGATCGCGCTGGCTGCGATCGCAATCGCCGTGGCAGGATGGATGGCGCTGCGTTATGCGCAGTTGCGCCGATCGGTTGAGGGCTCTGCGTGGTGGAGCGGTAACACGGTGCAGGCGGCGACCTCGGGCGCTGCGACGGCGAGGACGGCGGTCGAACCCGAAGCCGATGCGATCCATGCGAACACCCGTTCGCGTCCCCATTCGCCGGACACGCGCACATTTGCAGCGTCGGCGGCTGCGGTTGGGGCAGCGGTCGTGTCGACATCGAACGTGCAGGATCGTCCGCGCGCGGCGGTGCGCAATGCGCGCTATCCGGCAGCCATGGAAACCGATTTCACCGTGTCCGATATCGAAGCCGCGATGGCGACCGTACGCACGGTCTCGTCCCCGCGTTCCACGCCGCGGCCAGCGCCGCTCGACGAGACGGACTACGCTGGGCTCGGTGGTCCCACGCTGCCGTCGCCATTCGCCGACCCGCCGCCCGCCGCCTCTCCGTCCAGCCTGGACAGACCATCGGCCGATGCGCGCGCGTTCGCGGATCTCGGTGTTGCGCCGATCGTTACATCGCGGGCTGAGAGCGCGCCGCCGATCTCTGAAGAAGAGACGATGCCGCTCGACTTCAAGCTCGATATTCCCCAGCACTACGACGATCCGCTCGCAACCAACAGCATGAAGACGACGATCGTCGATCGTCCGGACCCACCGACTGCCGTCGACATCGAATTGCCGAGCGCACCGACACCTCTGGATTTCGAATTGGCGTCGACCAGCATCGTGATGCCCTTGTCCGCATCCGACGACAATGATGCAAACCATGTTCCGATGCGCCGCGCCGCAACGGCGCTCGACGATATCTTTCCGTCACTCGGCTCACCCGGCGTCGACACCATCCTCAACCTCGATGAGCGAGACGGCGCGCCGTTGATCACCACTGAAGTCGATCGGCTCATGAGTACTGAAGTCGAAGGCACGGAGCGCGAAGCGCAACAGGCATCGACGCGCTTTCGTCTGGTGCGCTTCGCAGATCTGATGCATCAGGTCGAGGACGCCGCCCAATCCGATCCGCTGCGCTCAATCGCGATGCTGCGTCAATACGTGCTGCGCGACGAACAAATTCCCACGCTGCTGTGGTTGCGGCTCTTCGAGTTGTACAAGCAGGTCGACAAGAAGCCGGTGTACGAAGCGCTCGGCGAGCACTTCGCTCGCCGCTATCACCGGGCGATGGTCGGCTGGAACGAGAGTCTTGCCGATCGCGTTGCGCAAAAGCCCTTGACCGCAATGGTCGAGATCGACCGAGACCTCGAGGCGCGATGGGGAAGCCATGCGGGTCTCGAACGTTTAAGATCGCTGCTGTGCGATCGCAATCAGCCCGACGCGATCGTGTTCAACGCCGTGCTTCAACGCGATCTGCTCGACGCGGCCAAGACCTTTCCGCTCGATGACAATTCGCTGACCGATTTCGGCGGCAGTGACCCCGATCCTCTGTCGAGTTCAAGATGACGATGCTGAAACTTCACGGCTTTGCGGCCAGCAACTACTACAACAAGGTCAAGCTCGCGCTCATCGAGAAACACATTGCCTTCGAGGAGGTCCTGCAGTGGGCCGATGGCGGCGCCGCGCTGCTGGCCGCGTCGCCGCTCGGAAAAATTCCCTACCTCGAGACCGAGCACGGTTTCATCAGCGAGACGCAGGCGATCAGCGGATACCTCGAAGCGAAGTTTCCCGAGCATCCGCTGATGCCGGCCGATTCGTTCGCGGCGGCCAAGGTACGCGAGATCATTGCGTTCACCGATCTCTATCTCGAATGGGAAGCGCGGCGCACCTATGGTTGGGCGTTCTTCGGCGGGCCGTCCGATGAAGCGGTCAATCTGCAAGTGGCCGCACGACTCGGGAAGGCAGTGCCTGCGTTGATGAAGCTCCTGCGCCTTGCGCCTTTCGCAGCGGGTTCGACCTTTACCCTGGCCGACTGCGCGCTTGCCGTGCATCTGCCTCTGGTCGGTCTCGCCGGCAAGGTCGCGTTGGGGCGCGATGTATACGCCGGCACGCCCCTGAAGGATTACATCGCCATGCTCGGCGAGCGGCCCTCGGTGCAGCGGGTCAACGCGGACCGAAAGCTCAACTCCGAGCTACTGCTGGCCGCGCGCGCAAAGGTTTAGAGCGCGTTGAAAGCACGTTGAAAGCGCGCCGAGAGCGAATCAAGGCGCTTTGAGCAGAGGGCCAAGAGCAGGCCAGACGTTGTCGAGCAGACGAGACTGCGCGGCCTCGGTCGGATGGATTCGGTCGGGCTGGAACAGGTCGTAGCGATCCGCAAACCCCGAAAACAGGAAGGGCGTCAAGGCAGTCTTGTAGCGTTTCGCCGTCGTCGTGAAAATTGCCGCGAAGCGATCGGTGTAAGCCTTGCCGTAGTTGGGAGGCAGTTGCATGCCGATCAAAAGTACGGCCGCACCCGCCTTTTCGGATCGCGCGACGATCGCGCCCAGATTCTGTTCGGTGGTGGACAAGGACAGGCCGCGCAGTCCGTCGTTGCCGCCGAGCTCGACGATCACGATGGCCGGATGCAGACGTTTCAACAGATCGTCGATGCGCGTGAGTCCGCCACTCGTGGTTTCGCCGCTGATGCTTGCATTGACGACGTCGTAGGCAAGGCCTTGCTTGCGAAGCCGCGCATCGAGGAGCTTGACCCAGCCGCTGTTGCGCCTGAGGCCATACTCCGCCGAGATGCTGTCGCCCAGCATCAATATCGTTCGCGCGATCGAACTCGGCGCGGCATGCGAGGTCGATTGCGGTGCGATGCAGACGATGATCGCGGTTGCGACGATCGCCGCGAGTTTCGTGATCCAGCCGCGACGCGGCGTGCGTCGTCGTGCAACGTTCGAGAACATGTTGAACAGGAAAGTACGGCGATGAACGATGTCGGCTCTGCCACTATCAAGCTCGATGCGCGCAGCGCGGGCCGTGGGCGCATCGAGCCGGACCTCGAGCCGGTCATCGAAACCGAAGGCTTGACCCGACGCGTGGTCGATGCGATCGGCAGCTTGACGATTCTCGACGATATCACGCTCGTCATCGCGCCTCGCGAGACGGTCGCGATCGTCGGCGCGTCGGGCTCGGGCAAGTCGACGCTGCTCGGCTTGCTTGCGGGACTCGACCACGCGACCAGCGGTCGCATCGCGCTGCTCGGTCACGACTTGTCTCTACTCGATGAAGACGGACGCGCGAAGCTGCGCGCAGGTCGCGTCGGCTTCGTGTTCCAGTCGTTCCAGTTGCTCGGCCATCTGAACGCGCTCGAGAACGTGATGCTGCCGCTTGAGCTCGCGGGCGCCGAACGGGCTCGCGAAAAAGCGACCGCGATGCTTGTCCAGGTGGGATTGTCCACGCGCGAACGCCACTATCCGAAGACCTTGTCGGGCGGCGAGCAGCAACGCGTCGCATTGGCGCGCGCCTTCGTCGCCGAGCCCGTGATCCTCTTCGCCGATGAGCCGACCGGAAGTCTCGACGCGGCGACCGGAGAGGGCGTGATGGATCTGATCTTTGCGCTCAATCGAACGCACGGCTCGACCCTGGTTATGGTCACGCACGACACGGCGATCGCGTCGCGTTGCGCGCGCCGCATCACGCTTGCCGCAGGTCGCGTTGTGGATGACGTGGCGGGCGTGCGCTGATCCGCGGCGCGCTATCGAAGCCCGAGCACGTCCTGCATGTCGAACAGACCACGTTGATGGCCCACGAGAAAACGTGCGGCCGCAAGGCTGCCCGCCGCATAACCCGCGCGGCTACCCGCACGATGCGTGATCTCGATGCGCTCGCCGATGCCCGCATACAAGACTGTGTGATCGCCGACGATGTCGCCGCCGCGGATCGCCGAGAATCCGATGGTCGACGGCTTGCGTTCGCCGACCGTCCCTTCGCGTCCATGCGATGCGACGTCGTCGAGCTTGACGCCGAGCGCATCGGCGACGATCTCGCCCATCCTGATCGCGGTACCCGACGGTGCATCCACCTTGTGGCGATGATGAGCTTCGATGATCTCGATGTCATATCCGTTTGAGAGTGCGCGCGCCGCGTCCTCGATCAGCTTGAACACGACATTGATGCCGACGCTCATGTTGGGGGCGAAGACGATCGCGATGCGCCCGGACGCGGCCGCGATCGCGTCGCGGCCGGCGGCATCGAATCCGGTGGTGCCGATCACGAGCTTGACGCCGCGCGCCGCGCACGCCTCGAGATGCGCGAGCGTCGCTTCGGGCCGCGTGAAATCGATCAATACATCGCTGCCGGACAACGCTTCATCGATGTTCGAAGAGATCGTGACCGCGCGGTCCGAACGACCCGATGCAGGTGCACCGAGTATCGGAGAGTCGCCCCGATCGAGAGCTGCGGACAACACCAGGTCCGATGCTTCATCGACCGCATCGATCAGCATGCGGCCCATGCGTCCCGATGCGCCTGCGATGGCGATGCGCAGCATGGCTCGCATTCAACCGACGGGCGAAGCGCACAGCATCAGCGCGTCGCGTCGCTGTTGTTCGAAGCCGGTGGTGGTGGAGGCGCGGGCGTCTCGCTCGAGGGCTTCGCGGGACGCACCGGCACCTTGACCGTCTCGGGCGTCACCGTCTCGCCGCCCACCTCCGGTCCGATCGATCCCGGCGTCGTCGGCTTCGCGGGACCGAGCGGCGGGGCCTTCGCGACCTTGGTCGTCGCGAAGTTTCGGCTCGCAGCGAATTCTTCCTCGGTCGGAAGGGGGTCTCCGTCAAACCGCAGAAGACGATCGTTCTCGAAGTACACCGTGAAGCGGCGCTCTTCGGTGCGACCGCGCCCGGGCTGGAAGCGGAACGGGTAATCCCAGCGATTCGCGTGGAAGGGGTCGGACAGCAGCGGCGTGCCGAGCACGAACTTCACCTGGTCGCGCGTCATGCCGGGCTTCAACTGATCGGCCATCTCCTGCGTGACGACGATGCCTTGCTGAATGTTGATCTTGTAGGTGATGCTGAAGTTGTCGAGCTGATCGCGCGAAAGGAAGCCGCAACCCGACAGCGCGAGCATGGCAAACGAGGCAGCAAGCGAAGTCAAGCGCGCGCGCGACCGGATGGAGCGAGGGGAGAGAACGGAAATCATGCGACGACGACTGAAGCGTCTCGTAGGAAAATGGAACGTCGAGGCATACGGCGGCCCGACGCGAAGGCGCTATGATAGCCGCAACCTGTCTCGCTCCCGGCGATGCCCTTCTTGCGCTGCGGGTCTGCGCCGCGGGTCCGCGAATCTGCACGAAGGACACCCATGTCGAACCCGAGTGAACTCAAGACCATCGGTCTGAAGGCAACGCTGCCGCGCTTGAAGATTCTCGAAATCTTCCAGACCAGCGACCATCGTCACATGAGCGCCGAAGACGTCTACAAGCAACTGCTGGCCCACAACATGGACATCGGTCTTGCGACGGTCTATCGCGTGCTGACCCAGTTCGAGCAGGCGGGGCTGCTCGCGCGCAATCATTTCGACAACGGCAAGGCGGTGTTCGAACTCAATCAGGGCACGCATCACGATCATCTCGTATGTCTCACCTGCGGCAAGGTCGAGGAGTTCTACGACGCCGAGATCGAGAAACGCCAGCAACGCATCGCCAAGGAGCGCGGCTTCACGCTGCAGGATCATGCGCTGTCGATGTACGGCGTGTGTACCAAACCCCATTGCGAAGGCCGGATTCGCGCCGAGCCACACCCGCATTCGCATTCGCATTGAATACGCGATATGCAACGCGGCGTGCACGCGAAAAGCGCTGAAGACACGATGCGAACTAGGGTGGTGTCGACGCATCGCTCGTGCGCGTGAACGGGATACGCATCGGACAAGGCTTCGACGTCCACGCGTTGGTCGCAGGCCGGCGATTGATCATCGGCGGCGTTACGATTCCCCATGACCGCGGCCTCCTGGGCCACTCCGATGCCGATGTGCTGCTGCACGCGATCACCGACGCGCTGCTCGGCGCTGCGGGGCTGGGCGACATCGGTCGCCACTTTCCCGATACGTCGGCGGCGTATGCCGGCGCCGATTCGCGGCTCTTGCTGAAAGAGGCGATGTCGTTGGTGAGAAACGCCGGCTATGTCGTGGGCAACATCGACGCGACAATCATTGCCGAGGCGCCGAAGATGGCGCCGCATATCGACGCCATGCGCGCCCACATCGCGGCCGATCTCGCGATCGATATCGCGTGCGTCAACGTGAAGGCCAAGACGACCGAGCAGCTTGGATTCACGGGCCGCGGCGAAGGCATTGCAGCCGAGGCGGTCGCGCTGATCGGTCGGGTTTAGAGTCGTCGTTCCCGCGCAAGCGGGAACCCAGCGTCTTTTGGCGGACGCCACGGGGTCCCCGCTTTCGCGGGGACGACCAATGAAATCACGCGCGCTGCGGGAAGACGATCTGTGCGAGCAGACCGCCGCCCGCACGCGCACTCAACTCGAAGCGTGCGCGATGGCGCTGCGCGATGCGTTCGATGATCGCAAGCCCGAGGCCCGCGCCGCTTGCCTGTCCTCGTGCGGTGTCGAGTCGCGTGAACGGTTGCTTCATGCGCCGGATCGCATCGGCAGGGATGCCAGCGCCGCGGTCTGCAACTTCGAGACGAGTCGGCTGGTCGCACGTGCGTATCGTCAAATGGACCGCGTCGGTACCCGGCGCATACCCATAGCGACGCGCGTTTTCCGCGAGGTTCAGCACGATGCGCCTGATCTCGGTCGGGTGCGCGCGGATCGGCGTCGTCGGCTGCAGGTCGGCTTCGATCACGAAGCGATCGTCGACGGGAATCTCGCCGATGGTGTCGCGCACGATCGCAGTCAGGTCGACGTCGCCGAACACCGAATCGTGATCGAGCGGTCGCGCATAGTCGAGGAACTGGCCGATGATCGCGTCCATCTGCTCGATATCGCCCTGCATCGCCTGGCGCGAAACTTCATCCTGCGTACTCAGCTCGGCTTCGAGCCGCAAGCGCGTCAGCGGCGTTCGCAAATCATGCGAGATGCCCGCGAGCAGCAGCGTTCGATCAGCGTCAATGCGCGCGAGATCGTCGACCATGGTGTTGAAGCTCGCGTTGGCTGCACGGATCTCGCGCGGTCCTTTTTCGGGAAGCGGCGCGGGCTTGCCGCCCTGGCCGATGACGACGGCGGCGGTCGCCAGACGCTTCAGCGGCAGATTGATCAGGCGGCTCATCGCGACCGCACCGAGCAGCGATAGCCCGAGCGCCGCAGCCCCCCAGCCGAGCCACTGCAATCCTGCGACGACTTCCAGGCGATCGCGTTCGAACGCGACCCAATAGTCATCGTCGTCGATCGAGAAGCTGACCCACAGTCCTTGCTGCCCGTTGACGCTGCGTACGATGCGCGTGTCGCGCCCGAGCCGCGCGCGCACGTAGTCGAGCATCACGCCATTCGATGCGGACTCGCGCAACGGCTCGACGATATCGGCCGTCTCGAGTGGATAGATGCGGATGCTTTCGTTGCTCGCGAGGTCGGCGAGCAGGTCGGTGCGCTTGGCTGGATCCGAGTGGACCAGAGCCGAGCGCGTGACGTTGACGACCGAGACGATGGTCTGCGCGATCTGCTGCGCGCGCGGCGCACGCTCGATGATGCGAAAGCTCTGGAACCACGCGGCCAGGCTCGCGCCGATCAAGAGCGCGAGCAGCAGGAAGGTTCGCCAGAAGACGCCGCCGGGCATGTCCGGTCAGAGTCCGTTGCTACTTCGCTTTGGTGTCGTCAGGAGAAGCTGAGGCGACAACTGTGGCGGCACCGGCCGCATCCGCACGCGCGGTCTGCGGCGGGCCATCGGGAATGAAGACATAGCCCAGACCCCACACCGTCTGGATGTATCGCGGGTTAGACGGATCGGTCTCGATCAGTTTGCGCAGCCGCGAGATTTGCACATCGAGACTGCGATCGAAGACTTCGTACTCGCGACCGCGCGCGAGCTCCATCAGCTTCTCGCGCGACAGCGGCTGGCGTGGATGCCGCGCAAAGGTCTTCATCACCGCGAACTCGCCGGTCGTCAGCGATTTGGTCTGGCCGTCGTGAGTCAGCGTGCGCGTCTGCAGGTTGAGCTTGTAAGGGCCGAACTCGAAGGTTTCCAGATCCGATGCGGGAGCGCCCGGCGCTTCGGGTGCGCCGCGGCGGCGGAGCACCGCGTGGATGCGCGCGACCAGTTCGCGCGGGTTGAACGGCTTGGGAAGGTAATCGTCGGCGCCGAGTTCGAGTCCGATGATGCGGTCCACCTCATCTCCGCGCGCGGTGAGCATGATGATCGGTGTCGAGTCGTTCGCGCCGCGCAGCTTCTTGCAGATCGCAAGACCATCCTCTCCGGGCAGCATCAGGTCGAGGACGAGGAGGTCGAATCGCTCGCGCGTCCACAGCTTGTTCATCGCTGTCGCGTTCTCGGCGAGAAAGACATTGAAGCCTTGCTCGGTGAGATAGCGACGAAGCAGATCGCGCAGTCTCTGGTCGTCGTCGACTACGAGGATCTTGTTGGGTGTGGTGGCAGTCATGGCGAGCATGGTAATGCGTCGCTTCGCAGGCTGTCACGGCGATCCTGCGTTGCCGCTCTTGCAGACATTGCGAAACATGACGACGCCATCCGGGCATGCGGCGCGCCGTAGAGCAGGACACGCCGCGAGCACGACGCCGGTGGGTCACACTAAGTTACAAAAGTTGAAGGACCGGCAACGGTGAGAACAGGACGCAGGTCCTAACATGCTCTCCTTGAGCCCGGACCGGCCGCAGCTCATTTTCAGGATTCTGATTGACCGCAACCATGTCGTTGTTCAACGCAAACGAAAGCCTCAGCGCAGCGCGAGTCTTCAGACGTGCCGCGACGACGGTCGTCGCCGCATGCCTGGTCGCGCTTTGCGGTTTGCTCGCGTCGGGAAATGCCGATGCTCGCGGGAGCGGGGCATATGGCAATCGGTACGTGCACATGATGCAGGTTGGTGGTCCGGGATTAGCCGAGGAACGCGCGAACGAGCGAGCAATGCGGCAAGCCGCGCGCGCGCAGCGCCAGCAGCAGATGGAAGGACAGCGGGAAGGACTGCGTGCGGCGCAGCGGCCCGAACCGATGCAGCGCGGGCCCGAACGCGAACTTGCGACCCCGCAACCTCCGATCGATCGTCAAGCCGAAGGCGGTCGTCCCGGCCGGCTGACTCCGGATGAACGTCGTGCGTTGCGGCAGCAGATCAATCAAGCGGGCAGGGACGTCTATCGGCCCAACACTCGGCCGTAGTCCCCGTACCCGCATAGCCGTCGCCCCGGCGAAGGCCGGGGTCCAAGTTGCTGGTTCGTTGCTCGTATGCGGAACTTGAGTCGCGTCCCCCGGCCTTCGCCGGGGCAGGCTCCGCCGGGAAGACGCGAACAGACCGTCACTGCCCCTTCACGGCCGCCATCAATTTGCGGCGCGAGATCAAGAGGCCGTTGGCCTCCATATCCTTCAGATGCAACTGCGTGGAAGGCGGCACCGCCGTCGATCCGACGTGGCGCTCGAGCACCTTGAGAAAAGGCTTGACCAGGCGCGGATCGAAATGCGTACCCGATTCGCACATCATCTGCTCGATGGTGATGCGATGCGGCCATGCGCGCTTGTAGGGCCGCGCGTTGGTGAGCGCGTCGTAGACGTCGGCCAGCGCGCAGATGCGCGCTTCGAGCGGAATGCGTTCGCCGGTGAGATTGTGCGGATAGCCTGCACCGTTCCACCACTCGTGATGATGGCGCGCAATCACTGCCGCCATGCGCAACGTGGGATCGTCCGAATGCTGCAGCAGGAAACCACCGACTTCCGCATGCGCGCGCATCGCGGTCAATTCGCCAGGATCGAGAGGTCCGGGCTTGAGCAGGATCAATTCATTGACGCTGATCTTGCCGATGTCATGAAGTCGCGCGGCATGCTCGATGCGCGCGCAATACTCCTCATCCATGCCGACCTCGGCCGCGAGCATTCCCGCAAGGCGTCCGACGCGAAAGCAGTGCTGACCGGATTGGTCATCGAAGAACTCGGCGGCGAGCGCCCAGTTCTCGGCCATGTCGTAGGCGACGGTTCTGATCGAGGTCTTCAAAGATGCGGTGCGCAAGCGCGCGAGATCATCGTGAATCGCAGTCAGCTCATCGTGTTTCTTGATGACGCGTGAAGCCGAGCGCGGCTTCGAATGCTCGACATCCGGTATCGATGCCGAGAGGTCGTCGGCCAGCCATCGGCGCGCATTGGCGAACGGGTCGAACGAGTCGTGCTGCCTGCGATGCGAGGATCGCGGAACCCCGGCGTCACTCGCGACCGCCACGCCATGGTCGCTCATCTGACGGTAGAACTTGGCGTGCTTGACGCTGGTGGTGTATTCGACCAGCTCTTTTGCATAGGCCATGCCGACCTCGGCCTCTTCTCGACTGGACGGGCGGCTATGCACCTGCATCAGGGCGCGCAGCACATCGTCGTGATAAATGCGATCCTGCTTGCTGCGGTGATAGAGCGTGCGCAAATCGTTCCTGGCTCGGGCTTCTCGCCGTGCATCGCGGCTGGCCCAATCGCATAGTGACGATGCGATGGAAAGCTGAATTCCGACACAGGGATTTTTCGCATTCGCGAGCCGGATCCTGGCCGCGTCGATCAACATCTCCGCGGTTTCGCTGTCGTCGTGCGCGAGCAGATAGACGACGCGGTTGTATTCGAACGACGCGCGGCTCGAGTCGTCGATCAGCGGGTTGTCGCCCGCTTCGGCGGCCACCATCATGTAACGCAACGCGGCGACTTCGTCACCCAATCGATGCGCGCAAAAAATGCCGTTAACGGCGCTTGAAAAGCGCACGTGCTCGGCTTGGGGCGTAGCGATTCGAAAACCGAGCGATTTGTCGATGACCTCGAGCGCGTCGCGATAGCAGCCCATTTCCTTGAGCAGCGAGCCGGTCATCATGTACGACACGCATTCGAAGAAAGGATCGCCGAGTTCGCGAGCGAGCGTCAGGGTGCGCTCGAAACACTTGCACGCTTCTTCGAAGTTGGCGCTGTCGTAATAGACCGCACCCAACGAATTGCAGGCGCGACGTTCGAGATTTTTCATCCCATGGCGACACGCGAGATCGCGGGCCATGACGCCGCGTGGAATGCCGTCGAAGCTGCAACCGATGCGCTGATAATAGAAGCAGGCCTTGACGAGAAGCGTGATTCGAGTCGCCACATCGTCGTCGCCTTCAATGCGCATCAAGGCTTCGGTCAGACGATCGACCGCATGCCGATTCTCGGCATTGAAATGCCTGACCGCATCGAGCAGCGATTCGCGCAGCATCTCCAACGAGACAGGGGCGCCCGCATCCCGATCCGCGCCGCTGCCCGAACCTGCAGAGTGTTCGATCTTGCCTGGAAAAAGGTCGCCGTCAGGCGCTGTGTTGCTCATACGGTGTCGCAATCACGTGATTACTACAGTAGCCTCGAACTCAGTCGCTTTTGACGACCCGGAAACTTTCACCAGCACGACCTCGGAGCACACCATGAATGCTGATCTGCACCTCCTCGCTGAAATCATCTCGACCGAACAACATCCGCAATACGTGTTTGTCATCGATGCCGATCTGGCCCAGGTCGGAGGCGGCGGAACTCCTGCGGTCGACTACTGATCACTCCCCTTCGTCTGCGGGAGCCGGATGGGGCTTTCGCGAGACAGTTGGAAGGCGGCGCCCGACGGCGCCGATTTTTTTGCTTGGCTTCGCCCCGCATCACTTCGACCGCTGTACCAGAACCCTCTCGCGCAGGTGACAGCCAGTCTATTCATTTACCATAGCTCAAACGGCCTCGTGCTTTTGCCTGGAAAGGGAACTTCGGAGGCCAACGATTTGTTGTGATAGTACAACGTCGCACTTCTGCCAGCCTGTCCTCTCGATTCGAGTCTCTTTGCCGCCGCTGTGGTTCAAGTCCTGTATCCGCAACCCAAGAACCCCGCCGTGCTCGGCATCGATACGTCGGGCAAGTCATGCTCGGTCGCGCTCGCGC
Source organism: Burkholderiales bacterium (assembly GCA_038225855.1). Classification (GTDB taxonomy): domain Bacteria; phylum Pseudomonadota; class Gammaproteobacteria; order Burkholderiales; family Burkholderiaceae_D; genus CAHJXF01. Next base: position 14,269 of record JBBRQU010000036.1, on the reverse strand, counting down.
ATCGATCGCATGTCTACGCTCGGCATTCGGTAGTCGGCAACGCCCATTCGCAGCACGTGCTCGCGATGGTCCGGGATGTTCTCGCCGAGGCGTCCATGCCGCTGGACCGATGCGATGCCATCGCTTATGCCGCCGGTCCCGGTTCGTTCACAGGACTTCGCGTCGCCTGCGCGGTTGCGCAAGGTCTGGCATTCGGCGCGCATAAACCGGTCGTCGCGGTCGGGACCCTCGAGGCCGTCGCGCATTCCATCATTTCTTCGATCGATGAAACGTCGCGCGAAGTCCTCGTGGCGATGGACGCGCGAATGGGCGAGGTCTATTGGACCTTGCTGGATTGGACAAACAGTCGAATGACCGTCATTGCGTCGCCTGCGCTTGCGTCTCCCGCGACGCTTCGCGATCACGTCGCAGAGCGGATCGGGCGGAAGGGGAGGATGGGGCAGTCCATTGCTTTCGGATGCGGCAACGCGTGGTCGGTTCATGGCGATGCGATGGAAGGACTTGTCGATCGCGTGATCCACCGCGACTGCGCCGACGCCGTCGATGTCGCGCAGCTCGGCCGACTTGCGTATGAGGACGGCAAGACCATCTCGCCCGAGGAAGCGCGTCCGCTTTATGTCCGCGATGACGTAGCGCTGACGACCGCGGAGCGCGATGCGAAACGCGATGTGAAGCTTCGGGGCGGTTCGGTTCGCGCATTCACCAACGTGGAACACGGAGTCTGACGCCGTGAGCGCGCAACCGATCGAGCCGATCTTCGATCCCTCGAGCGTTGCGCTTTCGCCGATGCGACTCGCCGATATCGCCGACGTGGCCACGATCGAAAAATCGATCTATGCCGCGCCGTGGACGGAGGGCAACTTCGTCGATTCGCTCACGGCCGGCTATTGCGCATGGGTCTTGCGCCGCGACTATCCATCGGACGATTCGGTGAGGCAACAGGCGCGGGCCATCATCGGTTATTTCGTCCTGATGGCCGCGGTCGATGAGGCGCATCTGTTGAACGTGAGCATCGCCGCGCCATGGCAACGGCGCGGCCACGGCCTTTACCTATTGCGCAAGGCCACGGCGCTCGCGCTCGAATACCGCGCGTCTGCGGTGATTCTCGAAGTGCGTCCGTCCAATGCGCGTGCGCTGTCGGTCTATCGTCATTTCGGGTTTCGCGACCACGGCCTGCGTCGTCGTTACTATCCCGCGAGCAGCGACGACCAGCAGTCGCGCGAAGACGCGGTCGTGATGCGCTTGCAACTATGAAAGGGTCGATGAGGGACCTGCAAATTCGAGCCATCCAGGCAATGGGTCTCGGCCCGATCTGGGTTCGACGACACGCCGATGCGGCGCTGGTCCAGACGCAGCCGCAACACCCCGCCGAGGCGATCGAAAATCGCGCCGAAGCGATTGCTGCAATGTCCTGGGATCTCCTGAGCGAGACGGTCGGCGCGTGTCGCGCGTGCCGGCTTTGCGAGACGCGAACCCAGACCGTCTTTGGCGTCGGTGCCTCGCGTCCCGACTGGATGATCGTAGGCGAAGCGCCCGGCGCCGACGAGGACGCGCGCGGCGAACCCTTCGTCGGTCAAGCGGGACGCCTGCTCGATGCGATGCTCGCGGCTGTGGACCTCTCACGAGAGCGCAACGTCTTCATCGCCAACGTGTTGAAGTGCCGGCCCCCAGGCAACCGCGACCCCGCGTTCGACGAGGTTGCGCAATGTCTTCCGTTTCTGCACCGACAAATCGAATTGCTTGGGCCACGCATGATTCTGGTCGTCGGCAAGATCGCCAGCGTGGCGTTGTTGGGGCGTGAAGCGACGATTGCCAGTCTGCGCGGCAAGGAGCACCGCGTGCTGATCGCGGGCCGTGAAATCCCTGTGGTCGTCACGTATCACCCGGCGTACCTGCTGCGCTCGCCGCAGGAGAAAGCGAAGGCCTGGGCCGACCTGTGCCTCGCGCGGCGCGTTTACGAAAGTTCGTGAAAGTTCGGACGCCCAAACGTAAGCTCGAACGCGATGCGCTTCAGTTGCGTCCTTCGCGAACCAGCAGCAACGGGTCGGAGCGGCGCATGTTGATGCGATGGCGCCGCATCACCAGCAGCATCGAGCCGACCACGAACAGGCCGAACAGAATGATGATGCTCGGAACCGAGAGGTCGTATCGAACCAGCAACGTGTAGATGAAGAGCATCATCAGCACCGACAGGTTCTCGTTGAAGTTCTGCACCGCGATCGAATGGCCCGCGCTCATCAGCACATGGCCGCGATGCTGCAGCAACGCGTTCATCGGCACGACGAAGAAGCCTGCGAGACCGCCGATCACCATCAGCAACACGCTCGCCAGCGCCAGATAGAGCGGCACCTGCATGCCGAAACCTTCGAGCACGATATTGGGAATCGCATCGCGGCGAAAGAACGCAAGGCTCATCACCAGCACGCCCATCGCGACGCCCACCGGAAGCACCGACAACGCACGTTTCAATGGAACGCGCGCCGCGAGCACCGCGCCTGCCGCGATGCCGATCGCCACCACCGCCTGCAAAGTCGCGCCTTGCGTGAGGTCGAGCCCGAGCGCGGACGCGGCCCAGCGCAGCACGATGAACTGCAGCGTCGCGCCCGCACCCCAGAACAGCGTCGTCACGGCGAGCGAGATCTGACCGAGCTTGTCGCGCCACAAGGTCGTGAAGCACTGCGCGAAATCGACGATCAGGCGCGCAGGATTGCGCTCCTGATGCGCATAGCGCACGCCCGTGTCGGGAATGCGCAGATTGACGAGCGCCGCCAACGTATAGATGCATGCGATGACGACGATGGCCGCTTGCGGCGCGGTGTCGATGCCGGTGTCGATCCACGGCATATCGAACGACAGCATCATGGTCGACAGCCGATCGCCCACCAATTGACCCCCAAGCACCGTGCCGAGAATGATCGATCCCACCGTCAGACCTTCGATCCATCCATTGGCCTTGACGAGTTCTTCGGCGGGCAGCAGTTCGGTGAGGATGCCGTACTTGGCCGGCGAGTAAGCCGCGGCGCCGATGCCGACGATCGCATACGCGACGAGTGGGTGTGCGCCGAACAGCATCGTCAGACAGCCGACGATCTTGATGCTGTTGGTGATGAACATCACGCGGCCCTTGGGCATCGCATCGGCAAACGCGCCGACGAAGGCCGCGAGCACGACATACGAGAGTCCGAAGAACAGCTTCAGCAGCGGAGTCATCCACTCCGGCGCGGAGATCTGGATCAGGAGCGATATGGCGGCGATGAGCAACGCATTGTCGGCAAGCGACGAAAAAAATTGCGCTGCCATGATCGTGTAGAAACCGCGCTTCATGAGCAGAACTTATGGTTCAACGCCTGTCTCCAGTTTTATCGCGCCGCACGAATGCAACCGCGAGTGGCGTGCATCCCTGCGTGTTGCGGCATGGAATGCACCTGGTGGCCTTGGGCGCGCCGCGAGAGAATCTAGTCGTCCCCTTTGCGCGCAGGGTTATAGCATGAATCACCGGTGCTACAGCCGCTTCGCCGCCCCACGCCGTTCGGCGGATCGGCTCATCGGGCGCGGCGAATTATCATGGCGTCTCGCCCACACTCTTCGCCCTCCGTGTCCCGACCCATCAAAGCACTCGTCTCGCGACGCGCCATCGCGCACAACATCGACGTCGTCAGGAAGACCGCACCGCGCTCGAAGGTATGGGCCGTGTTGAAGGCCGATGCCTATGGTCACGGACTGGTCCGCACGATCACCGACGACAGTCCCGCGCTCACGCATGCGGACGGCATTGCGATCCTCGAAACTTCTACAGCTGAACTGGTTCGCCAACTCGGCTGGCGCTTGCCGATCCTGCTGCTCGAAGGTTGCTTCGATGCGGCCGATCTCGCGCTCGCGGCGCGCCTGGGCGTCACGCTCACGGTCCATCACGACGAACAGATCGCGATGATCGAAGCTGCCGCCCGATTCGATAGTCCGATCGACGTCTATCTGAAGATGAACACGGGCATGAACCGACTCGGCTTTTCGGCCGCGCGTTATCGCCAGGCGCATGAGCGTCTGGTTGCGACGTCGAAGGTCGGCACGATCACGTTGATGACGCACTTCGCGAATGCCGACCGGCCCGAAGGCGTGGCCGATCAACTCGCAGTCTTCGAGCGCGGCGCGGCAGGTTTGAAAGGACCGCGCTCGCTCGCCAACTCCGCGGCCATTCTCGCGCAAGCCGACACGCATGCCGACTGGGTGCGGCCGGGCATCATGCTTTACGGCGCGTCACCGTTCGCGACGCGCAGCGCCGCCGAATTCGATCTGCGGCCCGCGATGGAATTGCAAAGCGAATTGATCGCCGTCCAGCAATTGCAGGTAGGCGACGTCGTGGGCTACGGGCATCGCTATTCGGCCGAGCGCGCAATGCGCGTGGGCGTCGTCGCTTGCGGATACGCGGATGGCTATCCACGTGTCGCTCCGACCGGCACGCCGATCGCGGTCGACGCCGTGAAGACGCGCGTGATCGGCCGCGTGTCGATGGACATGCTGACGGTCGATCTCACCAACGTACCGCATGCTGTGGTCGGCAGTCCGGTCGAACTGTGGGGCTCGCAGGTGCCCGTCGATGAAGTCGCGCAAGCGGCCGGCACGGTCGGGTACGAGCTTCTGTGCGCTCTCGCGCCGCGCGTACCGGTCATCACGGTCGATTGACGTCATCGACCCATTACCCAGAAAGATCGACCGCGCGTGGCCAAACCGAAAACCGGTTATGCATGCTCCGAATGCGGCGGGCAGACCTCGAAGTGGCAGGGCCAGTGTCCGCATTGTTCGGCGTGGAATACGCTGATCGAAGGCGTCGCCGAAGCGCCGAGCGCGTCGCATCGCTTCGCCTCGCTGACCGCATCGACACCGGTGCGCGCGCTGTCTGAAATCGACGCGGCCGAAGTCCCGCGCTTCTCGAGCGGCATCGAAGAATTCGATCGCGTGCTTGGCGGCGGCATGGTCGCGGGCGCGGTGGTGCTGATCGGCGGCGATCCCGGCATCGGCAAGTCGACTTTGCTGTTGCAGGCGATGTCGGTCCTGTCGATGACCAGGCGCACGCTTTACGTCAGCGGTGAGGAGTCGGGCGCGCAGATCGCGCTGCGTGCGAAGAGGCTCGCGGGCGAGGAGAGCCGGTGGGGTGCGGATTTGAGGCTGCTCGCGGAAATCAATCTCGAGAAGATTCAGGCCGCGATCATCAGCGAACGCCCTGACGTCGTGGTGATCGATTCGATCCAGACCTTGTATTCGGAAGCACTGACCTCGGCGCCCGGATCGGTCGCACAAGTGCGCGAATGCGCGGCGCAGTTGACGCGCATCGCCAAGCAACTCGGCACGACCATCGTCCTCGTCGGCCATGTCACGAAGGAAGGCACGCTCGCCGGTCCGCGTGTGCTCGAGCACATCGTCGATACGGTGCTGTATTTCGAAGGCGACACGCATTCGAGCTTTCGCCTCGTGCGCGCGATCAAGAACCGCTTCGGCGCGATCAACGAGCTCGGCGTCTTCGCGATGACCGAGCGCGGATTGAAAGGCGTCTCGAATCCCTCTGCGCTGTTTCTTTCGCAGCACGGACCCGATGGCAAGGGCGGCACGGTGCCCGGCTCGTGCGTGCTGGTCACGCAGGAAGGCACGCGGCCCTTGCTCGTCGAGATTCAGGCGCTCGTCGATACCGCGCACAACCCCAACCCGCGCCGCCTTTCAGTCGGGCTCGAACAGAACCGGCTCGCGTTGCTGCTCGCGGTCCTGCATCGTCATGCGGGCATCGCGTGCTACGACCAGGACGTGTTCGTCAACGCCGTCGGCGGTGTCAAGATCGTCGAGCCCGCGGCCGACCTCGCGGTGCTCTGCGCGATCCAGTCGTCGTTGCGCGGCAAGCCGATGCCGCGCGGCATGGTGGTCTTCGGCGAAGTCGGACTCGCCGGCGAAATCCGGCCCGCGCCGCGCGGACAGGAACGCTTGCGTGAAGCTGCCAAGCTCGGCTTCGGCAGCGCCCTGATCCCGCGCGCCAATGCACCCAGGGGCGCAAACGCGAAGATCGAGGGGATGGAGATCATCGCGGTCTCGCGCATCGACGAGGCGCTCGATGCGTTGCGGCCCAACCAATGATTGGGGATGGGGCCCCGACGTTCAAGTGCGTCGAGAGGAAGCAAGCGCAGCGATCAGACTTTCCGCCGCTCGCTGACCGCTGATCACAGCCGCTTCCAGCGTTGCGGGGTAATGCGTGCTCGACTCCGGTTCGGCCACATGGTCTCCGGCGATCACGAGATGCGAATGCGGCGTCTCGACGTCGGGACGCGCGAGCGCAGGTGTGCATGCGAAGGTTGCACGCTTTTCGATGATGAGGCGTGCATCGAGGGGCTGGCTCGGCAGTCCGCACTGCGTTGCAAGCTGCCTCGCGATCGTCGCGAGCAATTCGGATTGTTCGAGTTCTCGATGCGCACCGTCGGCGCTGATGACGACGGCGACCAGGCCTCGTGGTGCGTTGAACGCCTGTGCGTCTCGATGATTCAGACGCTCGGAACGATTGAATGCCCATTGCCCGAACAGATCGAGATGCGGCGCGGGTTCGAGGGCAAGCATGCGTGCGGGCCATTGCGGGGACTCGCGATATTGCAGGTAGGCCGTGACGATAGGCTGGAACTCGAAAGCTTCGCAACTCGCGATCAACGATCGATAGCGTGCGTCACGCAGCGCAGTCGGCGTCAGCAGGCGAACCGCTTCGTAGGGAGGGACAGCGAGCACGGCGCCGTCGAATCGTTTGCTGTCCGAGAGATCGGTGGCCGAGCCGGTGGCGATCGAGACGCTGTGCTCTTCGACCTTCAGGTTCTGGGTGCGCGCGCCCAGACGTATTTCGCGCGCGCCGCGCTCGAGGAATGCCGCAGCCGCATCGGGCAGCAGACTGCCGAGATCGACGCGCGGCAATAGCAGATCCGAGTCGCGCGCCTCGGCGCCGAGACTGTCGCGCAGCACGTTGAGAAACACTTGCGCCGACGCGATGTCGCTGGTCGTGTTGAGCGCGGCAATGCAAAGCGGCGCCCACAATTTGCGACTGAGCGTCGCGGGCTGTTCCCAGGCGCCGAGCAAGGCATCGACGGTGCAGTCGGTTTCAAGATGCCAACCGATGCGCCGCGCGCGCAGCATGAAGTTCATCATCGCCCAGCGCTCGTCGAGGTCGAGCACGCGAGCCCTGAGGATGCCAAACAGGAGATGCCACGGCGCGCGATGCCGTGATGCACGCAATTCGAAGCCGCCGGTGCTGACGATCTGAAGCGGCGTGCGCTCGAACGCGTTGTCGAGATTCACGCCGAGCTTGGCGAGCAATGCAAGCGTGTGCCGATACGCGCCGATCAGGATGTGCTGACCGTTGTCGAGCGCGATCTCGCGGCCGTCGGCGGTTTGCCACGGCACGCGCCGCGCGCGACCGCCGAGCGTCTTCGATGCTTCGAATATCGTGCATGCGAAGCCGGCCTCAACGAGCCGAACCGCCGCCGCAAGTCCGGCCCAACCCGCGCCGATGATCGCGACCGAAGGCTGGGTCGACTCACCCACTATTGGGGATTACGAAATACGTGACGCGAGAAAAACCGGCGCGGTCGTCCCCGCGCGAGCGGCGACCCAGAAGCGTGCGCCGAACGACGCTGGGTTCCCGCTTGTGCGGGAACGACGGGAGGACACGGCTGCCGATGGTTCATTGCCTTGACCGCCAGACATCGGAGCCAGGATTCGTGAGAGGACGGAAATTGTACGTCGCGCTCGGCTTCCCCGAGCGCGGGCAGGATTGCGTTGCGATGCCGGGCCGGACAGAATGCAGACCGCAAACCTTTTCATCACTCGCCCGAGCTTCGATGAGCCACGACCATCATCATCCCCAAGATCATCCCCATCGAGACGAAGAGCGCCACCACGATGGCGACCACCACCATCACGATCACGCGGGCAGCGAGCTTTCGGAAATGGACTTGCGCGTGCGCGCGCTCGAATCGCTGCTGGTCGAGAAGGGTTATGTCGATCCCGAGGCGCTCGACGTCCTGATCGAAACTTACGAGACCAGAATCGGCCCGCGCAATGGAGCGCGCGTCGTCGCAAGAGCATGGGCCGACCCGGCTTACAAGACGTGGCTGCTCGATGACGCCACGGCGGCCATTGCTTCGCTGGGCTATGGCGGACGGCAGGGCGAACACATGGTCGCGCTGGAGAACACGGCTGGGGTCCACAACATGGTGGTCTGCACCTTGTGCTCGTGCTATCCGTGGCCGGTGCTCGGCCTGCCGCCGGTCTGGTACAAGTCGGCGCCGTATCGCTCGCGCGCGGTCGCCGATCCGCGCGGCGTGCTGAAGAATTTTGGTTTCGAACTGCCGCCCGATGTCGAGTTTCGCGTGTGGGATTCGACCGCCGAGATCCGCTACCTGGTGTTGCCGATGCGGCCCGCCTCGACCGCCGGCTGGAGCGAAGAGGCCTTGGCCGAACTGGTGACGCGCGACTCGATGATCGGCACCGGCCTGGTCACGGCTCCCGTTGTCCGCGACAAGGAAGGCGCATGAACGGCGCGCAGGATCTCGGTGGCATGCACGGCTTCGGAGCCGTGCTGCACGAGCCGGACGAGCCGCCGTTTCACGCTGATTGGGAACGCCGCGTGCTGGCGATCACGCTGGCGATGGGGGCCACCGGCCAATGGAACATCGACATGTCGCGCGCCGCTCGCGAGAGCCTGCCGCCTGCGCAATACTGGTCTAGCAGCTACTACGAAATCTGGTTCGAGGGACTCAAGAAACTGCTGCTGGCTGCGCGTCTCGCCACCGTCGAAGAAATCGAAGAGGGCAAGTCCGGGACTGCGCTCGCGCCGCTCGCTCGCGTGTTGATGCGTGATCAGGTTGCAGCCGTGCTGTCGCGCGGCAGCCCCAGCGATCGCCAGCCGCGCGACGCCGCGCGCTTTGCGCTCGGCGATCTCGTTCGCGCGCGGCAAATCAATCCACCGACGCACACGCGCTTGCCGCGCTATTGCCGCGGCAAGCGCGGGCGCATCGTCGCCGTGCACGGCACGCACAGTTTTCCCGATACCAACGCCCTCGCGCGGGGCGAGCAACCACAGTGGCTCTACACCGTGCGCTTCGACGCGGACGAATTGTGGGGACCGGACACGACCGCCGCGTCGGTCTGCGTCGATTGCTGGGAAGCCTATGTCGAACCTCTTTGAGCTGATGGACGTTGTCCCTGCGGCCTTCAGTCCCAGCGAAAGCGGGGAAGGGACCCAGTGGCATGCGTCGAACGACATAGGATTCCCGCGTATGCGGGAACGACGGAGCCCATGAAGCTGCCCGAGCTGCGCAGCGCGCTCCCCGGTCTGCCGTGCGACGGCGAGGAGCCGGTCTTCAACGCACCGTGGGAAGCCCAGGCGTTTGCGATGACGCTCGCCTTGCACGAGCGCGGTGTGTTCGACTGGAACGAATGGGGCGCGACCCTCGCAACGGCGATACGCGATGCCCAGCTTGCCGGCGACCCGGACAGCGGCGAGAACTACTACCGGCACTGGCTGACGGCGCTGGAAAACATCAGCGCCGCGAAGGGTCTAGTCACGAACGGAGCGCTGCTTCATCGTCGCCACGCGTGGGACGATGCGGCGCGACGCACACCGCACGGTCAGCCGATCGAACTCGGGCGGACGCAGGCACGCTAACGCGTGCTAACCCAGGTGCGCCACGCGATCCACAGTTTCCTGATCGGCGTCAAGGCGATGCGCTGGTGGAGGACGGCGAAGCGTTCGGCTTCGATCTCATCGAGCAAGGCGCGATAGATGGCAGCCATGATGAGACCGGGCCGCTGTGCGCGCCGGTCCACTTCGGGCAACAAGGCCAGCGCTTCGGTGTATAAGCCGCGCGCGCGCGCGGCCTGAAAGCGCATCAGTTCGGAGAAGCCGGCGCTGCGCTTTCCCGTGAGCAGGTCGCCTGCCGGCACACCGTATCGTTTCAGTTCGTCGACCGGCAGGTAGATGCGGCCCATGCGTGCATCTTCTCCGACATCGCGAATGATGTTGGTGAGCTGTATCGCGAGACCGAGCTTTTCGGCATATTGCGCGGTCGCGGGATCGGTCGCCCCGAAAATATTGGACGACAACAGGCCCACCACGCCCGCGACGTGATGGCAGTAATGCGCGAGACCGGCGAAGTCGAGGTAGCGCGACTGACGAAGATCCATCTCCATGCCCGCGATGATCTCCAGCAAGCGAGCTTGCGTGATCGCGAACGCTTCGAGGTGCGGCGCAAGCGCGCGCGTGACCGGATGCGTGGGCTCGCCTTGATAGAGCCGGCCGACTTCTTCGCTCCACCATGCGAGCGTGCGCGCGGCGAGCGACGCGTCGCTGGTCTCGTCGACGACATCGTCGACCTCGCGGCAGAACGCATAGAGCGCCGTGATCGCGGCGCGCCGCTGCTGAGGCAGGAAGAGAAAGGCGTAATAGAAACTCGAACCGCTCTTCGCAGCCTTGTCCTGGCAATAGGCTTCGGGCGTCATGCGCGCATTGTAAGAGCGCGCATGAAGAGGGTCGGCAGGTCGGCCTTCGTGATCGTCGGCCTCTTCGCGAAGACGTCGTAGTCGACGCGCTCGATCTTTTCGAGTATCCGCAAACCACCCTGCACGATCACGCGCAATTCGAAGCCGATGCGTCCGCGCAATGCGAGCGCGAGCGGCGCGCCTTCCTGCATCATCGCGCGCGTTCGCGTGACCTCGTGGCGCATCAGTCGTCGCCACGAATCGGATGTCGCGAGTGTGGAGGGATCGCCCATCAGCATCGCTACGCTCACGCTGAAGCGATCGAGGTCGGCGTGCGGAAGATAGATACGATCCTTGTCGCGATCGATCGCAACGTCCTGCCAGAAGTTGATCCACTGCAGCGAGGTGCAGATGCGGTCCGACCAGAGTCGATGCTGCGCGCTGTCGGCGCGGTAAAGGATCAGCATCAGACGACCCACCGGATTGGCGGAGCGGCGGCAATAGTCGAGCAGCATCGCATCGTTGTCGTAGCGCTTGACCACCACGTCCTGCGAGAACGCGGACAACAGATCGCGAAACAGCGCAATCGGCAAGCGATGCTCGCCAATCACCGACGCCAACGTGTCGACCATCTCGCCAGCCGGCGCATGCGCCGGCGACTGACCCGCTTCGATTCGCAGGAGCTGTCCGTCGTATGCGTAGAGCGATGCGAGGCGTTCGTCGACAGTCGCATCGCCCTCATCGGCGAAATCGTCGGCAGCGCGCGCGAAGCGATAAATCGTCTCGACCGGATGACGAAGCCGACGCGGCAAGAGCAGCGAAGCGACCGGAAAATTTTCGTAATGCTCGACGGGCATGGGAGGCTCGAATGCAGCGCGGCAGTATAAGAGGACGAAGTTCAAGGCGCGGCGCGAGGTGAGACTGCGGGGTCGACCGCGGCGTCGAATTCTTCAAGAGGCATCGCGTATAATTCGGCGCCGATCAAGGGGCGCGCGCGGCTCGCGGTTGGCGCCGCGGATGCGTCACCGCGAGGGTGGCGAAATTGGTAGACGCACCAGGTTTAGGTCCTGACGCCAGTAATGGTGTAGGGGTTCGAGTCCCCTCCCTCGCACCATCCGCATTTCGCCGCAGTAGTCGCGCAGTAGTCGTAATTCGCGTCCCCCCGCTCGGCTTTCGAGGACATCGGCGAAAAGCTCGATGCGGTTCTGTTCGTGAAGAACGGACGCCGTCCATTCACTGTGCAACGGTCGCACTTTTTTTATTGAAGATGGAATCAGCATGCAAGTCGAAAACCTCGGAAAACTCGAACGCCGTCTTCACATCTCGGTCCCCGTCGCGGAGATCGAGAAGGAAGTGGACACGCGCCTGAAGCGTCTCTCGCGCACGGTGCGCATGCCGGGCTTTCGTCCGGGCAAGGTGCCCATCAAGATGGTTTCGCAGCAGTACGGTTTTCAGGTTCACAACGAAGTGCTCAACGAAAAGATCGGCGGCGCGTTCAACAAGGCGATCGAAGAAGCCAGGTTGCGTGTTGCAGGCTCACCCAACATCACCGCGAAGCAAAACGCCGAGGGCGCGGAAGGCGCCGTAGCGTTCGACGCGACCTTCGAGGTCTACCCCGAAGTGAAGATGGCCGGGCTCGACGCCGCCGAAGTCAAGCGCTCGAAGACCGACATGGACGAGGCCGCGGTCGACAAGACCATCGAAATCCTGCGCAAGCAGCGCACCCACTTCCACACCAAGAGCCACGCTACCCATGACGGGGGTGAGCACGCAGGGTCGCACGCGGACGCGCACGAAGCTCCGGCAGGAACCAGCCCGGCTGCGCAAGCGGGCGATCGCGTCACCATCGACTTCACTGGCACGATCGATGGCAAGCCGTTCGACGGCGGCAGCGGCAACGACTTCGCCTTTGTGATTGGCGAGGGCCGCATGCTCCCCGAATTCGAGCAGGCGTTGGTCGGACTGTCGAAGGACCAGTCGGCCGGCTTCGACCTCACGTTCCCGGCCGACTATCGCGGCGTCGAAGTCGCCGGCAAGTCGGCGCGGTTCGAGGTTACGGTCAAGGAGGTCGAATGGGCGCACGTGCCCGCGGTCGATGCGGAATTCGCGCAGTCGCTTGGTGTGCCCGATGGCGATCTGACCCGCATGCGAGTCGACATTCGCAGCAACCTCGAACGCGAAGTGAAGAAACGCCTGCAGGCGCGCACCAAAGACAGCGTGATGAATGCGCTTCTAGCTTCGGCACAGATGGATGTTCCCAGAGCGCTGATCGACAACGAGATCGAACAGTTGACCGCCAACGCGCGCGAACAGATGCGTCGTCGCGGCATGGACGCCGATGCAATGCCGCTCACGCCCGATCTGTTTGCCCCCCAAGCCGAGCGTCGCGTGCGCCTCGGACTCGTGCTCGCGGAGCTCGTGAGGGAACACGACCTGCAAGCCAAACCCGAGCAGATCAAGGGACATGTCGAGGATCTCGCGCAAAGCTACGAGAAGCCGGCCGAGGTCGTGCGCTGGTATTTCGCCGATCGATCGCGGCTGGCCGAGATCGAGGCACTTGTACTCGAGGAAAACGTCGTCAACTTCGTGTTGGGCAAGGCGTGCGTGAGCGATGAGCACGTAGCGTTCGACGAATTGATGGGCAATACATGAGAGCCGCGCGAGAGTGACGTAAAGCGCGGCATGAAGCACACGAGAGGACAGCGATACATGATCTATCCGAAAGCATTCGATGCCAATGAGCCTGTCGGGCTGGGCATGGTCCCGATGGTCATCGAACAGTCGGGGCGGGGAGAGCGCGCCTATGACATCTATTCGAGGTTGCTCAAGGAACGCATCATCTTCCTGGTCGGGCCGGTCAACGACCTGACCGCGAACCTGGTGGTCGCCCAACTCCTGTTCCTCGAGTCGGAGAATCCCGACAAGGACATTTCGTTCTACATCAATTCGCCGGGCGGCTCGATCTACGCCGGTCTCGCGATCTACGACACTATGCAGTTCGTCAAGCCCGATGTATCGACGCTGTGCACCGGCATGGCCGCGAGCATGGGTTCGTTCCTGCTCGGTGCGGGCGCCAAGGGCAAACGTTTTGCGCTCCCCAATTCGCGCATCATGATCCATCAGCCATCGGGCGGGTCGGAGGGCAGGGCGGCCGATATCGAAATCCAGGCCAGGGAAATTCTGTATCTGCGCGAGCGTTTGAATCGTATCTATTCGGAGCGGACCGGCCAGCCGATCGAGCGCATCGAGAAAGATACCGACCGCGATACCTTCATGTCGGCCGAGCAGGCGAAAGAGTACGGCCTCGTCGACCAGGTCCTCACGTCGCGCTCGACCGAAGCCTGATTTGCGCCCGATGTTGCACGCCGTGCACGCGAGGAGCGTTTGCCAGGGCGCCAAGCCGGCCACCCTGCAAAAAGCACGGTATAGTTCATTCGAGTTCAACCAGTTGCGGGACTGAGCGGCATGTCGGAAAAAAAGGGTTCGAGCGGCGAGAAGCTGTTGTATTGCTCCTTCTGCGGCAAGAGCCAGCACGAAGTCAAGAAGCTCATCGCCGGGCCTTCAGTCTTCATTTGCGATGAGTGCATCGACCTGTGCAACGACATCATCCGCGACGAAGCCGCGCAGGCCGACACGTCGGGCACGATCACGCGTTCCGACCTGCCCACGCCGCAGGAGATCGGCGACATCCTCGATCAATATGTGATCGGCCAGGAGACCGCCAAGCGCATCCTCGCGGTCGCGGTCTACAACCACTACAAGCGCCTCAAGC
>JBBRQU010000035.1:0-38313 GCA_038225855.1 Burkholderiales bacterium | reverse complement strand
TCCCGTCACGAACTGGTCAATCCATTCCTTCGGGATCGATGGCAACATCCTTGCGGCCGCAGCCGCCTTCTTCGGTTTGCTTGGCATACATGCTCCTTTTCAACATGCTATGCCTCACACACAAAATTTCTGACAGGCTCCCGGCGTGATCAAATCCGCGTCGGGTTACTCAACCCACTTCGGCATCAACGCCTCGGAGCTCATCACCGTCTACGCCTACGACATTGCCAAGCTACCAGCGTGGGAACAATTCCTTTGGACTGCGAGCAACGTGGCGCCCGAAGGCAAGGTCAGCGCCGAACTTCTGGCCTCCCAGGTCGAGGCGCGTCCAGCGGACACCCATGCGGTGGAAAAGATGTTGTTCGAGTGCATGCGGCTACTGGAAGCCGAATTTCGCGTGGCGTTCAACGTGTCCCTGTTCACGCATGAGCTTGATGCCGCGTCGATGCAGCGCGTCTCTCGCTTTTCGAGCGAGGACCAGGCTTCACTCTTGCGGTTGGCCAAGGAGATTGTGCGAGTCTTCTCCGATCGGCTCGACGTGCGCTCGCTTCGAACGCTATCCAACCACCCCGACAAGGACAAACTGGGTTCTAACAAGTTGCTGCAGAGCATCCTTGGTCAAAAGGTCGGGGACGATAGCGCACGCGAGGTCTTCGCTGCCATCGCCGGCGCCTACGACATGCGCGTTGGCGACGCGCACCCAACTAGCTCGAAGATTGCCGAGACCCTCAAGCTCGCCGGCATCGACGCCGCGGCGTCGAGTCTGCGACAGGGCGAGCAGCTAATTCGCAACTTCGGCCACGCCGTTTGTTGCATTAGGAGTCTGCTGTTCGGCGGGCACCACGAGAGCGAGGGATAGGCCGTTTCCGACGGACGGTGCGCATGGCGACACAGATTCGGTGCTGGTGATCGGGCTCGGTGGCGGCTTCGTGGCGGCTCGCTTCGGATTGTGGATGTCCGCGGTGGGTCGCTACTGCACGTCGAACCTGAGGACAAGCGGACGCTCGGGGCTGCACGAGTAGGCTCTTGCGCTCCGTGTGGCTGCAACGCCCCGTGTAGCCGCCATTCGGCCCCGCGGAGGTCGCCGGGTCCGACGACCGTTCAGTGCTGCGTAGCGTGAGCACACGTGCTAAAAACCACGGGCTGCAACCGTTGCTTTGCTGTCGTCCGCTGGCGTCGGTCGAAGGACAGCAACGGGTCGGCAGCGCCAATTCAATCCATTGAGGAGCTGACCTTCGATCAGGCTTTGATGCTTGCAGGGCGTCGTCACTTGCTGAACTACCGCTTCGAAAATTTCGTCGGCGCGCGCGGACGTTGAGATACATCTGCTGTCAAGGTGGACCGGTCAGTCGACCAGAAACTCGCCACGGGCTCCTTCGGGTCGGCTGCAGCCCGACGCGCCGATCTGATAAGTGACCGGTTCCGCCCGAAAGCAGACGGCCTCCGAGGTTCACTTTACGGCCCTCTAATAGGCCCGATTTGCCGCGATGCGTTTCGCTTCGCGCGTTCTTCATCGAAGTCGCCTGCACGAATGATCGCGCCATATAAGTCAGTGATGCCGCAGAAACCGACGCCGTGCGCCTCGAAGCCCAACTGCGGCCATTGATCGCAATAGTTCAAACGATCGTGATGATGACCATGAAAGGTCGCTGTCACACCCAGCGCGCGCGCCAGTTCATCAATCGCGTAAAAGCCATGGGGATGGCATGACGGCGCCTCGTGAGTGACGAGTACATCCGCTTTTTCCGCCCCCAGGCGATCGAACACATCCGGGAAGATCGTGGATCGATGCTGACGCTCCTGAGATGCAGCGATGATGCTGAAAGAGTCCTGCAGTCGCGATGGGCGCGAGCGCTTGATCGCGCGATGCCAATCGTCGTAGCTCTTAAAAATTGGCTCGGCAGGTGGGGACCAGATCTTTCCGCGGAAGATGCCACCCAAGCCGGCCACGCGCACACCGGCGATGTTCTCGACCCGACCGTGCAAATTGCAGTACGCGAGCTGGGACTCGAACAGATGGCTGTAGTCCCACGCTGAATCGGTATCGTGATTGCCGTGAATGAAACGGATCACGGTCTTGCCGAGGATCGGCGCGAGTTCGACCTCGAGCGGGCGCTGTGCCTGGATGTCGCCCAGCAAGATGATGGCGTCGGGTGCGTGCTTCTGTACGGCCTCGATGATGTGATCGAAGTGGCCGTGGTTGTCGCCGCAGAAGAAGATTTTGGGCGCGTGGTTCATACGTCCACCGTCTTCTGCTCATCGAACGTCGGGTTCTCCGACGACCCGTCCCAAACCAAATAGCCCTTGGGATTGCAGACGACGCGCGTCTTGCCGAGGCAATAATCCGAGCCACCATGGGTATGCCCGTGGATCCAAGGCGCCGGCTGATACTTTTCGATGAGAGCGCCCAAGTCCGACGCGAACGCGGGTGTGAGAAGATCGTCCAGGTATTGCGGCAGCACCGAGCGAGGGTGCGGCAAGTGGTGCGTGACGACCACGGTCGGACCCGCATACGATTCGGCCAGAGTTGCCGCGATGAAAGCGCGCGACGCTTCGAATCGACGAACGACGTCGCGCGGGTGCAGGCGCTGTAGACCCGCCTTGGGCCATTGCCCGTGATGCTTCCAGCCGCCTCGATCGCCGACGAGAATTTGCCTGAAATCGTTCATCCCCCAGCGCGCCGCTGCCATCGCTGCGTCGATCTGGTGTGGTCCGAAGTAGGCAAAATCAGTCCACAGGGTCGCGCCAATAAAGCGCACGCCGTCGATCACGGTAGTGGCATCCTCGAGAAACCGGACGTTGCTGCCAGCGGCCGCGGTTCGCATCGCGTCGAGCGCTTCGGTCCAGTGTTCGCCATAGAACTCGTGATTGCCGGCCACGTAGATGACCGGACGATTGGCGAATGCGCGTTGCGCCCAGCGCACGCCGTCAACGCCCCAGTCGATATCGCCGGCCAGGATCACGACATCGGCGACCTCACCCGAAGTGAATTCTGGCGGCTCCCACGACTGGAACTCGCGATGCAGGTCGGACACGATGTAGAGCCTCATGTCGACCTCCCGGACGCGCGCATCGCCTCAAGGCGTTCTCGCAGGTGCGCCGCGTCCTCGTCACGAAATCCCTGCTGATCAATTAGCAGCAACTGGCGGCAGTGGTTTGGAAAGAAGTGCGGGCAATCGTCCAATGCGATCCAGTCGTCACGCGCCGCGGCCGCGAGCACGTAGTCGGCCCCTTCCAGTCCCGTCGGCGCGTAGCGTGCCAACCACGCGGCGATTTCTTCGAAGCGCTCCATGAATTGAAGAGCTTCGCGATCCGCCCGTTCGGATGGGCCGGCCGTGCGCATCCAATCTCCTGACCGGTCGTCATCAGCGTCGCGGCGATACCAGCGCACCACCCGCTCGTTTCCATCGCGGTCGACCGCTCGCACCACCGGTGTCGCATCGACCAGGCGCGGGCCGAGCGGCGTCCCGCAGAATTCACGCATTTCATCGAGCGTGTGGATCTCGCGCCACGAGGAACTGACGATTACTCGCACCATCGGAAAGTCCGCGAGCAGACTGCCCAGACGATCGGCATGCGCGCACGCGGCGTCGAGGGACGCGTCGACTGCATGCAGCACACCGTCGAAGTCCAGAAACAAGTGGAGAGGTCGATCATCCACGTGGCCACCTCCCATCTAGACCTTTGACGAGCTTTATTGCGCCGGGACGCGCGTGCAACGGACGCACGGACTGAACCCAGAGGGATTCAGCGATCATCAACACCCCCGACGCCCCGCACAGTTCGCAGATCTCGCGGGACCGTGCGGTGCCACCGGCGAGGATCGAAAAGGTAAGCGGGTCGTAGGGGCGGGTGTAAAAGCGAAGCTCGCCCGACTTTTGCTTGACCTGTCTGGCGACCGGCTGGGGGATGCGGCCGCCGGCCACTGCAAGCTGCAGTTCGGCGCAAAGAGAAATCAACCGCTTCGCGATCACCGCCAAGACGTCGGCCGAGAAAATCCTCGAGCGCGCCCGCATCACGCAGGAGACGCTGGTCGATCAGATCGAGTGCGTCTGCGCTGAGTTCACGAAGATCAAGGAAAGCGCCGCCGACGATTGACTTCGATGGGTTACAAGAAGGACGGGTGTGACCTCACCAGATGGGACGTTGTCCGATCTTCAAGTTGGCACTGTAATCCCAATATCCTGCGCACGATTCATCTACCTGAAAGGCCAGTCATGAAGAACGCCCTTGCAGCAGCAGGCATGGTCGCAGTCCTCTCCGCGCTCTCCGGCACAGCAGCGGCCAAGGGTTGCATCTCGGGTGCCGCCGTTGGCGGCGTCGCCGGCCACGTGGCCGGGCATCATGGCCTGATCGGCGCTGCAGCAGGATGCGCGATCAACCATCATCGCAACACGGTCAAGGACCGCAACGCGGCTGCCGCCGCAGCGCAACCCGCTCAGCCTGTCGCTCCTGCAGCGCAGCCGGTCAGCACCCGGCACTAAGCAGTCGGCAGTTCCGCCCGGGCCTGGACGGTCGTAGCGTCCAGGCCCGGGCGTCTGGATGAACGCCGACCAGGAGTAGCGCCGGCTCTCCGCCGACCAGTCAGTCGTCGTACTTCTCGGGCTGCAGAACCATCGGTGCGCGATCGCGGACCGTCCCCAGGAACTCATTGGGTGGCACGGTGCACATAATGTAGACCGAGACTTTGTCGCCGGTCTTCGGGTCGACGTTCTCGTTGTAGAGGCCGGCGGCCAAGAACACCGGCTCGCTCGGCATCGAGACTCGCACGCGCTGCTTGCCGCCACCGGTCTCGGGATTGGCTTCGAGCTTGTAGCGGCCGCACATTATTCGAGACGGAACACGGCGCGGATCGCGGCGACTGGATGCGCTTTTTCTTCGACCAGGGTGCAACACACCAGCGCGACGCGTTGCGCCAACTCGACATCGTCTCCCGCGTTCGAACGGAGTTCGGCAACAAGGCTCTCTAGGCTCGGAGATTGATGAATCATGGGCAGTGCAATGCAGACTGTCGATCGCGTACTTGGCGGCGACGCGCGGTAAGTCGATCTTGCGCGTAGGCATCGAGCGGCCGACGAGCGGCGCTATCGATAGCCAAAATCTCCTGCGCGAGGCCGGGGCACGCATACGAGGTGCTCGAAGTACGATTGGTCGTCGTCTCGCTAAAGGTCGTGGTCGTAGTGCTGCTGACGTTCCTGCCGTCCGCTACGAGGCGCGCAAGTTTCTCGCTTGGGCGCGAATCAAAGCCGGTGGCGGCGGGACCTTCGATCGTTCGACCTCCGGGGCATGGCGAGTTACCGTAGTGCTCGCCGCAGCGATAGATCGGCGCCGCAGCCTGAGAACTCGGCATCGGGCTCGATCCGGGTAGCACCGGGGACGGTACGTTCGGGCGAGGCCCGGGCACCGCAGCCGTTACGGCGGCAACGGCCGAGTTGGCCTGTTGACGCTGCATCGCTGGAGGTGTTGGCGGCGTCGCGGGAAGCCACCAGCGTTTGGCAATCAAGAAGCCTGCGATTACTACGACGACCCAGAACGCAGCTAACTTGAGCGCCGATGGACCACGCCCCTTTGGCCTCAGCGAAGAGACTTTGCGATATTGATCGCCGTAGTAATCGCGGTCTTGGATGCCCATGTGCAGGAGTCTAGCGGCACTCGCGAAACTCGAACATAGGGCGATCGGGCGACGCCGAAAGACTGAAGAGGGGTGATGCCCAGCGGACATTGCAGATGTCCACGCGACGCGGGATCTCATCACGGTGCATCTTCAACTCGTTGATCATCTCCATGGTCACGCTCTCGGCTTCCAGCACAGCCTGCTGCATCGACGTCAACTCGTGGCGAAGCGTGGCGTTCTCGTGCTCGGCTAAGTCGGCGCGTGCTGCGCGCTCGATCGATTGCTCGTACCGGCAGACAAGCTGAGCGCGCAGCCAAAGGCGCTCAGCGTCGTTCTTCGGCATCGCGTTGCGTAGGCAGACCTTCAGGAAGTGCTGCTCGCCTTCGTTCTTCGGCTCCACGACCATGCTTGCGATCTGGTCGAGCCGTGCCCCATAGCGTTTGATGAAGCGTACTTCGGCGGAACTGAAGTAGCGAGACTGCGTCTCGCCTGGCAGGGACCACCATGCGCCCCAGATTGACCGTGACTTGTAGGCGTCCACGGCATCCTGTGTGTGAAGGTCGAGGCGGTCACGACGGAACGGGTTTCGAGTTGGGCTGCCCATGTCGACAGTCTATCGGGGCAGCGGTCGGCTATCTTGACGGGAGCAACAAGAAACTCTCCGCCGGGGGTCACGCCTTCGAGTTGCGTGAGGGCGCGCCAGTCAAACGATCGGTGCTATGCGTTCTCCCTACACGCTGATCGTTGCGCCGCCCGGGCCTTGCGCGGAAACTTGAAACGACCCCGATTTGCTTAGGCCCACAAAATTTGCAGCGTGGCGCGAAATCGTCCGGACAGCCTTCATCGAGCCGCCCGGCAAGTGCCCAACCCGATCGTCGAATTCGAATGTAGCTGGACGCTGGTGTTGCCGCAGGCCGCTCAACTCAAATCTTCGCCGAGCGAACAAGCTGGGCCACAGTCATGTCCATTGCTCTAGCAATTCTGACGAGCGAAATGAACGTGGGATTCTGCTTGGCCCGCTCGATGCTACCCATGTGCGATCGGTCGATCTCCGAACGATGCGCAAGCTCCTCTTGACTGATTCCACGGCGCAGCCGCGCACGCCGAATCGCTTCGCCCAAAGCAACGAGTGCTGGGTCGTACGCGTAGCGTGCTGACGGAGTTGGCATTTGCCAATCGTCGGCATATGATGGGTCTAACGCCACGGAATAAACCGCGCATAACAAACGCCCGGGTGATGGAGAATTTGTGGTTAAAGCTGCTTCAGGCCGTACTCACAGGTGATCGATCATCATGCGATTTTGCAATGGGCTGGCCGCAGTGGTACTTGCAATGGGAGTGACAGGGGCAGGCGCCGATGTTCCGTCGGGGGCTGTCGTTGCCGACACAGCCGAGAAGGAGACGCTTATTTCAGCTCACTTTCTCGATACTCTCAAAGGCCACCCGGAAGAAATGCGTGGTTCGTGGATGAACACGTTGCCGCAGGCTCGCCAGGAAGCATTGCGGCTCACGATGGCCAAGCAGTCACCCGACAAACGTGACGAGTTCTACACCTCTGAATTCATGCGTGCGTACGACGCCTTCGGCGACGTGCGTAACCGTCCCTACTGCGCGTTTACGGATCTTCTCAACGAGGAGCCGCTTCTCTATGGCAACGGCGTCTACGCGTTCGGCAACGCGCACGGCAACCTTGCGGGGGGAGAAGTCCTTGTCAACGGGCGGCGGTGGACTGGAAATCTGGATCCGAAAAAAATGGCTAACGGCTATGAGGCGATCGTTGCTGCGCAGAAGCGACTGGGCGCGAACGCGCGCTTTCGAAACTGCTACAAATTTTTGCGAGTGGAGGAAATCCCAGGGCGCCCAACGCCCGGTACCTTTCACAAGAGGCTAGTCCTCGAGTGGCTTGGTGGCGATCTCGTGGATTTCCGTACTGCCAAGGTGATCCTCAACATTCCGACAAGTTGGGCGTTCCTCTACTGATGTTGCGAATCCGATGTCCCACTTGCAAAACACAGTTCAATATCGATTTCCGGGCATCCAAATGTCCTCGTATTGAATACCCGCGACACATCGTCAGATGCACTGGTTGATCCATGGCTCCTGCGGATGGCTCGCCGGCTTCGGAAGCTGACATGAAACCAAGCCTCGACGACCTCCTGTGCGCGCGTTACGACGCGCTTTTTGCTGGCCGCAACCGGCCGACCAGCGAAACGCCGATGGGCCGCGGCTTTGCTTGCGAGGACGGCTGGTTTGACCTCATCGACCGCCTGTGTGCCGACATCCAGGCGGAGGTGGCCAAGGGTGCTACTCAGCCCGTCGCTGCGCAGGTGAAAGAGAAGCTGGGCGAGCTGCGATTCTACGTGCATGGCCGGGCAGACCCGGCGATCTACGCACTGATCGATGACGCAGCCGAGCGCTCGGGCAAGGTCTGCGAAGTGTGCGGGCGTCCAGGACGACTGATGCTCGCCGGCGGCTGGATCCACGCGGCGTGCTCGGAACACGCGAGACCTGTCTCAACGCCGCTTCTCGAGGCGCCAAGTAGCTCTCAGCAGCTCGGCGCGCGCAAGGAACCGCCATGAAGCTGCTCGTGGTCCCAGACCTCCATCGCGAGTTCGACAACTACGAACTGCCCGCCTCAGATGCCATCGCGTCAGCCGGCGCGATCATCCTCGCCGCGACATCGACGTCGGCGTGACCGGCATCCAGCGGGCCCAGGTTGTGTTCGCAGGCAAGACGCGCGTCGTGTGCAATCCCCGCGGCTATCCGAACGTCCATCAGGAGTGGGAGGGAGCGGTTCGTACCTGACCTCGTTGTCGAGATCTGATATGCCCAACATCCTCTTCTTCGGCGACAACCACGGGCGCTTCGATCACATCGTGACAGCGGTCGAGCGCGACAAGCCGGACGCCATCATCCTGCTCGGCGACATCGAGGCATCGCGGCCGCTCGAGGTCGAGCTGGCGGCGATCATAGGGAAAACTGCCATCCGCTTCATCCACGGAAACCACGACACGGACAGTGACTTCTTCTATCGCAACCTGTGGGAGTCGAAGATGGCTCACTGCAACTTGCATGGTCGCGTCGAAACGATCGTCGGCGTCCGCATCGCGGGGCTCGGTGGCATCTTTCGCGGAAAGGTGTGGATGCCGCCAGCGCCGCCTGAGTTCGCGAGCTATGACGATTGGCTCGCGATTACGCGGCATACGGCGATGGGTCGAGCGACAAGCGACATCGTCGTGATGACGCAGGCGCGCACGCATCAGTCGACCGTCTTCCCGGACGTCTACGACCGTCTCAGCCTAGAACAGGCCGATGTCCTCGTCACTCACGAGGCGCCCTCTTCTCACCCGCATGGCTTCGAGGCCATCGACGACCTGGCGCGTGCGCTTGGGGTACAGACGAGCTTCCACGGCCATCACCATGATCGAATCAACTACCGCGAGCAGTGGCCCACGCTTGGGTTCGAGGCACACGGCGTCGGCTTCTGCGGCATCACCGATCTGGATGGTGGCCTGGTTCGCGTCGGGGACTTCGACGAATTCCGCGATCGAGGGTGGACATAACAATTTTCCGCAATTTTAGAAAAGGTCGCCACCTACGGGGCAAACGTCACCGTTTCAGAACTTGTCACGCTTTCGTATCCCAACTGCCAAGCTATCAGCTGCCGCGTAGCAAATCGGCGATGGGTAGTTGCTTTAAGGCATAGTGATTCGGCAATGCTCGCCGCAACTATGACGTGGCGGAGCCGCCCTTGCGCCGCAGCGCTCTCAGAGCGCTGCACCGTTGTTCCCTTTGCGGGGGCATGGAGTCGGCGTGTTGCGCGGTCGACAGCCATAGTAGTGACTCGGCCATGTCGGCATCTAGCAGTCTGCGTTGATGCCGCTTGAGCCTTGCAGTATTCGGCGTCCCGGGCCGCCGCAAATCGTCACGTATGCATCGTGAGTCTGCGATAGTAGTAGTCGAAAGGCATAGTGACTCGGACATGGACAGCATCGGTTCGGCCACGGCTTCATACGCTTCAGCGTGCTGCTTCGGCGTTCTGGGTCGACGCGCGGTTGCGTACGCGTAGCAAATCGACGCTGGCTGTGGTCGAAAGGCATAGTGACTCGGCCATGGTCGGCATCGAATTCGCCGAAGCTACGTGCACTTAGCCTGATGCGTTAGCGTACCGGGCCATGCGCTTCTGGCGCACGCGCAGTAAATCGACGGCGGTGGTAGTTATAAGGCTTAGTGATTCGGACACGGTCGGCTTCGATTCGGGCATGACTATGCGCGATTCAGCCTGCTGCGACGGCTTCCTGGGTTCGCGCAACCCGCCGCGCGTGCCTAGTGATTCGGCCATGCCCCCGCGTACAAAGCATAGTGACTCAGCTATGGTTGACGCCAATGTGGTCGACGAGATGGCGATGGGCCGAGTGCGGTGGCATCTCTGCGCACAGCCGCGTGTCGCGCCCGACCTATAGAATCGAATTGCAGTGGCCGAGTCGACAAAGCGCATCGGATCTAGGTTTTGGGGTGGGATTCGAAGGGGGCGCGGGCGCCGGGGGAACGGGGAGGAGGAGCGAAGCGACGCCAACCTCCCCCAGGGCGCGGTTATTCAGGTGCTGATGAGACCGGAGGAAAAGCAACAGCAACGAAACCTGAAACGCAACGCCTAGCTTGGCGCGTCCTATGAAAACATGAAGCAACAGCTTAGAGGTACCTATAAAGATTGGTAATCATCAGGTGGCAGGTTCGAATCCTGCAGCCGGCACCAACACCGCATGGACGCGCTGCACTGCTACGACTGCGTCGCGCCCATATCCTTGCGGCGCCCCGAGCCAACGTGCTCAAGAAGGTCTCTTCCTTTCGCACTCGGCCGCACGATGTCGCGAACCTTGTCGTGATCGATCAGGCCCTCGATGCAAGCGTCTTCCCATATCGACAAGCGCGGGCAAGTGCTATGCCAGGCATCGAGCGTCTCGGCATAAGTTCTGGGCCGGTCTGAAATCCATTCAAGCAGTTGGTGCGTGAGGGCCTGATTTGCGTGCGTCATGATCACCTCCACATCGATGCGATAAGCCGAAGGCCGCTGGCTCTCTCTGCAATCGCCGGTTCACGCCTCGTCCCTACTTGTGTCTTTTCAATGTCCCATCACAGTAGTTTCTCGAAATCCAGATGATTAAAACAAAAAGCCAGCCAACTGCCGGCTTATTTACTGCGACTCTTCAGGTACGCAGCTCAATGTTCAAAACGCCTTCTCGAGCAATTTTTTCAATTCGCCGCTGTCATGCATTTCACCGAGAATATCCGAGCCGCCGACGAATTCGCCGTTCACGTACAACTGCGGAACCGTGGGCCAATTCGAATATTCCTTGATGCCCTGCCGGACTTCGTCGTCTTCGAGGACATTGACGGTGACGAGATTCTTGACGCCATTGGCCTTGAGCAACTGAATGGAGCGACCTGAAAACCCGCACTGCGGAAATTGCGCCGTTCCCTTCATGAAGAGAACGACCGGATTTTGATGCACGGTTTCATCGATGAATTCCCGGACCGTCTTCGTTTCATTGCTCATGCTCAAATCCTCTCGCGATTCATTGAAACGGAATTGGCCGTTTCAAACTAAAGAAATTCAACTCCGAAAGAATCAACTTCCGAAATATCGATGATCTACTTGCTGACCTTTTCTTTGACCTTGTCAGCCATTTCCCTGGACTTGTCTGCAAGCTTGTCGAGGGCTTCCTTTGCGTCTATCTTCGCCTTGCCCCCCATTTCCCCGGCCTTGTCGGCGGCCTCTCTGGCCTCCTGCTTGATGGCGACCGCCGCATTGCTCACGGCGCTTTTGGCGGATTCCGCCGATGCCCGTGCATCAGCCTTGGCTTTCTCCATCGCCGCTGACGTGTCTTCTTTCTTGCCGCAGGCCACGAGTGCGGCAGTCATGAGCATCGCGACGAGTAGGGAACGAGTCATGGAATGTCACTCTCTTTTCGATGCGTGAGACCGGTCGACGAATGCCGAAAGATTCAACTGGGAATTATAAATCAGTTGAAACCATCATCAGCGAGTCATGAAGCTTCGCGAATCCCGCAGGTCACGCGCTCGATGCCGGCAAGATCGCGCCATGATCGAACCCCGGAGAAACCGGCCGCGATCATCAGGGCGCGAACGCTGTCGGCTTGATCGAAACCGTGTTCGAAAAACAGCGCGCCACCATCGGCCAGGTGCGGCGATGCGCCGGCAACGATACGCCGGATCGAGGCGAGCCCGTCGCTTTCATCGGTCAGCGCGCGGCGTGGCTCGAAGCGCAAATCACCCTGCACGAGATGCGGGTCCCGCGCCGCGATGTAAGGCGGATTGCTGACGATGCAATCGAATCGTGAAGGCAATGGGTCCGGGGACTCGAACGCCGCGAACCAATCGGATTCCACGAACCGGACCCGCGCACCGAGCGCCTGTGCATTGCTTCGCGCGATCGCCAGGGCGTCCGCCGAAATATCGGTGGCCCAAATCGTGGCGGCCACGTCGCTGCGATCCATCTCGATGGCGACGGTCGCGGCAATCGCTCCGCTGCCGGTCCCCAGATCGATCACGGACCAGGCATGATGCGCGCCGCGCCGCGGCGTGCGCCGCAGCCATGCCAGCACGCAATCGACCAGCAGTTCGGTCTCTGGTCTGGGAATCAGGACTTCGGGCGTCACGCGAAAGCGGAGTCCGTAAAACTCGCGCGCCTCGAGCAGGTAGGCGATGGGCTCGCCGGCGATGCGCCTCGAGCACAGGGTGCGAAACGAGGCGAGCGCGGTCGCGTTGACGGGATCGTCGCGATGCGCAACGATCCATTCCCGACTGAGGCCGGTCGCATTCACGAGCAACATCGTCGCCTCGGCCGTCGGCAAACCGGAATCACGAAGTGCGGTTGCGAGTGTGAGCGTCACTGCGTCGTTTCAAAAGCCCGGCGATCGTCCCCAAAGAGAATAAACCAGTGCCGCTTTCGCGTTTGGCGGACCCAAATGAAAACGCCCGGCCAACATGCGCCGGGCGAATCGGAAAGCGACGTGCGGTTCGAGCGTTACTTGCTCTTCCTGCTTCTGCGAATCGCCAGTGCAAACACACCGAGTCCGAGGAGCGCGAGGGTTCCGGGTTCGGGAACGCCGCCGGGAGGAACGATGTCCTGCGACGCAAAGGTCCAGTTCTCGTAGCGCGAACCCGGATCGAGATTGGCCACAGAGACGAATACGCCGGCCGCGGTGAACTTGGTGACCGTATGGACCACTTCGTTCGAGACGTAGAAATTGATACCGTCGAACGCGATGCCGTTGGACCCGCACTGTCCCACGCACTGACTGATGAACGGCTGGTTGATGTAGGTCAGCGCACCGTTGCCGCCGGGGATCGCGTACTTGTCGTACGGACCTTGCTGGTCGCCGCGATTGGCCACGATGAAGCCGCCGAACACGACCGAGCCATCACGATAGGCGCCGGCAGCGGTGGGGAAGGCGTGCTGGCTCACCAGAACGCCGGCAATGGTGTACTCCACCAGCGTCGCCCCGCCACCGCGCGCGAACCACAAATGGCCGTTCGAATCGGTCGTGATTCCGTTTTGAAAAGAGTTGTCGCCGATGGTTGCGAATGCGTCGGGGCCGATCACGTGCGTCGTGATATTGACCGTGTGCACGTTCGCGTTGCCCAGTGTCGTCCAGTAGCCGGTATTTCCAACCACCGCAATGGATGCGCCGCCTGGCAAGGCGAAAGAATTGACGACCGCGCCGGTATCGCCATTGATCAGTTGAGCCGTGGCGAATTGGTTGACCGCCCAGAACAACGGGGCAGCGGACGCGCTTCCGACTGCGGCCAGAGAAACCAGCCCCGCCGCAAGCAAATGTTTAAATACGGACCGAACTTTCATGCCGCTCTCCCTGAGAGGTTTAGTTGAAATTGAAGTCGCGTAAAGAGACTATGCAAGGTGTGTGCCTGGAAAATGAACGGGCATCGATTCAATCACTTGATCAACGGTGAAGAGAAACACGAAGGAGATTTTGTAAAGCTGATCGACAGCGTGGCGCCCAATTGAAAACGCCCGGCCAACATGCGCCGGGCGACTCTTGAAGCGGCTTGCGGTTCAGGCTTTACCTGGTCTTCCCGGCCCGGCGAGCGGCCAGTGCAACGACGCCCAGGCCGAGGAGTGCCAGGGTTCCAGGCTCGGGAACGCCGGGAGGAACGATGTTCTGCGACGCGAACGTCCAGTTCTCGTAGCGCGACGCCGGATCGAGCGGAGCCAGTGAAATGAACACGCCGGCCGAGTTGAACTTGGAAACCGTGTGCTGCTGCTCGTTCGAAACGT
Organism: Burkholderiales bacterium; assembly: GCA_038225855.1. GTDB lineage: Bacteria > Pseudomonadota > Gammaproteobacteria > Burkholderiales > Burkholderiaceae_D > CAHJXF01. The sequence goes on along the minus strand of JBBRQU010000035.1, from coordinate 24,379 downwards.
AGAAGTTGATGCCGTCGAAGGCGATGCCGTTGGAGCCATTGCTTTGCGCAGGCACGATAAACGGCTGGTTGAGGTACGTCAGCGCCCCATTACCGCCAGGGATCGCGTACTTGTCGTACGGCCCTATCTGATCGCCGCGGTTGGCGACGATGAAGCCACCGAACACGACCGAGCCATCACGATAGGCGCTGGCTGCGTTGGGGAAGGCGTGCGTGCTCAACAGAACCCCGGCGGTGGTGAATTCCTGCAGCGGTGCCCCGGAGCCATGAGCGAACCACAAGTGGCCGTTGGAGTCGGTCGTGATGCCGTTCATCAACGTGCTGTCGCCGGTATTGAATGCGACGCCGCCGAACACGTGCGTGGTGTTGTCGTACTTGTAGACGTTGGCGTCACCGAGCTGCGTGTAGTAGGCGGTGTTCCCGACCACTGCAACCGAAGCGGCAAGGCCCGACAGCCCCGGCACCGCGAACGATTGCACCACCGCGCCGGTATCTCCGTTGAGCAGGTGAATCGTGGTGAATTGATTGACCGCCCAGAACAGCGGCGCGGCGGACGCGCTTCCGATTGCGGCTACTGAAACCAGCGCCGCGGCAAGCAAATGCCTAAGTAGCGATGAAACTTTCATGACTCTCTCCCCGCAAAGTTTGTACGGACGAACTCGACGGGAGAAATGAAGCAAGCCCTGTGCCACAAAAAATTGCGTCAATCGTTTCAATACCTTGGTATTCCAACGAGGAGCGCCCGGTTGGATTTTCGTAAAGTTGTTCGACACCGCCGGGACCCATATCAAGCTTTCCCGCCGCTCATTGATCCGCAAGCGCCGCAAGCAATTCCGCCTGATGCTCGCTGACGAGCGCATCGGTAAGTTCGTCGAGATCGCCGTCGAGAATGAAGTCGAGCTTGTAGAGCGTCAGGTTGATGCGGTGATCGGTGACGCGGCCCTGCGGGAAGTTGTAAGTCCGGATGCGTTCGGATCGATCGCCCGAGCCCACCAGGCTCTTGCGCGTCGCGGCCTGCGCCGCCTGTTGTTCGCGCTTCTGCTTGTCCTTGATCCGCGCAGCGAGCACCTTCAACGCCTGCGCCTTGTTCTTGTGTTGACTGCGATCGTCCTGGCACTCGACGACGATGCCGGTCGGCAGATGCGTGATGCGCACCGCCGAGTCGGTCTTGTTGATGTGCTGACCGCCCGCACCCGATGCGCGAAACGTGTCGATGCGAATTTCGTCGGGACGAATCTCGACCTCGATGATGTCGTCGGCCTCGGGCATGACTGCGAGCGTGCACGCGGACGTATGGATGCGGCCCTGGGTCTCGGTCACCGGCACACGCTGCACGCGATGTCCGCCCGACTCGAACTTGAGGCGCGCGTAAGGCGCGAGCTCGTCTGCCAACGCGCTTGCACCGGACGACGCGTTGGAAGCCGCGTTGGAAGCAATACGAACGATCGCTTCCTTGTAGCCGCCCAACTCCGCGGGTGACGAGGAAACGATCTCGACCTGCCAGCGATGGCGCTCTGCATAGCGCATGTACATGCGCAGCAGGTCGCCCGCGAACAGCGCCGACTCGTCACCGCCGGTGCCCGCGCGGACTTCGAGAAACATCGGCCGCGAATCGTCGGGATCCTTCGGAAGAAGCAGACGCTGCAAGGTCGCGTCGAGCGCGGCGAGGCGCGCGCGCGCGTCAGCGAGCTCCTCTTCGGCAAAGGCCTTCATCTCGGGGTCGCTCTGCAGATCGCCGGCCGCGCGTTCGTCGGCAAGCGCCGCTTGATACAGCGCATGGCTTTCGACCAGTGGCCCGAGTTCGGCGTGTTCGCGCGTCAGCTTGCGATAGCGATCGAGGTCGGCGGTGGCTTCGGGATCCGATAGCAGCCGCTCGAGTTCGGCGCGGCGCGTGGTCATCTGATCGAGCTTGGACGACAGGCTCGCTTTCATCCGGTCGTCTTCATCAGGGTCTTCATGACTTCTTGTCGACGCCGAACAGGCGCGGCAGATATTCGAGCAGATGCGCGCGCACGTCGTCGGGCGCTTCGTGCAGCAATTGCGTGGGTCCGTGCAGGAACTTGTTGGTGATGCCCTGCGCCAACGCTTCGATCACGATCGCCGGATCGTCGCCCTTCGCAAGCCGGCGACGAGCGCGTTCCAGTTCGATCGCACGAAACGCATCGCCGCGCAGATGCAATTCGCGAATCGCGGGCACGGTTTCGCGTCCTTCCAGCCAGTGCATGAAATGCGCGACCTCGCGCGCGATGATCGTCTCGGCCGCCGAGGCTGCTTCTCTCCTCTTCTGCATGCCGGTCGAGACGACTTTTCCGAGGTCGTCGACCGTATAGAGAAACACGTCGTCGAGGCGTCCGACCTCGGGCTCGATGTCGCGCGGCACGCCCAGATCGACCATGAACATCGGACGGTGGCGCCGCGCCTTCAGCGCGCGCTCGACCATGCCGAGGCCCACCAGCGGCAGCGTCGATGCGGTCGATGCAATCACGATGTCGAAGCGCGCGAGTTCGATCGGCAGTTCCGACAACAGCATCGCGCGCGAAGCAACGCCGGCCTCGGCAAGACGCGCCGCCAGTTGCTCGCCGCGATCGACGGTGCGATTGGCGACCGCCATGCTCGCGGGCTTCTTCGCGGCGAAGTGTCGCGCGACCAGCTCAATCATCTCGCCCGCGCCGATCAACACGATGTGCTGATCGGAGAGGCGCTCGAAGATGCGCTCGGACAATCGCACCGCGGCTGCGGCCATCGACACGCTGGCCGATCCGATCGCGGTCGTGGTTCGCACCGTCTTTGCGACGGCGAACGAACGGTCGAAGAATTGACGCAGCGGCGTGCCCAACGTCCCGACGAGATCGGCTTCGCGCACCGCCTCTTTCATCTGCCCGAGAATCTGCGGCTCGCCCAGGACCATCGAGTCGAGGCCGCTCGCCACGCGGCACGCATGGCGCACGCTCTCGCCATCGAGATGCCAGTACCAGTGCGGCTGCAAGATGTCGGGCGCCACGTCGTGACGCGACGCCATCCAGCGGGTCAACTCGTCCTTCAACGCGGGAAGTTGTAAAGGCTGGAGGTTGGTCGCCGCATAGATCTCGGTGCGATTGCAGGTCGACAGGACCACCGCATGAGAGAGCGCCGACGCGAAGCGGCCGGTCAGCGCCTGTAGCGTGGCGGCAATCTGGTCGGACGGCACGGCGACCCGCTCACGCAGCGGCAGCGGCGCGGTCGAGTGATTGAGTCCGAGAGTCAGGAGTCGCATGAACGGCGCGTGAGTTGCGCGCGAGTTGCGCAAAGCGCGAAATTATACCGTTCGCAACTGCCCGTCTCCTCGGCGAAGCCCGCCCCGTCTCCCCGGCGAAGGCCGGAGTCCAAGTCGCTTGTTGCTCAAACGCGAAACTTTGGTCCCGGCCATAGCCAGGAAGACGGTGTTGCTGCTCACGACTCCACCCGATCGAGCCGATATCCGTACCCGTACACCGGCAGGATGCGATAGCCGCTCGCGGGTCCCAGTTCGAGCTTGGAACGCAGCCGCGACACGTGCGTGTCCATGGTTCGCGACGTGATATCGGCATTGCCTCCCCATACGACTTCGCGGATGTGATTGCGCGACAACGGCCGCCCCGCGTTGCGAAACAGCAGGAGGCCGAGGTCGAATTCTTTCTGCGTCAAGGTCACGCGTCGTGTCTCTTCGCCCGGTGCGTTCGTCCGCGTATAGGTCCGCGTATAGGTCCGCGTATAGGTCCGCGTATAGGTCACTACGCACGCGTCGGAATGAAACGAGAAGGGTGCGAATTCGTAGCGATCGAGGATCTCGTTCGGGTTCGCGCGACGCAACAACGCCTGCAGGCGCGCGACCAGTTCGGAAGGTCGAAGCGGCTTGATCAGATAGTCATCGGCGCCCGCCGAAAGTCCCTCGATGATGTCGTCCTCGCGACCGCCGGCCACCATCAGCAGGATCGGGACGCGAACCGCGTGCGTGCGCGCTTCGCGCAACACTGCCGCACTCGCCTTGGCACTCCCACTCGCGCTTGCGTTCCAGTCGATGACCATTGCGTCGAAGCGCTGCGAGCCAAGCGCTGTGGCCAGCAGCGCCGCGTCGCTGTAAGGATTGCAATCGAAGCCCGACTTCTCGAGGACCTGCACGATCAGCGGCTGTTCGGAAACGTCGGTGTCGAAGACGGCGATGCGCATCGAGTCAATCAAGCGGGGTTATGTCAGCGCGGGCGAGACCGGCGAGCGCGGTGTGCGACGATGCCGCAAGCTCATCGCCCGGCAAGGCTATCCACACGGCACAACAATATGTCGATTCCACATTCTTTCCATCTGGTCGCATGGCTTGCATCGAGCATCTTCATCGCGACGTCGGGTGCCGCGCGTGCCGCGGACTTCGGTGCGGGGCCGCCGCTCGCGGCCCCGAAGGCGCGAGGCCCGTCGAAGCTTCCGCCACCGACGCAGGATCCAGATCTCAAGCGGGCATACGCGGCTTATCAACGCCACGACCCGGCGGCCGCGTACGCATCCTATCTGCGTGCGGCCAGGCGCGGGCAGGCGATCGGGCAATACAACGTCGCCGTGATGGCGTTCAACGGCGAGGGTACGAAGCGCGACGTGGGTGCGGCGAAGACGTGGCTCACGCGCGCGGCCACGCAGGGTTTCGCGCTCGCGCAATACAACCTCGGGCTGCTCTACGAAACCGGCAATGGCATCGAGCGCTCGCAGAAAGACGCGAGCGCGTGGTTCCTGCGCGCCGCCGAGCAGGGCAACGTCGATGCGCAACTCGCGGTAGGCACGCAATATCTGCTCGGTCGCGGCATCGAGAAGAGCGACGCGCACGCCGCCCAGTGGTACGAACGCGCAGCCGAAGGCGGCAGCATGGACGCGCAATACAACATCGCGAGTTTCTACGAACACGGCGAGGGTGTCCGGCGCGATCGCGAGCGCGCGATCCGCTGGTATGCCGAGGCCGGCAAGCAGGGCGATCGCGCCGCGATCGAAAAGCTCAGGGTGTTGTCGCAGGCGGCGCCGACGACCCGGCAATGAGCGCCGCGTCGCGCTTCGCCGAATGCCGCCACATCAGGATCCCGATCGCATAGGCCGTGTAGTAGCCGGCCAGGACGCCGAAGATCAACAGCGTCAGCGGGCTCTTGCCGAATGACTGCATCGTGGCCGGATCGAATCGTCCGGTCGCGAGGTAGATCGCGCTGAAGCGATAGATCAGTCGACCGATGAAGAGTAGCGAGAGCGCGACGCCGATCGCGGCGTTGGGCGTGTAGAACAGTCCCGCATCGGTCACTTCGAACTTCGTCATCCGCAGTCCGACTCTCGCGAGGACTGCGCCGATCACGAGGCCGCCCGCGAGTCCTTCGAGCAGGACGACATCGCGAAGGCCCGAGAACCCGAGCAGCACGACGAGGACCGGAAACAAGATCGACGTCAAGACGAGTCGCCCGGTGCGCACCGGTTGACGCCCGATCAATCGCCGCACGCGACGGACCATGCGCCAGGCGATCAACGCGACGATCAGGGCCGGCATCAGCGCGGACCAATTGAATGGGACGGTGGTCATGGAGCTCTCATCAGGAAACCACAAAAGAGAATGTCGACGATAGGGTTATGGATACTCCGAAGCCGCAGGATACAGCAGTGAGATATTCGCACCATTGCGCGCCTGAGCCGCAAGATTGCGAGTTTGCAAGATTGCATCAATCGTTGCGTCATTGTGCCGCTGATTTAAAGCGAGCGGAATGGGAAATTGAATGGAATGGATCTTGCGAGCAATCGATTCGCCTCGCGGAGAAATTCATTCAACGACAAATCATCGAGACGACATGGCGCCGTTCATCGTGGAGATTGTCGATTGATTCTGTCGAGGGCCTTGACACCATCGCCCGGACCGCCCGTTGCTTCGTCACGCAGAAGTCTGCCCTCGAAGAATCTTTTCCCAACGGATCAAGCGGGTATTGCCCGACGGCCATGGAGTGGTTCGAAACTTGCATGAACTCGCTATCGCCCGTTGCTATCCGCGAAGGTCCGATCGGAAGCGAATTTCCGCAATCCAGCCGGTTACTGATCGGATCTGGGACACGCTGAAGAATGCAATGGATCTCGAGAATATATGGTACGAATTTTCACCTTATCTCTACGCGGTTTGCGGTATCGTTGCATTGTCTTATAGCCCTGGATCCTATTTATTGAAGGGATCGGGCATCTTGTTGACCACTGCCGTATTGACCATTCTTCGTTTGCGGTGGATTTATCGCCTCGCACTGTATCGAGAGATGGAAACTGCCACGAATGTTCTGAAACAGGGCGGCGGCCAGGATCAGGATTTGCTATGGGAAGAAGGCCCGGTGAGGGGATAGGACCGCGGTCCCGCACACCTTGCGCATAGTCGAGCCGATCATCTCGCCTGTGGTTCGGGCCGGCTGCGCCAGACACTCGCAAGCCACGGCTGCCGATCGCGCGGGAGCCCTGTTGGTCGGTAGTAGTGCTCGAGCTCCGCGAAGCCGGCTGCCGCCATGTGACGGCGCCACGTCTCCAGATCGTGATAGGCGCCGAAGCGTCCGCCGTCCCAGCCCTCCTGCCCTTCGCCGCGCGGGTTCGAGCTGAACAGCACGCCGCCGGGCTTGAGCGCCGCGTGGAGTGCGCGCAATACGCACGAGAGTTCTGCAGTGGGCACGTGGAACAGCACGGCATTGGCAAACACGCCGTCGAACCGCGCGGCAGGCAGATGCAGTGCGAACAGGTTCTGCTCCCACACTTCGCATCCGCTGTGGGCGCGCGCCATTGCCGCGAACCGCGGCGAACCCTCGAGCCCGATACCCGTGTGGCCGAGGTCGGTGAATGTCTTGAGGTCGCGGCCCGGGCCGCAACCCAGGTCGAGGATCGTCAACGGCGACGTGCCTTCAACATGCCGCAGCAACGCTGCGATGTTCTGGCTCACATCGTGGTCACGCGTGCCTTCGCGGAACTCTTCGGCGCGCTCGTTGTAGTGAGCGAGCGTCAAGGCGGCAATGCGATCTAGTTCTTCGGGGGTCACCGGCATCGCCGCATATTGCCATTGCGTCGTCGTCCCTGCGAAAGCAGGGACCCATTGGCGTCGGTCGCAAGACGCTGGATTCCCGCGTGCGCGGGAATGACGGCAGTGTTTTGGGTTCCCGTCTCAGAGCGACTTCGCGCCTGGCGGTTCAAAGTCGAAATTGACGACCACTTCGTACCAGCCCGGATGCGGGGCGCCACGCAAGGAGCCGGGCTTGAATCTCATGTCCTCGAAACTTTTCGTCACGCGGTCGATGTAGTCCTGCGACATCGTCGCTGCCGCGACGATCACATTGACGACCTTGCCCTCGCTGGACACGACCAGCAGCAAACGAACCAGGCCGATGCGATGCGGATCGTCGTCCGGCGGGAGGACGAGGATCGGATAGTCCAACGCTGTGGGCTGGATGACGGGATCGGATCTCTCGTCGACAGGCCGCGCGGGTGCATTCGCGGAAAACAGGTCGACAACGGTTTCGAGCGAGCGCCGCACGGGCTCCTGCATTGCGGCTCTCGATGCCGAACTCGTTCGCTCGACGGCCGGGATTATCGATGACGATGACGATGCAGCCGGCTTCCGTGTCGATGCAGCGGCCACACCATGCGTCATCGCTTCGAGCTTCGAAGACGGCTCGGCCAACGCCACATGAAGCAGCCGGCCTGGAGACGAAACGCTTCGCTGTTCGGGATGGTCGTTCAATGGCCCCGCGTCCGGCGCCAGGGCGATCGCCGCATGCACAGCTGCCGACGCGACCATCGCCGCTGTGAAGGGCCTCGAAATGCATTTCGAGAAAAGCGGGAACGTGACGCGCATCTGAAAGCCGCTATCGGGTTGCGATCATCGGGTCCGCAATCATCGGGTCTGCATCATTTCGAGGTCTGATCGACCGCCGTGATTTCGACCAGTCGCGCACGCCCCGCGCTATCGGGCACGGTGCGAATCCGCACTGGCATCCCGCTCTTGAGATAGCCGATGTTGGTGACCTGCTCGCCGCCTTGAAGAACGATATTCGGCAGCGTGCCCATCAGCGCGTACGTGATGCCGCCGATGGCGATCTTCGCGTTCCTGGTGTCGACCCAATCGACGGCCAGCACTTCGCCTCGCCCGGGCAGGGCCACGCGCGGCTGCGGTGGCGTCTGGGTCTGCATCGGCAGGGCGTGCTTGCCATCGCTCACGGTCGCTGCAAGACCAGGGCTCTGGATCGCCGCGGATAACGAGAGGGCAACGAGAGACAACGATAGTGATGATGAAAATTTCATTGGGGTCCTCGTGTCAGTTGTTGACGACTTCTTTCCAGAACACGCGCCTGCCATTGGCGGTCGAAGTGGGCAGATGGGGGTCCCCGGTCGGACTTGTGCCGTCGTACAGATGGATGGGGGCCAGGATCTGCCCGTTGGGCAACTGCAGCAGCGTCGGCCTGCTGGCCAGTGCGTTTCCAAGAAAAATGCCCGAGTAACTCGCATCGGTGGTATTCGACAGCAGCCCGCCGTTTTCGTAATCGACCACATAGAACCAGCTCGATCCGCCGGGCACGCACGGGTCCGCCGATGGAATATTGGTCGTGAACAGCAATGCCGTGCTGGCGATCTGCGGATCCGTGTTTACGCGTTCTCCAAGCGAGAGACTGAGGTCGACGTACCAGCCGCGTTGCGTCGCGTAGTTGATGCTGATCGTCGACAACTGCCTCTTGCCCCCGCCGATATCGGTCATGGTCTGTTGAGCGAGCCTGCTGCGAAGAGGTGAGATCAACGGTGCGGCCGACAGGTCGTCGATCAATCCATACATCGTTTGCGTGTTGGTTGTCGAAACATCCGAGTCACCCAGGTAGATTCCCGTGCCGACGTAGACGAACCGACGGCTGACTCCACCGCGCGTGATCTCCGAGAGCTGCGGCTCGGTCGTGACCGCCTGCGGCGAGCCGGAGCGATCGACCAGGGTGGCCAGCTTCGCCACGGACCACAGCAGGGGGCTCGCGTTGGTCAGGTCGAAGCGCCATACGTTGCCCTGCAGATCGCCGCCATAGACGAAATCGGTGGTGTTGTTGATCGTGACGTTGGGTGCATAGGCGCTGATCTTCGCGAGCCCCGACGGAGATGCGGGCGAGCCGACTCCGGTGGGAATGTCGCGAATCAACGCGCCGGTGCGTGGATTGAGCACGAACAGGTGGCCTCGTCCATCGCCTCCCGTGGTCGTGCCGTTGTTGTATCCCGACGCGACCAGCACCACCCATCCGGCGCCCGCGGTCTTGGTCAGGATCGGACGGCCGAAGCTGTATCCCTGGTTGGAGGCAACCGCCGCCGAGGTCGATGCATTGGGGAATTCCCACAGCACCTTGCTCGCCGCATCGGCTTCGCTGGTCGCAACCGTATTGGTCACGTCGAGCGCGTAATAGCCCGTGCCGCCTTTGCCCAGCCCTCCGACGACCAGCGTATGCCAATCGGGATTGCCCGCCGCCGCGCCGGCCGTTGCGGTGAAATCGACGTCGCCGGAGACGGGCGTGCCATCGACCCGATAGAGATGCGTGAATCCGGTCATGCGGGTCGAGATGTTCAACGACGACCATACCAATTTTGGTATATAGGCCCACAACTCCGCGCCGGTCGACGCCGAGAAGGCATGCAGCATGCCGTCGTTGCCGCCTTGAAACACCACGCGTGGCCGGCCGGCCTTGGCGGCCTTGTATGACTGGACGCATCCCGCGCCCGGGGTGCTGTAGCAAGCATCCGCATACTTCATGCTCGGGGCTCGCACCAGGATCGGTTCCGCGTCGATCAAGTCGCCGAGGACGTGTGCGCGTGTACGGTACAGCGTGCCCTCGTTGCTGCGATCGCCGCGGATGTAGGAAATCACGTTGGCTGCGTCGAGCGGACCCGGACCCGGTGCGGGCGGCGAATTGAAAATCGTTTCTTGCGCCGCGCTCAGTCGGGTGGGCGCGGGATCGCTCGAGGGCCGGAACTGGATGCCCTGCGAGCCGCCGTAAGTCGCGATCATCCGGCTGCTGGCCGTCCTGCTGTCCAACTGCGTCCTGGCCGACGACGGCCAGTTCGGACTCGTGCGATCGATGACGCCGGTCGTGAGATTGACCGGAAAACTCTGAAGCTCGCCGGTCCAGCTTCCCGAATTGTATGAAGATTCATACGATGCGTTGTCGCCGGGAACAAGGTTCGGGTTGGAAACCGTCACCGAAGCCGCGGCGCCGTCTCTCGAGATGATGTCTTGCGCGACCACGTCGAGCTGCGACAGCAACTGCGCTTCGTTCTGCGCGAGAAAGGCGCTGGTCGTTCCACCTGCCGCGGCCATGGCGTTCAGGGTCGCGACGGCGCTGGGGTTTTGCACCGTGTCGCCCAGGCCGACCACATAGGTCTGGACGTCGTAGGTGTCGCCCCTGAGCTGTGTGGTTCGCAAGGTCGTCACCGCATTGATTGCATCCCGCGAAGCTTGACCGAAAGTCCAGACGCCTCCGCCGTAGGTGTTGGTGCGCGCGACGTCGGAATACAGGTTTCCGTTCGAGTCGCCGGTGGGCGCTCCATCGGTGACCAGCATCACGAAATTGCGTTGGCACTGATACTGGATCGGCGAGTTGCGGCGGTCCTTGAAATACCTGTAGGCAGAGTCGAGCGTCCCGTAGAGCGGCGTGAACAGCGCCGCGTTTTTCAACTCGCCCGAGGCAACCAGAGTCTCCGGTTGAAGCGCGGCCATGATGGCGGGATACGCAGGACCCGGGGCATCGGCCTGCACGGGCGCCAGCAGTGTCCCTGCGCCCGTGATGTTCGACAGATATCCGAAGCCCCGCGGCACGTAGAACTGTCTCGGATACGGGGGATTGCTGACGGTGAATCCGGCATCGGTCGGCGTGTAGCAGAAGTTGCCCAGACCGCCGCTGAACGTTCCCGGGCTCCACGAATTGGCAGGGCCGTGATTCAGATATTCGTTGAAGCAGGTGCCGCCGCCGTCGTACGCCCAGAGAGCGGAGAAGACGAAGTTGATGTACAGCACGTCGAGGATGTCGGAGTCATCGCCGCTACGGTCGTAGGTGACGAAGTTGCCGCCGGGAAACGGCTGCGGATTCGCGACGCAACCGCGGCCCGCGTTGGAGGCCGAGACTCCGGCGACGCAGTCGTCGGTGAAGACCATCGTGGTCGCATCGCCGAAGTAATAAGCGTAGGTCGGATAGAGCGCCGGATTCTGGTCCTGCAACTCGAACGACATCAGGCCCCAATTGAAGTTGCTGCGATAGGTGTTCACGATGTTGCGCAACACGCGTCTGCCGATGTTGCCGCGCGTGTTGGGATCGGTGCCGGTGACGAGCTTGCCGGCCATGAACGCATCCATCGACTGCGAGTTGTCGAAGATCGAAAGCACATTCGCCTTGACGCCGTTCCTGACGACCATCGGCACGTCCGACAGGTCGGTCGCGGCGGCGAACGATGGAGACGATGTCACGCTATAAGCGAGCGCGGCGCCGATGAGCGCCAGATGTCGGAAGGAGGAGACGTTCATGGCTGCCTTCAGGTTCGGCTTCATCTGGCGACGATCGCCTGCACGAAGCTCGTGGTGTTACGAGGACCGCTGACCCGAACGGTCACGCGGTAGTTGATGATTTGCTTGCTTGCTTTGGGATCGTCTGCGCTGTTGACGCTATTGCTGCCGCCTTCGCCGGTGCTGCGGCCGGCGTAGCAGTTCGCCTGCGGGTCCGGATTCACCACGCTGCACAGGCGGTCGACGACGTACTGCACGGAATACGATGTGTTGACGGTGGTCGCGGCGACAGCCGACCAGTTGCCCACCGCGGTCGGGATGCCGTTGCCATCGGTCGCCTGTCGCGTCGGGTAATACGAACATGCGCCGACCGCGCAGCCGGTCGGGTAACCGATCTCGGGAGTCGCGAGCATCGTGTTGAGCTGCGCGTAGGCGAGCTCGACGCCGGCATCGGTCGCCGCCAGCGCCGCCTGTTTGAATGCGAAGTTGCCGGCGATCATGTTGGTGGTCTGCGTCGCACGCACGAGTGCGACGCCGGCAAGCGCCATCGCCACGATGCCGATCAAGACGAGGATGAGGACGATGCCGCTTTCGCGCTTGCCGGGCAGTGCGCGTCGAGTCGATTTCATACATTGCCCCACAGCACGTTACGCAGCGGAACGATCGTTTGGTAGACCTTGTAGCGATAGCGCTGCCAGTTCGCGTTCGCCGACAGATCGATGACGGGCGCCGGATTGGCCGCCGAGTCGCGCCATGCGCACGGCCCGTTGTTGACGCGCAGGCTGACGTTGGTGCAAGCGGTCGTGACGTTCGTGCCTTCCTGCTTGTCGCTGCGCGAGACGACGACAAAGCGGACCGCCTTGATGCGCTTGCGGTTGGTCGGGTTCGCCGCCAGCGCCGTAGGTGTCCAGGATCCTGTCGCGTCCACCCAGGTGTCGACGCTCTGCGTGCCGGCGGGCGCAACGCCGTATTGCGCCTTCATGAAGACGATGTTGTGATCGAGCGAGAAGGTCTGAACGGTCGGCGCAACCCCGGTGTTGGCCATCGTCATCTGCAAGTTGCCGCCGTTGATTGCGAACGACTTGCTCACGATGGTCTTGGGATTGAGCACCTTGGCACCGGTCGCGTACAGCGGCCATCCCAACGCGCCGAGCAGAGTCGGGTTGTAGTTTCCGAGGAGCGTGTCGTGGCGGAGCTGGGTCGCTGTCACCGAGGTGACCTGCATCACGGTGCAGCTAGTGCCATCCGTCACGACCATCAGGTCACCGGCCACGAAGTTGTCGACGCGCGTGACCGTCAGCGCATCGATTGCCGTGATCATCGGCTGGATCGTATAGGCCGGCAGGCCGCCCAGCAGGTCAGCGGTGTTGATCTGGATCGCATCTGATGCTGTAGCCGTCGCGCCCGCAGTGATGATCAAGGGCATCAGAGAAAAATTGGGGATCGGTCCGGCGGCAGCGCTCGAATACGTGTAGGTCTGCGCTTGCGGGCATTCGAAGATCGCCGGATCGGCAATCCCCGAACCCGCGTTATGGATTTCCTGCTCGATTTGCGACAACGCCACCAGACCGTTCTCCTGCGCTTCCGAGCCGGCGACAGTCGAGCGCTTTTGCGCCTCGTAACTTGCAAACGTCTGGATGATCGCGCCCGACGCAATCAATCCGATGGCGAGTCCGACCAGCAATTCGACCAATGAAAAGCCGCGTTGACGAAGGGTCGATGAAGCAATGTTCACGCGCATCTCCTAATTGATCTGCGCGACCGTGACTTGCTGGTGGTAGTCGGCATCCTGCGCGCGCTTCCAGCACACGACCACGGTCACGATGTTGTCCGGCGCAGGCGTGATCGCAAGCGTTTGCACGCTGCTGACCGCGCCAGGCAGCGTGGCCGTCACTTCGGCCAGCCAGTTCAGGACCACGGGATTGGTCGTTGCCGCGCCTCCCGGCGCACACGGCGTCCCCGTGTTGCGGTGGTTGTAGGTCGCGATGTTGGGGCGGTCGCTCCAGAGCTGACCGATGATCTGCGTGGAGAGATACGACGCGTCGGAACGGTACTTGGCATCGGTGGCCGCTGCGACTGACGCGGACTGCAGACTGACCAGGCCGATCAGCGCGAACGAAAAGATGGCGATCGAAACCAGCGCTTCGATCAGGACGAAGCCGCCTGCTTGTGATGATTTCAATCGATGCATGGCGCGCCTCACGAGCAAGCCATCTGCGTTCCGGGCGCGGCCGACGGATCGCATACGAAGACGCGCCCGCTCGAGTCGCCGGCCGACACCAGGATGCGGCGCTGCATGCGAGCGCTGGTGGCCGTGATATCGATGCGCGTAATCGCTGGCCCTCCGGCGACATTCGGAATCACGCGGCCGAAGCCGTTGAAGGTCACGCGCCGACCGTCGGCCGGCGTCATCGCCACGACGGTGGCGATGCTGCCGTCGCGGTTGGGCGACGACTGAACGACGTTGGTTGCCGGGACGCTGCCGGGCGCGAATGCGCAGCCGTTCGATACCGTCCAGCCGGTCCCGCTCCCCGACCAGTCGAAGCAGATTTGCTGATTGCGCCTGACCGCTTCGGTCCGAGCAAATTGCAGACCTTGCGTCAAGGACTCGGAGCTTCCACGAACCTCGGTGTTGCGCATGAAGCCGGTGAAGCTGGGCACGGCGACGGAGGCGAGGATTGCGACGATCGAGACCGTGATCATCAGTTCGATCAGCGTGAAGCCGGACTGCGCGGGGTACCGCCGAAGGGTCAGCATGAGTCACCTGAACGAAGTAGCCAGCACGCGGCGGGCAAGCCCGAAGCGCCGACGAAACTGCGCGTCTGCTTGGCGCTCGATTGATTGATCGTGAATTCGAACCCGGCCATCGTCGAAGCGCCGACGGCATGCAACGCGAACGATTGATCGTCGGTCTGGGTCGTGGCCGCCGGGTCGCTCGTGAGGTAACAGGTGAACGTGAAGTAGCTGGAGTTGTTGCCTGAAACCGGCACGCCGCATCCGGTACCGCTGGTGCCGTAATTCCTCTTGTCCTGGAAGTACTGTTCCATCTTCGTTCGAAGGTCCGAGATCCTGGCAGTCGCTTCCGTCAATCGAGCGCGCTGGACATAGCGGCTGTATGAAGGCAATGCGATCGCGGCAAGGATCGCGATGATCGCCACCACGATCATGATTTCGATCAACGTGAATCCTTCACGGTGATGAAGCCTGAAATTTCTTTGTTCCGACATGAGTGCGCTCATAGCAATCTTTCAAACGGTCCTATGCATTTACGGCAGCACGGGCGGCATCTTTAGCGGTCTTCGAAAAAAATTGATCGGCGTGTTCTGTCAATTTCGAAGTACTTCGGGTCGCTCTTTTTATTTCGGAGTCCGCCCGGATTTATTTGCAAAGAGCCTGCCAGCGATGCTGCGCGGCGCGATCGGAACGACGAGCGGTCGATTGAATGCCTGCCGGCCATGCGGACCGCGTGGCATGGAAATTGGCGTCATCGCGAAGGGCCGCGGCGACTGACACGAATGGGTGGTATGTGCCCAAAGTCGGCAGGTCTGTTCGCCGCGAAGAGGACAACCGAAGGAGTGTTTGGCCCACAGTGCACTGTGCCGCAGGCCCGTAAGGTAAGGTCGAGCACTAACCGATACCCACCGAATCAATACCCTGCTCGCGACTGGAGCACTTCGATGAAAAATCCCTGGACCAGGAAGAACCCGCTGATGAGCATGTGGCTTAGTAGCGCCAACACGTTGGCGAACACCGCTCGAGCCCACGCCACCGTCCAAGCCAAACGCCACACCACGACCCTGATGACCCAAGGCGCGAAGCAGGTCACCGACTTCTGGATGTCCACGCTTACGCCAAAGCCGGTCGCGAAAAAACGCCGCAAACGGTGAGCGGAATCTGCGCTGTTCACTTTGCGTAGTGGGGTGTCCGGCTGATCAGTTTCAAGCGGGCCGGCGTCATCGCGCATGGTGCCGCGCTGTCGCTACGTCACCCGTGATTCAGATTTCGCATTTGACAGATGAACCGTCGCATATCCCTTTTCATCCTCGTGCTTTTTGTCGGCTTGGCGCTGGTCGTCTGGGCGACGGATTTCGTCACGCTGCAAGGGGAGTGGACCGTCTATACCGTCGCGTGCGACGGAGGTCCATGGCGAGATAACGTATGTACCGGCACGGTTGTTCATTCGAAGCGTTATCGGTTTCGCGCACTCAGGGCACACGGCGAAGTCCTGTTCTGGACTGCCGGGGAAAAGGGGCGGTCGGGCAGGTATACCGACTGCACGATTCAGGATGGACGCGACTGGTCATGCACGGCCAATGCCGATGCGGCCCTAACGATCACGCACCGCATGGTGCGAGGTCGTCCCGTACCCGATTCGGGAGTGCCGACTATCCCGTACCACCAGGTGCAGAAATGGAAGTGGGAATTGCTGCGCCTGGGAATTCCTGTGGGGCACAGCGCGATGGATTAGCCCCTGAATTATTCAGGGCGACCACAGGTGCGAGTCCCATCTGCCACCTGCTCTCAGCCACCGTCTTATGAAGATATCGGCACGGTGCCCTTGTTCGGGAATGGGCCCTGGTCCATGTTCGTTATCCGACCCGCGTTCCGCTCATGGACCTTGGGTTTATCAACAGTCAAAGGAGACTCGATGATCAAGGCAACTATCTCGAAAGCGTGCGCCGTCGCAATTCTCGTGACCGGGGCTGCCTTTGTTCCCGCGGCACAAGCCAAGGGGTGTCTCAAAGGGGCCGCGGTTGGGGGAGTCGCGGGACACGTCGTCGGACACCATGGTGTGATTGGTGCAGCGGCGGGGTGCGCCATCGGCAGCCACCGCGCAAAGGTCAAGGATCAGCAGGAGGCGAAGAACCAGGCTGCGATTCAGCAGGCATCCAAAGAGGTCCCTGCGAACGAAGCACCAACGACCGCCAAATAGCTCGCGTTGGACCGCCGTTTGGTGGCTCGCACGTCGAGTTGCGCGTACAAGTGCTCACGAAGCGAGTCCGGCGAAAAGCAAAGGGCCGCATCTCTGCGGCCCTTGATTCTATTGGTGGCTCGGGGCGGAATCGAACCACCGACACGCGGATTTTCAATCCGCTGCTCTACCGACTGAGCTACCGAGCCAAGGGTGCGGATTATACGCAGCGCGCAAAGGCAGCGGCAAGCGACGCCCTGTCGCGATGCATCGGATCCTCCGACACGTTCCCTTTGGCGACACTCGAGCGAGGCAAGGAATCTCGAGTGTTGGCTCGCTATAATTCGCCGATGAATTCCTGGGCCGATTCGCTGCATGACAAAGCTGCGTCGTCCACTTCCATTGCAGAGGTTGCCGTCATCGGCGGTGGCATCGTGGGCGCGGCCGCGGCGTTGGGTTCAGCGCACGCGGGCCTCTCGACGATTTGGGTCGCCGGTCGCGAGCGCCCCGTTGGGGATGACGCGACCGACAAGTCCGGTTTCGACGTGCGCGTCTATGCGCTCAGTCCCTCGACTCGACGTTTCCTCGAAGCGCTTCGCGTGTGGCCGCAACTCGACGCATCGCGCCTCGCGCCGGTGTACGACATGCGCGTCTACGGCGACCGCGAAGGGCGCGCGGAGTTGCATTTCGGCGCCTATGAATCTGCGACCGAGACGCTCGCGACCATCGTCGAGCATCGCGAGCTGTCGCGCGTGCTCGATGCGGCCGCAGGTTTTTTCCCGGGAATCGAACGTATCGAAGGCTTGGGATCTCAGGTCGCGATCGGCGACGAGTACGTGACGATCGAGACCGAGCGCGGTCTTCGGCGCGCGCGGCTCGTGATCGCGGCCGATGGAGCGCAGTCTCCGACGCGCACTGCTTTTGCGATCACGACCGAGACCAGGCCCTACGATCAGCGCGCCGTCGTCGGCAATTTCACTTGCGCTCGCGCGCATGCGGATACGGCTTTCCAATGGTTCACCGACGAGGGCGTCATTGCGTTGCTGCCTTTGCCCGATATCGAAGGCAGGCACGCGGTCTCGCTGGTGTGGTCGGCCCCGAATGCGATCGCCGATGCGTTGATGAACGAAGGATCGGTCGCGATTGCCGCGCGCCTGTCCGCGTTGGTCGCGACCCTGTCCGCACGCACCATCGGCCCGCTCGAACCGCTCGGCCCGGTCGTCGCGATTGCCCTTACGATGCAATTCGCGCGCCGCATGATCGCGCCGCGCGGCGCGCTCGTCGGCGATGCCGCACACGTCGTGCATCCGCTCGCGGGGCAGGGACTCAACCTGGGACTTCAGGACGTCGAAGTGCTGCTCGACATCCTCGCAGCACGCGAGTCGTTTCGCGATTGCGGCGATGCTGTGCTCCTGCGTCGCTACGAGCGCGCGCGCGCGGAGCCGGTGTTCGCAATGCGTCGGATGACCGATGGCCTCGCGCGCCTGTTCGCGTCGGACCATGCGGGCATCGCGCGCTTGCGTACACTCGGCATGCGAGCCGTCGATCGCGCGACGCCGCTCAAGCGTCTGTTGATCCGGCAAGCGTCGGGCAATCCATAGCGGCGCGTTGTTCGTATTCATTCAAGTACGCGGCGACAGTCGCCGCTTTTTTTCGATCGTGGAGTCTTCATGAACTTTGTCTCGAAGCGCCTGGGTTCGGCGCACTTGTTCTTCGCCGCGATGCTCGTCGCGTCGTCCGCCGCGTCGTCCGCATTCGCGCAAACGCAGAGCACTCCGACAGCCGCGCAGATCCTGACGCCGGGTGCATCGAGCAGCAACGCGAGCGCCGCACCCATCACCGATGCCGCACTCAAGAAGAGCCTCGAGTCGCGCCTTGGCGCGACCATCGACAGCATCATGCGCCTGCCGGTTGCGGGGCTCTACGAAGTGCGTATCGACAACGACATCTTCTATACCGATGCCACCGGCAACTACATCGTGGTCGGCAACCTGATCGATCTGCGTACGCGCGAGAACCTGACGAGAAAGCGCGTCGAAGCGATCAAGGAAGCGTCGATCCCCAAGTTCAAGTTCGCCGACCTGCCGCTCGACGCCGCGGTCAAGGTCGTCAAGGGCAACGGCAAGCGCCAGGTCGCCATCTTCGAAGACCCCAACTGCGGCTACTGCAAGCGTCTCGAAAAATCGATTCACGACATCGGCGACGTGACGATCTACGTCTTCCTCTATCCGGTGCTGGGTCCCGATTCGCTCGCGAAGTCCAAGCAGGTGTGGTGCGCGTCCAATCGTTCGAAAGCGTGGAGCGACTGGATGCAGGACGGAGTCGCGCTCACGGGCGAGGGTGCGTGTCAGACGCCGCTCGACAAGACGCTCGAGCTGGGGAAGAAGCTGAAAGTCGAAGGGACGCCGACACTGTTCTTCTCGAATAACAAGAGAGTCGAAGGCGCGATCGATGCGGCCGAGATCGAGAAGTTGTTGGCCGGCTGAGACCTTATTCCGGTTCGCGCGGCAACAGCACCCACATCCGCCCCTGCTGCTTCATGCGGCCCGCGAGGTTGCCGGCTTCGACGCCGAATCCCCAGAAGTAATCCGCACGCACTGCGCCTGCGGGCGCGGCTGCGATCGCGCCGCCGGTGTCTTGCGCCATCACGAGTTGCTGCAAGGGCGCGCTCGACAACGGTTGCGTGGTCGCGAGAAATACCGGCGAGCCGAGAGGCACGACCTTCGGATCGACCGCGATCGAGCGCTGCGGAGTCAGCGGCACGCCGAGCGCGCCCTTGGGTCCCTGCGACGGGTCGACGATCTTCTCTTCCTTGAAGAACACTTCGCTCGGATTGGCGGCAAGCAATTCATCGAGCCGATCGGGATGCGTCACGGCCCACGACTTGATGCTTTGCATCGATGCTTGCGAGAGCGTCAACTCGCCCTGATCGACGAGCCAGCGTCCTATCGATTTGTAGGGCTGTCCGTTCTGATCGGCATAGGCGAGCCGCACCGTCTGAACCTCGCGGCCGGCGTCGAACAATTGCACGCGGCCCGATCCCTGGATCTCGAGAAAGAAGGATTCGATCGGATCATCGACCCACAGCACTTCCTTGCCGCGCAGCGCGCCGCTGGTCGCGAGTTCGCCGCGCGATGGATAGGGCACGACCGTGCGACCGACGACCTTGCCACGCAGACGCTTGCCCTTCAACTCGGGATAGAGCGAGGTCATGTCGACGATCAACAGATCGTCGGGCACGCCATAGAGCGGCGTGAGGTAGGGCGCGATTGGCGTGCGGCTGCCACGCAGCAGGGGCTCGTAATAGCCGGTCACGAGGCCGGTGTCATTGCCCTCGGTGGTCGTTACGCGATGCGGAACGAAGCGGCTCTCGAAGAAGTTGCGGATCGCGAGCGCATCGCCGCCATCGAGCGCGCGCGCGCTCGTGCAGACCGCAGTCCACTCCGGCTTCTTCGCCAACGCATTGCATGACGCCAGAAAAGCCGGCCATGCATCGATCAGCGGATCCTCGGACCAGCCGGGCAATGCCGACCACGACACGGGCTCGAGGACGGGCTTGGCGATCGACACCGGGGTCGGCGCAGGTATCGGCATAGGCGCGGGAGTCGGCGACGGCGAACTCGGCGTGAACACAGGCG
Source organism: Burkholderiales bacterium (assembly GCA_038225855.1). GTDB lineage: Bacteria > Pseudomonadota > Gammaproteobacteria > Burkholderiales > Burkholderiaceae_D > CAHJXF01. The sequence continues at coordinate 4,318 of JBBRQU010000035.1, read as the reverse complement.
CAGGCGGTGTTGCACACGCGGCGAGGATCGTGAGACATGCGGCGATCGAAGTGCGTGCGATCGAACGCAAAATCGAACGCAGGCGGCGCGCGTCGATAGAATGCGCAGCTTCAGGGCGGCTCGTTTCCAGGGATCGGTCAAACATGTGGATTCTGGTGGTCGAAGCGATGATCGCAGTCGGTCTTCTGCTCTTCATCGTATGGTGGACGCTCGGGCCCACGCAAAGACGTGAGCGCGAGGAGATGCAACGTCTTGCGGCTGCGTCATCCCCACCCGCGGCCGCATCGCTCGATGAAGATCCTCAGTGCAACGACCGAGGTACCGCCAGCGAGAACTCGGGAATCGATGCCTCGAATCGCGTGCCGTCTTCGGCCACGACGAAATAGCTGCCGCGCATCGACCCATTGGGTGTTGCAAGCGCCGTGCCGCTGGTGTACTCGAAGCTCTCACCGGGGGACAGCAGCGGCTGATGGCCGACCACGCCCAGGCCCTTGACTTCTTCGACGTGCGCCTCCGCATCGGTGATGATCCAGTGCCGGGAGATGACCTGCGACGCGACGTCGCCGGTGTTGGTGATCGTGATCGTGTATGCGAACACGTAGCGCGCTTCGTTCGCGTCCGACTGCTCGGGAATGTGGCGCGTCTTGACGCTGACGTTCAGGCGATAGGTGCTCATGGTTCGCGCGGGTCCGGGTGGTTTGGGGGTAGCGGTTCGGCGCAGTCGCGCCGGGCTGACGTTCCGTGCTGACGTTCCGTGCTGACGTTCCGTGATTTCGCTCCGGTACACTCGAAGCTCGACTCCTAAAAAGCCATGGAACCCACGACCCCCCGCAATTATCGCATCGCGCCTTCGATCCTCTCGGCCGACTTCGCGCGTCTCGGTCAGGAGGTCGAACGCGTACTCGCGGCGGGAGCGGACTTCATTCACTTCGATGTGATGGACAACCACTACGTACCGAATCTCACGATCGGGCCGATGGTGTGCAAGGCTTTGCGGCCGCATGCGATGAGGCCCGACGGCGCGCCGGCCGTCATCGATGTGCATCTGATGGTCAAGCCGGTCGATCGCATCGTGCCGGACTTCGCGGACGCGGGCGCGAACATCATCAGCTTTCATCCCGAGGCGTCGGACCACGTCGATCGCACGCTCAGGCTGATTCGCGAGCATGGGTGCAAGGCGGGGCTGGTCTTCAATCCTGCAACGCCGCTGACCTGGCTCGACTACGTGATGGACGACATCGATCTGATCCTCATCATGTCGGTCAACCCGGGCTTCGGCGGCCAGTCGTTCATCGAGCAAGCGCGGGTCAAGCTCGCCGATGTGCGACTGCGCATCGATGCATACACCGCCAGGAGCGGCCGCGAGATCCTGCTCGAAGTCGATGGCGGCGTGAAGATCGACAACATCGCCGCTATCGCTCGCGCCGGTGCATGCACTTTCGTCGCTGGCTCGGCGGTGTTCGGCGAGCGCGATGCGGACGGCGGCTACCACGGCGTGATGCAGCGGATGCGCGCTGCGCTCGCAGGCGCGTGATGGTTCGCGCCGTATTGATCGACCTCGACGGCACGCTCGTTGATACGTTGAGCGAGATCGCGGCCGCGGCCAACGCAATGCTGATCGATGCAGGCCGCGAACCTGTGGCCGATCGCATCGTCGCCCAGGCGATCGGCGAGGGCGCATCGATATTGGTCGAGCGCCTGATGGGTCGCGACGAAGCGGTGCATTGGCTGCCTGTTTACATGCGGCACTATCGCGTGCACAGCGGCACGAGTGCGCGGCTCTATACGAATGTGAAGGAAGGTCTCGACGAGATGCGCGCGATGGGACTCGCGATCGCCTGCGTGACCAACAAGCCGGGCGAACTCGTCGCGCCCTTGCTCGAACGTCTGGGCATCGCATCGCACTTCGATGTCCTCATCGGCGGCGGCGAGACGATGGAAAAGAAGCCGCATCCCGCGCCGCTGCTCGCGGCCTCTGCGCGCATGAACGTCAAGCCGGAGAGTTGCGTCATGATCGGCGACTCGAAGAACGACGCGCTTGCAGCGCGCGCTGCGGGCATGGTTTCGCTGACCGTGCCCTATGGTTATCCGGGTGCAGGGGGCGACCAGGACCGCGCCGAAGCGCTGCTGGAACGCCGCATCACGTGCGCTATCGTTCCCGACCTTCTCGCGGCCGCACGCTGGATCGCGCTGCAGGATCCGGACCTTCGCGCATGACCCTCGCGCCGCCGAAGAGCAGGTCATGACCGAACTCGAATTCCAATCGCTCGCCCGCGAGGGCTACAACCGCATCCCGCTGATCGGCGAACACTTCGCCGACCTCGATACGCCGCTGTCGCTCTACATCAAGCTTGCGCACAGCGAGCGCGGCGGCGCCAATTCCTTCCTGCTCGAATCGGTGGTCGGCGGCGAACGATTCGGCCGCTATTCGTTCATCGGACTGCCCGCGCGCACGTTGATACGCGCGCGCGGCTATGGCGATGAAGCGATCACCGAGGTCGTAACCGATGGCCAGGTGGTCGAGTCGCATGGGGGCAATCCGCTCGATGTCGTCGCAGCATTCCAGTCGCGCTTTCGCGTCGCGGTGCGGCCGGGGCTGCCGCGTTTCGCAGGGGGCCTCGCCGGCTACTTCGGCTACGACGTCGCGCGACATATCGAGCCGCGTTTAATCAAGGGCGCGAGGAAGGCAGAAGTGGACGCCGACGTCGACGACCCGTTCGACGTGCCCGACATTCTTCTATTGCTGACCGAGGAAGTCGTCGTCGTTGACAACCTCGCTGGCAAGATCTACGTGATCGTGTATGCGGACCCGACCCAGCCCGAAGCCTATGCGCGCGCTAAATCGCGGCTGCGCGATTTGCGTGAGCGTCTGCGCCGTCCCGTCGATGTGCCGTACAGCCAGCCTTCGATGCGAACCGATGCGTATCGCGGCTTCGCCAAGGCAGACTATCTCGCCGCGGTCGCGAAGGCGAAAGAGTTGATCATGGCCGGCGACGTGATGCAGGTGCAAATCGGCCAGCGCATCGTCAAGCCGTTTCGCGACGCACCGCTCACGCTCTATCGCGCGCTGCGTTCATTGAACCCGTCGCCGTATCTCTACTTCTACAACTTCGGCGATTTTCATGTGGTGGGTTCGTCGCCGGAAATCCTCGTGCGGCAGGAAGCTCGTGCAAAACCCGATGGAGCCGAAGGCGTGGACACCATTGTCACCATCCGGCCGCTCGCGGGCACCCGGCCGCGCGGCGCTACGCCTGCGCAGGATGTCGCTCTCGCGAAGGAACTGCTTTCCGACCCGAAGGAGATTGCCGAGCACGTGATGCTGATCGACCTCGCGCGCAACGATGTGGGCCGCATCGCGGAGATCGGCAGCGTGAAGGTCACCGAGCAACTCGCGGTCGAAAAATATTCGCACGTGATGCACATCGTGTCGTCGGTCGAGGGGCGCCTGAAGCCCGGCCTCACATCTCTTGACGTGTTGAAGGCGACCTTCCCTGCGGGCACCTTGTCGGGCGCGCCCAAGGTTCGCGCGATGGAAATTATCGACGAGCTCGAACCGACCAAGCGCGGGCTCTATGGCGGCGCGTGCGGCTATCTCAGCTTTTCAGGCGAGATGGATCTCGCGATCGCGATCCGTACCGGAGTCGTCAAGAACGGCATGCTGGCCGTGCAGGCTGCCGCGGGCATCGTGGCGGACTCGGTGCCCGAGAGCGAATGGCAGGAGACGGAGAACAAGGCTCGTGCAGTACTGCGCGCGGCGGAGCAGGTACAGGAGGGGTTGGACGCAAATTGACGGCTACGAAAGTGTCATCAATGTCAGATGCGTCTTACCATTCGACTCGTACGGCACGACCCCCGGTAGAGCTATCTTCCAGCTCACTTGAGAGGGATGCCGCCGTGTTCCGGGTTTGCGGCCGTCTCGATCCGCGCTGTTCGCCGCGGGCCCGCATCCACTCTCTGCGCGCCGAAGCGCTCCCGATAACGCCCGGGTGACTCTCCGAACCAGCGCTTGCATGCCCGAAAGAAATTGCTCTGGTCTTCGAACCCGAGCAACGCGGCCACGTGCTGCAACGAGTTGCTTGGCCTCCTGAGGTACTGCTGCGCGAGTTCGCGGCGGGTACCGTCAAGCAACTTCTGAAACGAAGTCCCCTCTGCGTGCAAGCGCCGCTGTAGCGTTCGGTCACTCAGCTTCAGAGCAGCGGCGATGGACTCACGGCGCGGCTCGGGTTGCGACATCCGCGCCGCCAGGATCGCGCAGACCTTGTGGCTGGTTCTCGCCCCCTCGAGCCGCTCGAGTTCCTCTTCGGCGAGCCGCTGATGT
>JBBRQU010000034.1:0-40656 GCA_038225855.1 Burkholderiales bacterium | reverse complement strand
GTGATGCGGTTGAAGTAGTGCATGTAGTCGTGATAGAACTCGCTGTTCGTGTCGTGCCACAGCTTGTAGTTCGTGTTGACTACTGCCTTGTGATAGTGGAAGACCTCCAGCGGCATGCTGAGGTTTTCGTCGAGCATGCTCATTGCATCACCGATGTATTCGCGCAGCGAGCAACTGTCATCGTCGATGTTGACCCACACGAAGCCGCCGTAGCCGATCTCCGTCTTTACTTCGCGCAGACCGGCGTTTTCACAGCCGAAGCGATCCTGGTAGCCCTGCTTGCCGCGCGAGATGTCGATGCAGTCGCCCTTTGCGTTGAATGACCATGCGTGGAAGATGCAGGTGATGCGCTTGGCGTTGCCGACCGGGTCGTAGAGCAGCGTGTTGCCGCGATGCGGGCAGATGTTGTAGAAGCTGCGTACCGTCATATCCTCGCCGCGGATCACGATCAGCGGTGCGCCACCCGGGTGGCTGAAGGTGCGGTAGTCGTACGCGCCGGCCAGTTCCGACTCGTGGCAGGCGATGATCCAACACTTGTTGAAGATCTTTTCCTGCTCCTCTCGGAAAATCTGTTCGTCGGTATAGATGTCGGTACTGACGAAGTGCGTCTCTGGGAAATGCGGGCGTTCTTTCCACTCGACTGAATTGCGCGACATACGACTCTCTCCATGAGTAGCGATGCAAGGGCCGACCGCGACAGGCTGCCCTGCCCCTATAATGCACGGTCCGTGCCTGATCGGCACGCTTTTCGATTTGAGCCTTCCAACTGGCTCAAACGGACCCGATGCGGAACCCGTGCGAGGGTTTTTGCTGAGTGATGCCATCGGATACGTTTCTAATCGAAACCTGTCGGCGTTTCCTACCGAAACGCAGACCGCCACCTCACTAGCGACTCTACCGAGGCTGCCGTAGCGCGAGGGTCGCATGCGGCACTGCCGCTGTCGCGGCTGCGTCGCACGATCATTGCCACCGTTCACTGCCTCGGCCGCTCCGGGAAAAACAATGCCGCGCCTGACCCGCTTGCGCTTTCTAGGGTTGTTGCCTCTGAGCCGATCAAGCGGCAAAGTGTGGCACCAAGCTTGCTTTTCATCTTGGCGCGCCGCCTTGAAAAGCGACTCGCGCAGTGCGCACCGCCGCCCGGCACGCGTCACGGTGAGCTGAAGGGTCAATGGAGAACGATGGCAATCCCCCAGAGGTGGCTTTTCAAATTTCTGCCGATGCTGCGCTGGTGGCCTCTGGTCGATCGGAGCAGTCTTCGAGCCGACGCGCTTGCGGGCTTAACCGGCACCATCATTCTGGTGCCGCAGGCCGTCGCCTACGCGAGCATTGCCGGTCTGCCACCCGAGTACGGCCTATACACCGCGATCGTTCCGGTCATCGTCTCGGCGCTGTTCGGCTCATCGTTGCACTTGGTGTCCGGACCGACCGCGGCGCTTTCGATCGTGATCTTCGCGACGCTCAGCCCGCTCGCCGAGCCCGGCAGCGCTGCCTACATCCAACTGGCGTTGACATTGACGCTGATGAGCGGCGTGCTGATGCTCCTGATGGGACTCGCGCGTCTGGGTTTCCTGGTCAACTTCATTTCGCATAGCGTCGTGCTTGGCTTCACCGCCGGTGCGGCGATGCTGATCGCCACCAGCCAGCTGAAGAATTTTTTCGGCGTATCTGCAGCCGCAAGCGCGTCGTTCGTCGAGACGCTGGCGCGCTTCGCGCAGGAACTCCCGCGGACCAATCCGTTTGTGCTGAGCGTAGGCATTGTGACGCTGCTAGCCGGGGTCGCCACGCGTCGCTACCTGCCCAAAGTACCGCACATGATCAGCGCGATGCTGATCGGCGCGCTGTTCGCGGCCCTGTTGCAGGGCGTATTCGGCAATCGCGTCAGTATCCCGACCGTGGCCGCGATTCCGCGCAGCCTGCCACCGCTTTCGGTACCCTACCTGTCGGCACAGGCGCTGCACGACTTGCCCGCGATCGCCCTGGCCCTCACCATGCTTTCGCTGACCGAGGCGATCGCGATCGCACGCGCGATCGCATTGAAATCAGGGCAGCGCATCGACAGCAGTCAAGAATTTATTGGTCAGGGACTGGGAAACATTCTTGGCAGCTTCACGTCTGGCTACGTGTCCAGCGGCTCGTTCACGCGCAGCGGCGTGAACTATTCCGCCGGCGCGAAGACACCTCTCGCGCCTGTTTTCTCGGCGTTGCTCCTGGTGCTGACCTTGATCGCCTTCGCCCCGCTAGTGCGCTTCCTGCCAATCGCTTCGATGGCGGCGATCCTCCTGCTGGTGGCCTATTCGCTGATCGATGTGCATCACATCCGCACTGTGGTTAAGACCAGCCGTTCTGAAGGCGCAATTCTTTTTGCGACGCTGCTCGCTACGCTCTTCATGCATCTGGAGTTCGCAATCTACGTGGGCGTGCTGCTGTCGCTGATGATTTTCCTGGAACGTACTGCGCGCCCCGCCATCCGTCCCGCGGTGCCGGCGCCGGGCGAGAGCAGCTACCATTTCATCGCCCAGACGAACGAGCCCGACTGCTGCCAGCTCAAGATGATGTTCATCGACGGCGCGTTGTATTTCGGCGCGGTCGACCATGTCCAGCGCCATCTGCGCGATGTCGATGCTCTCCGGCCGGCACAGAAACACCTGCTGGTGCTGGCGCCCGGCATCAATTTCATCGACAGTTCCGGCGCCGAATTGTTGGTGCAGGAGGCGCAGCGGCGCCGGCTGCTCGGCGGCGGCCTGTACTTCCACCGCTTGCAGCCCTCCGCGGTCGAGGTACTGAAGCGGGCCGGATACCTGCGTGAGATCGGCGAGGAGAACCTGTTGTCGATCGGCCAGAACGCGATCGACGCGATCTATCCCAGGCTCGACTCGGAAGTCTGCCGCCGCTGTCCGACGCGCATCTTCAAGCAATGCCAGGGCCCGCTGCCGAATGGCGAGGCACGCGACGATCGCGGCCCCGGTGATTCGCGCGCGGTTATTTGACACCTCGCCACCTACCGACCCGAAGGCAGCTCATGCAAAGCAACGACCGCGTCTCAGATTTCCAGTCCGAGGACATCGCTGGCCTGGAGGTTAAGAAGACGACTTGCTACATGTGCGCCTGCCGCTGCGGTATACGCGTGTACCTGCGCAATGGCGAAGTCCGCTACATCGACGGCAATCCCGAACACCCGTTGAACAAGGGCGTGATCTGCGCCAAGGGCGCATCGGGCGTGATGAAGCAGACATCGCCGGCCCGCTTGAGCATGCCCCTTCTGCGACGGCCCGGCTCGGAGCGCGGTGACGGCGAATTCGACGAGGTCAGCTGGCCGGAGGTGTTCGCGCTGCTAGAAAAGCGGCTGGCGCACATCCGCGCGACCGACCCGAAGAAGTTTGCGCTCTTCACCGGCCGCGACCAGATGCAGGCGCTGACCGGCCTGTTCGCCAAGCAGTTCGGCACGCCCAACTACGCCGCGCACGGCGGGTTCTGTTCGGTCAACATGGCGGCTGGGATGATCTACACGATCGGTGGTTCGTTCTGGGAGTTCGGCGGCCCCGATCTCGACCGCGCGAAACTGTTCGTGATGATCGGCACCGCCGAGGACCATCACTCCAACCCGCTGAAGGTCGCGATCTCCAAGTTCAAGCGCGCCGGAGGGCGCTTCGTGTCGGTCAACCCGATCCGCACCGGCTATTCCGCGATTGCCGATGAATGGGTGCCGATCAAGCCCGGCACCGACGGTGCGCTGCTGTTGGCCTTGATCCACGTCATCATCGACAAGGGGCTATACGATCGCGATTTTGTCACGCGCTACACGAATGCCGGGCAGTTGGTCAATCAGAGCCCCGGCGACGACGACTTCGGCTTGTTCGCGATGAACCCCGACGGCGATGTCATCAACCCCGACTATCCGCACAACAAGTTCTGGTGGGACCGCCACAGCGAAGCGCTGGTACCGACCCACACGCCGGGCGCCGATCCGCGGTTGAGCGGCGAGTACACGTTGCCGGACGGCAAGCGCGTGAAGCCGTCCTTCCAACTGCTCGTTGAGCGCGTCGCGGACTGCACCCCCGAGTGGGCGGCACTGTTGACCGGCATCCCGGCCGAGACGATCTACCGGCTCGCGCACGAGATGGGCATCACGGCGCGTGACCATAAAATCCATCTGCCGATCGCGTGGACCGATTCCTGGGGCATCGAGCACAAGACGGTAACCGGCAACCCCGTGGCCTTCCATGCTATGCGCGGTCTCGCCGCGCACTCGAACGGCTTCCAGACGGTTCGCGCGCTGGCGATCCTGATGTCGCTGCTGGGCACGATCGACAGGCCCGGTGGTTTTCGCCACAAGGCGCCCTTCCCGCGCGCCATTCCGCCAATCGCCAAACCGCCGAAAGGCCCTCAGGACGTCAAACCGAACAGTCCGCTGGAGGGGATGCCGCTGGGTTTTCCGGCCGATCCGAACGACCTGTTCGTCGACGACGCAGGCAAGCCGGTGCGGATCGACAAGGCCTTCTCATGGGAGCACCCGCTGTCGGTGCACGGCCTGATGCACAACGTGATAACGAACGCGTCGCGCGGCGACCCCTACCGCATCGACACGCTCATGATCTTCATGGCCAATATGGCCTGGAACTCCAGCATGAACACGTCCGACGTGCGCAAGATGCTCACGGACAAGGACCCGGACGGGCAGCACAAAATCCCGTTTCTCGTCGTGTGCGACGCCTTTCAGTCCGAAATGACGGCCTTCGCCGACCTGGTGCTGCCCGACACTACCTATCTTGAACGCCACGACGTGATGTCGATCCTCGACCGCCCGATCTCCGAGTTCGACGGCCCGGTGGACGCGGTGCGCATCCCGGTCGTGAAACCGCTGGGACAATGCAAGCCGTTTCAGGAAGTCATCGTCGAGCTGGCGAGCCGGCTGCGCTTGCCGGCTTTCACAACGGCGGACGGCGGTCGCAAGTTCAAGGACTACCCGGACTTCATCGTCAATTACGAGACCGCGCCGGGCTCCGGCATCGGCTTTCTCGCCGGCTGGCGCGGCGCCGACGGCAGCAAATCGATCTGTGGTGAACCCAACCCGAAGCAATGGGAGATGTACGAGAAGAACAACTGCGTCTTTCACTATCAACTGCCGCCCGCGTACCAGTACATGCGCAACTGGAATCAGGGCTATATGGATTGGTCGAAAAACGTGCGCATGCGTCGCGATGCCGATCCGATCCTGATCCACCTCTATTCTGAAGTGCTGCAGAAATTTCGCCTCGCCGCGCAGGGCAAGCGACAGGGTAAGCAGCCGCCGCAGCACCTGCGCAGCCGCATCGAGACCTACTTCGATCCGTTGCCCTTTTTCCATGAGCCGCTCGAGCTGCAGGTTACGGACCGCGCTGTCTATCCTCTCAACGCCGTGACGCAACGCCCGATGGCGATGTACCACTCCTGGGACTCGCAAAACGCATGGCTACGGCAGATCCACACCCACAACTACCTGTTCGTCAACCCGCTGACGGCGAAAGCCCAGGGCATCGCCGACGACGACTGGATCTGGGTCGAATCGACTTGGGGCAAGGTGCGCTGCATGTGCCGCTACAGTGAAGCCGTCGAACCGGGCACGGTCTGGACCTGGAACGCGATCGGCAAGGCCGCAGGCGCATGGAACCTCGGCCCGTCGGCCAACGAATCGAAGAAGGGCTTCCTGCTCAACCACCTGATTACCGAAGAGCTGCCGCTCGCGGACGGCGCCACGCCGATGTCCAACTCCGATCCGATCACCGGCCAGGCGGGGTGGTACGACGTGCGCGTTCGCATCTACAAGGCCGGCGCCGAAGAGCCGAAGGAAACCTCGCCGCAGTTCCAGACGCTTCACCCATTCCCCGGCACCCGCGGCGTGCGACGCGCCTGGCAGGCATTCTTCGCCGGGCGGAACACTTCGTCCGCCGACTGACCCTTCGATCGACATCATTGTTTCGGGGAGCTTCGATGACCCAACTCGCACTTGTGATCGACCTGAACGTCTGCGTGGGCTGCCAAGCCTGCGTGACGAGCTGCAAGTCGTGGAACACCTCGGGCAGCGCCGGATCGCTGGCCGATTTCCGGCCCTATGACGAAGACCCGGCCGGCACCTTTTTCAATCGTGTCCAGACCTTCGAGGTCGGCGAATTCCCCAACACGCAGACCGTGCACTTCCCGAAATCATGCCTGCACTGCGAGGATCCGCCATGCGTGCCGGTGTGCCCCACCGGCGCCAGCTACAAACGCAAGGAGGACGGCATCGTGCTGGTCGATTACGACAAGTGTATCGGCTGCGGTTATTGCGCCTGGGCCTGTCCCTACGGCGTGCGCGAGCTGGACGAGAAGCGCCTGGAAATGACCAAGTGCACGCTGTGCGTCGATCGCATTTACAGCGAGGCCCTGCCACCGCAAGACCGGCGTCCCGCGTGCGTGATGGCCTGCCCGACCAGCGCGCGCCTGTTCGGCGATGTGCACGACCCGGACTCCGAAGTGTCGACAGCGATTCGCGAGCGCGGGGGCTACCAGCTGATGCCGGAATGGGGCACGGTACCGTCCAACCAGTACCTGCCGCGTCGAAAGACCGTCATCAATATCAGCGAAGAGCAACTGGTGCGCGCGGACAGCCCGCAACAGCTCGATGTCATGGCGTCGCCGAAGCCCGGCGCAAAGCCGCGCTCCACGCTAGACGATGCCGCCAATTTTTCCGGTTGAGGCCTGCCACCGGGCGAACCCTAGACCGTTCGACTTCGCTTTTCGGAATCTGCCATGCACCCAGGATTTTCGGTGATCTTCCTAACGACCCTCATCGGCGCCGGACAAGGACTCTTCCTCGGTCTTTACGGGGCCGAGATCGCGGCCGCGCTGCACTTCGTCGATCTGCCGCCGGGACGCGAATTTTTCGTCCCTGGCGTGTTGTTGTCGCTAACCTTCACCGGGCTGGGTGCAGTCGCGTCCCTGTTTCACCTGGGACATCCGGAGCGGGCATGGCGAGCCATGGCGATGTGGCGCACATCGTGGCTTTCGCGCGAAGGCATCGCTTTGCTCTCTTTCATGCTGGCCGTCTTACTCTACGGCCTGGGGCATCTGCTCGAATGGCGCGCGACCCTGGCCATCGGCGCAGTGGCTGCCGTGTTGTGCCTGAGCCTGTTTGTTTGCACGGGCATGATCTACGCCTGCATCAAGTTCCTGCAGGAATGGGCGAGTCCGCTGACGGTCATCAACTATGTCGTGCTCGGTTGCGCGTCCGGCTTCACTCTGGGCAGCGCCTTTGCGGCTTTTACCTCGGACCGCCTGGCCATTGCCTACACTGCCGCGGCGATCGTGTTCACGCTGCTGGGCCTGTGCACCCGCGCCGCATCGCTGGTGCGCAACAGCCGCATCAAGCGCAAGTCGACGCTGCAGTCCGCCACCGGTATCCACCACCCGCGCATCGTGCAGAAATCGCAGGGCTTCATGGGTGGCTCCTACAACACGCGCGAATTCTTCCACGGCCGCAGCAAGAAGTTCCTGCGCAGCGTCAAATGGATATTCCTGGTGCTGGCCTTCGCGCTGCCACTGGTGCTGCTCGGCTTCAGCCTGCAGCATGTGTCGGCCATCGTGCTGTGCCTTGCATTCTTGGTGCAGTACGCCGGGTTGATCGCGGAGAGATGGTTTTTTTTCGCCCAGTCGAATCATCCGCAGAACCTGTACTACCAGGCCATCTCCTGAATGCTTGACCTGCGTGCGCACGGCCGGTCGAGGCGCAACGCAAGATGATCTGGCTTCTCGCGGTCGCTGTGTTGGTCGGCGTCCTCGTCGGTTCGGTGGGCGTTGGTGGCATCCTGCTGATCCCGGCGCTCAACTGGTTGGCCGCGCTTTCCATCCAGGCGTCGATGGCGACGGCGCTCTTCACCTTCATCTTCACCGGCATAGTCGGGACGTTCTTCTTCCAACGGCGAGGCAGCATCGACTGGGCGGTCACCGTTCCCGTGTGCGCGGGTGGCGCGCTGTTTGGTTTCGTCGGCGCTTGGGCCAACGCCAAGCTGGATGCGCAAGTGCTCTCGATGATCCTCGCCGCGCTGATCGTACTGGTCGGCGCTTACACGTTGTTCACCGGCACCAAGCGACTATCCCCGACCTTTCACGGCCGCCCGCGGCGACAGCAACTACTGCTGTTCTGTATCGGCACCGTGACCGGCTTTGCCTCCGGACTGACCGGGGTGGGCGGGCCGGCGATCTCGGTACCGGTGATGGTGTTGTTCGGCTTTCCCGCACTGACTGCCATCGGCACGAGCCAAGTGATCCAGATCCTGGCCGCGCTCTCCGGCAGCATTGGCCACCTCGCGCACGGCAGCATCGACCTCCGGCTCGCGGCGCTACTCACCGCGTTCGAGATCATCGGTGTGTGGATCGGCGTGCATGTCGCCCATGCCGTCGATGCCCTATTATTGCGTCGCGCCGTTGCGGCACTCTGCATTCTGGTGGGAGCGGGGCTCATCGTGCACATGCTCTAAGCCCGAGGCGCGAGCGGCGCGCGTGGATCGGGGAAAGCCGTTCAGCCGCCGGCGAACGCAGTCAGTGTCCCGGTGATCAGCTGGGTGAGTCGAGACATGAGGCGATAGCCCAAAGTGTGATCCTGTTCCATCAAGTTCAACAGGGCGGCGCCGTCGACCGCGAGGAAACTGCAAGACGTGAGGCACGACGCCGTCGCAATGCGCAGATTGCAGCTGGGCGTCAGGGCAGCCCAGCCGAACACCTCGCCACGCCGCACGATGTCTCCTGCACTGGCATTGCGCCCGCCGTAGTCGATGGCAAGCCTGACCATCCCTTGCATCAGTACGTAGATGGCTTTTGCCGGCTCGCCGATGCGATAGACCTGCTGCCCCTCATCACATTGTTGTATCGTGCTCAGGGCAGCTACACGGTCGAGCTGGTTAGAGGTCAGTTGCCGGAAGAAATCGGTCTGCGACAGGATCAAAACGGGCGTCAAGGCCTTGGCTGAATCGGAAATCACGACTGCTTCCTCGCTGCGTTCACGGAAGCCGGTGCCGCGGGTTGTGGTCATTGGCTACGCATCGAGGACCGGTTTCCCCGGGGTCGCCATGACGATATAGCCCCCAGCTTCGGCGGCGCATCCACAGTGCCTTGCGGCCGATGCCGAGCATGGCCGCCAACTCGGCCTCTCCATGGCGATCCTGGTACAGCGCGACGACTTCCTTGCTGTACTCCTCGATAGACAGCGGCATGCCGTCGGCCTTTGGCATCACCATGTCCTTCGCGGGTCCCGAGACCACCTCTTCGAGATCGGAGAAGGTCAACTCGTCAGAATCCGCAAGGATCACCGCACGCTCGATGACGTTTTGCAGTTCCCGCACATTGCCAGGCCACGAGTGGCGATTGAGGAAGCCCACGAAATCCTTGTTCATGCCCTTGACGCGGCTACCCAACTTTCGGCTCACTTGATGCAGGAATTGGCGCGCCAGCAACTCGACGTCGCTGCCGCGCTCGCGCAGCGAGGGTACGTGAATGGTGATGACGTTCAGGCGGTAATACAGGTCGGCGCGGAAGCTGCCGTTCTCGGCGCACTCCTTCAGTTTGCGATTGCTCGCCGCCAGGAAACGCGTGTCGGTGACGTAGCTCTGGTTCGAGCCCAGCGGGCGAACCTGGCGCTCCTGCAAGACCCGCAACAGCTTCACCTGGATGCTCAATGGCATCTCTGAAATCTCGTCGAGGAACAGCGTACCGCCACTGGCCTCGCGGATCAGGCCTTCACTCGCGGAGACGGCTCCCGTGTACGCGCCTTTGGTATGCCCAAAGAGCTCCGACTCCATGAGATCCGCAGGGATCGCGCCGCAATTGACCGCGACGAAGGGCCGGTGCGCGCGATTGCCGCCGTAGTGGATAGCCTGCGCCACCAGCTCCTTGCCGGTGCCGCTTTCGCCCTGGATCAACACGTTGGCCTCGGTCGCCGCGACGCGCTGAATCATCGCGAGCAAGCGTTTGACACCGTCGCTTTTACCGAGGATCGCGTCCTGGGTGAAAGCCTTCCTCAAGTTGCGCTTGAGCGCCACGTTTTCCATACGGGTACGCCGCTCACGCAGCGCTCGCTCGACCGAGAATAGGAAATCGTCATTGTCGAATGGCTTGATGATGTAGTCGTTCGCGCCGCGTCGAAGCGCCTCGATCGCGCTCTCGATTGACGAAAAACTGGTCATCAAGATGACCTGCGTCTCGGGATGGTCCGCCTTGCTGGCCGCGACGATGTCCAGGCCACTGGAATCAGGCAAGCGCAGGTCCGTGATCACCAGATCGAACTCACGGCCCTTGAGCTGGGCCAGCCCCTCGTTCCCCAGACGTGCGACCACGCAGTCATATCCAGCCCGCTTAAGCAGCATCTCGATGCAATCGCCCACACCCCGATCGTCGTCGACGACGAGGATGCGCTCCGAGCGGCCACCGGGCTCTGTGTTAGTCGTTTTTTCTCCGGTCATAGCCGCTCCTTCGGCAGCGTCACGCAGAATGAAGCACCGTGTGGCGAAGTCTGCCTAAGTTCGAGCGTGCCGCCATGCTCGTGGGCAATCTCGGTACTGATGGCCAGTCCGAGCCCGGTGCCGTGCGTGCCGGCTTTGGTCGTGAAAAACGGCTCGAAGATTCGCACGATCGCGTCGGCGCGGACGCCCGGGCCGGTGTCGCTGACGAGCACTTCGAGCATCTGCCCGGCGCTGCGCGTCGCAATGTTCAATCGTCCTTTGCCGCCCATCGCCTGCACAGCGTTGACGAACAGATTCAAGAAGATTTCACAAATCTGGCCGGTATTGCCGAACACGGTCGCGGTCGGGTCAAGCTTGTGGCTCAGTTCGACTTCCCGCAGAGAGCCGCTCTGATGCAATACCGACAGCGCTTCTTCGATTGCATCGTCAACCGCGAACCGCACGCGGGGCTCATCGTCGACCCGCGAGAACTTCACCAGCCGCCGCGAGACATCGAGAAGCCGCTTGACGTTGATCGCAATGTTGCTGAGTCCCTTGTCCAGCAGTTCCTTGTCTACATGCTTCTCCGACTGCAGTATCTGCACGATCGAGTGCAAGGACGTGAGCGGATTGGTCACCTCATGACATACGCCGGCAACCATGAAGCCGAGCGCAGCCAGCCGGGCACTCTGGATATCCATGGTCTGGAGTCGGCGCACGTCGGTCTGGTCGACTATCGTCAAGCAAGCACCCCATGCCGTGCGGCGAACGTGAATTCGTTCGTGAGCCGATGCGCCGGAGGGAAGCGTTCTAACACTTTCTGCTTCCTGGGGCGTCAACCAGGAGGTGCTACCCCGCAGCACCGAGACATAGTGCGCAGCACGCTCGCGCAGCGGCGTGTCGCCCCACGAATTGCAAGGACGCAGCCACTTGTGACCCTCATCGCTCGCGCCGAGCACTGTGCCATCCTCGCCAAGCATCAGCATCGGCCACGGCGTGGCCGAGAATATTTGGTCGAACAATTCGGACCACGCGTACGAATCGCAACCAGCAGTCATCGGGGATTGACGCATGGAAAAACAGGTGATGGCTGTACCCGCACTCAACATACGTAAGACGCGAACGAGAAGCAATAGAGATCAACCCCGCGCGAAAACAGCCGGGCGACTGTACGCGGCTTGGAATTGAGGCGCGCTTGGAACACGAAATGTTCGCAGACTTCGGCGCGAAAAAGAAAAGGGGCTAGCCGATGCTAACCCCTTGAGGTGATGGTGGGCCGTGAGTGGCTCGAACACTCGACCTACGGATTAAGAGTCCGCTGCTCTACCAGCTGAGCTAACGACCCACGTGAACGGTTGCGCGCTTGCTTGTTTTCTTGCGTTGCTAAACGGCGAGGGTTGGTAGGCCGTGCGGGATTCGAACCTGCGACCAACGGATTAAAAGTCCGCTGCTCTACCAACTGAGCTAACGACCCGAAGCGCGCGATTATAGGAAGTGGGGGCGGCTCGGTCAAACCGAGCGAGCGCGCAACCCCCTCGCACATCAGTTGAAAGCGCGCATCAACGCAGCGTCGGAATGCGGTCGCGCGCGGTGCCTGCAGCCTGCGTGTCGGGGTACTTCGCGATCAATGTCTCCAGCGTCTGCCGCGCCGCGCGTTTGTCGCCCATGTCGGTCTGACTGCTCGCGATGTTGAGCATCGCATCGGCCGCTCGCGGGCTGGTGGGATAGCTCTTGATCACCGCCTGCTGTGCGGCGATCGCAGCCTTGTAGTCGCGCTGCGCGTAATAGCTCGTGCCCACCCAGTACTGCGCGGCCGGTGCGTACGCCGACGACGGATAGCGCGACAGAAAATTCTGGAACGATGCGATCGCGCCCTTGAAGTCGCTGGTCTTGAATTGCGTCAACGCGGCTTCGTAGGTCTTCCCTTCGGTCTGGTCGACAGTCGCGCTCTGGCCGTCGACCGTGGCCTGCTGCGGCTCGACCTTTCGCAGGCGCCCGTCGAGGTCGACGTAGAAGTCCTTGGTGCGCTTCTGCTCGTTGGCCAGATCGTTGGTCAACGACTCGATCTGCCCGCGCAAGCGCGCGATCTCCTGGCGCAACGCGTCGAGCTGATTGGTCACATCGGCCTGATTGCGCCGCTGCTGCTCGAGTTGGCTCGCGATGTCGCGCTGATTCGCGTCGGCCTTGGCGCGCAAGTCGAGGATCGCCTTGCGCGCCTCGTCGTCGTCGAACAGGCCGGCCGAAGCCGGCGCAGTCCACACCAGCATGGCAGCCGCAAACACGCTGGCGACCGCGCCGACAACCATCGCCCGTGCGGTTCGCCAACGAGCCGGTCCCATCGCACGCGAAAACCGCATCGACGATTCCACCGACGGGTCCTCCAGCATCACTGGTACAGGAAGTCGGCGCGACGGTTCTCGGCCCAGGCCGCTTCGTCATGCCCGGTGGCGCGCGGCTTTTCCTTGCCCAGACTGACCGCTTCGATCTGCGACTCGGGAACGCCCGTCAGCGCCAACTGCTTGCGGACCGCTTCGGCGCGCTTCTGTCCCAGCGCGAGGTTGTACTCGCTGCCGCCGCGCTCGTCGGTGTTGCCCTGGACGATGACCTTGCGCCCGCGATTGCTGTTGAGGTACTTGCCGTTGGCCTCGACCGCGGGTCGGAACTCGTCCTTCACGATGTAGCTGTCATAGTCGAAGTAGACGCTTCGCTTCGACAACTCATTGGCGATCGCGTCGAGGTTAGCCGTGCTGGTTTCGACGCGTGTGACGGCATTGGGATCGGCGCCGGTTGCAGGCGTGCCGGTGTTGTCGACGACGGGGGCCTTGTCGTCGAGCTTCACGCCTTGGCTGCACGCGCCGAGGACGACGAGAGTGGCGGCGATCATGCTGGTGCGCGCGGTGATATGCATTGCGAGCTTCATGGTTGGCTCCTTGGAGGATGGATGTGGGTTGAGAGGGTTCCTGCGCTCGATGGTTCATGCCCTCGAGAATTCATTTCTGTATGTCAGAAGTCGTATGCGCTGTCGATCAGTCGGAGACCGACCCGAGAGAATTTTCGCAGGCCCGCATGGCGCGACTGCGGCAGCCACGCGGGGTCGGTCGCGACAGTCCTCACGGTAGATACGGACCCCAGGTCGGTTCGCGCACGTCGCCACCCTGAACCGTGGTGATGCGCTGCTTGACTCGCCCGTCAGACGACACCACCGCGAGCACGCCGCGCCCGCCGACTTCGGTCGCATAGAGGATCATCTTGCCATTTGGCGCGAAGCTGGGTGACTCGTCCTTGGCCGTGTCGGTCAATTCCGTTTCCTGACCCGACGCAAGGTCCAGCACGTAGACCTGGAAGCGTCCGCCGCGACGCGAGATATACGCGAGCGTCTTGCCGTCGGGCGCGATGCGCGGACTGATGTTGTAGTCGCCCTTGAAAGTCACGCGCTGCGCATCGCCGCCGCCGACCGACATGCGATAGATCTGCGGGCCGCCGCCGCGGTCGCTGGTGAAGTAGATGCTCTGGCCATCGGGCGCGAACTCGGGCTCGGTGTCGATGCCGCTCGATTGCGTGAGGCGCCGCGCCGACGAGCCGTCGGCGTTGATCAGATAGACCTGCGAGTTGCCGTCGCGCGTGAGCGTGATCGCGAGCTGGCCTCCGTTGGGCGACCACGAGGGCGCGCTGTTGCTGCCCTTGAAATTCGCGACGGGCACGCGTTGCCCGGTCGTGATCCTGTGGACGTAGATGACCGGCTTCTTCGCCTCGAACGAAACGTAGGCCAGGCGCGTTCCATCGGGCGACCATGCGGGTGAAATGATCGGCTCGCGCGACACCAGCGCGCTCTGCGGATTGAAGCCGTCGGCGTCGGCGATCTGCAGCTCGTAACGCTGATTGCCCTGCTTCAACACATAGGCGATGCGGGTCGAGAACACGCCCTTCTCCCCTGTGAGCTTTTCATACACATAGTCGGAAATGCGATGCGCCGACAGACGCAGGTTGGTTTGCGTCGATGTCAATGCGAGGCCGCCGAGGTCGAGTTGCCGGCCGTTGTCGTAGAGCTTAAAGCGTACGTCGCTGCGACCATCGGCCAGGCGATTGACGCTGCCGACGACCACTGCATCGGCGCCTCGTCCTTTCCATTCGCCGTAGTTAATCGCGGCCGTGTCGGGCAGCGGCGCCGGACCCGGATCGACGAGCTTGAAGAGGCCGCTTCGCGCGAGGTCGTCGCGAACGATCTGGGCTGCGTCCTGCGGCGGACTGCCGTTGACGACGAAGTTCGCGATCGCGATCGGGATTTGATTTGCGCCCGTGCCCGAAATCTCGAACTTGAGTTGGGCGCTCGCGATGCCGGTCGCGGCTGCGTACATCAATGCACATAGAGCGAGGCGACGTGCGAAAGATTGAAGGGACATCGACATGAATGCGGTCATCCGAAAAATGAAGGGTGCTGCGAGAGCCGAATCGTCAGGGCTTCTCGTACATGTTGTAGTCGAGGTTGAGCACGCGTTCGACCTTGCCCTGCTCGTCCTTCGGCAGCGGCGAGGCCGCACGAATCGCGCGCTCGACGGCATCGTCGAAGGCCTGCACGCCGCTCGGCTTCTTCACCGTAACGTTGACGACTTCACCGTTGGGCAACTGCTCGATACGCATCTCGACCACCGGATTGCCCGTAGAGTTCGCGGGATAGCGCATCTGCGAACGAATTGCAGTCTGCAAGCGCGAGATGTAGTTC
This sequence comes from Burkholderiales bacterium, assembly GCA_038225855.1. GTDB lineage: Bacteria > Pseudomonadota > Gammaproteobacteria > Burkholderiales > Burkholderiaceae_D > CAHJXF01. The sequence goes on along the minus strand of JBBRQU010000034.1, from coordinate 25,488 downwards.
TCGCGGCCGCGCGGCCCGCTGGTCTGCTGGTCCTTGCCGGTCGATGGCGTGCCCGCCGACGCGATCAGGTTCGCGAGATCGAACGGCGCACGCGGCGGCGCTTCGACGACAGGCTTTGGCGGTGTCTTGTTCGGCTCGGGTCTCGGCTCCGGCTTGGGAGCCTCGACCTTCACCGGTTCCTTCCTCTTCGGCGGCTCCGCCTTGACCGGCGCCTTCTCGACGATGTCGGGCTTGACCTTCGACGGCTCTACTTCGGCCTTGGGCTCGGGCTTCGGCGCCTCGACCTTGGTCGGCGGCTGGACAGGCCTCGGTGCGGGCGCCGCGATCTGCGGCACGGCACTCCACAGTTCGGCCTGGATCACCGCAGGCGCACTGCTCTGCCAGCGAATGCCGAAGAACAGCAGCGCGGCGAGCAGCACGTGCATCAACACCGCCAACGCGATCGCAGGCGCGCTGCCGCCGGATTGCGGAACGTTGTAGGGGCGAGCGACGGTCGCGTTCATTGCGGGAGACGGTCAGGTGCGCGGCTGCACCGAGAGGCCGACGCGCTGTATGCCCTGGTCACGCAGCCCACCCATGATCTGCACGATCGCGTCGTACTCGACCTTCCTGTCGCCCGAGATCACGACCGGGCGCTGCGCGTCGCCGCCCTGCATCTGCGCGACGATGGCAGCGACGTCCTTCATCGTCGCCTTCTGCTCGTTGCCGCTTTTCGTGTCCTTCACGCTCACGGTCTTGTCGGCCTTGACGATCACGCTGATCGGATTTTCTCTCGCCTGCGAGCTCTTGGCGACGCTCGGCAGGTCGATCGTGCCGGGCGACACCAGCGGCGCCGCAACCATGAAGATGATCAGCAGCACCAGCATCACGTCGATGTAGGGCACGACGTTGATGTCGCTCATCGCGCGATGCTTGCGTCCGCGCATCGAGGAACCGCGTGACACCGAGCCCGCCATCAGCGGACCTGCCTTTGCAGGATGTTGGAAAACTCTTCGATGAAGTTCTCGAAGCGCACCGCGAGCCGATCGGTCTCGTGGATGAAGCGGTTGTATGCGATCACCGCGGGGATCGCGGCGAACAGGCCGAGCGCGGTCGCGACCAGCGCTTCGGCGATGCCGGGAGCGACGTGCGCCAGCGTGGCCACCTGCACGTTCGCGAGACTGCGAAACGCATTCATGATGCCCCACACGGTTCCGAACAATCCGACATAGGGACTGACCGAGCCCACCGAGGCGAGAAAGGACAGATGCGCTTCGAGCCCGTCCATCTCTCGCTGATAGGCCGCGCGCATCGCGCGTCGCGCGCCGTCGAGCTGCGCGCCGGGCTCGACCTTCTGCTGCCTGAATTTCAGGAACTCACGCATGCCCGCTTCGAACACGCGACCGAGCGCGCCGACATGGTCGCGCCGATTGTTGACGCGCGCATGCAGATCGTTGAGGTCGCCGCCCGACCAGAAGTCTTCTTCGAAGCGATCGGTCTGGCGCTGCGCCTTCTTGACGTCGAAGAACTTCTTGAAGATGTAGGTCCAGCTCATCAGCGACACGATCAGGAGCAGCGCCAGCACGATCTGAACCAGGACGCTCGCGTGCGTGACGAGCGAAATGATCGACATGTCCTGGGAGACGTTCACGTTCATGGGCGATGGGAGAATTTCATTGAATGATTGCAGCAACGCTTTTCAGGGCGATCCGGACGACCCGGCCGACGCGAAGACAAGGCGGATGTGTTCAGGGATCGCCATCGGCCGCAGACCCTCGCGGGTCACGCAACCGACCTTGATGCGTCCAACGGCAAGCACTGCATCGTCGCCATTTCCCGATCGATCGATGAGAGCCTCCTGATAGAAGTCGATGCCGACGCGCCCGAGCCGCTCGACGCGCGAGACGACGCGGATCAGATCGTCGAGCCGCGCGGGACTCTTGTAATCCACCGCGGTCGAACGCACCACGAACATCAGGCCGAGCTCATCGGCGATCCGATGTTGCGAAATGCCGGGAGCACGATCACTGCCGCGGCGCAGCCACTCGGTTCGCGCGCGCTCGAAATACTTCAGGTAGTTCGCGTAGAAGACGATGCCGCCGGTGTCGGTGTCTTCATAGTAGACGCGAATCGGAAATTCGAATTGCACGAGGCGGCACAGGCGGTGCGGAAGGGTCGCATTCTAACGCGGACGATTGAGGGGGCGATGGAGCGATCCGGCATAGACCGGGTCGAGCAGCGCGGCCACCTGTGCGACTCGCGCATCGAGAGGACCGCGCACGTCGACAAAGCCCACGCCGCGCGCACCCAGGATGGCGCGGATCCAGCGATCGTGCCGCAGACGAAAATCTTCCGACGAGCGCGAGCCGTCCTGCACGAACGGGAAGTCGGGCGCGCACACCAGCGTGAGGTCGTACTGCCGCCATGACAAGCCGGCCAGTTCGGGATCGGCCTTGCCGTAGCCGTCGAGGCTGTACCAGAGCGTCGTCAGCGGCGTGGTGTCGACGAACCCACAACGCGTCGCGCGCAACATCGCCGCGTCTTCATCGGCGACGTGGTGCACACCGATCGCCCGCAGATCGTCATAGACGAGTCGGCCGCTGCGTTCTTCCCACAAGGTGCGTCCGTATTCGGCCACGCAGGGCTCGCCATAACGCGCCCCCAACGCCGAGACCAGCGTGCTCTTGCCGGTGCTTTCTCCGCCGACCACCGCAATGCGTGCGATGGCGCGCGGCTCGCGCCATTCCGCTCCCTCGATTGCGAACGGGGATTTCCCTGTCGACGCGGGCGATGACGCAGTCGATGACGCGGACGATGCGGCAGCAACCTTCACGCGTCGGACCCCACGCTGCGACTCTCGATCATTCCCTGCATACGATCTCCCCGCCCGATCAGTTTCGACCAACGCAGCCAACCCATCACGACCAGCACGAGGAAGAACGCGTAAACCGCTGCCGTCAACCACAGGCCCTTGGATGCATAGAGCGGAACGGCAATGCAATCGACCGCGATCCACACCGGCCAAGTTTCGATCTTTCGCGCCACCATCAGCAACTGCGCGAGGATCGAGAGCGCGAGCACGGTCGAGTCGATGAAGGGGTTGGCCGCATCGGTGAAGCCGTGCAGCAACGAGCCGTAGCCCGCGGCCGCAAGCGCGGCGAGAGCGGCGAATAGAAGCGCGGTGGACGGCGCGACGCGCGTGATCGGCAATTCGCCAGAGGCGCGCCCGGGCGCTGCCGTGCCGGCGCCGTCGCTGGTTTCGATGCGCGCGCCGCCATGCTTGCCACCCTTTTTCCAGTACCACCAACCGACGATGCACGAACCGATGAAGAAGACTTGCAGCGTCACGTCCGCATACAGCCTGACCCCGACGAACATCACCGCATAGAGCGCGCATCCGACGATGCCGCTCCACCACGTGTGAACGCTGTTGCGCGCCGAGAACCAGACCGACAGCAGGTTGAAGACATTGGCTGCGATTTCGAGCGGGCTGATCGGCATCGTCAGGCCGCCTCGAGTTTCGCGATCCCGAGCGCGAGCCACTTCATGCCTTGCCGGCCGAAGTTGATCTGCGCACGCGCGTCGTTGCCGCTGCCCTCGAGATTGACGACCACGCCTTCGCCGAACTTCGCATGCACGACGCTTTGCCCGATACGAAAGCGCGCATCGCCGCCGCGCCTGTTCGCGGTCCATGCGGGTGCGGCTTGGTTGACGGGTGCATCGTCCCATGCTGCGCTGTGACGGCCGTAAGTGTTGGCGCCGGCGCCAAAGCCAGTACCGAAACCTCCGCCCGAACTTTGAAAATGCGCTGAACGCGTCAAACCCATGCGCGGGGTGAGCCACTTGAGCGTTTCGTCGGGAAGCTCGCCGAAGAAACGCGACTTGGGGTTGTAGCGCGTCTGCCCGTGCAACATACGGGTCTGCGAGAACGAGAGATAGAGGCGCTTTCGTGCGCGCGTGATCGCGACGTACATGAGGCGCCGTTCTTCTTCGAGGCCCGCCTGATCGGTGGTGCTGTTGTCGTGCGGGAAGAGGCCTTCCTCGAGCCCGCCGATGAAGACCGCGTCGAACTCGAGTCCCTTGGCCGAATGGACCGTCATCAATTGCAACGCGTCCTGTCCGGCGCTCGCCTGGTTGTCGCCGGCTTCGAGCGACGCGTGGGAAAGGAAGGCGTCGAGTGGTGACGCGAACGTGGGTTCGATCGTGCCGGCATCGAGGACTTCAACCTCGCCGAGATCGCCGGCCGCAGTGACATCGACGGCAGCGACATCGATTGCACCCGGCGTCTGCAATTCCGAACGCGGCGGTTGTATCGGCGCGGGGATTTGATTGGCGCGCGCGTTCAACATGAAGCCCTCTTCGCCCGCGAAGCTCGCGGCCGCGTTGACGAGTTCGTCGAGGTTCTCCTTGCGCTCGGCGCCGTCCTTCTCACTCTCGTAGAACGCGTAGAGGCCGCTCGCGTGATTGACGTGCTCGATCATTTCCGAGAGCGGCATCGCGTGCGTCTCGAACCGCAGGCGTTCGATCAGCTTGACGAAGATGCCGATCTTGGCCGCAGCCGCAGCGCTCGCTCGGGAATCAAGCTTCGTGGCTGCTGCATACAGCGAACTGTTGGCCGCCCTGGCCGCGTCCTGCAGGACTTCGATCGACCGCGCGCCGATGCCGCGCGCAGGCACGTTGACGATGCGCGCGAACGACGTGTCATCGTCGCAATTGGCGATCAGCCGCAGATACGCGAGCGCGTGCTTGACCTCCTGGCGCTCGAAGAAACGCAGCCCGCCATAGACGCGATAGGGAATGCCCGCGGAGAACAACGCGTGCTCGATCACGCGCGACTGCGCGTTCGAGCGATAGAGCACCGCGATGTCCGAACGCATCAGGCCTTCGCGCACCAACGCTTTGACTTCATCGACCAGCCAGTGCGCTTCCTGCGTGTCGCTCATCGCTTCGTAGACGCGCACCGTCTCGCCCGCGCCGGCATCGGTCCACAGGTTCTTGCCCAGGCGCGTGCCGTTGTGCTTGATGAGGGCGTTGGCCGCATCGAGGATGTGGCCGTGCGAGCGATAGTTCTGCTCGAGCTTGACGACATTCCGTACGCGAAATTCGCGCTCGAACTCGGCCATGTTGCCGACGTTCGCGCCGCGAAACGCATAGATGCTCTGGTCGTCGTCACCGACTGCGAAGATCGCCGCGGGGTCGGGCGTGCCGAGTCCCGCGAGCAGCTTCAACCACTTGTACTGCAGCACGTTGGTGTCCTGAAACTCGTCGACCAGGATGTGCCGGAAGCGCGCCTGATAGTGCTCGCGCAGCGGCTGATTGCGCGTCAACAATTCGTACGAACGCAGCAGCAGCTCGGCGAAGTCGACCACCCCTTCGCGCTGGCACTGCTCATCGTAGAGCCGATAGATTTCGACGAGCTTGCCGTCGAAATCACTGTCGACCTCGACATCCTTCGCGCGCAGCCCTTTCTCTTTCGCGGCGTTGATGAACCACGCGGTCTGGCGCGGCGGATAACGCTCTTCGTCGATGCCGAAAGTCTTCTGCAAACGTTTGACGGCCGCGACCTGATCGGCCGCATCGAGGATCTGAAAAGTCTGAGGCAATGCGGCGTCACGATAATGCGTGCGCAAGAAGCGATTGCACAGACCGTGAAAGGTGCCGATCCACATGCCGCGCAGATTAATCGGCAGCATGCCCGCCAGGCGCGCGAGCATTTCCTTGGCGGCCTTGTTGGTGAAGGTCACGGCCAGCACATTGGCCGGCGACATCTGCCGCGTCTGGATCAACCAGGCGATGCGAGTCGTCAGTACGCGTGTCTTGCCGCTGCCCGCGCCCGCGAGTATCAGCGCGGGTTGCGCAGGCAGGGTGACGGCCGCCAGTTGCTCGGGGTTCAGAGCGGCAAGCAGAGGGGATTGCTGGAACGATGCCGTCTCGGAAAACGGCAGTTCATCGGGTTCTTGCATCGGGGTGCAGCGTGCGCAAGGCTGTTGACCAAAGCCCGCGATTGAAATGGAATCAGTGGCGCGAATGATAACGCGCGCGTCGCCGTTGTTCCCGCGAACGCGGCGACGGCACCGTCGTTCCCGCGAAAGCGTAAACCCAGTGTCGTCCGCACAAGTCGCAGGGTCGCCGCGTTCGCGGGGACGACGGCAGTGCGCTTTCGCGGGACGACGGGGTTTACCTTGATTGTTGTCCCGTCACAAGGTCGATAGATTCCCCCGCATAACAAGTACTCACTCAGGAGGCGCAGATCGCTACCGTATCCAGCGCGAAGCCGTTGTTGCGCGTATCCGAGATCGTCGTTCGATTCGGCGGGATCACGGCATTGGACAAGGTTTCGTTTTCGGTCGCGGCCGGAGAGATCGTCGGATTGATCGGACCGAATGGCGCGGGCAAGACCACGCTCTTCAATTGCCTGTCGCGCCTCTACGTCTTCGACGAAGGTGACATCCGTTTCGAGGACCGGCCGCTCACCGAAATTTCGAGACACGGCATCGCGGGTCTGGGCATCGGCCGCACCTTCCAGAACCTGGCGCTGTTCTCGACGATGACGGTGCGCCAGAACGTGATGCTGGGCGGCCATTGCCGCACGAAGAGCGGCTTCTTTTCGAACGCGCTGAGACTGCCCTTCGTGCGTCGCGAAGAAGAACATCTTTCGCAGAAGGCCGACGAGATCATCGCGTTGCTCGAGCTCGGCCCGGTCGCCGACGCGCGCGTAGTCGATCTGCCTTTCGGTACGCAAAAGAGAGTCGAACTCGGGCGCGCGCTGGCTAGCGAGCCGCGCCTGTTGCTGCTCGACGAACCCGCGGGCGGCCTGAATCACGAAGAGGTTGCGGGCTTGATGACGCTGTTGCGCGACATCCGCGATCGCCTGCAACTGACGATCCTGCTGGTCGAGCATCACATGAATCTCGTCATGCGCGTCTCCGACAAGGTGGTCGCACTCGACTTCGGGAAAAAAATCGCCGACGGCACGCCGGCCGAAGTGCAAGCCCATCCTGAAGTCATTCGCGCCTACCTCGGGACGGAACACTGATGGCGTCTCTACTCGAAGTGCGCGGTCTGTTCGCGCGTTATGGCGCGACATGCGTGTTGCACGGCATGGACTTCGACGTCGAGGAAGGCGGCATCACCACCATCCTCGGCGCCAATGGCGCGGGCAAGACGACGACCTTGCGCGCGGTGTGCGGCATGGTCAAGACCGACGGCGCGATTCGTCTGGGGAACCGCAACATCGAAGGCGACGCGACCGAGAACATCGTGCGCCAGGGCGTGGCGCACGTGCCCGACGGACGCGGCACCTTTCTCGGCCTGACGGTCGAAGAGAACCTGAAGCTTGGCGCCTACACTCGGCGCGATCGCGCCAACGTGCCGGCGGATTTCGAACGCGTCTTCGCGTACTTCCCGCGCTTGAAGGAAAGGCGTCGTCAGCAAGCCGGCACCTTGTCGGGCGGTGAGCAGCAGATGCTCGCGGTGTCGCGCGCGCTGATGTCAAAGCCCCGCCTGTTGCTGCTCGACGAACCCTCGTTCGGACTCGCGCCCCTGATCGTCAGAGGCTTGTTCGACATCCTGCGCACCATCAACGCCCACGAGAAGGTCAGCATTCTGCTGGTCGAGCAGAACGCAGCGCTCGCGCTCGATCTGGCCGACCACGCCTATCTGCTCGAGACCGGTCGCGTCGTAGTCTCGGGTACGGCCGACGCGATTCGCGACAACGAATCGGTGCGACGTTCGTATCTGGGCTACTGAGAATCGAATGGCGATCATGGACGACAATTCGTCGTCCCCGCTTTCGCGGGGACCCAGCGGCGTTCGGCGCAAGGCACTGGATTCCGGCTTTCGCGGGAATGGCGAGACTCTATGGACCTGCTAATCCACCAGATCCTTTCCGGCCTCGCGACCGGCGGAATCTACGCGAGCGTCGCGCTCGCGCTGGTGATGATTTATCAGGCGACCCACCTCGTCAATTTCGCGCAGGGCGAGATGGCGATGTTCTCGACCTATATCGCGTGGAGCCTGATCAACGCGGGCATGCCGTATTGGGCGGCGTTTTTCTGCACCATCGTGATTGCCTTCGCGGCCGGTGTCGTGATCGAACGCGTGATCGTGCGGCCGGTGGAAAATTCCTCGATCCTCGCGGTCGTGATCGTGTTCATCGGCTTGCTCGTGATCCTCAACAGTCTGGCCGGATGGATCTATTCGTACACCATCAAATCCTTCCCGAGTCCGTTCCCGGCCAAGCCCCTGTTCGGCAACTCCTACGTGTCGTCGCACGAGCTCGGTTCGCTGGCGATCACGCTGATCGTGCTCGCGCTCTTGTACGTCTTCTTTCGCTTCACGCCGCTGGGTCTCGCGATGCGCGCGGCCGCGCAGAATCCCGAGTCGAGCCGGCTGGTGGGCATTCGCGTCGGCTGGATGCTCGCACTCGGGTGGGGGCTCGCGTCGGCGATCGGCGCGATCGCCGGGATGATGGTCGCGCCCATCGTGTTCCTCGAGCCCAACATGATGTCGGGCATCCTGCTCTACGCATTCGCGGGCGCCTTGCTCGGCGGCATCGACAGTCCCGGGGGCGCGGTGCTCGGGGGTTTGATCGTCGGCGTGCTCGAGAACGTGGCCGGCACCTACATCGGCACCGAGATCAAGCTCACCGTCGCGCTGGTGTTGATAGTCGGCGTGCTGGTGGTCAGGCCGCAGGGCCTGTTCGGCAGCGTTCAAGTCAAGCGAGTCTAGTCATGACGACCACGCGACGACCATCATGACGACCCTCGCGTCGCCTTCTCGCCCGCCGGGTCGTCCCATGGCGTCGCGTCCGACCGCGTGGCAGATCGCGGGCCTCGTAGCCCTGCTGGTTGCCGCCTGCGTGTTGCCTTTCCTGATCAGCAACTACCGCACGTTTCAATTCACGCTCGCGCTGGTCTATGCGATCGCGTTGATCGGGCTCAACATGCTGACCGGCTACAACGGTCAGATCTCTCTGGGCCACGGCGCGTTCTACGCAATCGGCGCATACACGGCCGCGATCCTGATGGACCGCTTCAACGTGCCGTATTGGGCCACCATCCCGGTCGCAGGGGTGGTGTGCCTGGTCAGCGGATTCCTGTTCGGACTGCCGGCACTGCGGCTCGAAGGACTCTATCTCGCGCTCGCGACTTTCGCGCTCGGCGTGGCGATGCCGCAGATCCTCAAGTACAAGCTGATCGGAAAATGGACCGGCGGTGCGCAAGGCATCGTCATCGTCAAGCCCGATGCGCCGTCGTGGCTGCCGCAATGGATGGCGCTGTCACAGGATCGGTGGCTCTACTTCTTCACGCTGTTCGTCACGATCGTGATGGTCCTGCTCGCGTGGACCCTGTTGCGCGGCCGGATCGGCCGCGCGATGGTCGCGATCCGCGATCAACCGATCGCCGCCGAGGCGATGGGCGTCAACATCGCGCTCTACAAGTCGCTGACCTTCGGCGTCTCGGCGATGTACACCGGCATCGCCGGCGCACTCGGCGCGATCGTCGTGCAATTCATCGCGCCCGATTCGTTCACGATCTTTCTGTCGATCAGCTTGGTCGTCGGCATCGTGATCGGGGGGCTCGCATCAATTTCCGGAGCATTCTTCGGCGCGCTCTTCATCCAGTTCGTACCCAATGTCGCCGATCAGATTTCCAAGGCGGCGCCGTGGGCGATTTACGGCATTTTCCTGATCGGCTTCATGTATATGATGCCGACCGGAGTTGCCGGCCTGATTCGTATCGCAAGGGCGCGGCTGCGAAGCCGGCAAGGTCGCGCTGTCGTCGCAAGGCAAGATAAATGAGTCTGGAAATTCGTCGTCAACACCTGACCGTGATCTGCCCGGTATTCAACGAGGAAAATACTGTCCCCCTATTTTTCGCGCGAATGTTGCCGGTGATCGAAAGCCTTTCTTCAAGATACAAGGTCGACCTCCTTTTCCTGAACAACGCATCGACCGACGGGACATATCGCGCCCTTGAAGGCCTGGCTCGAAATCATTCGTTCGTGCATTACATCAGTCTGAGTGCGAATGTCGGTTATCAGAAATCGCTCGAATGTGGTTTGCACCATGCCAAAGGCGATCTGCTGAGCTTTATCGACGTCGATTGCGAAGATCCTCCCGAAATGATCCTGGATTTCGTTCAATCCTATGAGGAGGGTTACGACATTGTTTATGGAGAGCGCATCGATCGGGTCGAGAATGGATTCTTGAAAGCATTGCGCAAGCTTTTCTATCACGTCGTTCGCCGAATCGCCGACGAGGACATTATTCTGTATATGGCCGAGTTTGCATTCTTCACGACCGAAGTGCGCGATGCAATCATCCGCGATCGCAATTCGTTTCCGTTCATCAGAAGTTCCATTGCCCGAGTCGGCTTTCGCCGCAAGGGAATCCCCTACAAGCGCCAACGGCGCATCGCAGGTGAAACACATTACAATTTTTGGGGAATGGCGCTATTTGCAGTTGCCGGCATGCTGTCCTCATCGACATTGATGCTTCGTTTACCCGTCTATTTGCTGCCATTCTGGCTGGTCGCGACCGGACTTCTGGGTGCGTGGTATTTGCGCGATAACGATGCCTGGGTACTGCTGGCAAACCTGCTTCTGGTCTGTGCTTATATCGGCGGCTCGATTGCATTCATTGCGCTCTATGTCGCGCGTACGTACAAGAACGGATTGGGACGACCCAACTTCGTCGTGCACCGTCGTTTTTCCCATCCGCAACCGGACTAGGAATTCAGGTTCCAGGGATGGGCGCGTCGACCCACCGAAAACATCTGGTCAGCTTCGATGGCGGCGTAGCGGCTACGGTAAGGGTGCAACGACCCGATCGTTACGATCAATTGCTGTGTGAACCGGAAGCCGCCGTCTCGATTCCGCGCGGCGCCGGTCTTTCGTATGCACCGGCGAGTTTTGTCGACAACGGGATTTCGGTCGAGCACGGCGCGTTCAATCGTGTCCTGGAACTGGACAGCGCGCGAGCCCGGGTCAAAGTCGAAGCCGGTATGACGCTGGGCGAGCTCTTCGATTTTCTGCTTCCGCGCGGGTTCTATCTTCCGATTCAGCCGGGGCACGGACGAATCTCGGTTGGCGGGTGCGTCGCCGCGGACGTTCACGGGAAAAATCAGAAGCGCGACGGCAACTTCATCGAGCAAGTCGAATGCATCGAATTGTTTCATCCAGCACACGGCGTTCTCCAACTGTCGCGCGAATGCGCGCCGGAAATATTTGATTTGACATGCGGAGGCCTGGGACTGACCGGCCACATCGTCTCGGTCGAACTGCGCCTGCAACGCTTGCCGGGACGCCTTGTCGATATCGAAGCCGTACCAGTTGCGAACCTTCGGTCGGGGCTCCGCGCCATTGAAGAAATGGCAGGGCAGGCCGATTTTGTTTACACCTGGCACGATCTGATGCGCGCTGACGCCCATTTTGGACAGGGATTTCTATTTCGCGCATTGTTCGCGACCGACGGGCAGTCCGCATCGATCGAGCATGCGGCGAGCAAGGCTCGCTCCGTTCCGCAACTGACTTCAGCCGGCCGGGGGCGGTTGCCGTTCGGATTGTTGAATCATCGCACCACGCAGTGGATCAACGCGGCTTATCGGCGCCGGATCGGCGGCAGGCCAAGCCCTCGGCGCGTCGACATCCGCCAGGCATTATTTCCCGTTGAAAGCAATCAATTCTATTTCCATCTATTCGGCCACCGTGGCTTCCACGAATACCAGTTGATCATTGCCGGCGAGTTTGTCGATGAATTCACACGAGAGCTGGAGAACTATTTGCGCACTAAGAGAATTGCGATATCGCTCGCTTCGGCAAAAATGTTCGGCGGAAGCCCCAGGCTGCTCCGTTTCAACGGCGATGGCGTATGCGTGGCTCTCGACTTCCCGCGCGACAAAGACTCAAACGAGGTACTGATGTTTCTCGATGCGCTGTTGTTGCGCGTGCGCGGCCGACCCAACATCATCAAGGACTCGAGATTGCCGCGCAGGATTGTCGAGCATACTTATCCTGAAATCGATATCTTTCGCAAACAACTCCGCGACTTCGACCCAAAACGGTATTTTCGTTCTGAAATTTCCGAACGCCTGGGTTTATGAAAGCAATCGCGGACTCGCTCCGCGGCGACGACTCGAACCCCTTTAAATAACGCATTGCATGAAGCAAAATATTTCCGCCTGGATGGTATTCGGATTGAAAATCGCGATCACGATCGGGCTTGTCGCTTATCTGCTCGGCAAGGTGGACCTCGCACCGGTACTCACGCAGATTCGCAGCATGCAACCCCTGTCGGCTGCAATCGCTTTCTGCGCCATATCGTTTCAACTCGCGCTGGTCAGCGTCCGTTGGCAATTGGTCAATCGACTGGTCGACGCCCGCATGCCGTTTGGCCAGGTTTTTCGGCTGACGCTGGTGGGTCAGTTTTTTAATCAAGTCCTGCCAACTGCGGTTGGCGGCGATGCGATGCGCGCATGGCTCGCTTCTCGCGAGGGCGTACCGTTCGGGCGGGCGGTTACGGGAATTCTGTGCGATCGCGCCGTCGCGCTGATCGTCTTGGCGCTCATCATTTCGTGTAGTTTTTTTGTGTTCCCGAGCATGGCCGCGGGTCAGGCGCCGATCAGCGATGTGCTCCGCGATGTGCTCAGACTCATCGCTCTTGCCGCATTGCTCGGGCTGGCGGGATTTTTTGTTTTCGGCGAGTCGCTCGCGCGATTGCTGATGCGTTCTCGATTAACCAGACCCATGGGGAGACTCGCCAGCGATTTACGCAAAGTACTTTATTCCTCCGCAAGCAGCGCCTGCATCGTCGGATTTTCCACGGCCGTTCAATTTCTGTTGGTGGTGGCGATCTATTTTTGCGCGAAAGCCATGAGCATCCCTCTGAACTTCGGTCCCGCACTACTGATCGTGCCGGCGATCATGCTGGTGTCGATGATTCCCGTTTCGTACGGCGGCTGGGGCGTCAGAGAGGGAGCGATGATCGTCGGACTGGGCCTCTTGAGGGTAACGCCAGGCGACGCACTAGCCGTTTCGGTTGCCTACGGGCTCATGCAGATGGCGTTGGGTTTGCCTGGCGGCGTGCTGTGGTTGGCGCGGACGGGACAAGGCCGCTCGGCTGAAGTTCATCCTCAAAGGATCGGTAGCTAGCGATCTGGACAATCGCAGATGACATCGCCCGACCCTGATTCAAAAGATTCATGTTCAAGTACATTAGCCATTGATTCGGGGAGGATCGGTCACGTGGAAATTCGCAAGGCGGTCATTCTGGCAGGCGGCCTCGGCACGCGGCTTGCGGAGGAGACGTCGCTCAAACCCAAACCCATGATCGACATCGGCGGGAAACCCCTTCTTTGGCACATCATGAAGCTTTATGCGGCATTCGGCGTGCGCGAATTCATCCTATGCGCCGGATACAAGGGTTACATCATCAAGGAGTATTTCGCGAATTATTATTTACATGAATCCAACGTGCGCTTCGATCTCGCCAATAACAAGGTCGAGATATTGCAGAACTCGGCGGAGCCCTGGCAGGTGACGGTGGTGGACACCGGTAGCGACACGATGACCGGCGGCCGGCTGAAAAGAGTGCGCGAATATCTCGACGACGAAGACTTTTACTTCACCTATGGCGATGGCCTTGCCGACATTGCGATCGACAGCTTGACGCGTTTACATCGTTCGCAAGGACGTTTGGCGACCGTCACGGCAGCGCGTCCTCCGGGCCGATTCGGCGCACTGGAAATCCAGGGCGATGCGGTCGTCGCCTTCAAGGAGAAACCTCTCGGTGAGGGTGGCTGGATCAACGGAGGGTTTTTTGTCTTGTCGCCTCGCTGCATCGATTACATTGCCGGCGATGAAACCTCGTGGGAGAACGAGCCTCTGGAGAAGCTTGCGCGAGAAAACCAATTGTCCGTGTTCAAGCACGACGGGTTCTGGCAGCCGATGGATACCTTGCGCGACAAGCGCCGGCTTGAAGCACTTTGGAGCGGCGGTAACGCTCCGTGGAAAATCTGGTGACGCCCAGGCCGGCGTTCTGGCGCGGAAAGTCCGTTCTGATTACCGGACACACGGGCTTCAAGGGCACTTGGTTGAGTTTGTGTCTTGACGCGCTGGGCGCCAATGTCCACGGCTTCGCATTGAAGCCGCCAACCCGTCCCAGTCTCTACGAAATGGTCGAGCTGGGTCGGCGCATCGCCTCAGTCGAGGGCGACGTGCGCGACTACGCGGCGCTTCGATCCATGCTTCTGGAATCGCGACCCGAAATCATTTTTCATCTCGCTGCTCAATCCTTGGTGCGCCGTTCCTATCAAGAGCCGCTCGAAACTTATTCCACCAATGTCATGGGGACCGTGCATCTGCTCGAAGCCGTCCGCGCATTGAAGATCGAATGCGCGGTGATCAATGTGACCAGCGACAAGTGCTACGAAAACGACGATTTGCAGCACCGTTATCGCGAGGACGATCGGCTTGGCGGAAGAGATCCGTATAGCAACAGCAAGGCTTGCGCCGAACTCGTGACATCGGCATATCGGGAATCATTCTTTGCGATCGCTGAAATTCCCGGGCCGAGAGTTTCACTTGCATCGGCCCGCGCCGGCAATGTGATCGGCGGAGGTGATTGGGCGGCCGACCGGTTGTTGCCCGACTGTGTGCGCGCCATCCTGTCCGGCGAAGCGATCCGCATCCGCAATCCCGATGCGCTGCGTCCCTGGCAGCACGTTCTCGACCCCTTGTGCGGCTATATGTTGCTGGCCGAAAAACTCTTCGGCGACGCCCGTGTGTTTTCTCGCGGATGGAACTTCGGTCCTGATGAAGTGGATTCATGGCCTGTCGGGATGATCGTCGCCAAAGTCGTCGAGCTCTGGGGTGACTCGGGAGGTAACCCTGTGCAGGTCGATCTCGAAACCGAGCGGCAACCGCATGAAGCGCGCCGGCTGGAACTGGACTGCTCGCTCGCGAAGCAAAAGCTTGGCTGGCGTCCGGCCTTGCCCCTGGTCACCGCCCTTGAATGGACCGTGGACTGGTACCGGCGCGTCGCTCGGGGCGAAAGCGCCGCGGCTGTCACGACGGCACAAATCGAACGATTCCTGAACTGATCCTTCTCGATGGATAAAGAATCACGAACACCCTGTCGCTTTTGCGCGGCGCCGCTCGAACAAGTGATGGCGGATCTCGGAACATCGCCGCTTGCAAACTCCTTGATTGCGCCCGACCAACTCCAGATGATGGAGCCGACATATCCGTTGCGGGTTTATGTGTGCGGTCGCTGTTTTCTGGTGCAACTTCAGGAATTCGAGAGCGCCCAGCACATATTCGGCGACTACAGTTATTTTTCTTCCTATTCCGAAAGCTGGCTTCGGCATTGCGAGATTTTTTCACAACGGATGATAGCGATGTTCGGCCTCACGGCCGAATCGAAAGTTGTCGAGGTGGCGAGTAACGACGGCTACCTGCTTCAGTATTTTGCGCGCGCCGGGATTCCCATCCTCGGTATCGAACCCGCCGCCAATGTGGCTGCTGTTGCGGAGCAACGAGGCATTCCCACCGACGTGAGCTTTTTCTCGGTCGCAACCGCGATTCGATTGGGAGATGCCGGGCAATACGCAGATCTGATCGTCGCCAATAATGTCCTGGCGCATGTTCCGGACATCAACGATTTTGTGGCAGCCTTGCGTTATCTCTTGAAGCCGCAAGGAATCGTCACCATCGAATTTCCGCATTTGCTCAATCTGATCGCGCTGTCGCAGTTCGATACCATTTATCACGAGCATTTTTCCTATCTGTCGCTGGGCGTCGTTCAAAGAATCCTTGCGCGGCATGGATTGATGGTATTCGATGTCGAGGAACTTTCCACGCACGGGGGATCGTTGAGGATTTTTGCGCAGCGTGCCGAGAACACCATCCGGCCGAAGGGCGTGCGAGTGCGCGAATTGCGCTTGCGCGAGCAGCGAGCCGGATTGGAAGACGTGGCTGCCTACCGGAATTTCCAGCAACGGATTGTCGAAATCAAGCTTGGGCTGCTGGAGTTTCTGGTCGGAGCCAAACGAGCAGGAAAACGCGTAGCCGGTTATGGCGCGCCCGCAAAAGGCAACACGCTCTTGAACTATTGCGGCATTGGCCCGGAACTCCTCGAATACACCGTCGATCTCAGCCCCCACAAACAAACGCACTATCTGCCGGGCGTTCGTATTCCCGTCTATTCGCCCGAGCGTATTTTTGAAACCCGCCCGGATTTCGTCTTGATTCTCCCGTGGAATCTGAGAGATGAAATTGCAGAACAGATGCGCGATATTCGGCGCTGGAATGGGCGGTTTGCGGTGCCTGTACCGAAGCTGGAGATTTTCTGATGGAATTCACCGAAACGCCGCTTGCGGGAGCGTTCCTGGTCGACGTGCAAAAACAGGGAGACGAGCGCGGTTTTTTCGCACGCAGCTTTTGTCGCGATAAATTTGCCGAGCGCGGGCTTTGTACAGAATTCGTGCAATGCAGTCTTTCATTCAATGATCGGGTGGGTACGCTGCGCGGGCTGCATTTTCAGAGGGATCCTTTCGGTGAAGCCAAACTCGTGCGATGCACCGCCGGCGCGATTTTCGATGTCATCGTCGATCTGCGTCGAGATTCTCCCCAGTTTCGGCTATGGTTCGGCGTCGAACTGAATGGCGACAATCGGCGCGCCATCTACATTCCTTCGGGGTTCGCGCATGGATTCGTGACGCTGACCCCTGCAGCCGAGGTGTTATATCAAATGAGCGAGCGCTATCGGCCTGACCTCGCGGCTGGCGTGCGCTGGAATGACCCCGCTTTCGGCATCTCCTGGCCGGTAGATCGACCGGTCATTTCCGAACGCGATGCGATGTTCCCGAATTTTCATTGACGCTTCCCGGCCATGCGTGTTCTGGTCACAGGAGCCGGTGGATTTGTCGGCCGACATACCCAGCGGTATCTTCTGGACAAGGGCTTCGAGGTGCATGGCGCAGGCAGATCGGGGCGGCAGTCGTGGGCTCTACCTGGCGTCGTGCCGCATGAATGCGACCTTCTCGATCCCGACGCCACGATCGCGCTCGTGAATGCCGTTCGGGCGACGCACTTGTTGCATCTGGCGTGGTATGCGGTTCCCGGGAGATTCTGGACATCGCCCGAAAATGTGCGCTGGGTCGACGCCAGCACGACGCTCGTCGAGGCATTCGTCGGCGCCGGCGGTTCGCGTGCGGTGATCGCGGGCACGTGTGCGGAATATGCGTGGACCGGCGAAGTGTGCACGGAGTACGTCACCCCGCTGCAACCGGCGACCCTTTACGGCCGCTGCAAACTCGAGCTCCACGAGGCGCTCGCAGCGCTTGCGGCCGGCACGGGCCTGTCACTTGCGTGGGCGAGGCTCTTCTTCATGTACGGCGACCATGAGCGTCCGGGACGACTCGTTTCTTCGGTCATCGAGTCCTTGCTCGGCAATCGCGAAGTCGCATGTACCGAGGGTCGTCAAGTGCGCGATTTCATGTACGTCGACGATACGGCAAACGCACTCGTTACTCTCTTGTCCGGCGCGATCGAAGGTCCGGTAAACATCGCGTCGGGAAACGCGCGGACGGTCGGCGAAGTCGTTCGGCTGATCGGCGCCCTGACCGAGCGATCACATCTGATCCGATGGGGCACGAGACCCGCGGCGCCCGAAGAGCCCGATCGAATCGAAGCCAGCACGAGCCGCTTGAATGACGAAGTCGATTTCTCATCATCGTTCACGCTCGAATCCGGAATGCAGCGAACCGTTGCCTGGTGGCGTGGCGAACTCGCGCGCACGGTTCGGGCATGCAAGACGTGATTCCGGAAAACAAGTTCGGTGTCCTGCCTGCCGAGGCGCGGGAGAAATGGCGATGGACGTCGGCCGCACTCTTGTTCGGCGTGTCGCTGGCAATCCTCTGGATCCTCAGGGATCGATTCGCCTTCAATTACTACGACGAGGGGGTGATCGCATACGGGGCGCAGCGACTGCTGCAAGGCGACGTCCCATACCGCGATTTCTGGGTCCTTTATCCGCCCGGACAATTCCTCGCAATCGCGGCTCTTTTCAAACTCTTCGGATCGTCGTTGATCGTCGAGCGCGCGTGGGATAGCGCGTTGCGCGCGGCAATCGCATCGCTTGGTTACCTGATCACCGCGCGGCTGACCCCGAGGCGTTACGCGTTGCTGACTTGGGCCATGAGTCTGCTGTGGCTGCAGGCCATTCGTTTTTACGGCTATCCGCTGATTCCGGCGCTATTGCTGACCCTGGTGAGTATCGCGTTTTTCATCGGCTTCCTGCAAAACCGGGCGATCGTCAGGAACCTGTTCATGGCGGGGTTGTTCATTGGCGTGCTTGTCGCCTTCCGCCACGACATCGCGTCTTATGTTTTCCTGGTCGAGGGATTGGCGATATTTGCGGCCCTTCTGATTGATTACCGCGCCGCTCGATCAGGCGCAAGACCATGGCGGAGTCTGCTGACTGCCGGAGCCGCCCTTTGCGCCGGAATCGCTGTCGCGGTCCTGCCCCTTCTCGTCTACCTGCTGGCATCGGTGCCCATGACGGATCTGCTGGAACAGTTGATTGTCTTTCCGGCTACCGTGTATCCATTGGTTCGGTCGCTCCCTTATCCGTCGATCTTCCGCGGTTCACTGGAAGCAGCCTTTCCTTATTACTTTCATTTTGTGGTTCTCGCTGTCACCGTCTTTTTCGTGGCTGGCGCAAAGCATTCAGCGCGATTGCACAAATATTCGCACGTCCGCAGGGTGGTGTTTTTTCTCGCATTGCTGATCGGGCTCCTATTCTTGAAGTCTTTGGTAAGGCCGGGCCTCGAACACCTCATTCATGTGTTTGTTCTGACATTCTTGCTCGGTGCGGTAGTGTGGGCGGCGCTGCCTGGCAGCTCGCTTTTCCAACTTGTTGGGTTGGTGTTGGCAATTGCGTTCTGCGCCATGGCGATCTACCCGCTTGACGCGGTGCGAACGGAATTCAAACGGCAGCAAAAGCTGCTGGCCGATCCGACAAACCCGCTTCGCTCAGGAGTCTTGCCCCGAGCAGGGGGACTTCTGGTTCGGGCTGATCAGGCGGCCGCAATCGACTATGTCCGTGCGCACGTTCCACCGGGTGAAAAGATATTTGTCGGCAATGGTCGCCATGACAAGGTCCTCCTCAACGATGTCCTGTTCTATTTTCTTTCCGAACGCGACAGCGCAACGCGTTATCACGAATTGCATCCCCGACAAGCGACAACGGCATCAGTGCAGCAGACCATCATCGACGACCTGGAGGACCAGCATGTGCGGGTCGTCGTTCTTTATGTAGGGGCCGATTTCGTGCGCGAGCCAAACGAAAGTGCAATATCCAGTCACGTCACGCTGCTGGATGATTTTCTCAAAAAGAACTATCAGGTCGTCGGGCAGGTGGGTAATTACCGGTGGCTGGAAAAGCGCAATTGACTTAGCTTGGAACCTGTCCGTAAGCGGGTCGGCACATGCTCGCCATTTTGATCACGCGTCATGTAAAGGCGCGAGTTGTTCAACACATGCCCAATGCAATCCTGAAGGAGACATCATGAAATCACGATCGAGGCGCTTGTTGGCTTTCGCATTGCCGGTTGCGACCATGGCTTTCGCACTGACCGCCACGCCGGCCGCCGCGCAAAAGAAATACGGCCCCGGCGCAACCGATACCGAAATCAAGATCGGCCAGACCATGCCGTACAGCGGGCCCGCGTCGGCCTATGGCACGATCGGCAAGGTCGAGGCCGCCTACTTCAAGAAGATCAACGACGACGGCGGCATCAATGGCAGAAAGCTCGTCCTGTTGAGCGAAGACGACGGCTACAGCCCGCCGAAAACCGTCGAGCAGATCAGAAAGCTGGTCGAGCAGGACAACGTCTTGTTCACGTTCCAGACACTCGGCACGCCGAGCAATTCGGCGATCCACAAATACATGAACGCCAAGAAGGTACCCCATCTGTTTCTCGCGACGGGCGCGAGCAAGTGGGCCGATCCGAAGAACAATCCGTGGACCATGGGCCTGAACATCAGCTACGAGACCGAGGGTCAGATCTACGCGAAGTATCTGCTCAAGAACAAGCCCAATGCGAAGATCGCGGTGCTTTATCAGAACGACGACTACGGCAAGGACGTGCTCAATGGCTTGAAGGAAGGTCTGGGCAGCGCGGCCGCTAAAATGATCGTCGCCGAAGCGACCTATGAAGTGACCGACCCGACGATCGATTCGCAAATCCTCACGTTGAAGGGATCGGGCGCCGACACTTTCGTCAACATCACGACGCCCAAGTTCGGCGCGCAGGCAGTGCGCAAGGTCTATGACTCGGGATGGAAGCCGCTGCACATCATCAACAACGTCGCAGCGTCGGTCGGCGCAGTGCTCACGCCCGCGGGTCTGGACAAGTCCGAAGGCCTGATCACGATCGAGTACTACAAGGACCCGACCGATCCGCAGTGGAGCAACGACCCGGCGATGAAAGAGTGGACGGCGTTCATGGCCAAGTACTATCCCGACGGCAATCTGAAGGACGCGAGCAACACCTACGGCTACCTCGCCGCGCAAATCTTGGTGCAGGTGTTGAAGCAGTGCGGCGACGATCTGACGCGCGAGAACGTCATGAAGCAGGCTGCCAACCTGAAGGACCTGAAGCTGCCGATGATGCTCCCGGGAATCGCGGTCAACACCAGCCCCACCGATTACTCGCCGTTCGAGCAGGCGCAGCTCGCGCGATTCGATGGCAAGCAGTGGGTGTTGTTTGGAGACGTGCTGGGCAAGTGAGGTCGGCGCACTGGGATCGAGCCGCCTGCGGGCGGCTTACCCGCCATTGCGGCGTGGACGAAATTTCGCGACGGAAGCGCCGACTATTCGGACTGGCGAACCATGCAACGGCGGGCTGCGCATTCACGGCGACGTTCGACAAGGCGATGCGCGAGTTGCCGACGACGCGGGTTCTGCAGGATTGAGCAAGTCCATCGTCAGCGTCGGCCGCGAGAGGCCTCCATATCGGGTCGCTTCGGAGGATGCGCCAACTGCTGCTCAACGAGTGTGGTGATGAGCGACGTGAACGGCCCAATGTCTTGGCGCACAGAGGCCTCTTCTAGAACCTTCATGTAAGCCTTGCGCACTTCCAGGGTGACCACGGTCCACGGCCAACCGCCGCGCGCCAGCATCAGGTTGAGAATAAAGCGAGCAAGCCGACCATTGCCATCCATGTAGGGATGTATGAACACGAAGAAGAAATGCCCGAGGACCGCTTGGACCGCGGGGTCCGATTCCTCGGTCAGCAACTCGAACAACAGCGGCATCGTGTCTCCTACCGCTTCCGGTGGCAAGGGAACGTGCATGGAGTTGCGAATAAAGACTTGACTTGACCGCCAGCCCGCCAGGTCAGATGGTTTCAGGATTCCCGCTCTGACCGATCGCGAAGCGTCTTTCAATTGCGTCAGAGCCAGCGTCATCGTGCGTGGGTCCGACTGCCAAACATTGGGGGCGGCGCGAATCAGCGCGGCTTCCAGCGTCAAGGCCCGCAAGCCCTGCACCTGCGTTCTGAGTTCTGGCGCAGCGAAGTCTTTGGCTTGATAGTCGACGAAGATTGGCCGCTCGATCGACCACAGCTCGGCTGACATCGCCGCCGCTATAATTCTCCCCTTCGTCCGTATGTCTCTCGCGGGGCATCCCGCGCCCGCACTGTGCAGCATCACGCATCGCACCGATTCCCAATGTCCGAACCAGCCGTCGTCGCCGCCCCCGCCGTCTACGACCATCATGTCGTCGAAGCCGCGGCGCAGGCCGAGTGGAATACTGCCGATGCCTGGCGCATGAAGGAAAACGACCCGCGCTTTCCGAAGGGCAAGTTCTACGCGTGCTCGATGCTGCCCTACCCGTCGGGCAAGCTGCACATGGGTCACGTCCGCAACTACACCATCCACGACGTGATGGCGCGCTATCTGCGCATGAAGGGCTTCAACGTGCTGATGCCGATGGGCTGGGATGCCTTCGGCCTGCCGGCCGAGAACGCGGCGATCGACAACAAGATTCCGCCCGCGCAATGGACTTACGACAACATCGCCGAGATGAAGAAGCAATTCGCGGCGATGGGGCTGGCGCTCGACTGGTCGCGCGAGGTCACGACCTGCAAGCCCGACTATTACAAATGGAACCAGTGGCTGTTCTTGAAGATGCTCGAGAAGGGCATCGCCTACAAGAAGACCGGCACGGTCAACTGGGATCCGGTCGATCAGACCGTGCTCGCCAACGAGCAGGTGATCGACGGACGCGGCTGGCGATCGGACGCGATCATCGAGAAGCGCGACATCCCGATGTATTACCTGCGCATCACCGACTATGCCGACGAGTTGCTGTCGGCTCTCGATGGTCTCGCGTGGCCCGAGCGCGTCAAGACCATGCAGCGCAACTGGATCGGCAGGAGCGAAGGCGTGACGCTCGCGTTTCCCTATGAGATCGAGGGGGCGAAAGAAGAGCTGCGCGTCTTCACCACCCGCGCCGATACGCTGATGGGCGTGTCCTTCGTCGCGATCGCACCCGAGCATCCGCTGGCGCAGCATCTTGCGAAGGATCAGCCCGCGTTGCAGACCTTCATCGAAGACTGCACAAAGGGCGGCGCGGGTCGGAGTACTTCGGAGGCCGATCTCGCGGCGATGGAAAAGAAAGGCATGACGACGCACTTCCACGTCACGCATCCATTGACCGGCGAACTCGTGCCGGTGTGGATCGGCAACTACGTGCTGATGACTTACGGCGAGGGCGCGGTGATGGGCGTGCCCGCGCACGACGAGCGCGACTTCGAGTTCGCGAAGAAATACGGGCTGCCGATCAAGCCGGTGGTGCTGCCGGTGTCGTGGGCAAAAAAAAATCCCGACGCCACGGCAGTTGCCACGACAGAACCCGGCCCGGCGATGACGATCGCGCCCGACGCGATGACCGCGACGGTTCCGCGCAACGACGAATCCGCGTGGGCCGAATGGCAACCCGTGTTCGCCGAATACGGCACCTGCATCCACTCGGGCATCTACGACGGCATGGACTTCGCAACGTCGACCGATGCGATCGCGCGCGACCTCGCGGCCAAGGGCCTCGGCGACAAGACCATCACGTATCGCTTGCGCGACTGGGGCATCAGCCGTCAGCGCTATTGGGGAACGCCGATCCCGATCATTCACTGCAAAGTCTGCGGCGACGTGCCGGTGCCTGAAGCCGATCTGCCGGTCGTGCTGCCCGAAGACCTGGTACCCGACGGCAGCGGCAATCCGCTCAAGAAGTGCGCCGCGTTCGTCGACTGCACCTGCCCGCGCTGCGGCAAGCCGGCCGAGCGCGAGACCGACACGATGGACACCTTCGTCGATTCGTCCTGGTACTACATGCGCTATTGCTCGCCCGACGCTGCCGACGCGATGGTCGATGCGCGCAACGATTACTGGATGCCTATGGACCAGTACATCGGCGGCATCGAGCACGCGATCCTGCACCTGCTCTACGCGCGCTTCTGGACCAAGGTGATGCGCGACATGGGCCTCGTCAAATTCGGCGAGCCGTTCACGCGACTTTTCACGCAGGGGATGCTGACCAACGAGTGTTTCTATCGGGAAGATGCTTCAGGCCGAGAATCGTCAAAGCGGCGCTGGTTCTATCCCGGTGAAGTCGAAGTCAGGCACGACGAACGCGGCAAGCCGATCGGTGCGATCGCGAAGGAAGACGGGCAAGCCGTGATGCTGGGCGGCATCGAGAAGATGTCGAAGTCGAAGAACAACGTCGTCGAGCCGCGCGCAATCATCGAACGCTTCGGCGCCGACAGCGCGCGCGCATTCTCGATGTTCGCTGGTCCGCCCGAGCAAAGCGCTGCGTGGTCCGACAGCGGCGCGCAAGGCGTGTTTCGCTTCATGCATCGGCTCTGGACGTTCGCGATGCTGGCCAAGGCGAATGGTCGCGTGGCGCCCCACTCCGGCAACGGACACGCCCTCGCGAGCGACAAGGCGTTGCGCTTCGAATTGCACGCGACCTTGAGGCAGGCGCAGTTCGACTACGAGCGGATGCAGTACAACACGGTCGTATCGGCCTGCATGAAGATGTTGAACACGCTCGAAGCGCATCTCGCAAACCCGAACGCGGCGCAAGTCCAGACCATTACCGAAGGCCTCGGCATCCTGTTGCGCGTTCTCTATCCGGTCGCGCCGCACATCACCCACGCGCTCTGGAACGCTCTCGGGTTCGCTGCCGTGCACGGTCCGATCATCGATGCGCCGTGGCCTCAAGTCGACGAGTCGGCGTTGAAGCAAGACGAGATCGAACTCGTCGTGCAGGTCAACGGCAAGTTGCGCAGCACGATACGCGTGGCGGCCGACGCCGACCGCGCCGCCATCGAAGCCGCCGCGCTCGCCGACGAGGCCGTGAAGAAGTTCGTCACCGGCGCGCCGAAGAAAATCGTGGTCGTGCCGGGACGGCTCGTGAATGTGGTTGCGTGAAGGATGAATCACAGATGAAGGCCGACCAACGCATGCCTCGCGCTCTGCTTCGCGGATCCGCCTGCTTCCTGCTGCTATGCATGCTCGCCGCATGCGGCTTTCAATTGCGCGGCTCGACCGAACTGCCGTTTCGCACCCTGTGGGTCGGCTTCTCCGACGCGTCGCCGCTGGGGACCGAGTTCAAGCGCTACATCCGCAGCGGCACGTCGACGCGGCTCGTCGACAACGCGGCCGATGCCGAAGCGCGCCTCGAGGTGCTGGGCGAATCGCGCAACAAGGAAATCCTGAGCCTCAACGCCAACGGCCGCGTGCGCGAGTACAGCCTGTTCTACACCTTCGTCTTCAGGGTCGATGACGGCAAGGGACGTGACTTCATTCCCCCCACCCGCATCACCTTGAAGCGCGACATCTCGGTCAACGAGAACACGCAACTGGCCAAGGAAGCCGAAGAGAACCTGCTCTATCGCGACATGCAGTCGGACCTCGTGCAGCAGTTGCTGCGCCGACTCGCGGCCGCCAGGCCCGACGCGGCCGCGGCGTCCTGAGTCGCCGCGTGATGCTCGTTTTGCTCGTCCCTTCACGATGAACCTCAAGCTCGACGCGCTCGATGCGCACCTTTCGAAGAAGCTCGCGCCACTGTATGCAATTCACGGCGACGAGCACCTGCTTGCGATCGAAGCGGCCGACAAGATCCGTGGGGCCGCGCGCGCGGCCGGTTACGCCGAGCGCGACGTGCTCGACGTCGATCGCTTCTTTCGCTGGAGCCGCCTCGTCGAAAGCGGACAGAGCCTGTCGCTGTTCGGCGACAGGAAGCTGATCGAAGTGCGCATCCCGGGCGGCAAGCCGGGCAAGGAAGGCTCGGTCGCGTTGCAGGCGCATGCAAAGAGCGCGAGCAAGTCGACCGACACGGTCACGCTGCTCACGCTGCCGCGGCTCGAACGCGAATCGAAAAATTCGGCGTGGTTCGGAGCGCTCGAAACCGCGGGCATCGTGCAGCTGTTCGACGCGCGAGTG
>JBBRQU010000033.1:0-42155 GCA_038225855.1 Burkholderiales bacterium | reverse complement strand
GCTTTCGGCCAGGAGCGGTCGATCGGACTAAACGCCGAAAGCGGTATGTCCACGTCATGGCCTTTCGGCGCCACCGCGATTGAGCGTTGACATCGTGCCGGTCAGCGCACGCACTTCACCAACACACTGGAAGAACTGGCGCATTTCAGCTTCCACTTTCAGCCCGGCCAATATCCTGCGCGGTAGTGCTACCAAGGCAGCTACGAGTTCAACAAGCGCTTTTACCCGGTGATCCACGACCTGCGGGAAAAGACACCGTTCGGGGAGGTGGCCGAGGAGTTCCGCTGCGCGCAGGCCATCGACTGGCACGGAAAGGTCAAGCAGTGGGTGCGCAACATCGAGAAGCAGCCAAAATTTTCTTTCTGGCTGCCCACCGCCACCGACTACTTCTATCCTGACTTCGTGGCCGAGTTGACTGAGGGACGTGTGCTGGCCGTCGAATACATGGGCGAGCCCTACAAGACCAACGACGACTCACGCGAGAAGATTCAAGTGGGCCAGTGGGAACAGTCGAGCGATGGGCGCTGCGTATTCGTGTTCGCTGTGAGGCGTGATGACGATGAGCGGGATCTGTTCCAGCAACTCGCGAACAAGCTCGGATGACGGATGGCTGCGCCAGGGGTTGCCGGGCGCGCGTTATTGGAGTCAACTTGCTCGCCGACCGGTTCTCGACACCGCGAGACCTCCGGCCCATAACGAGGAGACCGACATGACGCATTTTTGGAAGAGGCTGATCGGGTTCACCGCACCGCGCGACACGCGCCGCAGGTTCCTTGCAGCAATCACGGCAATCGCGCTGGGCGCGGTGCTTGGCGCACCGCCGCCCGCGCATGCGAACAACTGGCGCGACTGGCGCGACGACGACAAGCATTGGGTGGGCACGTGGACCGCGAGCCCGCAGACCGCCGATGCGTTCGTCGCGCCCGTGCCGGCCTCGTTCAACGGCCAGACCGTGCGCATGATTGCCCACGTGAGCATCGGCGGCGGCACGCTGCGTGTGCGCTTCACCAACGAGCTCGGCACCAACGCGCTCGTGATCGGCTCGGCGCATGTCGCGCTGCAGAGCGGGGGCTCGACCACGGTCGCCGGCAGCGACCGCACGTTGACTTTCGCGGGCGAGAGTGCCGTCACGATCCCGAAGGGTGCGCCGATGCTGAGCGATCCTGTGGACCTGAAGGTTCCGGCGCTGGGCAACGTGGTCGTGACGATCTACCTGCCCGCCGCCACGCCCGCGAAGACCTATCACGACCTCGGGCGCCAGACCACGTACGTGTCAGGGCCCGGCAACTTCACGAACGTGACGGCCTTCCCGACGCTGAGCACCACCGTGTCGTGGTTCTTTCTCTCGGCCATCGAGGTGCTCGCGCCGCCGCGCACGGTGGCGGTCGTGACGCTCGGCGACTCGATCACCGACGGTTTCGCGTCCACGCTCGACGCCAACCATCGCTGGCCCAACTTTCTGGCCGAGCGCCTTCAGGCGTCGCGGCGCACGTCCAACGTCGCGGTGATGGACCAAGGCATCAGCGGCAATCGCGTGCTGCATGACGTGATCGGCCCCAACGCGCTGTCGCGCTACGACCGCGACGTGCTGGCCCAGTCGGGCGTGAAGTACGTGACGGTGCTCGAAGGGATCAACGACTTCGGCCTGTCCGCGTTCTTTCCGACCGAGTTCGTCAGCGCCGACGACGTGATCGCCGGGTACAGGCAACTGATCGCGCGGGCCCATGCGCAAGGCCTCCTCATCTACGGCGCGACGCTAACGCCGTTCGAAGGGACCACTATCCCCGGCTACTTCACGGCCGCCGGCGAAGCGAAGCGGCAGATCGTCAACGCATGGATTCGCACCAGCCAGGCCTTCGACGCGGTGATCGATTTCGATCGCGCGATCCGCGACCCGGCTCATCCGACGCGCATGCTGGCGGCGTATGACAGCGGCGATCATCTGCATCCCAACGACGCAGGCTATCACGCGATGGCCGATGCGGTGGATCTGCGTCTGTTCCAGCGCGACAGCGATCAGTAGCAGGCCGTCGTTTTAGCGGACGGCACAGTCTCCCCGGCGCGCGTTCGTCGGCAGCGGGCTTGCGGCGGGGCCCGATCAGAGCTGCAGGTTATGAGGGCATAAGCCCTGCAAGCCTTTTACATCGCGACGTAACGCCATCGCAGGTCCTCGACGCCGCACGCAAATATGCTGTTCACGTATTTACACAACCTCGGCCATAAGCGGTACCCCGAAGTGTGACTTCAGACCGGTCTTTCGACGCCGGACGGTCAGGCAGGCTGGTAGCTACGCGCCTGCTATCCTCGCTGCCCATGTCCACCGAGCAGCATCAACTTGAAGCCGGCATTGGCGCCTTGGAAGCCCAGCGCAGTCTTCTCGGTGATGCCGTCGTCGATGCGTCCGTTGCGGGTATGCGCGCCAAACTCGCTGTGCTACAGGGTGCTTCTCCTGCGCTTGCCGAGCCCACCCAGTTCCTCAAGCAAGTCAGCATCCTGTTTCTCGACGTCGTCGGCTCGACTACGCTGAGCCAGCAGCTCGACCCCGAAGAGATCAGCGCCGTGATGGACGGGGCGCTGTCGCGCGGCACGGCGGTCGTGCAGGCGCACCAAGGCAAAGTCCTGCAATACGCCGGCGACAACCTGCTGGCTGTCTTTGGCGCCGACGAAGCGAAAGAAGACGACCCCGAGCGCGCCGTGCGTTGCGGTTTGGCGTTACTTGAACTCGGCCGCACGCTCGGAGCAGAAGTGGAAGCCACGCACGGGCACGCCGGCTTCGACGTACGCGTGGGCATCCACACCGGCGGCGTGTTGCTCGGCGGTGGTGTCGACGAAGGCAGCATCCACGGCATCGGCGTGAACGTCGCTGCCCGCATGGAGCAGACCGCACCCGCGGGCGCTTTACGCATCAGCCACGATACCTACCGCCACGTGCGCGGCGTGTTCGACGTCGAACCCCAGCCGCCTCTGATCGTTAAAGGTGTGGACGAGCCCTTCGCGACCTACCTCGTGCAACGCGCCAAGCCGCGCGCCTTCAAGGTCGCCACGCGCGGCATCGAAGGCGTCGAGACCCGCATGGTTGGTCGCGATGCCGAACTCGAACAACTGCAAGACGCCTTCAGGCGCCTGGTGCAACCCGGTGCCGGTCTGCAACGCGTGGCGGTCGTCGCCGATGCGGGCGTGGGTAAGAGCCGGCTCTTGTACGAGTTCGAGAACTGGGCTGAGGCGCGGGCAGAAATCTTCTACATCTTCCAGGGCCGCGCCACGCCGCCCACCCAAGTGCAGCCCTACGGCTTGCTGCGCGACGTGCTGGCCTGGCGGCTACAGATCGCAGACAGCGACAGCATGGAGGCGGCCAAGCGCAAACTCGAAGAGGGTGTGATGCCGCTGTTCGTTCAAGATGACGGTGAAGCGGAAGCCCAGGCCCACGCTCATCTGCTGGGCTATCTGATCGGGCTGGACTTCGCAGACAGCAAGCACATCAGCGGCATCAAGGAAGACGGCCGGCAGATCCGCAACCGCGGCTTCAACGCGGCCGCTCAGATGTTCCGGCGCATCAGTGCGCAGAACAGCGCGAACGACAAGCTACCGATCGTGTTGCTGCTCGACGACCTGCATTGGGCCGACGACGCATCGCTCGATTTCCTGGACTATCTGACCCAGGTCAACCGCGACGTGCCGATGCTGATGCTGACGCTCACGCGGCCCACTCTGTTCGAGCGGCGCAGCAACACCGAGCGCGCAGGCGAACAACGCATCGATCTCTACCCGCTCGACAAGACCGGAAGCCGACTGCTTGCCAACGAGTTGTTGAAGAAGCTGCCCGATGTGCCTGCCGCGCTGAGAGAACTCGTCACCGGCGGCGCTGATGGCAACCCGTTCTACATGGAAGAACTGGTGAAGATGCTGATCGACCAAGGCGCCATCAGCACCAGGAACGCGATCGGCCTCATCCAGGACGATCGCTGGACGCTGCACGCCGACCAACTGCTGTCGCTGAAAGTGCCGCCCACGCTCACCGGCGTGCTACAGGCGCGGCTGGATGGGCTGCCGGCGCAGGAACGCACGGCCATGCAGTTGGCCAGCGTGATCGGGCTGCACTTCTGGGACCAGGCCCTCGCTTTCGTGGAGACCGCGGCCGCGGAGCAGTTGGGGCCGCTGACCCGGCGCGAACTGGTGATACCGAGAGAGGCTACAGGCACCGGGATCGATAGCGCCCGCGAGTTCGTCTTTCGGCACCAGATTCTGCATCGGGTGACCTACGACACGGTGCTCAAGCGTCGGCGCAAGGATGTGCACGCAAAGGCCGCGCAGTGGTTCGCCAACAGCACCGGCGCGCGAGCCAAGGACTTCGTGAGTCTCGCGGCCGAGCACTTCTACGAGGCCGGCGACACCGTCAACGCGCGCGAATACTTCACCCGCGCCGCCGAGCAGGCCGCGGCCACCTTCGCCAACGAGCTCGCGCTCGGTTATACCGAACGGGCGCTGAAGCTCTGTGGTCCGAACGATGCGGCCACTCGCTGGCGGCTCTTGGCCAACCGCGAAGCGACCCTCGACCTGCTGGGCAAACGCGCCGAGCAGAGAGCCGATATCGACGACCTGCTGGCATTGGCCGAGACGCTCGACGACGACCGGCTACGCGCCGAGGCGGCTTGGCGGCGCAGCAACATCGCCCTCCGAATTGCCGACTGGCCTACGACCGAACGCGAGGCACGGCGTGCGCTGGTGCTGGCCGATCGCGTGCATGCCGACGCAGTGGCCTTGGTGGCGCAGCGTAATTTGGCGCTCGCGATCGCTCGCCAGGGCAATCCCGCCGAGGGCCGCGCGTTGGCGTCGCAAGCCCTGGCGAGAGCCGAGGCACTGAGGCTCGTGCGGGTGCAGGTGTATTGCGTGAACACGTTGAGCGTTTGCGCGGAACTTCAGGGAGAGTTGGCTGCGTTCTTAACCTACGCGCACCGTACTTTGCTCCTGACTCGAGAGATCGGCGATCGGCGCATGGAAGCGACTCTTACGGGCAATCTGGGTGGCGCCTACCTCCAGCTCGGCGCGCTCGGGTCAGCGCGCCAGCATCTGCAGGACGCCTTGCGGATGAACCGCGCCTTGGGCAACCGCCAGGTCGAGGGCAACACCATCGCCACGCTGGCCGCCCTGGTCTTACGGGAAGGCGACGACGCCCTTGCGTTGGCCCATGCCCAGGCGGCAGTCGAGATCGCCATTGAAGTCGGCGCGCGATTCTATGAATGCGATGCGATGCTGACCCTCGCAGACGCCGAACTGGCACTGGGCCGCTGGGCGGCAACGGCGGCCGCCTTCGACCGTGCGGCGGCCTTGGCGCGCGAGATCGACGATCCAGTCTTGCTTCTCAATGCGCTATGCGGCCACGCCCGCGTGGCGCTGGCGCAGGGCCGCCTCGAGCCCGCCTTGCAGGGCATCGAACGCCTGCGCACGCAGGCCCGCGCGAACCTCGCGGACGGCGACGACGAAAGCGCCCTGTTCAAGGGCTATCAAGAACACCTGATCCGCCTCACGATCCATCAGGTCTGGTCACGCGCGGGAGACCCGCGCGCCGATGCCGCCCTCATGGAGGCACGCACTGCTTTGCTGATCCGGGCCGATGCCATCGGAGACGCGGGGCTGCGCCACAGCTTCGTGACGAACATCCCCGCGCACCGCGAGATCATGGCGCTGTGGGCGGCACGGCAGGCGCCGCGCGACAGCCACATTTGAGGCGGCCGGTCAGCGGGTCCGCCGGCGTCCGCTTTGACTTGGAGCGACCGGCTCCTTCGGGTCGATAACCGACACTCCATTCCGCCGGAAATCGCGAATCAAGAGATCCCGTCAATCGACCAATCAATTCTGCCGCTAATCACCACAGTCGTCGCCAGTTCTCGCACTTTTTCGCCGCATCAACGCGGGCCAGCCGCACGCAGAACGAGTTTTTCGTACAGCGCGGCGTATTCGAGCGCCGAGCTCATCCATCCGACATCGGCACGCATGCCGTTGGTCTGCAGGCGTCGCCATTCCTCGGGCCGGTTGATTAAGTCCACGGCGCGCTGCACCCCTTCGCGCACGCCGTCAGCGGTCGCCGCGGCGAACTGGATGCCGGTCGCGACGCCTGCCTTGAGTGCCGCAACGTTGGCGTCGATCACGGTGTCGGCCAGGCCGCCAACGCGCGAGACGATCGGCACGCACCCGTAACGAAGTCCGTAGAGCTGGGTCAGCCCGCAGGGTTCGAAGCGGCTCGGAATGAGAATCGCGTCGCAGCCACCCTGCATCAGATGCGACAGCGCTTCGTCGTATCCGATGACTGCTGCGACGGCGTCGGGCCAGCGTTGCGCACTCGCGCGCAGTGCTTGTTCATGCGCAGGATCGCCGGAGCCGAGGACGGCGAGTCGTGCCCCGCCCGCGACGATCGCCTCCATGGCTTCGATCACGAGGTCGATGCCTTTCTGCGTCGTGAGCCGCGTGATCATGCAGACGAGCGGCGCATCGTCGTGCGGGAGGCCGAAGCGACGTTCGACGGCGCGCTTGTTCGCGGCGCGCGCGTCGAGGCTGGCTGCGACGTACGTCTGCTCGAGCCAGGGATCGCCAGCCGGATCCCACACCGTCGTGTCGATGCCGTTGACGATGCCGCACAAGGCGTCGCCACGCCAGCGCAGCATCGCGTCCATGCCCATGCCGTCGCGCGATGTGCGGATCTCGCGTGCATAGGTCGGGCTCACGGTCGTAACGGCGTCGGCCATCAGGATGCCGGCCTTGAGAGTGTTGATGTCGCCGAAGTATTCGAGTGCATCCGTCGAGAAGGCCACGGCCGGCAGGCCGAGGCGGTCGAACACGCGCGCATCGAACTGTCCCTGGAACGCGAGGTTGTGCACGGTCAGCACCGTCGCGGGACGCCTCCTGCCTTCGCTGAGAAAGCGCAGATAAACCGACACCAGCGCGGCCTGCCAGTCGTGCGCATGGATTACGTCCGGCACAAACGCCGCGACCTCGCGCCAGCCGATCCGGGCAGCGGCCATGGCCAGCGCGGCGAAGCGCTCGGCGTTGTCGCTCCAGTCGCGGCCGCTCTCGTCGAGATAGGGATTGCCGGGACGATCGTAGAGATGCGGTGCGTCGAGCACCATCAGCGCGGACCCGCCGTGCCGCGCCGCCAAGAGACGCGCAGGCCCGCCGAACCACTGTGGCCAATCACAAAGCACCGTCGCGTCGCGCATCGCCGCCATCACGGCCGGGTAGCCCGGCAGCAGCGTGCAGACCTCGACGCCGAGCGGCGCCAGTGCGGACGGCAACGCGCCCGTGACGTCGGCCAGTCCGCCGGTCTTGACCAGCGGGAACATCTCGGACGCGACGGCAAGCACCTTCAACGAGCGCGCAACCGACAGCGGCGTCGTGGCCACCATAGTCTCAGTCGGCAAGCCGGTCGATCATCGGCTGCGTGATCAGGCACACGCCACGATCGGTGCGGCGAAAGCGCGCGGCGTCCAGCGCAGCATCCTCGCCGACCACGAGTCCGTCGGGGATCACGACGCCGCGATCGATGACGACCTTCTTCAACCTCGCGTGTCGACCGACCTCCACGTACGGCAGGATCACCGCCTCTTCGATCCGGGCGTAGGAGTTGGTCCGCACGCCGGTGAACAAGAGCGAGCTGCGCAGCTCCGTGCCGGACACGATGCAGCCTCCCGAGACGAGCGACGAGATCGCCGTGCCGCGACGGCCCGGTTCATCGTGAACGAACTTCGCGGGCGCCGTCAGTTCGCTGTAGGTCCAGATCGGCCAGGTGGTGTCGTAAAGATCGAGGGCCGGCGTGATCGCGGTCAGGTCGATGTTCGATTCCCAGTACGCGTCGACCGTGCCGACGTCGCGCCAGTAGCTCTCGGCCTCGTGGGTCGAACGCACGCACGACGCGGCGAAGCGGTGCGCGACGGCCTTGCCCTCGCGCACGATCAGCGGGATCAGGTCGCGGCCGAAGTCGTTGCTCGAGTCGGGGTTGGCGGCGTCGCGCTCGAGCAGGTCGAAGAGATAGCGCGTTTCGAAGACGTAGATGCCCATCGATGCCAGAGCCTTGTCGGGCTTGCCGGGGATGGGAGGCGGATCGGCAGGCTTCTCGAAGAAGCTCTGGATCACGTCGTAGCCGTCGATGTGCATCACGCCGAAGCCGCTCGCTTCCTCGCGCGGGACCTCGACGCAGCCGACCGTCACGTCGGCCCCGGTCTCGACGTGCTGCTCGAGCATCAAGCCGTAGTCCATCTTGTAGATGTGATCGCCCGCGAGGATCACGATGTATTTCGGCGCGTAGCTCTGCACGATGTCGATGTTCTGGAACACTGCATCGGCCGTGCCGCGGTACCACAGGTCTTCGGACACGCGCTGGCTGGCCGGCAGGATGTCGAAGCTCTCGTTACGCTCGGCGCGCAGAAAGCTCCAGCCGCGCGTGAGGTGGCGGATCAGGCTGTGGGCCTTGTATTGCGTGGCCACGCCAATGCGGCGAATGCCCGAGTTGAGCGCGTTGCTCAAGGCGAAATCGATGATGCGGGTCTTGCCGCCGAAGAACACCGCGGGTTTCGCGCGGCGGTCGGTCAATTCCATCAGCCGGCTGCCTCGACCTCCGGCCAGCACGAAGGCCATCGTCTCGCGCGCCAGATGCGCGCTGGAGTGTTGAGAAACCACGCGATCTCCAGGTTGTTCGATCGCGGCTGGCGACCGGTCTTCTTCTTCGCCAGCACGCAAGCGGCTCGCTGCAGGCGGGGTCGAGCGTACGCGAGACGCAACCAGTGTATGCCCGAGGGACATGACACCATCAGCTAATGCCGCCGCAGGACGACCCCAAGCTCGACCGCCCCGATCGCATGCGGCGTCGCCGGATACGGCGGGCTCGGCCACGCCCATCGCTCGGACGGAAACAGCGCGCGCATCGCGTTGATGTCGCAGTGATACGGCGGCCCCGCAACGAAACCCTGTGCGCCTTCGGGTCGCGGCTTTTGCATGAACATCGCGAGCAGCTTGCCATTCGGTCTGAGCCAGCGGTGCAATTGATCGGCATACGCGACCCACTGGTCCGGGTGCAGCGCGCACAAACAGGTCTGCTCGTACACCGCGTCGACCGGCTGCGGTGGCGACCACTGCAGCACGTCGGCCTCGAGGACCTCGGCTGACAGATCGCGGTCGCGCAGCAGCGCGCGGGTGCGCTCGATCGCTGCGGGTGCGTAGTCGATTGCAGTGACCTGCGCGCCGGCCTGCGCGAGCGCGGCGACATCCCATCCCGATCCGCAGCCGGGCACCAGCACGCGCTGGCCCGCCACGATTTCGTTTCCGATCCACGCGAGCAATTGCGGTCCGGGTTCGCCGCGATCCCACGGCGTGGTCGCAGTCTCGAAGCGCTCCTGCCAGAACGCACGCGTCGGGCCGGCCATCGTCAGGGGCCGCGTCGCTTCACGAGGACGACGCCGCCTTCCTCGAACAAACGATCGACGGCGACGTCGCTCGGCAAGCGATCGATGCGCGTCAGGCCGAGTTGTCCTGCGGCGGGCGTGCCGATCGGCGTCACACGCTCGCGATACACGGCGAAGCTCGGCATGTGGAAGTTCCAGGTGACCGCCTCCTCAGGCATCGCGCGCGCCGCAATCGCCGCGCGCTTGACCGGGCCTTGCAGGACCTCGCCCAGGAAGGGCGCGCCGATCACGCAGAGCAGCACCGTCGCCACGATCGCGGCCTCGGGGACGCGGCGGGCCGCGCGCGTGGCGCGGACCTCGGGCGCGATCACGGCGCGAGCCTTGCGCCGACGGCGCGGCCACGCCAGTGCGAAGAGGGCGAGCGCGGCGCCGGTCCACGCGACCGGTCGATAGAAGTCGGGCGCCGCGACGTCGGCGCGCGCGGCCATCGCGCGATAGAACGCGTCCTTGATCCATCCGGCGTTCGCCGCATGCGTGAGCCCATCGGGCATCGCGATCACGAACGCGATCAGGAGCAGCACCGGAATCGCCGCGAGGAACACGCTCTTCACGCGCGTACGCTCGGCCGCACACAACACGAACAGCGGCGTGCAGCCATACAGCGCGTAGTGCGGAAGCTTGGTCCCCGACAGCGAGAAGAAGACGATCACGAAGACGCACCAGATCCACAGGAAGCGGTGCAACGGATCCATCGCCCGCGCGCGCAGATCGCGCAGCGCCGATGCGATCGCCGCGATCAGCCACGCCAGCCACGGCCACATCAAGAGCGGCACCATCAGCACGTAATAGAACACGCTACCGGAGTGTCCTTGCAACGTGCCGGTGAAGCGCTCGACGTTGTGCTTGAGCACAAAACCGTCGATGAAGTCGCGGCCGTGAATGACGAGCGCAGCGACGTACCAGGGCGCTGCGACGACGATCAGGATCGTCCAGCCGATCGGATTAAAGAACATGCGGATCGCGTCGCGCGCACTAAATTTCCGGGCGTTACCTTGAACGCTCGCGCGACCGAGCAGCGCATAGAAAAACACGGTCGCAGCGGGAATCAACACCGCGACCGGACCCTTGGTCAGCACGCCGAGCGCGATCCACAGGTACGCGCGATAGAGCGCGGGCCTGGCCAGCGCCGCATTGAGCGACGCATCCAGAGACGCGTTGCCGGACACGCGTTCGATCACGCGCCACGCGTCGAAGAGCGCGAGCGCAAGGAACAGGTTGAGCAAGGCATCGGCGGTCGCCGCGCGGCCGATCACGAACACACCCAGACTGGTCGCCGCGATCCCGCATGCGAACAGCGCGTTCCTGCTGCCGATGCGCGGCGCGCAAAAGATCGCAACCGCCTGACACCACGCCGCGGCAGCGACCACCGACGGCAGCCGGAACGCGAACTCGGTCACGCCGAACGCGAACACCGAGAGGGCCTGCAGCCAATAGATCAGGATCGGCTTGTCGAAGCGCGGCGCGCCGTTGAGATACGTCGACAGGAAGTCGCCGCGCTCGAACATCTCGCGCGTGGCTTCGGAAAACGCGCCCTCATCGACGTCGAACAGCGGCGCACCGCCGAGCCGTATCGACAGCAGCGCGAACGGCAGAAAAAACACCAGCCAGGTCGCGCGGCGATCGAGCGGCGCGTGGGCAACGTAGGGCGTCGTACGCGGCGTCACGCGCGGAGTCGTGCGCGGCGCATCACGATGCCATCTCAACGCTCGCGCGGCGCATGCCAGTCTTCGCGATCGTCGACCGTCTCGGGATGACGGACCTGATACTGATCGGCCGCACCGGACTCGAAGTAGATGCGCGCGAGCGTCTCGGCGAGCACGCCGGTCGAGACGAATTGCGCGCCTGCGATCAGGCAGAAGAATCCGAACAGCAGCAATGGCCGCGTGCCGATCGCCTCGCCCAGCCCGAACTTCACGAACGCGAGCCACGCGAGGATCGCGCTGCCGAGCGTCATCAACACCATGCCGACGCCGCCGAAGAAGTGACCGGGCCGCGCGCGATAGCGCATGAAGAAGAACACCGAGATCAGGTCGAGCATCACGCGGAAGGTGCGCGAGATGCCGTACTTCGACACGCCGTGTACGCGCGGGTGATGCGTGACCGGCTCTTCGGCGATGCGACGCGGCGACGTGACGGTCGCAAGCCATGCGGGAATGAAGCGATGCATTTCGCCGTAGAGGCGAATGCTCTTCAGCACGCTCGCGCGAAACGCCTTGAGGCTGCAACCGTAGTCGTTCAAGCGCACGCCGACGACACGTGCGATCAACTGATTGGCGATGCGCGATGGAATCGTGCGCAACAGATTGTCCTGCCGATCCTGGCGCCAGCCCGCGACGCAGTCGAGATCTTCGTTGAGCAGACGTCCGACGAGGCGCGGAATATCGGCTGGATCGTTCTGCAGATCGCCGTCGAGCGTGACGATCACGTCGCCGCGCGCCGCATCGACGCCCGCCTGCATCGCCGCGGTCTGCTTGAAGTTGCGCATCAATTCGAGCGGGCGCACTTGCACGCCCCATTGCACGCGAGCGCGCCGCATCTCGACGCACGTGGCATCGGTGCTGCCGTCGTCGACCAGGATCAACTCCCACGGACTCGGATAGCCCGCCAGCGCCTCGTGCACGCGCGCGACGAAGGGAGCGACGTTGTCGGCTTCGTTGTACATCGGCACGATGATCGAAAGCCGATGGGGCGGCAGCACGGTCGTCGCGACCGCGAGGTTCGACCCCGCCCCGTCCGTGGCCAGGGGCGCAAGCTCAGAGAGCGACGCATTCGCGGACGTTGACGCGGACGCGGACGCAGACGCGGGCAGCGGTGCGGAGAGCGGTGGGCGCGGATCGTTCATGAGTGACAACGTGGAGACCGACGCGACATTCTGCCCGATGCGCCGCGTGGCGAGAGGATCATGAATTCAGTTCTTCGCGCGGACCCGGCAGCAGCATCGCCCCGAGGCCGCCCGCAATCAGCGCAAGCGCCAGCACCACCGCGTGAAGCACGAGCGCGGCTTCGAGGCCGCTCGTCATCGCGACGCCATGCGTGGCCATCAGCGCAGCGGCGCCGGCCTCGAAGGTGCCGAAGCCCGCGACTCCCTGCACCGGAAGGATCGCCGCGAGCTCTGCGCCGATCGCGCCGAGAACGGCGCTGCCGGTGTCGTATGCGCCGTCGTATACGCCGTCGTGCGCGCCGTCGTACGCCGCCGCGCGCGGCCCGAGCGCAAGCGCGAGGAGCCAGGCTTCGGCGACGAGCTTCACGCTCCAGTTCGCAATGGTCCACATCCAGCCGCTCGCATTGCTTTGGGTCGATCGCGCGAGCAGTGCGCGCAGCTTCGCGAGCTTGCCGTCGTGCGACGCGCTCGCGGACGCAAAGCGATGACGCCTCGCCCACAGCGGCACGGCCAACGCGCCGCCGATGACGACGACCAGCGCGACCAGTCGCCACGCGATCGGCACGCCCGGCCACGCGATCGCCGCGAGCACCAACACCACGCATGCGTCCTGCGCGCGCAGCCACAACAGCGCAACCACCGCACGGCCCGTCGCGATGCCGAACCAGCGCGTGAGCAGCACCGGAAACGCGACTTCACCGCTGCGAAACGGCAGCACGTTGACGAGCGCGTTGTGGACCAGCGTGAGACGAAGGATGCGCAGATAGCGACGCATCGCGCCGCCTTCTCGGCCGAGCTCGTCGCCGAGCTCATCCTTGAACTCTCCGAAGATGCGCGCGCCGCGCATCGCATAACTCGCCGCGAACAGCAGCGCCACGCCGACCAGCGCCCTTGCATCGATGCGCGAGAGCCTCTCGGAGACGCCCTGCCAGCGCGCGTCCGCGACCACCCACCACAACAGCGCCAGCGTGATGACGATCGCCAGCGTGCGCAGAACGATCGTGCGCATCATCGGTCGATGGAACGATATGGCAGTAGCGCGTCGAGTCGCGGCCGGACGAGCGCCCCGATACCCGACGCGATCGCGATGCCTCCCGCGACATATTGCAGCGGCGTCGCGAGCGGATAACCGAGATCGACGATGAAGAGCGCGACGCCGATACCGATCGCAATCACGCCCATCACGCGCACACCCCTGGTCGTGTTCCAGAAGCGCCAGCGCGCCGCGATGACGACGCCGAGCGCGCCGCACACCCATCCACCCGCCGCGCCCGCCGCGATGTCGGCCGGCCAGTGCGCGCCGACCGCGATGCGCGAGAACGCGATCAGCACCGCGAACGGAACCGCCCAGAGCGCGGTCTGCATCGGCTTTCTCGACGCGAACACGAGCAAGGCCGCAAGCGTGAAGGCCGTCACCGCGTGACCCGAAGGAAAGCTGTTGGCGTGCAAGATCTCGCCGATGACATGCAGGCGCGAAGGGTCCAACACGGAAGCCGGTCGCGGCAATGCGAAGACGCGCTTCATGCCGCTCGAATAGAGACCGGCGAGCGGCGCGGCCGCGAGCGCCGCCGCGAACCAGCGGGGTTGCCACGCGAGCGAAGAAGACAGGAGCGCGAAGGCCACGACGCCGGCGCCGCAGATCGTGAGCATCGCCCACAGCGTATCGGGCGCCGCGCGCGTGAACGACTGCACGGCGATGAAGCCATCGACGTTGAGCGTGCCGCCTTCGAGGAACACGACGGCGAGCGCGATCGAGACGACCGTGACCACCGCAAGCGACACCATCGCGACCGGCTTCAAGGCATCGGTGGATGGGGCCAAACGCGTACTCACACGTACGCAATCATGCGACCGGCGACCAGGATAGCGAGCCACAGTGCGATCGAGACCGTCGCGAAGAAGCGCGTCGATGAACGGGGTCGCGTCCCGTGAGGCGCATCGACTTCCGTACGATACGGTCCCACATGAAACATCAGCGCGTTGGTCGCGGCCGCGAACAGCAGCACGATCTTGACGATGAATGCGCGATTGCCGACCAGGTCGTTCGCATGCGCAGCGAACAACAGCAGCCCGCTCGGAATAACCAGCAGCAGGCACGACAGCGTGACCGGCAGCACGAAGCGCAACAGCGGCACGAGCGCAACGTCGCGCCGCACCCCGAGCAAACGCAGATCGACGACGAAGATCGACCCGACCAGCAGCGCGAAGCCGACGATGTGGATCGTCTCGACCATCGGATAGACCCAGCTCGATTCGCGCAGCGCGACACCGAGCGCCGTGTTGGCGATCGCGTCGCCCAGGCGCGCGGCGGGACTGATATCGATCACGAGATGAAGGCCATGCGCCCGGACAACGAGGCGTCAATACAGCACATAGCCCTTGCCGGCGGACGTGATGCGATTGGCGCGAACCACGTGCGCGGCGCCGCGCGACGGCGAGACCACCAGCGCGAGCATCTTGCCGACTGCAACCGTCTCCGAGGAGATGTCGCGCGCCTCCATGCGCGCGATCCCGCTCATCAGGACTGACCACTTGCCTTTGCGGTCGCCGTCACTCACTTCGGGCACGAGGCTGGCATGCGGGTTCTCCCACTTCAGCGACTTGACTCGGCCGTCGAGCCTGAAGGTCTGCGCTGTATCGATCTCGTTCCATGCATGATGGGCCAGCACCGGCGTCGCAAGCGCGAACGCCACTGTGCACGCGATGCACGCCGCATACAGTGCGCGTGCTGCGAGGAAGCGTCCTCGGCTCAACGCAATTCCACCGTCTTGTCGGCGCCCGCGTCCTTGACCACGATGCGCTCGGCGCGCACTTCGCCCGCATGCGTCTTGCTCGGATAGCCGACCACCGTCACCTGCTTGCCGACCGCGATACTTTCGCGCGTTGCGCCGCGCGACTCCATGCGCGACACCGGCGCGAGGATCACCGTGTAGCTCTTGCCGTCCGCATCGAGCGTGATCATCCCATGCGGGTTTTCATAGCTGCTGGTCTTGATCGTGCCCTTCAACGTGAGCGGCGTATCGGCGTCGTAATCGCTCCAGCCGTGATGCGCGAATGCGGGTGTTGCCGTCACGAAAGCAGCGGCCAGCGTCGCTGCAAGCGCTGAGGCGGCGCGGGTCTTCAGAGAGGTCATGTCGATCTCCTTCGAGGTGGGATCGGAACGCAATTATCACATCGCGACGCGCACAGCAAAGATGCGACCGGCCCGCAGGTCGTGTCGCAGTGAATGGCTGCGATGGGTCGAGAGCTGCCATCAGACAGACGGCCGCAGAAGGCCATCGGCAGTCACACTGCCTCATCGTTCAAAGGAACCGGTCAAAGTAGAGTGACCGAGCTGGTTGGGGCGATTGAACTGTCCGCGTCGTCCTGCGCGGTAACGTTCCACGACAGCAGCGGGCTGATGTCCGGTATGCGGTCAGGGTACGGTGGGCCAACGG
Source organism: Burkholderiales bacterium (assembly GCA_038225855.1). GTDB lineage: Bacteria > Pseudomonadota > Gammaproteobacteria > Burkholderiales > Burkholderiaceae_D > CAHJXF01. The sequence continues at coordinate 26,388 of JBBRQU010000033.1, read as the reverse complement.
GTTTTCTGGTAGAAGGGTGGGTCAAGGAAATCCACGAGACCGGCGGTACGGTCAGCTACCTTTTCATCGGGATGCATGCGGCTGCAGCGTTGTTTCATCACTACTTTGTTCGGGACAACACGCTGCTTCGAATGCTGCCGACCCGGAAGTAAGAAAGTATCGACCGTGGTCACAGTTCACCGCCTTCGCCAACCGAGAAATGATCGTGAAAATCCTTGTCGCAACCGACGGTTCAAAGCCCGCTCTGCATGCGGTCAAGTACGCGGCCAAGTTGGTTCGCCAGCTTTCGTCGGCATCGAATTCCATCACGCTGATCAGCGTTCATGACGATGTGGGGTTGCGTCACGCGGAAGCATTCGTGGGCCGCGAGGCGGTTGCCGACTATTTGCGGGAACTCAGTGAGAAAGAACTCAAACCGGCAAGGAAGCTGCTCGATGCAACTGGCATCAAGCACGACATGGAGTTGCGCACCGGCCACGTCGCGCAGGAAATCGTGGATTGCGCGAAAGCGGGCAAGTTCGATCTGATCGTGCTAGGCGCGAAGGGGCGTGGCGCCATATCGGACCTCCTGCTCGGTTCGGTCGCCCAGCGCGTCCTCGCCACCGCCGCAGTGCCCGTCTTGCTCGTCAAGTAGCGAAGAGGACATCCACGGGTCAGGGTTTCGATTCGGTGCCGTAATCGGCCAAGCACCTGTCGTTACGGTCTCGCCTTCAGGCGTGGCCGGCGCGTGAAAACAGCCGAACGAGCGCTTTGCGGCCTTCCTCCAAAATCAGTATCGAGGAGGCGACGGCGACGGCCATAGCCCACTGCGCCGCACTCAGACTCGTCGTTCCAAAAATCGATTGTGCTGGCGGCCAGTACACTGCCACGGCTTGGAGTCCGATGACACCGGCGAGCGACCACCACAGCATCCGGTTCTTGAAGAACCCTGTAGTGAATGTTGAACCGTTCTCGACGCGAGCGTTGAAGACATTGAAGAACTGGAACAGCACGAACGTCGTGAAAGCGAGCGTCAGCGCGCTTTGCTGGTTGTCGGTGTTCAACGCGTAGTACAAAACAGCGAGCGTTCCCAACATCATCGTCAGACCGAACGCGGCGACCCTGCCCAGGCGTGACCATGGCAGCACCGGCTCGGATCGATGGCGCGGCGGGTCGCCCATGATCCCCGCGCGCGCCGCATCAAGCGCCAGCGACACCGCAGGCGGGCCGTCCATGATCAGCGCGACCCACAGGATCTGGATCGGGTTGAAGGGCTCCGGCAAACCCACGAGCGGCGCGAAGAACACGGTCAGTATGGCGCCCACCGTGGTCGATAGTTGGAAGCGGATGAACTTGAGGATGTTGTCGTACAGCGCACGGCCTTGCCGGACCGCGCTGACGATGGTGGCGAAGTTGTCGTCCGTGAGCACCATGCTTGCGGCTTCCTTGGCCACCTCGGTGCCCGTCACGCCCATGGCGATGCCGATGTCGGCGCTCTTCAGGGCCGGGGCGTCGTTGACGCCGTCGCCGTCATCGCGACCACGTGCCCCTTCGCTTGCAGCGCTTGCACGATCATCACCTTGTGCTGAGGCGCGACGCGGGCGAAGACGGCGATACCGTCAATGGCCTCGGCGAGCTGGCGGGCATCCAACTGGTCCAGCTCTGCGCCGGTCATGGCCCCACCTTGCAGCCCGAGTTCCCGGGCGATGGCGATGCCGGTATCCCGGTGGTCGCCGGTGATCATCTTGACCGCGATGCCTGCCAGCTTGCAGCTGGCGATGGCTTGCTTCGCTTCGGGTCTAGGCGGATCCATCAGGCCGATGAGGCCCACGAACGTGAGGTCGGACACCCATGTCGACAGATCCTGATGCGCTGCAAACTCATCGGCAGTGAGTGAGCGCGACCCAATCAGCAACCCGCGAAGGCCACCCGAAGCCAGCGTACTGTATTGCTTCGTGATTCGATCCCTGAGCTCGGGGTCGAGGAGCACGGCTTGGTCTGCAGCAAGGAACTGGCCGCAGCGCGCGAGCAGCACGTCTGGCGCGCCCTTGACGAACAGCCGAATGCGTTCTCCCTCGCGATGGAATGTGGCCATGAACTTGTGCGCGGAGTCGAAAGGAATCTCGGCGATGCGTGGCCGCTCTGCCAGCGCCGTCTCACGGCTCAGGCCTGCCTTTGCGGCGAGCGTCAACAGCGCAGCTTCGGTCGGGTCGCCGATCGCTCTCCCGTCGTCAACACGACTGTCGTTGCAGGCGACCAGGGGCACCATCAGCGCGGCCAGGTCCGGCAGCGGGATCTGATCGTTCTCGGAGTGAATCGCACCGGTGGCGCCGTAGCCCTCACCAGAGACGTCGAATCGCTGGCCTCGAAAGAAGAACGTGCGCGCGGTCATCTGATTGAGCGTCAGCGTGCCGGTCTTGTCGGAACAGATGACCGTGGTGCACCCCAGGGTTTCCACGCTTGCCAGCCGCTTGACGACGGCGCGATGCCTTGCCATCTCATGCATGCCCAGTGCAAGGGTCACCGTCACGACCACCGGCAAGCCTTCCGGCATGGCGGCGACAGCCAGCGCAATGGAGTCGAGGATCGCGTGGGTGAGACGGACACCCCGAAACAGCTGCAGCAGAAACAGCAGACCGACCAGCGCCAAGGCGACGGCACCGAGACGTTTTCCGAGCTGATCGAGTTGCACCTGCAACGGGCTCGGCGCCTCGGGTGTCGTCGCGAGTTGTTGTGACAACTGCCCCATCTCGGTCTGCATGCCGGTGGCCGTCACGATCATCTCGGTCCGCCCGCGCGTCACCATGGTGTTCATGTACGCCATGTTCAGACGCTCGGCCAAGGGCAGGTCGAGTGCTGGCAGCGGGGCGACCTGTTTGCTGGCTGGCTGCGACTCGCCGGTCAGCGTCGATTCATCGATGTCGAGATTTGCGGCAACCACCAGTCTGCCATCCGCCGGCACACGGTCGCCGGCCTCCAGCAGCAGCACATCGCCAGGCACCAATGTTTCTGCATCGACGTCGAGTTTCTTGCCATCCCGTCGAACATGGGTCCGCAGGGGCAGCATCTTTCTCAGGGCCGCGAGGCTCTGTTCCGCCCGGTACTCCTGATAGAAACCGACAATGGCATTGATAACCACCACGGCGAGGATCACGCTTGCGTCCTTGACGTCGCCGATCAGCGCTGCGAGCGCAGCGGCACCGATCAGAATGAGGATCAGAACGCTCTTGAACTGGCTCAGAAAGAGCAGCCATGGTGAGCGCGTCGGTTGGCCTGCGAGGCGGTTGAATCCGGCGGAGGACAGTCGCGATGCCGCCTCCTGCGGCGCAAGACCCGTGGACGGGTTGACAACTATCCGATGCGCGACCTCGGCGATTTCAAGGGTATGCCAAGCCACTGCCTGGTTCACACCGGCACCATTCGGGGGAGTCCAGCTGACAGGTTGACTCATGGCACCCCTCCTTCATTGGACACCGATATCGCCTGGCCAACGCGCTGCAACCGGCCGGCCAACGTGTGGCTCCATGGGCGCCGTCCTTGAACGCATGGGCGTGTTGATGCGGACCCCTGCGGGCGCAGGGCGCCTACTCCCCCCAATGACGGGTGCAAACATGATTGTGGCGGCTGTTCCGGTCGGGGAGATGGCTTCCATCTCGGTCGGAAGGCGACATTCAAACTGAGACACCAGCGGCCCGCTGCCTGTTCTCAGGCATCCACCAGCACACCATCCTCGACGCGCGCGACACCCACGCGCACGAGGTCTTCGACGGTGCGATGCGCAAGATCCTTGTACGGCAACTTGATATCGCGATTCGCGAGACCGATCACGGGCACCTCGCGAAACATCGTGACGACGTCTTCGATCGGCATGCGGCGTTCGTCGAGCAACCGGTATTTGAGCAGCACCTTGACGACGTGCCGCCCGTTCTTCGCGCGGTCGGACGACAGATGCTTCATCCGGCTGCGCGCGCGCGCCAGCGCGCCATCGACATCGGTGAACGGACGGCCGTGGCCCGGGATCACGACGCGCACGGATAGCGTTTCGACGAGGCCGAGCGTTTCGAACGCGGCCGCGAAATCTTCATCGAGGGTCTTGGGATTCGCGGAGGGGAAGATCGCGCCGCTGCCGTCTTCCCACAACGCATCGCCCGAAATCAGTATGCCTTCGGCCTCGCAATGGAACATCAGCGAATCGACATCGTGCCCCGGCGCCGCGAGCGCCTCCCATTCCATGCCGCCCAGCGTCAGCACGTCGCCCGCCGACAGCGTGTCGGTGAAGTCGAAGCGCGCGCACGGCTGGCCGGTCGATTCGAACGTCAACAACCGGTGGTCCCAGTGACGCACCGCATACGAATTGCCTTCGGGAATGACGATCTCGCAGCGCGTGTGCCTGGCGATCAGCGCGTTGCCGCCGCAGTGGTCCGAATGCAGATGCGTGTTGAGGATGCGTCGCAGCATGGGCGTGCGATGGCGCTCGAGCGCATGCAGCACGAGGGCCAGCGTCTGCTCGGCATGCGACTGAAAACCGGTATCGATCAGGGTCGCGCCGCTGTCGTCTTCGAACAGCACGCAGTTCGATGAAAGCCAGCCGCGTTCGAACACCTGCATGCCGGGTGGAAGCGTGATCGTCATCGGATCACGCTGCCTTGTTGCGTGCGGCCTGCGGACGGCCCGGACCGACCGGAAGGCGAGCGGCCTGCCTCATCTCTTCGCTGGCGAAGATGGCTGCATCGCCCAGATAATCGAGCAGCATGTCGGTCGCATCGAACCCCCAGAAGGTCTGTCCATCGACGACCGCGGTCGGTACGCCGAACACGCCCGCGGCGAGCGCATGGTCGCCGTTGGCTCGCAGCGTTTGCTTGACGGCGTCGGCATTCAACGAGGCCTGTGCGACCCCGAGTTCATCGAGCAACGCCAGCCATGCATCCTGATCGGTCGGCACGTGGCCGCCGACCCACACATAACGAAACAACCGGTCGACGACATCTGCGCTATTGCCTTCGGCAATCGAAAGCCGCAGCAGCGGCAAGGGATTGAAGGGATGCATGGTGGGCATCTTGATCGCAATGCCGTGACGATGCGCGAGCCATACGCAATGACGAAACGTCCATTCGCGCTTGGGAGGGATTTCCGCGGGGCCGAGGTGACCCCAATGGTTCAGCAGGCCGCCGAAGAATATCGGGCGCCTGTCGATCTCGGCATGCGGCGCGATGCGCTCGAGCACCGCATTTTGCAGATACGAGTAAGGCGAGATGAAGTCGAAGTACCAGTCGATTTTTTTCATGAATGAATCACAAGGAAAAAGGGGCGCATCGGAAGGACCGCCTACGCGGCGTCGGCATCCGCGGCATCGGCATCCGCGGCATCGACATTTCGCGCGGCGATCAATTGCCGGATGACGCGCTTGCGTTCCGGCGTCGCGCGCCCCCATTCGATGATCTCGTCGAGCGTGCGCAGGCAACCTGTGCAGAGGCCTCCCGCCGCGCGTTCTTCTGCAGCGCCGAGCGACGGGTCCATCTTGCAGAGCGAGATGCAAGGCGACGGCACGTCGTCATCGTCGATCATCTCAATAACCGCGTTCGCGATCGACGACGCCGCCGACCGGCTCGCCGCGTTCGAGCTTGACGATCTTTCCGGCGATCTGCGAGAGCGTCGCATTGCGTTGCGTGAGCGCCGAGCAGTGCGGCGTGATGGTGATGCGCGGCTCTTTCCAGAACCGATGATCTGCGGGCAACGGCTCTTCGCGAAAGACGTCGAGCGTCGCCGCGACGATGCGGCCGTCGACGATCGCCGCGAGCAGATCGTCGTCGACCAGATGCCTGCCGCGCGCGACGTTGATGACGTACGCCTCGGGCATCAGCTTGCCCAACGTGTCGCGATTGAGGATGTTCTCGGTGTCGGGAGTCAGCGGCAACACGCACACGAGGATGCGCGTGGCCGCGAGAAAGGCAACGAGCTCTTCCACGCCCGTGAAGCAGCGCATGCCCTCGATGGTCTTCAACGATCGCGACCAGATCGCCACCGGGAAGCCTTGCGCGGCCAGTGCTTGTGCGACCGGTCGGCCGAGCGCGCCCGCGCCCATCACGCCGACCGGGTAGTCTTCGCGATCGGTCGGCTTACGAGGCGCCCACCGACCTTCACGACTATCGGCTTCCATGCAACCGAGTTCGCGCGCATGGCGGATGGCTGCCTGCACGACGTACTCGGCCATCAGTTGCGCCATGCCCGCGTCCTCGATGCGGATCAGCGGCACTTTCGAGGGCAACGACGTCGCGCTCATCAAGCCATCGACGCCCGCACCGAGATTGAAGATCGCCTTCAGACGAGGCTCGCTCGCGTAAAACGCATCGGGCGGAGCCCACACCATCGCGTAGTCCGCATGGCCATTGCGATCGTCGGTCGAGTCCGACCAGGCGAACACGTCCGCGTCCGGCAGCAAACGCTTCAGGCCACGCAGCCACGGCTCGGGCTTCGCGCCGGGCGCGCAAAAAACGATGCGGGGATTGCCGCTCATGGATGTCGACGGGAAGGATTGAGCTTCGTGAACAAGCGCGCGATGAAGCGCCAGATTTTCGGCAGCAGCCAGATCGCGAGGACGATGAAAACCGCAAGCAGGCCGAAGAATACATAGGGATGCAACAGCGCGAGTGCGAGGCCGCCCGGCACCAGCAGGTCTTCCCCGAACGACAGACCAATATTGGTGAACGGCTCGGGCGATGCGTTGACGAGCGCGCGCGTGCCGCTCTTGGTCAGATGCGCACCCGCCGCGAGCGAGCCGCCGACGATCGCCGCGGCCAGCGTACCGGCCGCACCGCCGTGCGAATCGAGTGCGCCGAATGCCGCCGCAGTGAGTAGCGCGCCGGCCGGCACGCGAATGAAGGTGTGCACCGTGTCCCAGACGCTGTCGACCCACGGAATCTTGTCGGCGAAAAATTCGATGAAGACCATCAGGCCCGATGCGGCGAGCACCAGCGGATGCGAGAGCACGCGCAGACCTTCGGGCATCGCGACCCAATCCATGCGATCGACGATGCCCACGAGAAAGAGAACGAGGTAGAGGCGAATCCCGCTCGCCCAGCCGAGCGCGGCTGCGAGCGCAACGATCTGCGTGGGATCGAGGTGGTTCAGCAAGGCATCTAGATCACGGTTCGAGATCGGCTTCGCTCATGCCGACCTCGTTCATGTCGTCCTTGCGAAACTCGGCATCGGTCTCCATCAGAAACTCATCCAACTGCGGCGGCGCGACCGAGGTGCCCGACAGCATCGCGTGCACCTGACCGCGATGATGGGTCTGATGCACGAACAGATGCGCGAGCGTGCGGTCGATGCGGTCGAGCGGTCGGCCGCGCGCGCCGCGATCGAGGGCGATGCGGCGCGCGAGGGCGTCGTCGCCCGCGCCGTCGTCGTCGAGTCGAACGCAAAACGCGATCAGGCGCAGGTCGGCGAGTCGCTGCTCGCGCACGAGTTCGGCCATCCTCGCGCACGGCATTTCATCGGCGAAGGTCGCTGCTCCGCGCCCGCCCTCTTCGAGCGCGTCGAGGTAGTACCAGTCGACGATCAGGATGTGGTTCAAGGTCGCGGCGATGCTCGGAAAGAAACTGGTCCGCGGCGCGAGCCACTCGTCGTGCGAGAGCTTCATGCAAGCTGCATCGAGCCGATGATTGGCGAGGCGATTGGCGCGCGCCATCACGAGAAAGTGTCGGGTGAGACGGCTCATCGCAATGCTCAGGCCGCCTTCGTCGGCAGCGGATGTCCCGGCATCAGATCGTAGGGATGCTTCCAACGCGGCTCGGCCGCGATGCGTTCGGTCCACGCGGCTGTCGCGGGGTAGTCCTTCCAGTCGAGACCGAATTCTTTCGGGAAATAGAGATAGCCGATCAAGGACAGATCGGCCGTCGTCAGTCGATCGCCCACAACGTAGCGCCGGCCCTGCAGATGCGCCTCGAGCGTCTTCAACGCGCCGCCCGAGCGGGCGCGCAGATAGGTGATCACCGCCGGATCGATGCTGCCTTGGGGGGCGAAGTTGAGCATCCAGCGCAAGGTCGCGATCGGCGACGTGAGCTTGTGGTTGTCCCACAGCATCCAGCGCAGGATCTCGCGCCGCTCGTCGGCGTCATTCGGGCCGAAGCGACCGAGCGTCTCTGCCAAATAGTCGAGGATGACGCCGCTCTGCGTAAGTGTCTTGCCCTGATGCTGCAAGACCGGCACTTCGGCCATCTGGTTGATCGCCTTGAACTCGGATGCACGCGTGCCGCCGTTGAAGAAATCGACCCACTGCGGCTGCCAGCCGGCGCCCGCGAGTTCGAGCATCAAGGCGACCTTGTAGGCGTTGCCCGACTGCGCGAAGCAATGCAATTGGTATTCAGCCGATGGTGCGGATGGGGTCATCGTGATTTCCATGATTCGATCGAGTTGTTCAAACAAGAGCTGATCGCCTTCATGCGCCGAACATGCGGATCAAGGCGCCCTCGCGTGCGGCATTGGTCATCTCTGCGCTCAGTTCGAACAGACTCTGTCGCAGAGCGGCCGGGTACTCCGGATTCTGCAGGATGCGGACCGTCGTCGAACGCCCGCAGTCGCCGTTCTGGAAACAGAGCACAATGGTCGAGACGTCGTGTTCGCAGTCTCCACCCAGATCGCATTGCATCACGAGGGCGAGACTGTCGAGCAGCCGCCGCTGCGGCTCGTCGATTTCCTCGCCTTCGAAAGTCCTCGCCCGATCGATCACGCTTCGCATGGCGTCGGTGAGAAAGTAGGCATCGCCCAACGCCACGGCGCGATCGAGCAATTGCGCTGCCATTTCAAGAGTCGCCTCGTGGTCGGTCCTGGCGTCGTGATCGATCTGGATCAAACTCATCTCGGGATCGAGGCGGACCGCGGAAGAGTTCAGCGCCGCGTTGAGTTGGATCTTCGATTCGTGATCGGCAAGGCTGCCGCAACGCTGGACGGCGCCGTCGAGGAGCGGGACACCCATGCTTTTCGATCGTGCTTCGGCGTCGGGCGACAATTTTTCGTGCATCGAAAGGCGAGCTCCCTTGACGACGACGCAATCGAAGAGGGCGCGTTTCGCGTAGTAGATCCCGCCGTGTTCCGGACGGCGAAGCGCCTGATCGAAGAAGGCGCGAAGATCGATTGCCTTGCTGTATCCCTCGCGCATGGCGGCGACCGACTCCGCGCGCGGATCGATGCCCCACCTGGTGACGGATGGCTCGGCCCGCTCCGACGATTTCGGGTTTGCGGAGCCGCCCTTCGAGATCATCTTCAGTGCGACAGCCGCGGGCGGCTGCGATGCAGGCGCCGACGACTCGGCAAAGAATTCGTAGAACGGCAGGGAGGCTAGCGCCAGCATCGCCACCGCCACCGCGATCAAGAGGGCGTTGCTCCTGACATCGATCGCTTCGTTTTGCATGATCATGTGCGGCCGATGCGATTCGACCTGCATCGCTCAACTGAGCGCACGCCCGATCAGAATCTTCTGAATGTCGCTCGTGCCTTCGTAGATCTGGCAGACGCGCACGTCGCGCCAGATGCGCTCGACCGGGAAGTCATTCACGTAGCCGTAACCGCCGAACACCTGTATCGCGTCGCTGCACACGCGCTCGGCCATCTCGGACGCGAACAGTTTGGCCATCGCGGCTTCCTTCAGACAGGGGCGGCCTGCGTCGCGCAAGGTCGCGGCATGCCAGATCATCTGGCGCGCGACTTCGATCTGCGTGGCCATGTCGGCGAGTCGGAACTGGACCGCCTGATGATTGAAGAGCGGCTGGCCGAAGCTCTCGCGCTCTTTCGAATACGCGAGCGCGGCTTCGAACGCGGCGCGCGCCATGCCGACCGCCTGCGACGCGATGCCGATGCGCCCGCCTTCGAGCCCTGACAGCGCGATCTTGTAGCCCTGCCCTTCGTCGCCGATGCGGTTCGCCACCGGCACGCGACAGTTCTCGAAGACGATCTGCGCGGTGTCGCTGGCGTGTTGGCCGGTCTTCTCTTCGAGACGCGCGACGATGTAGCCGGGCGTCTTCGTATCGACGATGAAGGCGCTGATGCCCCTCTTGCCCGCGGCCTTGTCGGTGACGGCCATCACCAGCGCCACGTCGGCGTTCTTGCCCGACGTGATGAACTGCTTGACGCCGTCGAGCACGTAGTCGTCGCCTTCGCGCCGCGCCGAGGTGCGCAACGCGGCCGCGTCGGAACCCACGTGCGGCTCGGTCAGACAGAACGCCCCCAGCATCGCGCCGCGCGCGAGCGGCTTCAACCACGTCTGTTTCTGCGCGTCGTTGCCGTAGCGTTCCAGCATGCTGCACACCGGGCAGTTGTTGACCGAGACGATGGTCGAGGTCGCGCCATCGGCCGCGGCGATTTCTTCGAGGATCAGCGACAGCGACAGCGTGTCCAGCCCGGCGCCGCCCCACTCTTCGGGCACGGTCACGCCATAGCAGCCGAGTGCGGCGAGGCCTTTCAAGGCTTCGGCGGGAAAGGTCGCGTCGCGATCCCACCGCGCGGCAAAGGGCGCGATCCGTTCGCGCGCGTAGTCGCGCACCGCGTCGCGAATCATTTCCTGTTCGGAAGTCAGAAGCATGAGATCAGCGCGTTGGATTTCCGGGTCACGTTCAGCCGCCGCCGCCTTCGCGCGCGACGACCATCTGCGGATGCGGGATGCGTGCGGTGACTTCGATCTCGATCTTCATGCGCGAGTCCACGAGACCGACGATCATCGCGGTCGCGGCCGGTCGCGCCTTCGCGAAGTAGTCGCCGAAGAGCGGCGCGACGCGCTCGAAGTCCGCGCCATCGACCAGCAGGTAGCGGGCGCGCACGACATCGGCGAGCGTCACGCCCGCGTCGGCGAGTGCGGCTTCGATGTTGCGAAAGCATTGATGCGTCTGTTCGATGACGTCGGAGGCGATGGTCATCGTCACGTAGTCGAAGCCGGTCGTTCCGGACACGTGCACGTATTCGCCGTCGACCAGCGCGCGGCTGTAGCCGGCGAGCTTCTCGAAGCTCGATCCGGAAGAAATCGTGCGGTACGTGGTGTCGTGCATCGTGTCATTCATGGGGTGACGAGCACGCGCTTCATCAACTCGGCGGCGAGATACAGGCGTGCGGGAATGCGATCGACGAGAATGTACTCGTCGCTGTTCGAGTGCGCGCCGAAGCCCGGCAGTCCCATCGACTCGACGACCGCCTTGTTGGTCTGCGCCGCATAGGCCGCGTCGGTCGCGCCGCCGGTGCCTTCGGACTCGGCGAGCTTGAGGCCGAGTTCATCGTAGATCGCTTGCGCCATCGCGACGATACGGCGCGAGCCCGCGGTCGGCACCATGCCGGGTCGGCCGGGCGCCACGTCAACCGCGAGGACCGCGTCCTTCAACCGTTTCTTCGCGACGCGCTCGTCGAGCTTCGCGAGCGTGGCCTTCAGATCTTCATCGCGCTTGTAGCGGACATCGGCCTGCACCGTGGCGTGATCGGGAATGACGTTGGCGACTTCGCCGGCGCGTTCCATCGTCCAGTTGAAACGCACGCCTTTGGGATCGTCGAGGTCCTGCGTACGCAGCACGAGGTCGGCCGCTTCGACCAGCGCATTGACGCCGCGCTCGGGCGCGACGCCCGCATGCGAAGCCTTGCCGGTGATCGTCACCGTCACGCGCGTGATGCCCGACGTGCCGGTGCGTATCGTCTCCTGCTCGATGCCGGTGCCCTCGAACGACAGCACCGCGTCGCTGTCGGCGGCGAGCGTCTTGATCAACTCGCGCGAACCGGGAGAGCCGCGCTCTTCGTCGGGATTGAAAAGCACCGTGATGCGCGCGAAGTCGTCGAAGCCGACGGCAAGCAACAGACGCGTCGCATGCAGCACGACCGCGATGCCTGCCTTGTCGTCGCCGATGCCGGCGCCATAAGCCTGGTTGCCGTCGATGCGAAACGGCTGCTTGGCGGCAGTGCCGTCGAGATAGACGGTATCCATGTGCGCGAGCAGCAGCAGCTTCCCCGTTCCCTTGCCCGCAAGGCGCCCGATCAGATTGACGCCGGCCGATGGCCTGGCATCGACGCGCTCGGTGGTGAAGCCCATCGCCTTCAATCGCGCCTCGGCGATGTCGGCGACCTTGCGCACTCCGCCGCCATTCAACGTGCCCGAGTCGAACGACACGAGTTCCTTCAAGGTGTCGAGCGTCGGCTGCTGCTCGGCTTTCGCGGCGGCGAACAGGGCATCGTCGCGCGCAAGCACCGGACCGGCCATGCATAACGCAGCGATGCACACCGCCCCCTGGCAGATCGAGCGCGACACGAGATACATCATGTTCGGCCGGGCGACAACACCATCGCGACGCAGAGCGCCACGAACGCGAGCCGGCTTGTGATCGTCAACATGAATCACGCCCCGTTGCAACACTTGGACCCCCGGCCTACGCCGGGGCGACGCTGAAGTGGGTCTTCCCGGCGAAGGCCGGGACCCAAGTTGATCTGCACACGCGACAAGAAGCACCTTGGACCCCGGGCGTTCGCCGGGCAAAGGCTCCCAATGACTGTCAACATGCGTCGCGCCTCATTGCAACTCGATCGCCATCGCCGTCGCCTCGCCGCCGCCTATGCACAGCGTTGCGATGCCCTTCTTGCCGCCGGTCTTCTTCAACGCATTCATCAACGCGACCACGATGCGCGCGCCCGACGCGCCGATCGGATGACCGAGCGCGCACGCGCCGCCATGCACGTTGACCTTGTCGTGCGAGATGCCGTGTTCCTTCATCGCCGCCATCGGCACCACCGCAAAGGCTTCGTTGATTTCGAAGAGGTCGACGTCCTCGGTCTTCCAGCCGAGCTTGTCGTAGAGCTTCTGGATCGCGCCGATCGGCGCGGTGGTGAACCAGTTGGGCTCGCGCGCGCTGGTGCTGTGGCCGAGTACCCTGGCGATCGGCTTCAAGCCCAGCTTCTTCGCGGTCGATTCACGCATCATCACCAGCGCGGCCGCGCCGTCGTTGATCGAACTCGAACTCGCAGCGGTGATCGTGCCGTCTTTCTTGAACGCGGGCTTGAGCGACGCGATCTTGTCGAGCTTCGCCTTCCTCGGGCCTTCGTCGCTGTCGATCACGGTGTCGCCGCCCTTGCCCTTGACGGTCACCGGCGCGATCTCGTTCTTGAACGTGCCGTCGGCTGCCGCGGCTTGCGCGCGCTTGACCGAGGTCGTCGCGAAGTGATCCTGCTCTTCGCGCGTGAATTTGTATTCGGCCGCGCAGTCTTCGCCGAAGGTGCCCATGGAACGACGTGTTCCATTGGGCGCGATGTCGTACGCGTCTTCGAGTCCGTCCATCATCATGTGGTCGTAGATCGCGCCCTGGCCCATGCGATAGCCGCCGCGCGCCTTGGTCAACAGATAAGGCGCATTGGTCATCGACTCCATGCCGCCCGCGACGATGATGTCGGAGCTGCCCGCCTTCAAGGCATCGTACGCATACATCGCCGCGCGCATGCCCGAGCCGCACATCTTGTTGACCGTCGTGCAACCGACGCCCATCGGAAGACCCGCGCCCAGCGCGGCCTGGCGAGCAGGCGCCTGGCCCTGACCGGCGGGCAGTACGCAACCCATGATGACTTCATCGACCTGCTCGGGTTTCACACCTGCTCTGGAAAGCGCCGCCTCGATCGCGACGCTGCCCAACTGATGCGCGGCCATCGACGACAGCTCGCCCTGAAACGCGCCCATCGGGGTGCGTGCGCCGGAGACGATGACGACGGGATCCTGATCCATGTTGAAACTCCTTCTGATATGCGAGGGGTCGCGAGGTCTCTGCGCAGCTGCCTGCAGGGGCAGGCAAGGGATGATCGCGATTTTACTTCGGCGGCAAGCTCAAAGCTGAAACCCCGCCCAGAGCACCAGGCCTTCGGCGACATCGGCGATCAAGCCCGGCGACTTCAGTCGATAGCGCACCGCGGCTTGCCGCTCACGTTCGAACCAGGCGGCGAAGCGCGCGATGTCGGACGCGTCGTGAAACGCAACCATCAATTCGTAGTTGAGAAACAGGCTGCGGCTGTCGACGTTGGCCGAGCCTGCGAGCGCCAGCACATCGTCGATGACGACGAGCTTCGCGTGCAGCATCTGCGGCGCGAGCCAGATGCGCGCGCCCGAGGTCGCGAGCGCACGAAGCGCACGACGGCGCGCGATGTCGGACATGCGGTGATTGGATCGCGCGGGGATCAGCACATCAACCACGACGCCGCGGCGTGCGGCCATGGACAACGCCATCAACAGCGCCGCGTCGGGAACGAAGTACGGCGTGCTGATCAACATGCGCGTCTTCGCCTGATAAGCGCTCGTGACCAGCAAGGTGTAAACGGTGTCGTCGATCTGATCGGGCCCTGACGCGACGATCTGCGCGGCGGGTCCCGCTTGCGCATCGGGCAAGACGGCGGGCTGGGCCGCGCTTCGTGCGAGCCCGTCGCGATCGAGGCGGTTCGCATACGCCCAGTCGCGCTCGAACAATTCGATGGCCTGCGCAACTAACGCGCCACTGAGATCGAACGTCAGGTCGTGCCACGGCGGCTGGCCACGCTCGCCTTCGAAATATTCGGAGGCAAGGTTGCGACCACCGCACCACAGACGAGGATGACGACCCTGCGCATCGACAATCACCATCTTGCGGTGATCCCGCAGATTGGATCGCGCGCGAAACAGCGTGCGCCATACGGACACGAACACCGCGAAGCGAACGCCTGCGCGTAGCAGCGGTTGCATGTCAGGCGGCCGGCGCGTCAATTGACCCCAGCCATCGATCATCAGTCGCACGCGCACGCCAGCGCTGGCCTTGGCCGCGAGTCGCGCGACCAAGGCATCGCCGACAGGGTCGCGACCGACGATGTAGCTGCAGATGTCGATCGATTCTTCAGCCGCGTCGATCACACGCCACAGCCCCGCCAATGCTTCGGGGCCATCGGCGTGCAGGGTCAGGTCGCGATAGGTCGCCGGCGCCGGCTGCCCGAGCGCTCCGATGGTCTGCACGGCCCATGGCGCCTCGTTGCCGGCCACTTCGGGAAGTCGCAGCAATACCGCCGGTCGCCTCTGCTTGCGCGAGCCGAACACCAGAAACGTGGGCAGCGCGACATACGGGACCAGCAGAATGAACAGCACCCAGGCGATCGCCGCGGTCGGGTGGCGACGCTGATTCAATGCGTGCGACGCGACGACATAGAACAACAGCGCCAGCATGGTGATGAGACCATGCAGCGTCAGACCATAGACTGCGGGCAGCCCGGGAAACATGCGCGGCACGATAACCGAAGATGCGCCGAAGATGCGCCGAAGATGCGCCCGGGAGCGTTCACTCATGTTCCGATCGAGCCAAGGCCAATCACATAGAATCGAGACGGCCTCACACAGCGACTGACCATGAATCCACAAGAAGCTCAACTCGACTATCCCTTTGCCGATGCCCTGCCCGAACCCGGCGGCAAGCGCGAGATCGCGCCCGGCATCTACTGGATCCGCAAGCCGCTGCCGTTCGCGCTCGATCACATCAATCTGTGGCTGCTGCGCGATCGCTACGATGGACAGGATGGCTGGACCGTGATCGATTGCGGCATCGGCTCGGACACCACGCGCAAGCTCTGGCAGCAAGTGATTGCCAACGAGCTCGAAGGCCTGCCCGTCGTGCGCATCCTGTGCACGCATACGCATCCCGATCACGTGGGCAACGCCGCGTGGCTCGCGCGACAGATGGATGCCGATCGCGTGCCGCCGTTGTGGATGACGCTGGGCGAATACTCGATGGGCCGGATACTGCAAGCCGCGCTGACCGGCACGGACGGTCCGGGCATCGTCGCGCACTACACCGCGCATGGCCTCACAGACGTCACTCACATCCAGAAGCTGACCGAGCGCACCGCGTATTTTCCGAAGCTCGTGCCCGAAATGCCGAACTCGTATCGACGCATCGTCGACGGCGAGCGCATCGCGATCGGCAACGACACCTGGCGCGTCATCACCGGCTTCGGCCATTCGCCCGAGCACGCGGCGCTTCATGCCGAGCGCGCAAACATCCTGATCTCGGGCGACATGCTGCTGCCGCGCATCTCGACGAACGTCAGCGTGCACGCGATGGAGCCCGAGGCCAATCCGGTCACGCAATTCATCGACTCGATCGGTCGCTTCACCCCCTTGCCCGACGATGCGCTGGTGCTGCCTTCGCATGGACGTCCATTCAGGCGGCTGCATCGCCGCGCCGAGCAATTGCGCGAACACCACGACGCGCGTCTGGCCGAAGTGCTCGAGCATTGCGCGATCCCGCGCACCGCGGCCGACATCGTGCCGATCATGTTCAAGCGCGAGCTCGACACGCATCAGTTCTTTTTCGCGTTCGGCGAAGCGCTCGCGCACCTGCATGCGCTTTGGTACGCGGGGTCGCTGCGGCGCGAACGCGGCAGCGACCGCGTCTATCGATTCGGGGCGGCCTGACCGCGACAGAAGCGCATTCGAACGAGCGCGGATCCGCCGCGCGGGTTCTGTTCATCGGCGCTTTTGACGATTCATTCCTCGACTTGATGGTTTCGTCGCAACGACCGTGCGATGTGTCGATCTTCTACCTATTCTTCAATCCGTCGAACACATTTCGTGTCCGCGTACAGGAAGGTAACCATCATGAAAACCACCCTCACCAGCGTGATGTCGTTTGCCGCAGCGGCTGCCGTCGGTTGCGGTGCGGCGATTGCGATTGCAAGCACGGCCGCGATCACGCACGACGCGTCGATGTTGCGTCCGGCGCCGGTCCACAGCGTCCCCCAGGAAGTGATCCGGCTCGAGCCGGTCGTCGTCACGATTTCCAAAGGTAGCTTCGAAGCATTGCGCAAGGAAATGCAGGGCGATACGCAAGTGGCCCGCGGCAACGACGGCAAGAAGGCAAACCGTGTCTGAAGTCCGCAACGGCGCTCGCGCCATGCGCGCCTCGCGCCGTTGCAGCAGCCACGTCTCTCCACTGCGCGATCGACCGCGCGACCGACTGGGCATGCGACTGCACGCGTAGATCGATTCGATCCGCGTCGTCGTCTGGGATAATCGCGCTTCGAGCTTCACTCCGGAGTCTCAATCCGGTCTCGCATGTCCCGCCTGGCGCCCGCTTTACTCCTCGTCTTCCTGTGGTTGCCCCGAGTCGTCGGCGCAGTCGACGTCGATCACGCGTGGGCGCGCGCCACGCTTCCTGCCCAGATGGCATCGGGCGCATACATGACCGTGACAAGCGCGATGCCGGCACGCATCATCGGCGTGAGCTCGCCGCTCGCGGGCGTCGCACAAGTGCACGAAATGGCTATGCAGGGAAGCACGATGAGAATGCATGCGGTCGGCGCCCTCGACCTACCCGCCGGCAAGGCGGTCGAACTCAAGCCGGGCGGCTATCACGTGATGCTGATGGACTTGAAGCAGCCGCTCAGGAAAGGCGACAAGCTGCCGCTCACGCTGCGCATCGAAGGCGCGGACAGGAAGATCACCGAGCAGACCGTGTTGATCGACGTGCGCGACGCGCCGCCGGCCGAGCACAAGCACTGAACCGTCGAGCCGTCAGGCTCGTCAATCGCGTTCGAGAAGGCTCCACGCCGATGGCCCATCGCACTCACAAGACGCGACAGAAAATGATGTTTCGGATTGCGCCGCGCATTGTTCCGCTCGAGCCGCGCAATCCGCTCGTCGCGCCCTCATTGAAGCGCGTGGCCGGTTCGCATCGAAAATCCGAACGCGCCGCGCGCGGGGCCGAGAAGCTGGCCTTGCGGCGCGAATTGAAGAAAGAAGAAAAGGACCATTGACGATACGTCGTCGAGGTCGTGGGGCCGGGGTCGTCGGCGCACGTTCGCAACGAAGCCCCATGCACGGCGCACATGCGCGATAGAATTTCGCACCATTTCTCGAAGGACCCGCATGTCCACGCCGTCCTCCACGCAGCCGCCCGCTGCGTCTCCTGCCGCGCCTTCCGCTGTCACTCCGCAATCGCTCAAGGCCGAAATCCTCTCGGAAGCCTTGCCGTATCTGCGACGCTTTCACGGCAAGACCATCGTCATCAAGTACGGCGGCAACGCCATGGTCGACAAGACGCTCCAAGCCGCCTTCGCGCACGACGTCGTGATGTTGAAGCTGGTCGGCATGAACCCGATCGTGGTTCATGGCGGCGGACCGCAGATCGACGAAGCGTTGAAGAAGGTCGGCAAGAGCGGCATCTTCATTCAAGGCATGCGCGTCACCGACGAAGACACGATGGAAGTTGTCGAGTGGGTACTGGCCGGCGAAGTGCAGCAGGACATCGTCGGTCTCATCAATCATGCCGGCGGCCAGGCGGTCGGGTTGACCGGCCGCGACGGCGGCTTGATCCGCGCGAAGAAAATCAAGATGCAGGACATCAAGAATCCCGAGCTCTTCCACGACATGGGCCTGGTCGGCGAGATCGAGTCGATCAATCCGGCGGTCGTCAAGGCCTTGCAGGACGACGCCTTCATCCCGGTGATTTCGCCCATCGGTTACGGCGAGAACAACGAGAGCTACAACATCAACGCCGATCTCGTCGCCGGCAAGCTCGCCGAGATTCTCAAGGCCGAGAAGCTGGTGATGCTGACCAACACGCCCGGCGTGCTCGACAAGGCGGGCAATCTGTTGACGGGCCTGACGGCGAAGACGATCGACGAACTGTTCGCCGACGGCACCATCTCGGGCGGCATGCTGCCCAAGCTCGCGTCGGCGCTCGAAGCGGCCAAGAGCGGCGTGAACGCGGTCCACATCATCGATGGGCGCGTGCCGCATTGCCTGTTGCTCGAGATCCTGACCGACAAGGGCGTGGGGACGATGATACGAAGTCATTGAAGTCGGGACCAGTGGCAAACTCCCGTCGTTCCCGCGCACGCGGGAATCCGGCGTCGTGCGGCGCACGCCACTGGGTCCCTGCTTTCGCAGGGACGACAAACGCTATTCAGTCATCGAGAAGGTGGAACCATGAAAAGCAAACGCGCGGCCCGTCTCGCAATCCTGCTCGCGAGCACGGTGATAACGTTCTCGGACCCCGCGTCGGCACAGGTCGTATGGACCGTGGGCATCGGGCGAACCTCTTGCGGAGACGCCCTGCAGAAGATCAAGAAATTCGGAGCATCCTACGAGGCGCATTACCTCACCTGGATCGGCGGGTTCATCTCGGGATACAACCTCGCGATCGCTGAAAAGGGCAGCGTCAACGTTCGCGTTGGAGAGGGAATATCCAACGACCAGATCGCAGCTTCATTCAAGGAGAAGTGCAAGCAGACGCCGCAAAAGCCTCTGCCGCAGGTGGCCGACGAAATCAGGAACGAGCTTGCCGCCTTTCGGAAGTGACGAACGACAAACATTGACCGCTCTTGTTGAAGTCGAGCGAACCACAAAAAAACGCCGGTAGCTTTTTTCGAGCTACCGGCGCTGTCTACATCCCTCAGCGCAACTGCGCTGGAGTTCAGGCCCGGATACTTGCCCTGCCACGGCGGCTTCGCAGTCCGAGGCCCAGCAGTCCGATCACCACGAGCGCCAGGGTTTCAGGTTCCGGAACCGTTGCCCTCGACGCCGAACCGGAGAAGAAGAAGGGGTCGATCAACGACGTCGTCACGATACCGGCAGCATTGACGTTGCCCCGTCCAGCAAAGGCGCCATAGAAATTGTCCCCCTCGGAGTCCAGGTACTGATAGTCGCCGAACTCCCGGTTGGCTGACGCACTCCCGGTTGCGGCCAACAGCGACAGCGGCACGAAACTGTACTCGACGGCGTCGGTTCCAATCGTCGCGCCGTTGTCGCTCGACGTAGCCAAATGGACGCGTACCTGCTGGCCGTCCCAGGTGTCGTACATCATGACCACGATCCCGTTCGAGAGGACCGTGATCGACGGCAGCGCGGCTTGCTGGCCCGCAGGCGATACGACGACCTCCGAGGTCTGAACGAGGTTCGAACCCACGGCCTGGTAGGAGACCAGGTAAACCCGGTCGACTCCGGTGCCGTCCTTCTTCCCGATCAGCGTGTACACACGCGAGCCGGTGTTGTTGGCGGCAACCGCCGTCACGTTGCCGCGAAGGTCGTTGACTCCAGCGAACCACAGGTTGTTGGCCTGCGTCCCGGCGTTGTTGAGTTGCTGCGACACGCCGCTGTCGATGAGGATTCCGCCGACCACGCTCGACGCATTGAAGTCCCACGTGGCGCCGTTGTTTCCGGATCGATTCAGGTAGTAGGAAACGTTGTGGATGCCATCGGGTGAATTGGTCGTCGCAAAGCCCACGATGCTATAGAGGTTGCCGGCCTTGTCGGTGGCGACACGCGTCCCGGGATTCACGGAATTCGTGAGTTGGGGTGCGTTGATGTTCCGAGTGTCGATCGTGAACGTCGCACCGTTGTCAACCGACGACACGACCCGCGTGTCGGTACCGGCGCGGAAGTCGTCGTACCCGACGAATACTTTGCCACCGGACTGCACGGCAATCCAGGGCTGATCGACTCTCCCCGCCGACAGTGGATTATTGACCGTGTTGATCTGGGTCGCGGTGCCATTCCCGCCAGACCAGGTCCATGCGGCCAACGATGTCGGATTCGTCGTCGTGCCGTGATAGATGTTGCAGGTGCCGCAACCGCCGAGCGCCGCGGCGTGAAGCAAGCCCCCACTGTCATAGGCAAATCGCCAATCGTTCGGGATGCCCACGCCGGCTCTGGGCGCCGGGGCCGTGAACACCGAATTCCAGAGTGCGCCGCCGTTCGTCGAATAGAAGTAGTTCGCGCCGCTGGCGGTGCTGCTGGTGCCATACGAAAAACTCGACACCACGATCTGCATCGGGTTGAGCGGATTCACCGTCACGGATGGTTCGTTGCCCCAGTCCTTGTAGTTGTTGGTGCCGTAGCCGTCAGCCGCAAACTGCCCCGCGAAAAGATTGCCGATGACATCGACCGGCGCGTTGATCACGACCCCAGCAAACGCGGCCGACATGGCCAGTACGCCCGGAACGACCGCAAAAACTCGCCATAGTTTGACGTTTCTCATATCAGCTCCCCTATGATTCCCGACTCGGACGCCGAGATTCACGCACGTAAGCAAAATTCGTACCGGGCATTGCGAGTCCTTTAGAAACAATCCATTGCCGACAGTCGACCCACGATGCCTGTTTCGATGTGTAAAATTTTTCGAATCCGACGCGTCGCCTCCGGTGTGACGCGGGCATTCGAAACGCCCGATCCGATCGAGCGTGTTACGCGATCGAAGCCATTGGCGAACGGCAATACATGAAACGCTCTTCACGTCCGGCGCGCGCTGTGCCGCGCGTCTGGTTCTTCGACCTCGACAACACGCTGCACGACGCGTCGCATCGAATCTTCGGCGAGATGAATCGCTCGATGACCGATTGGATGGTTGTGCATCTATCGGTCGTCAGGAGCGAGGCCGATCGCTTGCGCACCCACTATTGGCAGCGCTACGGCTCGACACTCAAGGGGCTGATTCGGCATCACGCGATCGACGCCCATGCCTTCCTGCGCGACACCCACGCTTTCATCGATGAGCCCGATCTCGGCGAACTGATCCGGGCCGAGCGCGGCCTCAACGAATTGTTTCGACGGCTGCCGGGCCGCAAGGTGTTGATCACCAATGCGCCCGCCGCGTACGCCGAGCGCGTGCTCGAGCACATCGGCCTGTCGCGTACGGTGCGCCGCCGCTATCACATCGAGCAGATGCAACTGCACGGGCGCTTTCGTCCCAAGCCGTCGCGCGCCATGTTGCGCATGCTGCTGGCCAAGGAGAAAGTGCGGCCCGCACACGCTGTGCTCATCGAAGACAACCTCGCGAACCTGAAGAGCGCGCGCGCCATCGGCATGCGCTGCGTTCATGTGCGCGGCTACGATCGGGATGCAGAACGGACGACGACGCGAACCACGACGCAAATGCCACAGCAAGCGCATGCTTGCGCGCAACATCGCTGCCTGTCAGGGATCGGCCTGCGCGTAGAATCCGTCACGCAATTGATCCGGCGCCGACGGTTTTTGCGATGACTGCGCGAGGCATGACGTGACGATGATGGAAGACCACGCAGCGAGCGGCGACGAAGCGGCGACTGCCGCGGACGCATCGGCGCCCGCGCCCGCATCGAAAGCCGATAAGGTTGCGCCGCCGCGATTGATTCGCAAAATCGCGAAGCCCGGAGAACGCAAGCTGCAGATTTTGCAGACACTTGCGACCATGCTCGAACATCCCAAGGGCGAACGCATCACCACTGCCGCGCTCGCGAAGAAGCTCGATGTCTCGGAGGCCGCGCTCTATCGCCACTTCGCGAGCAAGGCGCAGATGTTCGAAGGCTTGATCGCGTTCATCGAACAGACTGTGTTCGGTCTCATCAACCAGATCACGAGTAGCGAAGAGGACGGCTTGAAGCAGGCGCGCGCGATCATCCTGATGCTGCTCGATTTCGCCGAGACCAATCGCGGCATGACGCGCGTGTTGATCGGCGACGCACTCGTGATCGAAGACGAGCGACTGACGGTGCGCATGAATCAGATGATGGATCGCATCGAGGCCTCGCTGCGACAGTGCCTGAAGATCGCCGCTGCGCAAGCCGCCGCGCACTCGGCGAGGCCGAGCGATGCCGACGCGTCCGCGGATGGGGCCCGCAATGCGACCGCCGGCGACGATTACGTACAGGAGCGCGCAAATCTGATTATCGCCGCGGTCATCGGCCGTTGGGTGCGTTTCGCCAAGAGCGGCTTCAAGAAGCTGCCCAAGGAATACGCCGACACGCAAGCGATGCTGTTATTGACCTGAGTTTCATCCTGATATTCATCGCATCGCCACCGCAACGCGCGAGGCGGGAACGATCGCCGTCTTCTTCGAAGCCGACACCACCAGCCACGTCGCGATCAGCACCAGTGCGCCACCGCCCGCCATGCGCCATGTGATGGCTTCGTCGAGTAGCGCCCAGCCCCACGCGACCGCGAACAGCGGCACGAGAAACGTCACCGTCAATGCGCGCGTGGCGCCCACGTCGCGGATCAACCTGAAGTACAACAGATACGCGATCGCGGTCGATCCGAGCCCGAGCGCCGCAACGATCAGCAAGATCGAATGGGTCGGCATCGCTTGCACCGGATCGAACGGGATCAGCGGCAACAGCGCGATGGCCGCTGTGATCTGCGATCCGGCGGCCATCGCGTTCGGAGCGATCGACCCGCTCCGCCGATTCGCAAGCTGCTTCGTGTAGTTGCCTGCGAAGCCATAACAGCACGCCGCCGCCAGGCACGCGGCGTACGCGACCCACGCGTCGCCGGTCAGCGCGACCGGCCCGAGCTTGACGACGCACGCGACGCCTGCGACGCCGAAAACGATGCCGAGCAATCGGCGCGCCCCGAGCTCTTCGCGCAGCCACAGGCTTGCGATCACTGCGCCGAACAGGGGGCTCGTCGCATTCAGGATCGCCGCATAACCGCCCGGGATCGTCTTGACCGCGAATGCGAACAGTGCGAACGGAATCGCCGAGTTGAAGATGCCCACCACGACCAACGGCCGCATGTTCCGCCGCCATCCGAGCGGCACGCGCAAGATCGCGCACCACACAAGCAGGGCAACCCCCGCGATCGCCACGCGCGCTTCAGCGGTGACGATCGCGCCGAGGGTGGGCGCGACGATGCGAAGTCCGAGGAAGGATGCTCCCCAGAGCGCGGCGAGAATGAAGAGACGAACGAAGTCGGCAAACCGCATGGAAGCTCCGGCAAAGACCGAAGCATGGCGCGAAGGCCGCTCGTGTACTAGCCGTATTCGGACATCGATAAAATCAGGTCCCGGCGTCCTTGGCAAGTGCAGCGAGCGCCATCCGATCGACTAAACGCGGTGCGATCAACTTGAGCCACAGGCCGAGCTTCCCGCGCGCCGACATCACGAGCTCGCGCCTGCGCGACGCCATCGCGGCGATCATCTGGCGCGCGCACACGTCGACCGGCATCGCAGCGCGTTCGTCGAGTCCCGAACGAGCCGCGGCATTGCCGTCGGCGCCGTAACCGTGGCGCCTGATCTCGGTCGCGACCACGCCCGGAAAAATCATCGTGACATCGACCCCGGTACCGCGCAGTTCGGTGCGCAGCGCCTCGAAGAACCCCGCCATCGCGAACTTCGACGGCGAGTACGCGGTGCGGCCCGGCACACCGATCTTGCCCGCGAGGCTGGACACGCCGACCAGCAAGCCGCGCGATTTTTTCAGATGCGGCAGCGCATGGTGCGTGCACCACAGCGCGCCGAAAAAATTTACGCGCATCATGTCTTCGTACCAGCGAAAGTCGGTTACTTCATCGAACAGCGCATGGCCCGACACGCCCGCGTTGTTGACGAATACGTCGATGCCGCCGAAGCGCGCTACGGTCGCCTCGATGAGTCGCGCGCAGTCGTGTTCAATGCCGACATCGGTCGCAACCGCAAGCGTCTCTGCGCCGGCCGCTTCGCACGCGCGCGCAACTGCCGCGAGGGCATCCGCACGGCGCGCGGCCAGCACGAGACGCGGCTTCGCGGACGCGAGCTGTCGTGCGAGTTCAGCACCGATGCCGTCCGACGCGCCCGTGATCACGATCGTCTTGCCCAAGAATGTCGCCATGCTTTCCTCCATGAATGTCCCGTGCCTGCTGTCCCGCGCAACTTCAGGGTAAGTTCCGATGGGAGCCGGACGCAGTCTCGCGTAACGTCCAGCCACCGTCCACACTCGGTTGCCGGGCTTCGTGGCGAGTCATGGCGCACAGCACGCCGTGGTTGCGCGCCCGTCGCACTCGCCTTGGGCAACTCACCCTGACACCCACCGGAATTGGAGATATCGATGATCCACGGATTGAAACTTCTTGCATGCGCCGCTTCGCTCGCATTGATCGCGTCGAGCGCGAGCGCGGCCGACCCGATCAAGATCGGCGTGTCGGGTCCGTTCACCGGCGGCTCGTCGTCGATGGGCGTGTCGATGCGCGATGGCGTGCGCCTGGCCGCCGAAGAGATCAACAAGGCCGGCGGTGTACTCGGCCGCCCGCTGCAACTGGTCGAGCGTGACGACGAAGCCAAGAATGAGCGCGGCGTGCAGATCGCCGAAGAGTTGATCAACAAGGAGAAGGTCGCGGCAACGGTGGGCTACATCAACACCGGTGTGGCGCTCGCGTCGCAACGTTTTTATCAGGACGCGAAGATTCCGGTGATGAACAACGTCGCGACCGGCAGCGTCATCACCAAGCAGTTCGCCGATCAACCCGACAACTACATCTTCCGCAACTCGGCCCACGACTCGATCCAGGCGCCGATGATCGTCGACGAAGCGGTGCGTCGCGGCTTCAAGAAGCCGGCGATCATGGCCGACTCGACCAACTATGGCCAGCTCGGCCGCGAAGATCTCGAGAAGGCACTCGCGTCCAAAGGCATCAAGCCGGTCGCCGTCGAGAAGTTCAACATCAAGGACGTCGACATGACGCCGCAGTTGTTGAAGGCCAAGGAAGCCGGCGCCGACTCGATCCTCACGTACGGCATCGGACCCGAGCTCGCACAGCTCGCGAACGGCATGACCAAGCTCGGTTGGAAGGTTCCCATGGTGGGAAGCTGGACCTTGTCGATGGCCAACTACATCGACAACGCCGGCCCCGGAGGTGAAGGCGCGCGCATGCCGCAGACCTTCATCCAGGAACCCAACACGCCCAAGCGCAAGGCGTTCATCGAGGCCTACCTGAAAGAGTTCAAACCCAAGAACAACCGCATCGATTCACCGGTATCGGCCGCGCAAGGCTATGACTCGGTCTATCTGCTCGCAGCCGCGATCAAGCAGGCCGGCTCGACTGAAGGACCCAAGATCAAGGCCGCGCTCGAAAGCCTGAGCGCCAAGGTCGATGGAGTCGTCACAATTTACGACAAGCCGTTTTCCAAGACCGACCACGATGCCATCACGCCCAACATTCCGGTGTTCGGCGAGGTCAAGGGGGGCAAGGTGGTGTATGCGTATGAGGAAGACATGAAGAAGGGTTCGGAAGTGCGCGCCAAGGACGCTGCGGCGAAGAAGTAAGTCGCGAGCAAACAGCACCATGACGGGCCGCGCCAATGATTGAGGCGCGGCCCTTTTGTTATCTGTATCCGAATCCAGCCCTTTCACATACGATCACGAGATTCACGGTACACCAGAGGCTGACTCGATGACGATCCTGCTGCAGTTGATCTTGAGCGGCATTGCGCTGGGAATGATCTACGCCGTAATCGCTTTCGGCTATCAGCTCACGTTCGCCACCTCCGATACCCTGAACTTCGGCCAGGGCGACGCGCTGATGCTCGGTGCGCTCGTCGGGCTGACGCTGGTCGGCCTGGGCGTCAATTACTGGTTGATGATCCCGCTGGTGTGTCTCTTCGGCGCGTTTCAGGGGATGGTGGTCGAACGCATCGGCGTGCGCCCGGCGCTCAAGATCAAGTC
>JBBRQU010000032.1:0-42413 GCA_038225855.1 Burkholderiales bacterium | reverse complement strand
TCTGGTACAACCAGACCCGTCTGCACTCGACGCTGGCCTACGTCAGCCCGATGCGGTTCGAGCAAAACTGGCTTGCGGCTCAACCCATGCAAGCCAATTCGTGACTCGGCTATGGGATACGGATTCCAGGGGCAAGGTCAGACCGACCTGTCCCAACGACCATGCAGTAGCCCAATAGCGAGGCAACAATCGCCTCGCGTCAACGACGACCAGTCTGGGTACTCCTTCGGTCGCGATAAGCATCTACACGGCGACGTAGGCCGTTAAATATTTCGCTGCTTTAGCAGACTTACTGCGCCGGCGAAATCGACGTCGGCAACATGCATTGCCAAGTCGACAGCGCCTCCGCCGCCCACGCGCTCGCGAGTGTCCCAGAACTTCGTCCCGGTCAGAAGCAACTCGAAGTCGCGGCCGCGTACGTTTGCATGCCACCGGCGTGATTGAGGTGACTTGATGGGAACATACGTTGGGTCCGGCTTCAAACGATCGGCCAAAGCGCGCAGAACCACCGCGGCGTCGAGATCGCGCCAACGGGTCAAGACCGACTTATCCACAAGCGCCATCCCCTCGCCCACGTCCTGCTACTCGCCTTTTACAAAGGCTCCAACAGCAAGAGCGCCGCCGAAGTAGCGGTCGCGATGCTAAGCCAGCAGTGAATGAAACGCAACGGATTGGGAAGTACGTATTTAAGGCGAGTGCTCTACCAGCTGAGCTACGGCGGCATCTTCGGCAAGATTACCTCAGTCAGAGAATTCAGCGCAGCGACCTCAGCACTGGAAGGGACGGCATGGAGTGTGCCGACCACCTCACCGATTGCCGCGTATTGCACCCAAAATTCCGAGAGCGCACGGTACCCCCCGTGTGCCCAGACCGTGCGGACACAAGCAACGTGGGAAGCAACCAGAGCAGCCAACTGACTCCGCATAACACATGTCCGCCCGCGCTCGATTAGAAGTTGCTGACGTAGCCCACCGTCGACAAGTCTTTGCTGCGATGAACCATCCTTTCTCAGTGCAAGCTGCTTCGAACGAGCCTCGGCAATCAGTTCTCGACGCTTCATATTGCGCGTAAATGCCGACGGCGATCTTAGAATTGGATGGCGCCTGGCCAACTCCCTGGCACTAATATCCACCTCAGTCAAAAGCAATTCATCAAGGAGTGACTTCAACAAGCGGTTACCTTCATCAGACTGAGATCTCACAGTAACGTCTCCGTACCAACCGAATGATCAATGCCCAACGGAAACGCTTCCTCACCGGAACTCGCGAGCAGGGCCGAATCTATTCCCTCAATAAGGTTTTGAGCGTGAGCAATTTGATTCGATCGGCCAATCGTATTAATATGCTTTGAAGATGCAATCGCAACTATCTTGATATATCTCGAACGCAACCTTCCAAGCTCATGTTTATGGGCTGGCAAGCCACTAGCCGCAAAGTTTTTACAGCGGTCAAAACATTTCAAATGTCTATCACAAGGATTGGAAGCGAAATTACTTAAGCAGATACCATAAGGTGTAACATGCATTCCGTCAGCCTTCGCCGCGAGGTAATCAAAGCCAGCTTCGTCACCATGCTCCGCACAAATCTTTTTAAATGTAAGAGAGGTGTGACTTTGGCCGCCGAAGCCAGAAACCAGCATCTTCGCCACTAGTTCTCCACTTGACCCTTCCGGAATTGCTTTTAACGCTGCAGCAGGTAAAGAAACACCATCTAGTCTTTGTGCTAACGATCTGTGATCATAAACATGAGATTGCGCGATTGACCTCCGATTGAAATGCTTACTTATTACCGTATCTGACAAGCCCAACCTAAACATCTCCGTGTTCTTGAGATGCCGCAGTGAATGTGGCTTGACACTCATGAGCTTGGCCTCATCACAACTGCCATATTTAGCGAAAAGCGATGCACTTCTCTTTCCGAATCGTTGGATTCCATTGCAGAACGTATTCCCCGCGAGTAAACGGATAGGAAGATCCTGCCGATCGACTCCGTCTCCCGAAGACTGAGAGTTGTAGACGACCAAAAATAGAAGTTCTGAAACGTCTAGTCGCCGACCAGCACTTGTTAGAAAAATCCTGCAATCAGACTTCTCACATAAGGATTGATCTTTAATCTGTTGACGAAGAGCCTTACGCAATGTGTGCGTCGCTTTAAGCGCTTCCCGTACCGTTTTATCAACGAGATCCTCGAATTCTTGCGGTACATGCTGAATAGCTTCCGCTAAAACGTCCGCAGCTCCGTCAACATGCTTCTCCGCGAAGTACCTAATTTCAAGACGACGTCCAATTCCACCAACACTATCGGCCCTCTGACCCGTCACAACATCCATATACTCCACCCAATGTAAACAGTTAGCAGGCAGATATATAACTTCGTTCAGTCGCAGTCCAGTGAGGATAAGCATACGCGTAACCGAGAACCTTATCAGATCTATATGACCTAAAGGATTTTCTCGAAAGCATATTCTCGTAAGTTCTAACAATGCTGGTTCACTAGGCAGCTTCTCCTTGTGGCTTCTTTGCTCCAACGATTGGAGGATCAACTTGGAGAGCGATGTCTTTATCCTTGGACGAAGTGGACAATGTACAGACAACATATGAGCGGACATTATGCGAGCGATCGCTACAAGCTGATCACAAGCGTGGACGTCCCGCTGCCGCACTTTTGAGAAATACTCGAAGTCCGCAGTGCACAGATCCCACGGCGCCTTGACGGTATATGAAAAGAAATTGCGAAGGACTCTAACGAGACTGGCAGTCCGTACAGGCTGAATTCCTTTAATTGAGCGAAATACAGCAATAGCCTTAATAAAGTCTTGAGTCTGTTCGTTTAACACTGCTCCATGAGGAACACTAGCCACAGGAAAACCAGAGGCAAGGGCATCTGCGCGGACCTCCGGGTTTATAGCAAAGCCATTAAGATGTGAAGCATACCGCGCGTGACTCTTAACAAGGACACGAAGGTCCCAGTCATGCCCGTCAACTGGAAGACCGTCAGCGGACAACGGGATTTGCCAAATCAAGTTTTTGCCCTTGGCGAATTCTTTCATTCGGAATATGAAAGCGTCATAGCTCGCAGGCGCCGGAAAATAGGGCCTCTTGAATGGTGAAAGTTCTTTCATGAGTCAAGCCCTTCCTGGATTAGGGCAATGGTTTGCTGCGCTTTTGACAAAGCAGCCACAAGTTGCAGTGCCGCAGGAGAATTAAATTCAGTATCTAACGCAACGAATGCAGCTACCTGCTCGCGCATGCCCGTAACAGCTTCTTTGTGAGCACCTAGATTGTCTGACGGCATAAACCTTGAACACCCGTAGCAGCCAGACACAGGATCAAAAGGACAGGAGGGCTGTCCGCTTTTACACAGCCCAATTGAGGAAATCATTCGCGTGCCAAGAACGCCACCTACCTGCATTGATTCTGGCGCTTCCGTAAGCTCGTCGGTGGTTACTAAGTCTCCACGTGCGATACCCAAGATCGTTGAATATAATCGTGAAACCCCAAGTGCTCGATTGATTAGCTCTGCTTGCTGCGCGCTAGCCTCTACGTAAACGGCTGCCGAGCGCTCTTGCGATTGCATGAGATATCTGCTAATCAGTTTCATTCCGTGACCAGTATCAGCAAGAACTTGAGCTCCGTTATGCCGAATCTGACTAAATCCGCTCCTAATTGGATAGCCAAGCAGCTTGCATGAACGTTTCACTCGTTGCCAAAGGACTTGTGCGGCAGTGGTTGAAAATAATCGTCTAGAGGATTCCTGCTCGCCATTTTCAACCAATCGACAGAGAAGGATGTTCCATGATGGCTTCATTACTCGTGTAACAACAAAAGACTTGTTGCGTCGCTGTTTTGCAGCATGAAAAGAGATCATTACCTGCCGCTCATTATTAGCGTCCAAAACAATAGCAATGTCACTAATCTTCAAGGCTAGAATCTGAACTGGTCGAACCGCGTGTTCATAAATTAGCGCTAACGCGACCATTGCCTCAAGATCTAAATCCGGCATCGAAGCCCGCTCGGCAGCGAGATTTAGGGCGCTCACGATATCCGCTTGCATGTCGATTGACAGCATCGTGGATCTATTCCTAATTCTTGCCTTTTGGGATTTACTTGATACTTCATTACGATTGGATAGTGCGCGTATCAAATCCAAGTGCTTTTCATGCCAAGGTCCAACACGGCACTGGGCTGCATATCTTAGTATTGTTTTTCCTGTCTTTGCCGTTTCCTCATCCGGCGCTAAAACGTCCCACCACTCGTCAATTTGCAGTGGTCCATCGGCGAGCATAATAACGATCGCGCCCCAGTTTGCCGTAAGTGCCCTGATGAACTTAGCAATTGTTGGTGTCGCAAGCATGTGTTGAGTTGCTGCACACAACTGACGTTGCAGTCGACCGACTTCACCATCTTGAAATGTAAATTGGCGACATTGTCCTTGGGCAACCACTTCCCAAGTTTCGTCGTTAATGTTCAGCGTTCTCGATTCGCCAGAGTATTTGTCGAACACCGGCATTGAGTTTGTCATCGGAGCGGGCCATGGCCAGGAGGAGACCTCAACGGCACATCGTTGCGAATGAATTCTTTCCGAGTTATTGATTTGGCCTTGGTTCATCTAGAATCTTTCCGCAACACTAACCTAGTTGTTCTTTCCTCAAATTCTGAGCGCCATTCGTCAGCTAAGTCTGCGTCTATGGCAGCCTTGGCATAAAGTTCTGGCATATCCGATCTTGGCATCCAACCAAAAAAACTCCGCAGGCGAGCGAGCGCATGTTCTCTATCCGGGTTAGCTCGCATGTCCGCTCGGAATTGCTCGGTGGCGCATGTGTGTCGTAGATCGTGGGGAGATACGCCAAACTTTTTTCCGTTCCGCTGTACAACAAGCAATTTCTTTGCATCATTGCTTAATACGGAAGACAAATTTCGGAATGCTTTGCCGATTGACTCTGCTGAAGTTGGTGCGCCTCCGCGTGCGGTAAACAGAAATGGGTGAAGATCGTTTTTATGTCTGTGATCGTTTATGTATTCTTCATTAAGATCATATAATTCTCGGGAGATTGGGACCTGTCGCGTTGATGCGCTGGTTTTTAAGGATGGCTTGGAGTGACGCACATCAGTGCTTTCAATTGGCTCAGTAACGTTAAGCCAATAACGCTCCCTCTGAAGTTTGCGATCGAAGCCACGATTAAAGGAGTCCAAAGTCAGTAAAAGCAGCTCGCCCCTTCGAAGTCCGCAAAAGAGAAATATATGAAGTACAAGCCATATTGTTGAGCGAGTGCTATGCCTAGCAAACGGATTGCGATCGGACTTGGGATTAGCGACTTCTAATAAATCCCGAATTACCGTCTCGGGAAGTGATCGCACAGGCTTGGGTTTTCCGTAGTCCGGCGTTCTTAGCCTCGCACCTTTAATATATGCAATGACGTCCCACCATTTATCATCGTCAATCACAAATCGCTCGGCAAAAAAGCGAATAAAGTCGCACGCAGCATTCCAGCGCTGGATGGTTGTAGTCGTGTAATTGCGCGTGACGAGGATGGATGTACGAAACGAATCGAGCTTATCGCCTGCATCTCGAGCGTCTCGCCGAGAGATACAGTTATCTAGCGTCTGTGCTCCGTATCGCACATCGCAGAAGACGTAGAAGTCGCTTACACCACGCAAATTACTTCGTAGCGTGCTTGCAGCGAGCTGGCGCTCGCGACCAAATGACCATACCGTGCTCCAGAATCGGGGGAGCCAAGAATGAGCATTTAAGAGTACGGTACCCGGGTGGCCTAGCACCTCAAGCATAGGAGGCACGAGAGGGGCGGGCTCACATTCCTCACCTGATTGCTGTTTAAGCAATTTCAGGGTAGGCGCACTATGCGTTGGCTTGGCTTTACTGGTCATACGACTAGTAAACCAAAAATTCCCTGGCCGCTCCAAGCATCCTCAGAATTTCGGGAGCTGGGTTCGCGATGCTCTGACTCAATACGCAACAGCAGGCCTGCGTACCTACTTAAATCAACTGCTCTACCAAATGAGCTAAGCCGGCGACGGGGCGATTCTATCGGACGCGGCGGATCGCTCAAAGCGACGACGCGCAAACGACGCTTACTTGACGATCGTCAGACGCGGCTTGCCCTTGGGGCCGTCGCCCGGCGGCTGCGGCTTGTCGATGTCCTCGACGATCTTGAGCGGCTCGCGAACAGGCGTGGTCTCTCGCTCGCGTGGCCGTTCTTCGTGCACGACGGACGTCGGCGCGGACGTCGACGTGGGGGTGGACGCTGGCATCGGCCCCGAAGGCGCAGGAAGCGCTGGCACTTCATGCCCGCGAGCCGGCGCGGCCTCGGCGAGATCGAAGGCCATGCCGTGACCGTTCTCGCGCGCATAGATCGCGCTCACGTTGGCGATCGGAACAGAGATGGCTCGCGCCTTGCCGCCGAAGCGCGCCTGGAACTCGAGAACCTCGTTGCCGATCTGCAGCTTGCTCGTTGCAAGCGGACTGATGTTGAGCACGATCTCGTTGTTCTTCACGAACTCCTGCGGCACGCGCGTGTGCGCATCGACGTGAACCGCGATGAAGGGCGTATAGCCGCTGTCTGAACACCATTCGAAAATGGCGCGCAGCAGATAGGGCTTGGTTGACGGCTCGGACATGGCGACTCGATGGACGTCACTGGGTCCCTGCTTTCGCAGGGACGACGATCTCGATGGTTCTTGCGTCAGCTATTTCGCAATCCTCGATAGTTTGACGCCTGGTCAGCGCCGCATCACCTTCTCGGATGGCGTCAGCGCTTCGATGTAGGCCGGACGCGAGAAGATGCGCTCGGCGTACTTCATCAGCGGCGCGGCGTTCTTGCCGAGCTCGATGCCGTAATGACCCAGGCGCCACAACAAGGGCGCGATCGCGACGTCGAGCATCGAGAAGTCATCGCCCAGCATGAACTTGTTCTTCAGGAATACGGGAGCCAGTTGCGTCAGGCGATCGCGAATGCCGGCGCGCGCTTTGTCGTGGGCTTTCTCGTGGCCCTTGGCCGCAACGTTCTCGAGCGTGCCCACATGCACGAACAATTCCTTTTCGAAGTTGAACAGGAACAGGCGCGCGCGCGCGCGCATCACCGGATCGGCCGGCATCAGCTGCGGATGCGGGAAGCGTTCGTCGATGTACTCGTTGATGATGTTCGACTCGTAGAGCACGAGATCGCGCTCGACCAGAATCGGCACCTGGCCATACGGATTCATCACCGAGATGTCCTCGGGCTTGTTGAAGAGATCGATGTCGCGGATCTCGAAGTCCATGCCCTTCTCGAACAATACGAGTCGGCAGCGTTGCGAAAACGGGCACGTCGTGCCGGAGTAGAGAACCATCATATTGTCATTCCCAAAAGGCGAGGGCCGGAAAGCGCGATTACTTTCCGGCCCGTCGATATTTCATCGCTTACTTGATGTCTTTCCAATAGGCCGCGTTCAGGCGCCACGTCAGCACGAACGTGATGCCCAGAAACAGCAGCACCCAAACCCCGATGCGTCTGCGCGTTTCCTGCGCGGGCTCGGACATCCATGTCAGGAAAGCCGTGATATCGGCGGCCGCTTCGTCGTATTGCAGCGGCGTCATCGTGCCCGGCGTGACCTGCTCGAACTTCTCGAACTCGTGGACCGACTTGCCCGGATCGTGTTCGTCTTTCTTGTCGACGAACACCGCATCGCGCACGCCCTGCAATTGCCACAACACATCCGGCATTGCCGTGTTGGGATAGACCAGGTTGTTCCAGCCGGTGGGACGCGTATCGTCCCTGTAATAGGTTCGCAGATAGCTGTAGACGTAGTCGCCGCCGCCGCCCCTCTCGCCCGACTTGGCGCGCACGATCACCGACAGGTCGGGCGGCGCCGCACCGAACCAGTCCTTCGCATCCGGGGCGGTCATCGCGACGCGCATCAGCGCGCCGACCTTGTCGGTGGTAAAGAGGAGATTCTTCTTGATCTCGTCGTCCGAGAGGCCGATGTCCGCGAGCCGGTTGTAGCGCATCGACGAGGCGCTGTGGCAGTTGAGGCAATAGTTGATGAACAGCTTGGCCCCCTTCTGCAAGGCCGCCTGATCGTTGGTCAGGTCGGGCGCGCGGTCGAGCCGGTATCCTTCTTCGGCACCCCATGCGAGGAGCGGAACGAAGAAGAGGACGGCGAGCAGTTTCTTCATGTTGTCGGTGCGCTCAATGGGGGTGAAAGGTCACGCGGTCCGGCACCGGCTTGAACTTGCCGAGCGTGGTCCACAGCGGCATCGCGAGGAAGAAGCCGAAGTAATAGATCGTGCCGATCTGCGAGAACAGGTTCTTCAAGTCCGAGGGCGGCTGCGTGCCGAGATAACCGAGCACGATGAACGCAACGGCGAACAATCCGTAAAGCGCCTTGTGCCAGCCCGGGCGATAGCGGATCGACTTGACGGGACTGCGATCGAGCCACGGCAGGAAGAACAGCAGGATGACCGCGCCGCCCATCGCAAGCACGCCCCAGAACTTCGCGTCCAATGTGCGCAACAGCACCATCAGCACCGCAGCGACGATCGCCACCGGCACCGCCCACTTGATCTCGGGCCGGGCGCGAATGAACCAGAGCAGGAACGCAAGTACGATCGCCGCGATCATCACCCAAGTAAACAAGTCGGTGGTCGCGCGCAGCATCGAATAGAAGGGCGTGAAGTACCACACTGGCGCGATGTGCGGCGGCGTCTGCAGCGGATTGGCCGGCAGGAAGTTGTTGAACTCGAGGAAGTAGCCGCCCATCTCGGGCGCGAAGAACACGATCAACGAGAAGATCGCGAGGAACACGGCGACGCCCATCGCGTCGTGAACGCTGTAGTACGGATGAAAGGGAATGCCATCGAGCGGGATGCCGTTGGCGTCCTTGTTGTTCTTGATCTCGACGCCGTCGGGGTTGTTCGATCCGACCTCGTGCAACGCGACGATGTGCGCGACGACGAGGCCGAGCAGCACCAACGGAATCGCGATCACGTGAA
Source organism: Burkholderiales bacterium (assembly GCA_038225855.1). Taxonomy (GTDB): domain Bacteria; phylum Pseudomonadota; class Gammaproteobacteria; order Burkholderiales; family Burkholderiaceae_D; genus CAHJXF01. Next base: position 33,426 of record JBBRQU010000032.1, on the reverse strand, counting down.
ACGCGAAGAAGCGATTGAGCGTCGCGTCGCCGACCACGTAGTCGCCGCGTATCCACAGCGACAGATCGGGACCGATGAAGGGAATCGCGGAGAACAGGTTGACGATCACCTGCGCGCCCCAGAACGACATCTGTCCCCACGGAAGCAGATAGCCGAAGAACGCCTCGGCCATCATGCACAGGAAGATCGCCGTGCCGAAGATCCACACCAGCTCGCGCGGCTTGCGGTACGAGCCGTACAGAAGGCCGCGTGTCATGTGGAGATAGACGACGATGAAGAACATCGAGGCGCCGGTCGAATGCATGTAGCGAATCAGCCAGCCCCACGGCACTTCGCGCATGATGTACTCGACACTTGCGAAGGCCACCGGAATGCCCGCATCGTTGAGCGACGCATCGGGCTTGTAGTGCATCACGAGAAAGATGCCCGTGACGATCTGGATCACCAGCACCAATAACGCGAGCGAGCCGAAGAAGTACCAGAAGTTGAAGTTCTTGGGCGCGTAGTACTCCGACAGATGCGCCTTCCATGTGGACGTCAGCGGGAAGCGCGCATCGACCCACCCGAGCAGTCGCGCGCCTGCCGGAAGGTCGGCGACCTGCGCTGCAGAGACGGGCTTTTGATTCGCGGACTTTTGATTCGCCGTCCTCTGATTCGTCGCCTTTTGATTCGCCATGTTCTCTCCGCGCCTCGATCACGCTGCTGTTGTTGCGACTGACGTCCGCCGTGTCTCGATCGGCGATTGCGGTTGACGATCGACTACGCTTTGGTCTCTTCGCCGATCACGATCCTGCTGTCGGAAAGAAACTTGTACGGCGGCACCGGCAGGTTGTCCGGCGCCGGCTTGTTCTTGAACACACGCCCTGCGAGATCGAAGGTCGAACCGTGGCACGGACATAGAAAGCCGCCCGGCCAATCGTCCGGCAGGCTGGGCTGCGCCCCCGGGGTGAAGCGCGCGATCGGCGAGCAGCCCAGGTGTGTGCATACGCCAACGGCGACCAGATACTCGGGCTTCAACGAGCGATACTCGTTGCGCGTCTGCGGCATGGGCGTGAGCTCGTCCTGATTGCGCTTGGACAACGGGTCGGCCAGTTCGGGGTCGTTCTTCTTCAGCTCTTCGACCATCTCTTTACTGCGGCGAATGACCCACACCGGCTTGCCGCGCCATTCGAAGGTCCGCAACTCGCCGACCGTCATGCCGCCGATGTCGACCTCGACCGGAGCGCCGGCAGCCTTGGCCTTTTCGGACGGCTCGAAGCTGAGCACCATCGGGACAGCGACTGCCACGCCGGCAATGCCGCCCGCCGCACAGGTCGCAACCAGCAGGTTGCGGCGCGAGTTGTCAACGGGCTTGCCGTCGCTCATAGGACCCTCGGGGGATTTCTTGAAGGAGGAACTGCCAGGCAACGATACGCCGGATGGGGCTGCCAAACTGTCTACACTGGGCATGGGGACGTTGTTTCCGGGCACGATTTTAGAAAGTCTGCGATTTTACCGGAATCGCCCTGCGAATCCAAATTTGCATGGGGCGGACCGGTTTTGTCGAGCTCGTTTTATCGAACTCCGTGCGCCACCGATTGACATAAAATGGCGCGTCGTTGGTACGTCGTCCGCGCGTCGTTGTTCAAGCCGGGGAGGAGTTGTCTATGAGCATGATCAGGGAATTTCGTGATTTTGCGGTCAAGGGGAACGTCGTCGATCTCGCAGTCGCGGTCATCATAGGCGCCGCATTCGGCAAGATTGTCGATTCGCTTGTCAAGGACCTGATCATGCCGGTCGTCGGCGCGATCTTCGGCGGTCTCGATTTCTCGAACTACTTCATCCAGCTCGGCACGATCAGAGCCGACCAACAGGCGAAGATCGGACACGCCGCGCCTTTCTCGTACAAGGAACTGGCAGACGCCGGCGTTGCCGTGTTCGGCTATGGCAGCTTCATCACGGTGCTGATCAATTTCATCATCCTCGCCTTCATCATCTTCTGGATGGTGAAACTGATCACCCGCGCGAGACACACGCCCGCGGCGGCGCCCGAGCCCACCCCGGCTCCTCCCGAAGACGTGCTGCTGCTGCGTGAAATTCGCGATTCGCTCAGGCGAGCCTAGTTCTCCTCCTTCTGCAAGGTGGGCAGTCGCCCGCCTTTTTTTTGAGCCGGATTTTTCAGCATGACCAGCGATCGCGCCTCTCGCAACGCCCGCGCTATCGCGCGCCGGTTGTGGCTGCTGTTCGCGCAGACCGCGACGGTGGCGCTGGCGCTGCTCTTCATCGTCGAGACGCTACGCCCCGAGTGGCTTGCCGTACTGCGGCCCGCGGGCATGGTCACGATCAGAGAAGCGCCGCCGTCGAGCAGTGCAGCGTTGCCCGTCGTCAAGAGCTATCGGCAGAACTCGTATAGCGAAGCCGTACGCCTCGCGACGCCGGCAGTGGTGAGCATCAACATCAATGGCGAAGGCCGCCGTTCGCGCGATGCCCTTTCCGACAATCCTCGGCAGAGCGCTGTTCCCGATCGTCGCTCGCCCGGGCGCTCGACCGGCGGGAGGTCTGAACGCACGCTGGCGTCGGGCGTGATCGTCAGCAAGGACGGCTACATCCTGACCAACCGTCACGTCATCGAGGGCGGTGAAGACATCGAGGCCATTCTGTCGGACGGACGCAGCGCGACAGCGAAGATCGTGGGCAGCGATGCCGAGACCGACATCGCCGTGTTGAAGATCGAGCTCGACGATCTCCCCGTGATCACCTTCGGTCGCATCGAAGACGCGCACGTCGGCGACGTCGTGCTCGCGATCGGCAATCCCTTCAATGTCGGCCAGACCGTCACGATGGGCATCATCAGCGCACTCGGCCGCAATCATCTGAACCTCACCAACTTCGAGAACTACATCCAGACCGACGCGGCGATCAACCCCGGCAACTCGGGCGGTGCGCTCGTCAACGCGAGCGGCGATCTGATCGGCATCAACTCGGCGATCTACGCCAAGGCGTCGGGCGGATCGCTCGGGATCGGCTTCGCGATCCCGGTCTCGACGGCGAAAGAAGTGCTCGAAGGCATCATCGCCAACGGCGAAATGATTCGCGGCTATGTCGGGGTCGAGCCGCAGGACATCGCGCCGGGCGCGGGCTATGCGTGGACCTCGGGCAGCAAGAAGGGCGCCTTCATCTCGGGCGTCTATCGAGGCGGCCCCGCTGACCAGGCCGGAGTGAAGCCCGGCGATATCCTGGTTGCGGTCGACGACCAGCCGATCGCCGACACGATGACGATGCTCGACGTCATCGCGCACCTCAAGCCGGGCGCCACCGCGCGCCTGAAGCTGCTCAGAAAAAAAGAGGAGCTCGAACTTTCGGTGAAGGTCGCGGCGCGACCCAAGCTCGGCTTCGACCCCGACAACTGAACGCACGAGCGCGCACACCAGCGCGCACGCCATTCCTCACAAGAGTTTCGCCCATGCATCTGCCCGCCCTCATCGCCTATCTGCAAGGCCTGCGCGAGAACAACAACAAGGCCTGGTTCGTGATGAACAAGCCCGCCTACGACATCCTGCGCGCGGAGTTCGTCACGCTGGTTGCCGAGGTGATTGCGGCGTTGTCGAAAGGCGACCCGCATATCGCCGGGGTCGATCCCAAGAAGGCGCTGTTTCGCATCTATCGCGACATTCGCTTCTCGCACGACAAGACGCCGTACAAGACGCGCTTCTCGGCGTCGATCGCCAACGGCGGCGTCAAGCATAGCGGCCCGATGTATTACCTGCAGATCGATGCCGACGGACGCCTGCATCTGGGCGCCGGTTGCTATCTACCGCCGCGCGACGTGCTCGCTCGTCTGCGCGCGCATGTCGTCGCCGATCATCGCGGCCTCGCGCGCGTTCTGAAGAACAAGCGCTTCGTCTCGACCTTCGGCACGCTCGATCAGGACGACAAGCTGGTGCGATTGCCCAAGGGCTTCGATGCAGACATGCCGGACATCGAACGCATCGGCGACCTGTTGCGATTGAAGAGCTTCGTCGTCACCGCCGATCTCGACTTGACGGCGCATGCAAACGTGAAGGCCGCGCGCGAGTTGTCGCGGACCATCGCGACCACGCTCGACGCCGCTGCGCCGCTCAACGATTGGCTGCGAGCCGCGCCTGCGGCCGGTGTCTTGTCATTGCGAGGAGCGTAGCGCCGAGGAATCTCTACCGCTTCGCATGGCGCGGCAGTCAATCCTGGCCGATGGAACCCGACGCGACGCTCTCTTCGCGACGCTTCGACACGCGCACGAAGCGCGCGACGAAGAGCCCGACTTCATAGAGCAGCACGAGCGGTACCGCGAGCAGCAGCATCGAGCCAGGGTCGGGCGGCGTGATGATGGCTGCGACCACGAACGATCCGACGATCACGTACGGCCTGATGCTCTTCAAGGTAAGCAGCGAGATGATGCCGAAGCGCACCAGCACGACCACCACGATCGGCACTTCGAACGTGATGCCGAAGGCGATGAACATCGACATCACGAAGCCGAAATAACTGTCGATGTCCGGCGCGACCGTGACCGACTTGGGCGCGAATTCATTGATCACGCGAAACACCGTGCCGAACACGAAGTAGTAGCAGAACCCCACGCCCACCAGAAACAGGATGAAGCTCGACGAAATGATCGGCAGCGCGAGCTTCTTCTCGTGCGCATAGAGGCCCGGCGCGACGAACGCCCACATCTGGTAGAGCACGACCGGCAGCGCGAGGATGAAGGCGACCAGCAACGTGACCTTGATCGGCACGAGGAAGGGCGTGATGACGCCGGTGGCGATCATCTTCGTTCCCTGCGGCAGCGCGTTCAACATCGGCATCGCGAGAAAGTCGTAGATGTGCGACGCGAACGGCGCGAGGCAGACGAAAGCCACGACGATCGCGAGCGCCGACTTGACGACGCGCGATCGCAATTCGACCAGATGCGAGATGAACGACTCGCCCTCGGCCCCTTTGTCGTGAGTCAGCTTTGGAGTCGCCACGTTTCAACGCACGCGATAGCGCGCCACGCGCGCCGCGCCCGACTGCACGCGCGTGCGCTTCCTGTTCGCGCTTTTAAACCACAGCGGCATCGCGCTCTGGCGCTGCGCGAGGTTGCGCCTGAAGTTGCGGCGCTTGTGCGGCGACATCGCTTCTGTCGGCGGCGGGGCGATCGGCATCATCAGTGGCGAAGGGGACGCATCGAAGGCCGCGGCGAGATCGGCCTCGGTGTTGCTGACGCCATCGCGCACCGACGATTCGAACGAGCTCGCCGCTTTCTGCACGGTGTCTCGCATCGAGCGCAATTCGTCGATCTGCATCTCGCGGTTGACCTCGGCCTTCACATCGGCGAGGTAGCGCTGCGCGCGGCCGAGCAGCGTCCCGACGGTGCGCGCGACTTTCGGAAGCCGCTCGGGTCCGATGACGACGAGCGCGACCACACCGATGATGGCAAGTTTGGAAAGTCCGAGGTCGAGCACGGGGTCAGAGGCGTAAAGCCATGAAGGTGCGGCGCGCAAGCCGCGGGTGGATCACCGCGAGCGGCTTGCCGTTGAAACCCGTGCGCAGCGGCAAGAGCACCGGCGCTGCGGATGCTGCAGCGAAAGCTGTCAAATGCGCGTTCAGACGCGCGTCTTGTCGCGCGCCTCGACGTCGATCGTGGCGCGATCGGTCACCTTCGACGGCGGTACGTCCGCAGGAGGCTCGGAGCCGTCCTTCATGCCCGACTTGAAGCCCTTGACCGCGCCGCCCAGATCCTCGCCGATGTTGCGCAACTTCTTCGTGCCGAAGATCAGCAACACGACGACCAGGACGATCAGCCAATGCCAGATACTCAAACCGCCCATTTCATTCTCCTGATGCGCCAAGCGCCGCTGTTGACCAGGCGCCCGCAGCGCCTGCGCTTCATCAAATTCCGGTTCATGTCGCCGCGCTTCTATCGCGGCTTCCAGGGCCTCGGCCCGCCAATCACATGCAGATGGAGATGATAGACCTCTTGCCCGCCCCCCGGTCCGGTGTTGAAGAGCGTCTTGAAGCCCCCTTTTCCTTTCGGTCCGTCGTAGCCCACGCCCTGCTCGCGCGCTATGCGCGGCGCGAGCGCGACCATTTTACCCAACAGGTCGTGATGCCCGGTCTCGCAATCGGCCAGTGTTTCGATGTGCTCCTTGGGGATCACCAGCACATGCACAGGCGCCGCCGGATTAATGTCGTGGAACGCCAGGAACTCGTCGTCTTCGTAGGCCTTCTTCGAAGGGATCTGTCCGGTGGCGATCTTGCAGAAGAGGCAGTTGTCGTCGTTCATAGGTCTTGTATAAGACATCAGAGTTGGTCACGGCTGCGCGCGGCGTGCTTGCGCGCGGCGAATTCGTCGAGGCCCGGGAGGCCTTCGCGACGTACGAGTTCGGCCAGCACGTCGGCCGGCGCGAGATCGAAGTGCGCAAGCATCACGAGGCAATGGAACCACAGGTCGGCGGTCTCGGCGACGATGCGCTGCCGGTCGCCGTCCTTGGCGGCCATCACGGTCTCGGTCGCTTCCTCGCCGATCTTTTTCAGGATGCCGTCGACGCCGCGCGACAACAGACGCGCGACGTAGGACGCGTCGGGATCGCCGCCGCGGCGCGATTCGATCACCTGCGCGAGCCGCGTCAGCACGTCCTGGTCCACGTCGTCGCTCATCGCGTTTTCATATCGGCGCTTGCGAGAGGTTCATCGACCGCGGCATCGACCGTTGCATCGACCTCAAGCCAGCGTGCCGTCCCGCCGCCGCCGTCGAGCCTGCGATAGAAGCAGCTATGCCGCCCGGTATGACACGCGATGCGATCGATCTGCTCGACCTGCAGCAGCACCGCGTCGCCATCGCAGTCGAGACGAATCTCGTGAACCTTCTGAAAGTGTCCCGAGGTGTCTCCCTTGTGCCAGAGCTGTTGCCGCGAGCGGCTCCAGTACACCGCTTCGCCGCGCGCCAGCGTTTCGCTCAAGGCCTCGCGATTCATCCACGCGAGCATCAGCACGTCGCGGCTGCCGACTTCCTGCGCGATCGCGGCGACGAGGCCGTCGGCATTCCACGCGACCTGGTCGAGCCACGACGCACGCGCCGGCATCGAGGCCCTGCTCATGTCAGGCGCATCGCGATGCCGCGTTCGGCCATGTAGCGCTTGGCCTGCCCGACCGTGAACGTGCCGTAGTGAAAGATGCTCGCTGCGAGCACGGCGTCGGCGTGGCCTTCGAGCACGCCGTCGGCCAGATGCGCGAGCGTGCCGACGCCGCCCGACGCGATCACCGGCACCGGCACCGCATCGCAAACGGCGCGCGTGAGTTCGAGATCGAAGCCGGCTTGCGTGCCGTCGCGGTCCATGCTGGTCAGGAGGATTTCGCCCGCGCCGCGCTCTGCGACTTCCTTCGCCCACGCGAGCGCATCGCGGCCGGTGGCCTGACGCCCGCCATGCGTATAGACCTGCCAGCCGCCGTCGGGATTTGCCTTGGCATCGATCGCAACCACGATGCATTGCGAGCCGTAGCGCGCGGCCGCATCGGTCACGAGTTGCGGGTTGGCGACCGCGCTCGAGTTGATGCTGATCTTGTCGGCGCCCGCGTTGAGCAGTCGCCGCACATCGGCCACCGTGCGCACGCCTCCGCCGACGGTGAGCGGAATGAAGACCTGCGAGGCGACGGCTTCGATCATTTCGAGAATCAGGTCGCGGTCATCGGCGGTGGCCGTGATGTCGAGAAAGGTGATCTCGTCGGCGCCCGCTTCGTCGTAGCGTCGGGCGATTTCGACGGGGTCGCCCGCATCGCGCAATTGCACGAAGTTGACGCCCTTCACGACGCGGCCGGCGTGGACGTCGAGGCAGGGGATGAGGCGTTTGGCGAGCATGAGGGAAGTGCGGTTTTCGGTTGAGCCGTCTTCCCGGCGAAGGCCGGGGTCCAAGTTGCCTATTGTCGTGCAGGCAGGAAACTTGGATCCCGGCCTTCGCCGGGAAGACGGCTATTGGGCCCCGGCCTGCGCCGGGGTGACGGCTTGTTCACGTCGTCTCCATCCCATCGGCCCGCGCCTGCGCCGCCTTGAAATCCAGATCACCGGAATAAATCGCGCGCCCGCAGATCACGCCTTCGATGCCTTCGTCTTCGATCGCACACAGCGCCTCGACATCGGCGATGGACGACAGGCCGCCGCTTGCGATCACCGGAACCGAGACCGCCTTGGCGAGCTTGACGGTCGCGTCGATGTTGATGCCCGTCAGCATGCCGTCGCGGCCGATGTCGGTGTAGATGATCGCTTCGACGCCGTATCCCTCGAACTTCTTCGCGAGGTCGATCACTTCATGGCCGGTGAGCTTGGACCAGCCGTCGGTGGCGACCTTGCCCTCGCGCGCGTCGAGACCGACGATGATCTGTCCGGGGAATGCGCCGCACGCGTCATGCAGGAAGCCGGGGTTCTTGACGGCTGCCGTGCCGATGATGACGTAGGCGATGCCGTCGTCGAGATAACGCTCGATCGTGTCGAGGTCGCGAATGCCGCCGCCGAGCTGGACCGGGATGCTGCCGCCGACCGCATCGACGATCGCCTTGATCACCGATTCGTTCTTCGGCCGCCCGGCGACGGCGCCGTTGAGATCGACCAGATGAAGGCGTCGGGCGCCTTGCTCGACCCAATGCCTGGCCATGGCGGCCGGGTCTTCGGAAAAGACGGTGGCGTCGTTCAGATCGCCTTGCTTCAAACGGACGCAATGGCCGTCCTTCAGATCGATCGCGGGGATCAGCAGCATGTGATGGAGAAACGCGGGGAGGACGGCGGATGCGGCGGTGGGGCGGGTCGAAAGCAACTCGGAATGCGGATGGTCGACGGCGACCAGGCGGGGTTCACGACAGACATGGTGCGCTCACGGATTCCATGCGACGAAATTCCGATACAGCGCGAGGCCGGCGTGGGCACTTTTCTCGGGATGAAATTGGGTGGCAAAAATATTATCGCGGGCAATCGCTGCGGTAAAGGGCGATCCGTAATCGCTGGACCCCGCCGCATGATTCGGATCGGCCAGGCGCACATGGTAACTGTGAACGAAGTAGAACCAGCTTTCGTCAGCTATGCCGCGCCACAGCGCGTGCTTTCGGCCCACGTCCATGGTTTGGCTCACGCGGTTCCATCCCATGTGCGGAACCTTGAGCGGACGTGCGCCATCGCCTGCCAATGGATCGAAGCGCACGCAGTGTCCCGCGATCAGGCCGAGTCCCGGCGTGGGATTTCCGTCGGCGCTTTCATCGCTCGCATCGACCAGCATCTGCTCGCCGATGCATACACCGAGCAAGGGCTTGGACTCCGCACACTTCACGAGCGTGTCGACGAGGCCGGTCTCGTAGAGATGCCGCATGCAGTCGGGCATTGCACCCTGACCCGGCAACACGATGCGATCGGCCTCGAGCAGGTGGTTCGCGCTGCCCGAGATGCGCACGTCCGCATCGGGCGCGACATGCTTCAAGGCCTGCGCGACGCTGCGTACGTTGCCCATGCCGTAGTCGACGATGACGATGAAGGAAGACATGCGAAGAATGAAGTGCCGTCACGTCGCGCCGCGGGTAGAACCGCGCAACCGCGGACGACGCGAGACGGGATCAGGCGATCAAAGAGATCCCTTCGTGCTCGGTACCGTTCCGGCCATGCGCGCATCGCGCTCGGCCGCCATGCGCAGCGCGCGGCCGAAGGCCTTGAACACGGTCTCGCATTGATGGTGCGCGTTGTCGCCGCGCAGGTTGTCGACGTGCAACGTGACCTGCGCGTGATTGACGAAGCCCTGAAAGAATTCGTGCGCGAGGTCGACGTCGAAGCTGCCGATCATCGCGCGCGTGAACGGCACGTGCCACACGAGCTCGGGCCGTCCCGAGAAATCGATCACGACGCGCGACAACGCTTCGTCGAGCGGCACGTAGGCGTGTCCGTAGCGACGGATGCCCTTCTTGTCGCCGATCGCCTGCGCCACCGCCTGGCCGAGCGTGATGCCGATGTCTTCCACGGTGTGATGCGCATCGATATGCAGGTCGCCCTTCGCATCGATGTCGAGATCGACCAGGCCATGACGCGCGATCTGGTCGAGCATGTGATCGAGGAAGGCAACGCCGCTCGCGAGCTTGGCGCGCCCGCTGCCGTCGAGATCGACCGCGACCGCGATCTGCGTTTCGACGGTGTTGCGGATGACGCTGGCGCGGCGCGCGAGGAGCGCGGATTCGAGAGGAGCATTCATGACGCTGTCGAAAGTGACTGATGGACTTCGTGGAGAGCCGAAGCAAGCGCGTCGAGAAAGAGCGCGTTTTCTTCGGGCGTGGAAACCGTAACACGCAGGGCATTCGCGCACAACGGCATGCGCGAGAGGTCCTTGACCAGCACGCGTCGACGCCGGAGCGCTTCGAAGACCAGCACTGCGGCAGTCGCGTCACCACTATGGACGCGAAACAGGATGAAGTTCGCGTCCGATCGAAATGGCGTGACGCCTTCGATCGCCTGCAACGCGTCGAACAGTTTCTCGCGCTCGCCTCGCAGGATCGCAGCCTGCGCGTCGAGCACATCGTGATGTTCGAGCGCGAACTGCACCGCGCATTGCGTGAAGACGTTGATGTTGTACGGCGGTCTGATCTTGTCGATCTCGCAGAGCCACTGCGGCGCGCCGGCGAGATAGCCGAGGCGCGCGCCCGCGAGGCCGCTCTTGCTCACCGTGCGCAACACGAGCAGGTGGTCGTGATGCGGTAGATCGGGCATGAAGCTGTCGGACGCGAACGCGTGATAGGCCTCGTCGACGATCACCAGCGTGTTCGTTTCACGCGACACGATGACGATCGCTTCGACATCCGCGCGCGCGAAAAGATTGCCGGTCGGATTGTTCGGATACGCGATGAACGCGAGCGCGGGACGATGCATGCGCATCGCGGCGATGGTCGCCTCGCGGTCGAGCGAGAAGTCGGATCTCAAAAGCACGCCCACATGTTCGAGCCGCGCGATGCGCGCCGACAGTTCGAACATCGCGAAGCCCGGTACCAGAGACAGCACCGAAGCGCCATCGCGCGCGACCGCGGCGCATGCGAGCGCGATCAATTCGTCGGAGCCGTTGCCGAGGATCACGTCGCATCCATCGGGTACCTGCATCACGCGCCGGATGGTCGCGCGCAAGGCATCGGCACGCGGCATCGGATAGCGATTGATGGCGAGCTCAGCGAGGCGTCGGCCGAGTTGTTCGCGCAGCTCGGCCGGCAACGCATAGGGATTCTCCATCGCGTCGAGCTTCACGAGGCCCGCGGCATCAGGCACCGCATAGGCGCGCATCGCGCGCACGTCTTCACGGATCACCGAGGAGACGAGAGCGTTCACGCGCCCTTTTTTTCGGCGCGTTCGAGCCGGCGGTTCAACCGATACTCCGCAGAACGCGCATGTGCATCGAGCCCCTCTGCGCGAGCCAGCGTGGCTGCGAGCGCACCGAGCGTCTGCGCACCTGCGCGGCTGACTTCGATGATCGACGAGCGCTTCTGAAAATCGTAGACGCCGAGCGGCGACGAGAAGCGCGCGGTGCGCGCGGTGGGCAGCACGTGGTTCGGCCCCGCGCAATAGTCGCCGATCGCTTCTGACGAATGGATGCCCAGGAAGATCGCGCCGGCATGGCGAATCTTCGGCAGCAAGGCTTCGGGATCGGCGACCGACAGTTCGAGATGCTCGGGCGCGATGCGATTGACGATCGCGCACGCGTCGTCGAGGTCGCGCACCTGAATCAGGGCGCAACGATCGCGCATCGACGCCGTGACGATGTCCACACGCGACAGCCCAGCCATGAGGCGTGCGATGCTCGCAGCCACCGCATCGATGTAGCCCGCGTCGGGACACAGCAGGATCGCCTGCGCGACTTCGTCGTGCTCGGCTTGCGAGAAAAGATCCATCGCGACCCAGTCGGGCGGCGCCGTGCCGTCGGCGACGACCAGAATTTCCGATGGCCCCGCGATCATGTCGATGCCGACCATGCCGAACACGCGGCGCTTGGCCGCGGCCACGTACGCGTTGCCGGGACCCACGATCTTGTCTACCGCGGGTATCGTCGCGGTCCCATACGCGAGCGCGCCAATCGCCTGCGCTCCGCCGATCGTGAAGACGCGGTCGACGCCTGCGATCGCTGCCGCCGCTAGCACCATCGCATTGCGCCTTCCATCGGGTGTCGGCGTGACCATCACGACTTCGGCGACGCCCGCGACCTTGGCGGGAATTGCGGCCATCAGCACCGACGACGGATAGGCCGCGAGGCCGCCCGGCACGTAGACGCCGACGCGATCGAGCGACGTGACTCTCTGTCCGACCCGGGTCCCTTCGGCATCGGTGATATCCCACGACTCGCCGCGCTGATGCTCGTGGAAGCGACGGATGCGAACGGCGGCCGCCTCGAGTGCATCGCGTTGCAACGCGGGCAATCCGTCACGCGCCGCGTTGATCTCTTCGCGCGAAACCTCGAGGTCGGCAACCGATGCAATCGCAAAGCGATCGAAGCGCCGCGTGTATTCGACCAGCGCCGCATCGCCGCGCTCGCGTACGTCGGCGAGGATCGCAGCGGCCGCCTGATCGACCGCCGAATCGATGTCGGTGTCGAAGCGCAGCAGCGCCGCGAGTTCGCCGTCGAAGCCGGACGACGTGCTGTCGAGCCGGCGCACGACCGGCCGCGCGATCGATCGCATGTCCAATATTTCGCTCACGGCGCCGCAACCTTCCCGCGCCGCGCGTCGACTGCCTTCGTCAACGCGTCGAGCAACGGTTGTATCGCCTCGCGCTTCAATTTCAACGCCGCCTGATTGACGATCAGCCGCGACGAGATCGGCATGATGGTTTCGACTTCGACCAGATCGTTGGCCGCGAGCGTAGCGCCCGACGAAACCAGATCGACGATCGCATCGGCGAGGCCGACCAGGGGACCGAGCTCCATCGAGCCGTAGAGCTTGATCAGATCGACGTGCACGCCCTTCATGTCGAAATGTTCGCGCGCTGTGCGCACGTACTTGGTCGCAATCGACAGGCGCGCGCCCTGGCGCACGGCGTTGGCGTAATCGAAGCCGCGCGGCGCGGCCACCGACAGGCGACAGCGCGCGATCTCGAGGTCGAGCGGCTGATACAGGCCGCCGTTGCTCGACGCGTCCCCGTGTTCGAGCAGCACGTCCTTGCCCGCGACGCCCAGATCCGCGGCGCCGTGTTCGACATAGGTCGGCACGTCGGACGCGCGAACGATGATGATGCGCAACCCGGGGTTCGAGGTCGCGATGATCAGCTTGCGCGAGGACTCGGGATCTTCGCAGGGGACGATGCCGGCTGCCGCCAGCAGCGGCAGGGTCTCGGCGATGATGCGGCCCATCGAGAGCGCGAGCGTCAGCATGTGCGTGTACGTTTGCGCGGCCGGTCAGTCGGCCACGCGGCGTATGGTCGCGCCGAGCGCGGTGAGCTTGGTCTCCATCGCTTCGTAGCCGCGATCGAGATGGTAGATGCGATCGATGTTGGTCTTGCCGTCGGCCACCAGCGCTGCGATCACGAGGCCGGCCGACGCGCGCAGATCGGTCGCCATCACGGTCGCGCCGGACAGTCGCGGCACGCCCTTGACGATCGCGGTGTTGCCTTCGATCTCGATCGCGGCGCCCAGGCGGCTCAACTCCTGCACGTGCATGAAGCGATTCTCGAAGATCGTCTCGGTGACGCGGCTGGTACCCACGGCGATGCAGTTGAGCGCCATGAATTGCGCCTGCATGTCGGTGGGAAAGGCCGGGTATTCGGACGTGCGAATGTTGACGCCCGCAAGCGGATCGGCTCTGCCATTGCGATAGACGCGAATCCAGTCGTCGCCGGCGTCGAGCGCGACACCCGCCTCGACGAGCTTGTCGAGCACCGCGTCGAGGCTGCGCGGCCGCACGTTCTCGAGCAGCACATCGCCGCCGTGTCGCGACGCCGTCGCCGCGGCCGCGCACAGAAAGGTTCCGGTCTCGATGCGATCGGGCATCACCGCATGCCGCGCGCCCGAAAGATTCTCGACGCCTTCGATCACGATGCGATCGGTTCCCGCGCCGTGGATGCGCGCGCCCATCGCGAGCAACACGGTCGCGAGATCGACGACCTCGGGCTCGCGCGCCGCGTTCTCGATGACGGTCTCGCCATCGGCCAGGGTCGCGGCCATCATCAGATTCTCGGTTCCGGTCACGGTCACCATGTCGGTGACGATGCGCGCGCCCTTCAAGCGCCCGCCCGCCGCGTCGATATGCGCGACGAGGTAGCCCTGCTCGACCTCGATAGTCGCCCCCATCGCCTGCAGACCCTTGATGTGTTGATCGACCGGTCGCTGGCCGATCGCGCAGCCGCCGGGCAGCGACACGCGCGCTTGGCCGAAGCGCGCGAGCATCGGCCCGAGCACGAGGATCGAAGCGCGCATCGTCTTGACGAGGTCGTATGCCGCTTCGAGCGCAGTGACCGCGTTCGCGCGCAGCGTGACGCGGTGCTCGCCGCGCTCGATGTGCACACCCATGCGTTCGAGCAGACGCAGCATCGTGCCGACGTCGCGCAGATCCGGCAGGTTGGAAATCTCGAGCGGCTCGCTCGTCAGCAGGCTCGCCGCGAGGATAGGCAGCGCCGCGTTCTTCGCGCCCGAGATCGCGACCTCACCGGCCAGTCGCTGGCCGCCGGTGATGACGAGTCTATCCACGCTCGTTTTTCACCGACGCGTCGGCGCGCTCTTGGGCGCATTCTTCCGGCGTGAGAGTCTTGAACGACAACGCGTGTATCGCTTCCTTCATGTGATCGCCGAGCGCGGCATAGACCAGTTGATGGCGCGCCACGCGTGACTTCCCCATGAACGCCGGCGCGACGATGGTCGCTTCGAAATGCGCGCCGTCATCGCCGCGCACATCGAGCTCGGTGCAATCGATATGCGAGCCGATCAGCTCGCGAATCATTTCTTTGTTCATCATGGTGCGAAGGATTTAGTGTCGAGTCTTGTAGCCGGACGCAAGCAGCCGCAGCGCGATCGCCACGATCGCGACGCAGGTCGCGCCGACGATCGCAAGGCTGACCCACGGCGACACGTCGGACACGCCGAAGAAGCCATAGTGAAAGCCGTCGATCATGTAGAAAAAGGGGTTGGCGCGCGACACGCTTTGCCAGAAAGCGGGCAGCGAGTGCACCGAGTAGAACACGCCGGAAAGAAAGGTCGCCGGCATGATCAGGAAATTCTGGAAGGCCGCGACCTGATCGAACTTCTCGGCCCATATGCCGGCGATGAGGCCGAGCGTGCCGAGCGTGGCGGTCGCAAGCAACGCGAAGACGATGATCCACAGCGGCGCCGCGAAGTCGGAAAGCGCGAACCACAGCGTGACGATCAGCACGCCCGCCCCGACCACAAGACCGCGAACCATCGATGCGAGCACATAGGCCGCGAACACTTCTCGATGCGACAGCGGCGTGAGCAACACGAAGACGAAGTTGCCACTGATCTTCGACTGGATCAGCGACGATGCGCTGTTCGCGAATGCGTTTTGCAGCATCGCCATCATCACGAGACCGGGAATCAGGAACGCGGTGTACGAGACGCGACCGTAGACCTGCACGTGAGCTTCGAGCACGTGCGAGAAGATCATCAGGTAGAGGACCGACGTGAGGATGGGCGCGCCGACCGTCTGATAGCCGACCTTCCAGAAACGCAGCGACTCCTTGTAGAAGAGCGTGCGAAAACCGGTGGCCGCACCGAGCACCGCGCCTTCGGGAAGCGGCGGCACGATCGCGACGATGGGCGGGGACAATGTACTCATTGCAATAGCGCGTGCGTCGCGTATGCATCATGGCGCGCGCCGCTCATGATCTGCACGAACACATCCTCGAGATCGGCGCGCTGGATCGCGACCTGATCGATCACGGCGCCAGACGCGCGGCAGCTTGCGAGTATCGGCTCGACTTCGTTGGCCGCGGCGAGCCGCAGCGCGACGCGAGCGGACGTCAGCGCGGTCTCGGGCTCGACCGCGCGATCGACCAGTCCGGGCGGGAGATGGCCTCGCGAGAAATGCAGGATCAACTGCGCCGCGTCGAAACGCGCCAGCAGCGACGCCGTCGATTCCAGTGCCACCACGCGCCCGTGCTGAAGCATCGCGATGCGCTTGCAGAGCGCCTGCGCTTCTTCGAGGTAATGCGTGGTCAACACGATGGTGTGGCCTTCGCGATTCAGGCGCGCGATGAAATGCCACAAGGTCTGACGCAATTCGACATCGACGCCCGCGGTCGGCTCGTCGAGCACGATCACCGGAGGCTTGTGGACCAGCGCCTGCGCAACCAGCACGCGACGCTTCATGCCGCCCGACAAGGCGCGCATGTTGACGTCGGCCTTGGTGGTGAGGTCGAGGTTGTGCATGATCTCGTCGATCCACGCGTCGTTCTTCGACAGGCCGAAATATCCCGACTGGATGCGCAGCGTCTCGCGCACCGTGAAGAAGGGATCGAACACCAGTTCCTGCGGCACGACGCCAAGCAGCCGCCGGCTCGCGCGATAGTCGGTCACGACATCGTGACCGAGCACGCGAGCCGAGCCCGAATCGGCGCGAGTGAGACCCGCGATGATCGAAATCAACGTCGTCTTGCCGGCGCCATTGGGTCCGAGCAGTCCGAAGAAATCGCCTTCATCGATCGCGAAGCTCACCCCCGCGAGCGCCGTGAGCGCGCGATAGCGCTTCTGAACGTTCTCGAGATGAATGGCGGCTGACATGAGGAGGTGGAGACATCGTGGCGGGCCCGTCGGGCGCGCGAAGAGGGCGAGATTATAAGGCCCCCTCTCACTGCTGCTTGAAGTCAGTGGTGCGGTCAGTGGTGTGGTCAGTCGCGCGAGTTCAGGAGCGCATCGACGCCGTAGAGCGCCGCGAGGCTCTTGACGGCCGCGGGCATGCCGGTCAGCCGCAGCGACTTGCCCCGCATCGAATCCACTTCGAGTGCATGACGCCGAGCCGCGAGAAGGACCGCCACCGCCGACGAGTCCGATCGACCCAGTGCATCGAGCGCGAGGTCGGTCTCGCCCCCATCGATCGCGACTATGCAATCGGCCAGGCTCGCCGCCGCATTGCCCATCGTGATCGGCGCGGGAAAGCGAAACATCGAAATCGGCCGGTGCGCTCGGCGCTCAGCTCTTGCGCCTCGCCGAAGAATTCGCGAGCGAACGATTCTTCTCGGTCAGCGTCTTGATCAGGCCGTCGATGCCGCCCTTCGTGATTTCCTGCTGGAAGGTATTGCGGTAATTCTCGACCAGCCACACGCCAAGTACGTTCACGTCGATGATCTTCCAGCCGTCGCTGCCCTTCTCGAGCCGGTAGTTGAGCGTGATCGGCTCGCCGCCGCGCGTGTCCACGATCTGGCTGTTGACTTGCACGACCGTGTCCGCGGGATCGGCGCGAAAAGGCTTGTACTGCACCTGTTGATCGCGCACCTCGGTCAGCGCCCCCGAATACGTGTAGATCAACAACTGACGGAACTGGTCGGTGATCTGCTTTTGCTGCTCGGGCGTGGCCTGCGACCAATTGCGTCCCACGGCGCTCGCGGTCATCTTCTGAAAATTGACGTACGGCAGCACCGTGGTTTCGACCAGCGATTGAATCTTGCTGATGTTGCCCGACTGGATGTCCTTGTCGCCCTTGACGGTGGCGAGTACTTCCTCGGTGAGCTTCTTGACGAGCGCGTCGGGCGCAAGCCCCTGCGCCTGCGCGAAAGATGGACCGGCAATACCGAGCGCGCACGCGGCGAAAAAGCCGATGAACGCGCCGCGCAGTTTCTGCAAGTCCAGGATCGGGCTTGTCATGGGTTTCTCCAGAGATGAGCCTGATCGCATGCGACCGAATCAGGTGCGTTGTCCGTCAGGCTGTGCTGCCATTAACCGAACGGCGCGTCGTTTGGATGACACGCATAACGACACGCGTCGCACGAACCCCGTCAACTTCATTGCTTCCCGGGCTTGGCGTCCGCGGGGCCGGGGCCGGCCGTCGGCGGTTGCGCGTCGCCGCCCGTCGTATCGGTCGGCGGCGAAGTATCGCCGTCGTTGACGAGGCTGCGGCGCCGCGCGAGATAGGCGTCGCGAACGAAGATGTAGGGATCGAGCGCGGCGTCCTCGAGGAAATTGGTGGTGTCGAGCAACTGCGCTCGCCGGTCGATCAAGCGAACGCCATACGAAATGTTCCGCACTGGAATGTCGTTGACGTAACGCACCGGATCGGTCCGGGAATCGACAACCAATTGCGCGACCGCATCGCGCAGCGTACTCGGGCCGAGCAGCGGCAACACGATGTACGGTCCAGTCTGAATCCCCCAGCGCCCGAGCGTCTGACCGAAGTCTTCGTTGTGCTTTTCGAAGCCCCACTTGGACGCCACGTCGAAGCACCCCAGCAGGCCGACCGTGGTGTTGACGCCGACACGGCACAGATCCGAGCCGCCCTCCTTGATCTTGCCCTGGAGGAAATTATTGAGCGACGTCGGGACATCGGCAAGGTTGCCGAACACGTTCGAGATGCAATAGCGCACCTGCGTCGGCAGTATCGCCTTGTAGCCCAGCGCGACCGGCTTGACGATCGCCTTGTCGATCTTGTCGTTGAACGAATAGACGACGCGATTGACCGGCTCGATCGGATCGAAGCGATCGAAACGCGATCCCGCAGCCTTGACCTCTTCGATCGCCTGCTGGGTGGTCGCGCAACCGGTGACGAGTGCGGTGGAGGAAGTGAGCGTCGCAATCGCAGCCCAGCGAAGCAACGTCCACGACAGCTTTCCGCGTAAAAGAGGGTTCATGGCTTCTTGTCCTTGAGGTCTGACGACGACTGCGACGATGACTGCGACGACTCTGGCGGCTTGCCTTCGGCTGCCTTGCTGAAGAGAAACTGACTGATCAGATTCTCGAGGATGACCGCAGACTGGGTGCTGGTGAGGCGGTCGCCGTTGGCCAGCATCGCCTGATCGGCGCCCGGCTCGAGGCCCAGATACTGCTCACCGAGCAGTCCCGAGGTCAGTATTTTGGCAGAACTATCCTTCGGAAACTTGTAGCTCGAGTCGAGATCGATGTCGGCCACCGCCTGATATGTCTTGTCGTCGAAGCGAATCGCGGCGACGCGCCCGACCACCACGCCCGCGCTTTTCACCGGCGCCCGCGGCTTCAATCCGCCGATATTGTCGAACTTCGCGTTGATGCGATACGTGTCCTGCGTCGAAAACGACGCGAGGTTGCCCGCCTTCAGCGCGAGGAAAAGAAGCGCCGCCAATCCGGCGATCACGAACAGGCCCACCCAGAAGTCGATGGCTCTTGATTGCAGTTGCATGTGCTTTCCTTTCGCAGACTCGCGGTCAGCTCGTGCTGAACATCAGTGCCGTCAATATGAAATCCAGACCGAGGACCGCAAGTGACGCGGCCACCACGGTGCGCGTGGTCGCACGCGACACGCCTTCGGGCGTGGGTTTGGCTTCATAGCCCTGACGAAGCGCGATGAAAGTCACCGCAATGCCGAACACGATGCTCTTGATCACCCCGTTGCCGACATCGTTCCACACGTCCACGCCGCCTTGCATCTGCGACCAGAAAGCGCCTTCGTCGACGCCGATCAACTGCACGCCGACGATGTAGCCGCCGATGATGCCGACGGCCGAGAACAGCGCGGCGAGGACAGGCATCGCGATCACGCCGGCCAGGAAGCGCGGCGCGATCACGCGCGCGACCGGATCGACCGCCATCATTTCCATCGCGGACAATTGTTCGCCGGCCTTCATCAGCCCGATCTCGGCGGTGAGCGACGTTCCGGCGCGGCCCGCGAACAACAGTGCGGTCACGACCGGCCCGAGTTCACGCACCAGCGACAACGCGACCAGAAGGCCGAGCGCTTGCTCGGAGCCGTAGCGGCGCAGAGTGTAATAGCCCTGCAGGCCCAGCACGAAGCCCACGAAGAGGCCCGAGACGACGATGATGACGAACGAATAATTGCCCAGAAAATGAATCTGGTCGCGGACCAGTCGAAAGCGCAGCAGCGCATGAAAGATGCGCACGACGATCGCGATGAAGAAGCGTGCGGCGCTGCCCGCGTTCTGCACGACGACTATGCTCCAGCCTCCCAATGCTGCGATCGGGTTCATCGGGTGCTCGCGCTTCGGTCCGCCGCGTTTGCCGTCACGTCGGCGAGGCCGAGGTCGACCGTATACGGCGGCGCCGGATAGTGGAACGGCACGGGTCCGTCGGGTGCGCCGTCGACGAACTGACGCACGAAGGGATCGGTCGATTTCGCGAGATCGTCGGGCGTGCCTTCGGCCGCGACCTTGCCCGATGCGATGAAGTACACGTAGTCGGCAATCCGGAGCGACTCGGCGACATCGTGGGTGACCACGATCGAGGTTGCGCCGAGCGCATCGGTCAGCGAGCGAATCAGGTTCGCCGTCACGCCGAGCGAGATCGGATCGAGGCCCGCGAACGGCTCGTCATACAGGATCAACTCGGGATCGAGCGCGATCGCGCGTGCGAGCGCCACGCGACGCGCCATGCCGCCCGAGATCTCGCCCGGCATCAAGGCGTGTGCGCCGCGCAGCCCGACCGCATTGAGCTTCATCAGCACCAAGTCGCGAATCAATTCTTCAGAAAGGTCGGTGTGTTCGCGCAGCGGAAACGCGACGTTCTCGAACACGCTCATGTCGGTGAAGAGCGCGCCGAACTGGAACAGCATGCCCATGCGGCGACGCACCGCGTAAAGCTCGCGCTGGTTCAACGCGCCGATCTGCTGGCCCGCAACGCGCACCGCGCCCGACTCGGGGCGCAACTGGCCGCCGATCAGCTTCAGGATCGTGGTCTTGCCCGAACCCGAGCCGCCCATCACGGCGATCACCTTGCCGCGCCCGAAGCGCATCGTCACGCCCGACAGGATAGGCCGCGCCCCGTAGCGGAAGTGGAGATCGGAAATGTCGACGAGCGGGCCGTCCGGGACCGCGGTGGCGGCGGATTCGTTCATCAGCGGTAAGGGGGAGAGCCGCGGGGGAAGAGCAACGAGCGATTATAACGATGCCGAAACTCCCGTCGTTCCCGCGGGCTTCAGTCCCCGCGAAAGCGGGGAGGGAATCCAGCGTCGTTCGACGAACGACGCTGGGCCCTGCGTTGGCAGGGACGACCAGCTCCCGGTTCGATCTCTTCACCTTCGCTCGCGCGTCTCCGCAAGCCTTTCCTCGGCGAGAGCCAGCGCCTCGAGGGAGCCGCGCAACACCAGCCCGTCGCCTGCCAGCAGGAGCGCATCGGGCGCCGGATCGACGCCGCGTATGCCGCGTCTTCGTATCGACGTCACGACCACGCCCAGCTTGTCGATGCCGATGTCGGCCAGCGTCTTGCCGATCGCATGACTGTTCGCGGCGAGCATCACCGAACGCAACCGCACGCGGCGTGCATCGTCGCGCACGTCGTCAGGAGTGGCGTCCTTGTCGTCGGCGCCGTGGAAGTAGCCCGACAACATCTGATAGCGTGAATCGCGCGCTTGCGAAAGCCGCTCGGCCACGCGGCTCACCGGCACGCCGAGCAACAGCAGAGCATGCGATGCGAGCATCAGGCTGCCCTCGACGATCTCGGGAACGACTTCGGTCGCACCCGCGCGACGCAGGCGATCGAGCTCGCTGTCGTCGTGCGTGCGCACGACCACCGGCAGGTGCGGCGCAAGCTCGTGCGCGAAGTGCAACGTCTTTTCGGCTGCGTTGGTTTCCGCATAGGTGATGACGAGGGCCGCTGCGCGCTGAATGCCCGCCGCGGCAAGCGATTCGCGGCGCGTCGCATCGCCATAGACGACCGAGTCGCCGGCGAGCTGCGCCTCGCGTACCCGATCGGGATCGAGGTCGAGCGCGACGTACGCGATGCTTTCCTGATCGAGCAGCCGCACCAGGCCCTGGCCGCTGCGCCCGAAGCCGCACACGATCACGTGGCCGCGCGTGGCCATGGTGCGGCTCGCGATCTGGGTCAATGCGAGCGACTGCAACATCCATTCGGACGACGACACGCGCAATGCGATGCGCTCGCTGTACTGGATCAGAAAGGGCGCGGCGAGCATCGACAACAACATCGCGCCCAGCACGATCTGCAAAAGCAACGGGTCGAGGAGTTGCAGGCCGCCCGCGAGATTGAGCAGCACGAAGCCGAACTCGCCGGCCTGCGCCAACCCGAGGCCGGTGCGGATCGCAACGCCTGGGGACGCGCCGAACAATTTCGCCAGCCCCGTGATCAGCACCAGCTTCAACGCGATCGGCACGAACAGCAACAGCAGCACCAGACCGATGTGGCCGAGCACGACCGGCACGTTGAGCAGCATGCCGATGGTGATGAAAAACAGACCCAGCAGCACGTCGCGAAACGGCTTGATGTCTTCTTCGACGCGATGCCGGTATTCGGTCTCCGAGATCAGCATGCCCGCGACGAACGCGCCCAACGCGAGCGACAGGCCGGCAAGCTCGGTGATCCACGCGAGACCGAGCGTGACCAGCAGCAGGTTCAACATGAAGAGCTCTTGCGAGCGCCGCCGCGCGACGATCGTGAACCAGCTTCGCATCAGCTTCTGGCCGAAATACAGCAGCAACGCGAGCACGCAGGCCGCCTTGATGAAGGCGATCGCGAGCGTGTTGATCAGCTCGCCATCGGGCGAAGCCAGCGCCGGTACGATGATCAACAGCGGAACCACCGCGAGATCCTGAAACAGCAGCACGCCGACGATGCGGCGTCCGTGTTCGGTCTCGAGCTCGATGCGCTCGGTCAGCATCTTGACGACGATCGCGGTCGACGACATCGCAAGCGCGCCGCCCAGCGCGAGCAGCGCCGCGCCGCCGGGCCGCCCGAAGAGGCCCGGGAAGAGGCGCGTCAGGCCGTATCCGCCGACCAGGGTAATCGCGATCGTGATCGCCACTTGGGCGAAGCCGAGCCCGAACACGATGCGCTTCATCGTGTAGAGCTTGGCGAGGCTGAACTCGAGGCCGATCGAGAACATCAGGAACACCACGCCGAATTCGGCGAGATGACGCGTGCCCTCGAGGTCCGCCACCAGGCCCAGCGCGTGCGGACCGATGGCGATGCCCACCACCAGATAGCCGAGCATCGGCGGCAGGTGCAGCATGCGAAACACCACCACGCCAAACACGGCGGCGAAGAGAAACAGCAGCGAGAGTTCGAGAGTGCTCAAGAGGGGCGCTCGAAGTGTGCGACTGAGAACCTGTCCGTGTCATCGCGTGCGCGAGCCGCGCCGGGCATTCGGCGCGGCATAAGCAAGCGACATGCCTTGTTATACTCGACGGATGCCCACCAGCGTGCCCGCCCGATCCGATTCAGCCCGCGACGAACGTGGGCCGCGCGTCAAAAAATCCCGTGTTCCGCGTCGCGTCCCGCGTACTTTAACCGCTGCGCCAGACGCCGAGCGTGACGACGCGGGAGGCGCCGCCGGCGCCGATAACGCGGCCGCTGAAGTAGCCGATGCCGCCGCCACTGACGCAGCCGATGACGCAGCCGAAGCGTCCACCCTCGCGCTTGCGCGGCGCGTGCTGCAGATCGAAGCCGCCGCGATCACGGCGCTGGCCGAGCGCATCGACGCCAGCTTCGCAAAGGCGGTGCGCGTGCTGCTCGATTGCAAGGGCCGCGTGGTCGTGTCGGGCATCGGCAAGTCCGGGCACATCGCGAGGAAGACCGCGGCGACTTTCGCCTCGACCGGCACGCCGGCGTTCTTCGTGCATGCGGCCGAAGCGAGCCACGGCGACCTCGGCATGGTGACCGAGGCCGATGTCCTCGTCGCGTTCTCGTACTCGGGCGAGACCGACGAGCTGCTCGCAATCGTGCCGATCCTGAAACGCCAAGGCGCGAAGCTGATTGCCATTACCGGTCAGCCGCTCTCGACGCTCGCCTCGCTCGCCGACGTGCATCTCGACGCGCACGTCGAAGAGGAAGCTTGCCCGTTGAATCTCGCGCCGACCGCGAGCACGACCGCGGCGCTTGCGTTGGGCGATGCGCTCGCGGTCGCGCTGCTCGACGCGCGCGGCTTCGGGAAGGACGACTTCGCGCGTTCGCATCCGGGCGGCACGCTCGGGCGGCGTCTGCTGACGCACGTGAGCGACGTGATGCGCACCGGCGACGCCGTGCCTGTCGTGGGCCTCGACGCATCGTTGTCGACGGCGCTGCTCGAAATCTCGAAGAAGGCCATGGCGATGACGGCGGTGCTGGACGGCGACGGGCGCGTAGCCGGCATCTTCACCGACGGCGACTTGCGCCGCCTGATCGAGAAGACGCAGAATTTTTCGGACGTGCGCGTGGCCGACGTCATGCATCGCTCGCCGCGCAGCATCGGCCCCGACAGCCTCGCCGCGGAAGCGGCCGACCTGATGGAAGAACACCGGATCAATCAGCTGCTGGTGGTCGATGCACAGAGGAAGCTCGTCGGCGCGCTGCATATCCACGACCTGACTCATGCGAAGGTCATCTGATGATGAAGGGTGATTCGATGCGGGCCGCTGGTTCGCAAACCTTGCGGCGTCTGTCGAAGAGCGTGATCGAGCGCCTCGCGAAGATCGAGCTGATGGTGTTCGATGTCGACGGCGTGCTCACCGACGGCAAGCTTTACTTCGGCGCCGGCGGCGAAGCCTTGAAGGCCTTTCATGTTCTCGACGGGGCGGGGATCAAGGCCTTGTCGGCCGCGGGCATCCTGACCGCGGTGGTGTCGGGCCGCGAATCGCCGATCACCTTGCGCCGCTGTGCCGAACTGGGAATCAAGCATGTCGTGCAGGGCGTCGTCGACAAGGGCGCCGCGTTCGACGCGATGCGCCACGAACTGGGCAAGTCCGCCGAGGTGTGTGGATTCATGGGCGACGACGAGGTCGATCTTGCGATCATGCGTCGCGTGGGCTTTGCCGCAACCGTGCCCAACGCCGCCGACGGCGTCGCCGAGTTCGCTCACTGGATCAGCCGACGCGAAGGCGGCGCGGGCGCAGTGCGCGAAGTCTGCGATCTCCTGATCGCCGCGCGCAATCGTCCGCGTATTCGTCATGCGTGAACGCGGCACGCTGGTCTTGTCGCTCGCTCTGTTGAGCGGCCTGGCGGTGGGTTCGTACTGGCTGGCCGAGCAGGCTCGTCTGTCGGATGCGGCGCCGAAAAATTCCGGACACGACATCGACTACACGGCCAGCGACATCACGCTCACGCGCATGGACGACCAGGGCCGCGCCCAATACGTGATCGGCGCAAAGAAGCTCATTCACTATGCCGACGACGACAGCGGCGAATTGACCGCGCCCCGGTTGGCCGGCGCCAAGGCCGATCGCCCCGAAATGCGGGTGCGCGCCGACCTGGGCAAGACCACCAGCGAAGGCGAAGAGGTGCGCCTGTACGGCAACGTGGTACTGAACCGGGCGCCTTGGAAGGGCGCTCCCGAACTGGTCGCCAAGAGTCCCTACATGCTCGCCTTGCCCGAACAGGAGATTCTCAGGACCGACCAACCCATAGCCGTCACGCAAGGCGGCTCGCACGTCACCGCCAACGGGATGCAATACGATAACGGCGACCGCAAACTGCAACTCGAAGGCGGCAAGGGCGGGCGCGTCCACGCCGTCATCGAGCCCCGTAGTGCTCGGGAAGCAAAAACCGCCCGAGAATCGAGAAGCGCTGCGACCGCATCGGCGCCCGCTTCCCGACAGACCCCATGAAAAATCGATTGATACTCATTGTGCATTCGGACCTGCGCAAAATCGGTGTTGCGTTGCTGGCGACGGGCGGAATGTTTTTTGCGTGCGCCCCGCAAGCTTTTGCCGAACGTGCCGATAGAGACAAACCGGTCATCATCAGCGCGGACAAAAGCAGTGGCGACGATCTCAATCAAACTTCGGTTTACACAGGCGACGTGGTGCTGACCAAGGGCACGATCACGCTGCGCGCGGATCAGCTGACCACGCGCCAGGATCCCGAGGGCTACAGCTACGGCACGGCGATTTCGACCCAGCCGGCCAAACTCGCGTACTTCAAGCAGAAGCGCGAAGGCGTGGACGAATACATCGAAGGTCAGGCCGAGCGGATCGAATACGACGAGAAGTCCGATACCGTGAAGCTCTTCAATCGCGCGGTCGTCAAGCGCCTTGCGGCCGGCCGCGACGCCGACGAGATTCGCGGCGATCGCATCGACTACAACAGTCGCACCGAGGTCTACAACGCACAGTCGAACAATGCTTCGACCCCGGGCGGCAAGGACTCGCGCGTGCGCGTCGTGCTTCAACCGAAGATCAAGCCGGGCTCAACGCCCGATGGCGTGCCTGCGAGCACGGCGCCCGCCGTTCCTGTCGAGCTGAAGAAAGAGACGGCGATCGACAGGAAGCCGCAGTCGTGATGGGCGCCGTCGAGACCTCGCTGCCGGACGCCGCCGCGATGGATCATGCGGCGGCTCGCGTCGGCACTTCGGTGTCGACGCTCGAGGCGGCTCATCTTCAGAAAACCTACGGCAAGCGCACCGTCGTCCACGACGTTTCGTTGACGGTCAAGAGCGGCGAAGTGGTCGGCCTGCTCGGACCCAACGGCGCGGGCAAGACCACCTGCTTCTACATGATGCTCGGCCTGGTCGGCGCCGACGCGGGCTCGATCACGCTCGACGGCACGTCGCTCACGCGTCTGCCCATCCATCGACGCGCGCGTCTCGGGCTGTCGTATCTGCCGCAGGAAGCATCGGTGTTCCGGCAGCTCGACGTCGAGGACAACGTGCGTGCGGTGCTCGAACTGCAGCGCGACGCTGACGGCAAGGCGCTGGGGAAGGTTGCGATCGACGAGGGCCTCGAGTCCTTGCTTGCCGATCTCCAGATCACGCATCTGCGGACCAACAGCGCGCTCTCGCTGTCGGGCGGCGAGAGGCGCCGCGTCGAGATCGCGCGCGCGCTCGCGACGTCGCCACGCTTCATACTGCTCGACGAGCCCTTCGCGGGAATCGACCCGATCGCCGTGATCGAGATTCAACGCATCGTGCGCTTCCTCAAGTCGCGCGATATCGGCGTACTCATCACCGATCACAACGTGCGCGAAACGCTGGGCATCTGCGATCACGCGTACATCATCAACGCGGGGTCGGTTCTTGCTGCCGGCCGGCCCGAAGAAATCGTCGGCGATGAAAGCGTACGGCGCGTATATCTTGGTGAACACTTCCGCATGTGAATGAGAATGCAAAGCGGCATGTAAAGCGATGAAGCAAGTCCTCCAACTCCGTGTCTCGCAGCACCTTGCGCTGACCCCCCAACTTCAGCAGTCGATCCGACTCCTGCAGCTCTCGACGCTCGAACTCAATCAGGAGATCGAGCTCGCGATGGCCGAAAATCCGCTGCTTGAGCGCAGTGACGATCCGATGGGTTCGGTCGTTCAACTGGCGGCCGACGGCACGTTGAAGCGCTCGGCGGCCGACGACTCGTTCGACGCGTCGTCGTCGAACTACACCGGCGACGTGTCGTCGGACGCGGCGCGCGATCACGGCGCCGACAGCCTGCAGGTCACGGACTTCGAAGGCGCCCAGCGACGCACCGACGATCTCGCCGCGACCGACTGGAACTCGCACGAACGACGCGGCGAGGGCGGCGAAGACGACCACGACCTGACTCACTCCAACACCGTCACCGTAACGCTGCGCGAGCACTTGCTCGGACAGCTCGCGTTGAAGAAGCTGGGCGACCGCGATCGCGGACTGGTCGCGGTGCTGATCGAAGCGCTCGACGAAGAAGGGTATCTGGGCGAAGAACTCGAAGACATCCTCGCGATGCTCCACGGAGAGCTCGAGATCGAGGCCGACGAGTTGTCGACCGCGCTGACGCTGCTGCAGAGCTTCGACCCGGTCGGCATCGGGGCGCGCAGCGCCTCGGAATGCCTGGCCCTGCAACTGCGGCGCGAAGAAAGCGGGCCGGCCGGCACCGCGCAACCTTCGGTACGGGCGCTCGCGCTGCGCCTCGTCACCGAAAATCTCGCGCTGCTCGCCGCGCGCGACTTCACGCGCTTGCGCCGCATCTATCAGTGCAGCGACGATCTGCTGCGCGATGCACAGTCGCTGATCAAGCGCCTCAATCCGCACCCGGGTCGTTCATTCGCCAAGCACGAGTCGAACTATGTCCTCCCCGACGTGATCGTCAAGAAGATCAGGAACCATTGGCAGGCATTTCTCAATCCGGAAGTGATGCCCAAGCTGTCGATCAATCAGGCTTACGCGCGCGTGCTGCGCGAGCAGCGCGGCACCGATGGCGCGGCCAACATGGGTTCGCGTTTGCAGGAGGCGCGCTGGCTGATCAAGAACGTGCAGCAGCGCTTCGATACCATCCTGCGCGTGTCCGAAGCGATCGTTGAGCGACAGCGCAATTTCTTCACGCACGGCGAGGTCGCGATGCGCCCGCTGGTGCTGCGCGAGATCGCGGACACGCTCGGCCTTCACGAGTCCACCATCTCGCGCGTGACCACCCAGAAATTCATGCTCACGCCGTTCGGGGTGTTCGAGCTCAAGTACTTCTTCGGCAGCCATGTGGCGACCGACGCCGGCGGCGCCGCGTCATCGACGGCGATACGCGCGTTGATCAAGCAACTGGTGATCGCCGAAGATGTGAAGAAGCCTCTGTCGGACAGCAAGATCGCCGAAATGCTGGGCGAGCAAGGCATCGTCGTGGCTCGGCGTACGATTGCGAAATACCGAGAATCTTTGCGCATACCGCCTGTCAGTCTTCGCAAGACTCTTTGACGTGGACCCCCCGGATGCAAAGCCGTCCGGTTCGAGTTCGCATTCCCGCAGTGCCCTTGAAAGGAGTGACCATGAACCTCACCATCAGCGGACATCATC
Source organism: Burkholderiales bacterium (assembly GCA_038225855.1). Taxonomy (GTDB): domain Bacteria; phylum Pseudomonadota; class Gammaproteobacteria; order Burkholderiales; family Burkholderiaceae_D; genus CAHJXF01. The sequence continues at coordinate 4,614 of JBBRQU010000032.1, read as the reverse complement.
TCGACGTGACACCGGCGATTCGCGAGTACGTGATGAACAAGCTGGAACGGGTGAGGCGACACTTCGATCAGGTGATCGATGTGACGGTGGTTCTGTCAGTCGAGAAGCTGCGACAGAAGGCCGAAATCAATTTGCATCTGCGCGGCAAGGATCTGCACTGCGAAGCGACCGAAGAGGACCTCTACGCGGCCGTCGACCTGTTGATCGACAAGCTCGATCGTCAGGTCGTCAAGCACAAGGAATGCGTCAAGGCGCACAACGTCGAGTCGCTCAAGCGTCAGGCCACGGCCTGAGGGCTGAGGGCTGACTCCGACGAGCCTATAATCCGCGCTTTGCCAAACCGGCGGAATGCCGGAAACCACCGCAAGCGCGGATTTCCCAGGGACCTTCTGCCGCAGTGTTCATGAATCTCATCTGCAAGTTGCTTCCGCCGGCGAACGTCGTGCTGGATCTCGAAGCGTCGAGCAAGAAGCGCGTCTTCGAACAGGCGGGCCTGCTGTTCGAAAACAACCAGGGGCTGGCGCGCAGCAAGGTCTTCGACAGCCTGTTCGCGCGCGAGCGACTCGGCTCGACCGGCCTCGGGCAACAGATCGCGATCCCGCACGGACGCATCAAGGGATTGCGCGAACCGATCGCTGCGTTCATCCGCCTGGCCGAGCCGATTCCCTTCGACGCTCCCGATGGCAAGCCGGTGTCGATCCTGGTGTTCCTGATGGTGCCCGAGCAGGCCACGCAGGCTCATCTGGAAATTCTTTCCGAGCTCGCGCAAATGCTCTCGGACCCGACCTTTCGCGAGGCGCTCGCTACCGCGCCCGATGCGGGCAGCGTTCACCGCATGCTGGTCGAGTGGGAACCGTTTCGGCCTGCGGCTTGATGTCGGGCTCGCACGTCGCGCCCCGCGTGGCCTCCTGCTCACGCTGAATCGATGTCGACAGTCAGACAGTTGTTCGACGACAACCGCGAGGTCCTCGGCCTTTCGTGGATCGTCGACGAAGCCCTCGAGGCCGATCCCGAAGTGCGCGCCCGCGCCGACAGCGCACTGAAGGACGCGCATCTGGCGGTCACCGATCTGATCGGCTACTACAACCTGATTCATCCCAATCGGATACAGGTGATCGGTACGCGCGAGGTCGAATATTTCAGGGCTCTCTCGGACCGCCGTCGCGGCAACTGGATCGTCGACCTCGGTGATCGGCCGCCGCCGGCAATCATCTACGGCGACGGCCTCTACCCACGGACAGAATTTCTCGACGCGTGCGAGAAGGCGCGCATCGCGCTGATCGCATCGACCTTCCCCGCGGTCCAGATCATCGAGTCCCTGCGGATCTATCTGGCCAAGAAGCTCGCCGACCGCTGCACCATGCACGGCGTGCTGATGGATGTACTCGGCGTGGGCATCCTCATCACCGGCGAGTCGGGTCTGGGCAAGAGCGAGCTCGGGCTCGAGCTGATCTCTCGCGGCCACGGGCTGGTGGCCGACGATGTCGTCGAACTCGCACGCGTGGGTCCGCACACGATCGAAGGTCACTGCCCGAATCTGCTCGCCAATCTGCTCGAGGTGCGAGGTCTGGGTCTGCTCGACATCAAGGCGATCTTCGGCGAGACCGCGGTGCGCCGCAAGATGCGCCTGCGCATGATCGTGCATCTCGTCAAGCACAGCACGCTCGAAGAGAAATACCAGCGCCTGCCGCTCGACGTGCTCACCGAAAACGTCCTCGGGATCGAGGTGCGCAAGGTCGTGATTCCGGTCGGGCTCGGTCGCAACATCGCGGTGCTGACCGAGGCTGCGGTTCGCAACACCATCCTTCAGTTGCGCGGTGTCGATACGATGGGCGACTTCATGGAGCGGCAATCGGCCGCCGTTCATGAGAACAGCCACCCCGACCCGGAGTAGGCAATAGCGCAACGGCGTGAGGCATTCGACGGATGCGCAGACGCAGGAGCTTGTGCTTAAATGATCGTCGGCTGATTGGCCCGCTCGTTCCATTTCGTTCCATATCATTCCTTTTCGCCCATCTGAGGAGAATGCCGTGAAGAAAAACGTGATTCGATTTGTCGGTGCGCTGTGTCTTGCAGCGCCATTCGTGTGTACTTCAGCGATTGCCGCGGACAAGGCCATGTCGGGCCAGCAGAGCAAGATGGCCACCTGCAATCAGGATGCGGGCGACAAGAAGGGCGACGACCGCAAGGCCTTCATGAAGACCTGCCTGTCGGCCAAGAAGATGACGCAGCAGGAAAAGATGGGCATGTGCAACAAGGATGCGACCGGCAAGAAGGGCGATGAGCGCAAGGCCTTTATGAGCGACTGCCTGAAGGGTTGATCGCACGGCTTCGATGCTGCGATCGTATGAAAGAAGAAAAACGGGCCCGAGAGGCCCGTTCTGTTTTATTGAGGAATAAACGTGACGCGAGAAACGAGTTCGCGGGAACCACGGGAGCGATAGATGCTCGTCGTCCTCGTCACTGGCATGTCCGGGTCTGGCAAATCGATTGCGCTTCATGTGCTCGAAGATGCGGGTTATGCGGTCGTCGACAACCTCCCCGCGCGCTTTCTGGCCGACCTGATCGTCGATCTCGAGAAACGCGGCGTCAAACGCGCGGCGGTCAGCATCGACGTGCGCGCGGGTATCGAAGCCGTCACCGAACTGCCCGATCTGTTGCCCGTGCTGCGCGGGCGCGGCCACGACGTGCAGCTCCTGTTTCTCACGGCCGATACCGCGACGCTCATGCAACGCTATTCGGAGACGCGCCGACGCCATCCCCTGTCGACCAGCGCATGGGCGACCGAATCATCGGCCGGACCACCAGGACTGCACGAGAGCATCGAGAAGGAGCGGCGCCTGCTCGACCCCCTCGAGGGTCTCGGGCATCTGATCGACACCAGTCGTCTGCCCGCGCAGGCATTGCGGCAGTGGGTGCGCGACTTCATCGGCAGCGAACGCGCTGCTCTCACACTCTCGTTCGAATCCTTCGCGTTCAAGCAGGGCGTGCCGGCCGATGCCGACCTGGTGTTCGACGTCCGCTGCCTGCCCAATCCTTTCTACGAGCCGGAACTGAAGCTCCGGACGGGACTCGACCAACCGGTGATCGACTTTCTCGAAGGCGTGCCCGCGGTAGGCCTCATGCTCGACGACATCGAGGGCTTTGTTACTCGCTGGTTACCTGCCTACGCGGCCGACAGCCGCAGCTATCTGACGGTTGCGATCGGATGCACCGGCGGGCAGCACCGCTCGGTCTATTGCGTCGAGGCGCTCGCGCGTCGCATGCGCAGCGTGCACCCGGTTCTGGTTCGTCATCGCGCGCTCGCGTGGATGATGGCGCGCGCGCCCACGCCGGCTCCGGCATCACCCGCAGCAGCCTGATTCCCCGGGGTCGATTCGGTGACCGCGCAACGCATCACGCTGCCGATCTTTCCGCTGAACACGGTGTTGTTTCCCGGCGGCGTGTTGCCGCTGCGCGTCTTCGAAGCGCGCTACATGGACATGGTTCGTCGCGCGATGCGCGATGCGAGCGAATTCGGCGTGTGCCTGATCAGGAAGGGACAAGAAGTCGGCGAGGGCGGCCACCGCGGCGCGGTCGAGACCGAAACCATCGGCTGCCGTGCGCGCATCGACGACTGGAACATGGAACAGCTCGGCGTCCTGCAGATCGCGACCACCGGCACCGAGCGCTTTCAGATCGTCTCCCATGCCGCGCAGAACGATGGGCTGATGATCGCCGACGTCGAACCTCTCGAGCGCGAAACCTGGGCGCCCCTGCCCGAAGAAGCCGCGGCCTGCGCAGCGCTGCTCGAACGCATCGTGTCGCTGTGGGAAGCCAGCGAGAAAGCGTCCGATCCCAACGCGGTCGGACGACCTCCGATCGCCAGGCCCTACCGATTCGACGACGCCACCTGGGTCGGCAATCGCCTGAGCGAAGTACTGCCGGTGTCCCTGGCGGCCAGGCAGAAGCTGATGGCGCTCACCGATGGTCCAACGCGTATCGCCATCGTGCTGCGCTACCTGAAGCAGCACAAGATCGTCTGACCCTATGCAACCGATGAGCGCCTATCAGCGTCCGGTGGACGCCCTTGCGCTTGCGCAGAACTTTCGCGTCTTCGCGAATGCGGACTGCGCAAACGAGCCGCTCTACGCCGCGCTGTCACGCGCGATCGCCCGCGACCAGGACATCCTCGAACTGCTGCTCGCAGCGCCCTACCGGCAACGTCGCCCGGTGTTGTTGTTCGCGGCGACGCACGACTTGCTACTCGCCGGCGTCGAGCATCCGCTCGCGCGCTTCTATCGCAGCGTCGCGCGCGAAGGCGAAATGCGTGGCGACGTCGATCACGCATTCCCTGCATTCGCCGACTTCTGCGCACAGCAACGCGATACCTTGCGCACGTCCCTGTGCGAGCGCACCACGCAGACCAATGAGGTCGGTCGATGCGCCGCGCTCAGGCTCGTCCTCGCGGGTCTCCAACGTGAGCGGCCGATCGCACTCGTCGACGTCGGGTGCAGCGCGGGTCTGAACCTGCTGGTCGATCGCTATCGCTTCAGCTATCGCCTGCCCGACACGAGCGTCCACACGGTCGGCACCGAGTCGCCGGTCGTGATTGCCGCGACGTTCGAGACCGAC
>JBBRQU010000031.1:0-44270 GCA_038225855.1 Burkholderiales bacterium | reverse complement strand
TCGCGGTGATGGACCGAGACGCCGTGCGCGAGATGATTGTCGTGCATCGGGCCGAGCGACTTCGACTTCTTGCCGGTCGCGATCGCGGCCGATCCTTCTTCGTTCTGCACGACGCGGTTCGGGTTCCAGTGGCCGTCATATTTCTCGGGCTCGTCGGTGACGACGATGATCTTCTTCGCGCCTTCGGCCGCCATCTGCCGCGTGATCTGCGGCACGGTCAGCGAGCCGTCGGTCGCCTGTCCCCCGGTCATCGCAACCGCATCGTTGAACAGGATCTTGTAGGTGATGTTGACCTTGGCCGCGATCGACGCGCGGATCGCGAGGATGCCCGAGTGGAAGTAGGTGCCGTCGCCCAGATTCGAGAAGATGTGCTTCTCGTTGGTGAACGGCGCCTGACCGATCCACGGCGTGCCTTCGCCGCCCATCTGCGTGAAGGTCTCGGTGCGGCGATCGGGCATCCACACCGTCATGTAATGGCAACCGATGCCCGCGACCGCGCGCGAGCCTTCGGGAACGCGCGTCGAGGTGTTGTGCGGGCAGCCCGAGCAGAAGAACGGCTTGCGCTCCGTGATGACGCGCGGCTTCGCGAGCGCCTTTTCTTTCGCGTCGATGATCGCCAGACGCGCATCGATGCGCGCGCGCACCTCGGCGGGCATCTCGAAGTTGGAGAAGCGACTCGCGATCGCCTTGGCGATCGATGCGGGCGACAACTCGTACTTCGCGGGCAACAGCCAGTTGCCCTGCGGGATCGCCCACTCGCCGCCCTGCTTGTCGTCGAACTTGCCGAACACGCGCGGCCGCGCATGTTCGCTGAAGTTGTAGAGCTCTTCCTTCAATTGATATTCGATGATCTGGCGCTTCTCTTCGACGACCAGAATCTCCTGAAGCCCGGTGGCGAATTCGCGTACGTGATAGGCGTCGAGCGGCCACACCACGCCGACCTTGAAGAGACGAATGCCGAGCTGCGCGCATTCGGCCTCACCGAGCCCGAGATCCACCAACGCCTGTCGCGTATCGAGATAGGCCTTGCCGCTGGCCATGATGCCGAAGCGCGCATGCGGCGAATCCCACACCGTGTAGTTCAGCTTGTTGGCGCGCACGTAAGCCAGTGCCGCGTACCACTTGAAATCCATCAGCCGCGCTTCCTGCTCGAGCGGCGAGTCGGGCCAGCGGATGTTGAGACCGCCGGGCGGCAGAATGAAGTCCTCGGGCAGCTTGATCTCGACGCGATCGGGATCGACGATCACCGAAGCAGAAGCCTCGACGACATCGGTCACGACCTTGAAGCCGGTCCACAGCCCCGAGTAACGGCTCATCGCATAGGCGTGAAGGCCGAGATCGAGATACTCCTGAACAGTCGCGGGGAAGAACACCGGGATGCCGCAGGCTTTGAGGATGTGATCGGATTGATGCGGCAAGGTCGATGACTTCGCCGAATGATCGTCGCCCGCGAGCACGAGCACGCCACCATGCTTCGACGTGCCCGCCGCGTTCGCGTGCTTGAACACGTCGCCGCAACGATCGACTCCCGGACCCTTGCCGTACCACATCGAAAACACGCCGTCGTACTTCGCTTGCGCAGACATGTTGACCTGCTGCGAGCCCCACACCGAGGTCGCCGCGATATCTTCGTTGAGACCCGGTTGAAACGCGATGTGATGCTGCTCGAGATGCTTCCTGGCTTTCCAGAGCGTCTGATCGACCGCGCCCAGAGGCGAGCCGCGATAGCCCGACACGAAGCCAGCGGTGTTCAGTCCCGCGCGCATATCGCGCTCGTGCTGAAGCATCAAGAGGCGCACCAGCGCCTGCGTGCCGTTCATGTAGGCGCGGCCCTTGGCCAGCGTGTATTTGTCGTCGAGCGTGACGCGTCCGAGTGCTTCGTGCAATTCGGGCGTCAAGTGATGGGGCGAGACAGGCGCGTTCATGCGGGATCCTCAAAAATCGTGTTTTCGGGAAGCGCGAGATGCGGGTGGCATCTGCGTGTCGATTCACGTCTCGTGAACGGGGATCGTCGTGATTCGCGATGCGAACCGGGGAGCTGAAGTTAGCAGAAAGCGTTTGCCGCTTCAATCAGAACGGCGTCATTCCCGCGCAGGTGGAAATTCATTTCATCGTAGCGACAACTTTGAGTTCAGCCGCTGTGGAGGACAGTCCGCAGAGAATAAAGGTTTGGTGCCTCTAGTTCACCGGCGGCGAAGCTATGCGGTGAAACGACGGGTTCGGCTGGAGCCACAAGGGAATCACGCGGCCTCCGCATGCAAGTTGACTCCCAGCGCCTTCGCCACTTTCAGCACTGTGGCGAAGCTCGGATTGCCATCGGCACTCAATGCGCGATAGAGGCTCTCGCGGCTGAGACCCGAATCCTTCGCCACCTGAGTCATGCCCCTTGCGCGAGCGATGTCGCCCAGAGCGCGAGCGATTCCAGCCGCATCGTCCGGCGCCTCGTCGAGCCAGGCGTCAAGATACGCGGCCATCTCTTCCGCCGTCCGAAGATGCTCCGCTACGTCATACGGCGCGGTCTTACGCACGGCCTTCGTTCTCGCTTTTGCCATCGTCAATCCAAAATAGTTTTCGCTAACTCAATCGCGCGTTCAACTCGCACCGAGACAGTGTAGCCCGCAGGCGACGCTTGTCAATCTAGGCTCCGCGTGTGTCCTGAAATGCCGAACGTAATTTAAGCGCCGGGATAGTTCTCAGCGAGAAATTTCACGGACATTCTTTTTCCCAAGCCCTTCATGGATTGACCCAACGTTTACGGCAAATAGCAGCTATTGCGTGGCCGTCCAAGGGGGCGGGTTAACCCGCCGACGCGCGCGATGACGGCGAGTGATCAGGACCCCAGGGGCCGATCGACCATCGTCTTGAAGAAAGTGTAGATGCCATCGCCACCCATCCCGCGCGCATCCGCAAGTTCTCCGGCTCTGGTCTGATAGACGACCTGATTGGTCGACGTGACCACGACCACCGATGGGATGCCCTTCTTGATCGGTTCGCCATAGAGCTTGGCGAAGTCGAGGTTCTTGTCGAAGCGACCGACATCGACCTTGACGATTTCGTAGCGCGAGCCGACCAGCTCGGCGGTCTTGCCGCCCGCATGAAACTCGCGGTCGAGCAGGCGGCAATCGGGACACCAGTTAGCGCCGAAGACGACCAGCACGCGCTTGCCCGACTTCTTCGCATGGACGAGCGCGTTCTGCAAATCGCGATGCGGGTCGGCGGCTTCGTCATAAGGCAACGCGGGCTTCGCCGATTGATCGGCCGGATGTTCCGACAACGGCACGCTCTGCGCGCGAACGTGCCAAGCCGATAACGTGACGACGACAGCGCACGCTGCGGACAAGCCGAGCAGAACCCAGCGCGCGATGGCGCGACGCCTTTGTTCACGCGTCTCTTCACTCGCCTCGGATTTGCGAACTGAATTCATTGCTTGTCTCCTTGCCGCCCGACAATAGCTTCGGCGACGACTTCGAGTTCCGGCACCTGCCCCATCGCGGGCGCGAGCGAACCGACGATCATTCCCAACAGACTCATGGCGAGCCCCAGAAGTTGCGACGGCAGCGGCGCATCGGGGTTGGTGATTTCCATGCCGATCCACGACACCAGCCCGAGCCCGATCGCGAGCATCGCGCCCTGCGTGTTCGCGCGCTTCCAGTAGAGCCCGAAGACCAGCGGCACGAACGCAACCACCAGCGTGATCTTGTACGCGTTCTCGACCATCTTGTAGATCGGCAGGTTCGAGCCCAGCGAGTAGAGCGTGACGAGGATCGTGAAGCACAGCACCACGATGCGCATCGTCCTCAGCAGATTCTTGTCGGTGACGTTCTTGAACGCGGGCTTCAGGATGTTCTCGGCGAACGTCACCGACGGCGCGAGCAAGGTCGCCGATGCGCAACTCTTGATGGCCGACAGCAAGGCGCCGAAGAACATCACTTGTGCGAAGAACGGCGCGTGGTTCAAGACCAGGTTGGGCAGGATCTGTTGCGTGGCGCGCTTCTCGTCGCTGGCCAGGAGCGGCGCGACCATCTGCGGATCGATGATGGTCGCCGCGTACGCGAGGAACATCGGGATGAACGCAAAGCAGAAATACATCAGGCCGCCGAGCACCGACGCGCGGCCCGCGGTCTTTTCGTTTCGTGCCGATGCGACGCGCTGGAACACGTCCTGTTGCGGGATCGATCCGAGCATCAGCGTGATCAACGCGCCGAAAAATCCGAGCAGCCCGATCCAGTTCATTCCCGGCCAGAAGTTGGCGAACTTGCCCGCATCGATGGCGTGCTGCACGACGTGGCCCACACCGCCGGCCTGCCCGCCGACTTCAGCGCCGATGTACAGCATCCCCACGACGATGATGATCATCTGGATGAAGTCGGTGATCGCCACCGCCCACATGCCGCCGTAGATCGTGTAGATCATCACGGTCGACGCGCCGATGATGGTGCCCAGCGTCTCTGAAATCGCGCCGCCCGAGACGACGTTGAAGACCAGTCCCAATGCCGAGAACTGCGCGCCGACCCAGCCCAGATACGAGATCACGATCGCCAGCGACGTGAGCACTTCGACGATGCGGCCGTACTTGTTGCGATAGAAGTCGCCGATCGTCAGCAGGTTCATGCGGTACAGCGGGCGCGCGAAGAACAGGCCGACGAGGATCAGGCACAGCGAGGCGCCGAAGGGATCGGCGACGACGCCGCCCAGGCCGTCCTTCAGGAACACGGCCGGAATGCCGAGCACCGTCTCGGAACCGAACCAGGTCGCGAACACGGTTGCGGTCACCACGTAGAGCGGCAACGAGCGACCCGCGTTGGCGTAGTCGCTCGAGTTGTGGACGTAGCGGGCCGCGTACAAGCCGATGCCCACCGAGATGACCCAGTAGATGATGACGAACCAGAAGAGATTGTTCATGCGAGATTGTTCAAGTGCGGACTGCTGCGTTCGAATCGGCGAAGCGCGAAATTATAGTGACGATGGTGTGACGAGGGCGCGGGAGGCGAGTGGACAGCGTTCACCACGGCCATCGGCCGTGGACCACGACGATGACGACGAGTGCGATCAGCGCCGCGAGCAATACGCTCACGATGCCGAAGCCGATCGCGAGCGTGTGCCGCGTGCTTTGCTGCGCAGCCGCCAGATCGGCCACCGCGACGGCGAGCGGATGTTCGGCTTCGTTCGAGAGCACGCGATGCACGAGCCTCGGAATCTGCGGCACGAAATTCGCGAACTGCGTGGCCTCCTTCGAGAAGCGATCGCGAAAGCCGCGCCAGCCGAGCTGGTCCTTCATCCAGCGTTCGAGAAAAGGCTGCGCGGTCGCCCACAGGTCGAGGTCGGGATCGAGCTGACGCCCGAGGCCTTCGATGTTGAGCAGCGTCTTCTGCAGCAGCACGAGTTGCGGCTGGATTTCGACATTGAAACGCCGCGAGGTCTGGAACAGGCGCAGCAAGACTTGGCCGAGCGAGATGCGCGACAGCGGCAGATCGAACACCGGTTCGCAGGTCGCGCGGATGGCCGACTCGAGCTCGTCTTCACGCGTGCCCTTGGGTACCCAGCCGGACTCGATGTGCAGCGTCGCTACACGCTTGTAGTCGCGATGAAAGAACGCGAGGAAGTTCTGCGCGAGATAGTTCTTGTCGAAGTCGGTGAGCGTCCCGACGATGCCGAAGTCGATCGCGATATAGCGATTGAAGTCGGTTCCCGAGTCGCCCACATAGATGTTGCCGGGGTGCATGTCGGCGTGGAAGAAGCCGTGCTTGAAGACCTGCGTGAAGAAGATCTCGACGCCATCGCGCGACAGCTTCTTCAGGTCGATGCCGGCCGCGCGCAACTGATCGATGCGTCCGATCGGAATCCCCGAGACGCGCTCCATCACGATCACCGCGCTGCTGCAGTAGTCCCACATCATCTCGGGGATATGCAGCAGCTTCGAGTCCGCGAAGTTGCGGCGCAGTTGACTGCCGTTCGCGGCCTCGCGCATCAGGTCGAGCTCGTCGTGCAGATACATGTCGAACTCGGCGACCACCGCGCGTGGCCGCAGCCGCTTGCCATCGGCCGAGAAGCGCTCGACGAGCGCCGCGAGCGTGCGCAGCAAGTCGAGATCGCGCTCGATCGCCTGCTGCATGTTGGGCCGCAGGACCTTCACCGCGACTTCGCGCTCGTGTCCCTTTGCATCGGCACGCAAGGTCGCGAAGTGGACTTGCGCGATCGAGGCCGATGCGATCGGCTCGCGGTCGAACGACGCGAACAACGCCTCGGGATCCTTGCCGAGCGACAGTCGAATCTGGCGGATCGCGAGCTCGGGGTCGAAGGGCGGAACCCGATCCTGCAGCTTCGCGAGTTCGTCGGCGACATCGGCCGGCAGCAGGTCACGGCGCGTCGAGAGCATCTGGCCGAACTTGACGAAGATCGGCCCGAGCGCTTCGAGCGCTTCGCGCAAACGCACGCCGCGCGGCGTGGTGAAGTCGCGGCCCAGGCGCAGGCGGACTATGGTGCGCGAGAGCCATGGCATCGCGAGGCCACCGGCTGCAATCTCGTCGAGACCGAAGCGCCACATCACGCGGGCGATGATGAAGATGCGGACGATGCGCATCAGCGAAGATCCGGTGCGCAAGACGTACTCGTACGCTGCGTACTCGTACGTCGGGCGCGCGGCATCGTCATCGAGTCGGACTCACGAAGCACCGCATCGCGCTCAGGCGCGGGGGCCGGTGTCCGACTTCGGTCGCGCGGTCAGCCGATCGGCCCGCTTCTCGAGACGCGCGATGTCGTCTCGCACCTTGCGCACGCCGTCGGCCAGCGTCTGTATCGAACGCGGCCGCACCAGTTGCGGATTTTCTTCGAGCAGGTATTCGGTGATCCCGGCGGCGAACTTTTCGTGGGTTCGCTTGAGCTCGGTGTTGGCGGCACGCGCCGTCGCGACCATGCGATGCGCTGCCGCGTCGCCGATGATTTTCGACAGATCTTCTTCGACGTCCCAGCGCAGATGCCGCGCGAGCATCGAGGCCGCATGCGCGAAATCGGCATCGCCGTCGAGTCGCATGTCGCGCATCAACGCATCGCTTCCTCCGCCGAGCACGCGAGTAATCGCCGACGAGGGCAAGGTCACCGTCGTGTCGGGCGGAGCGCTCGCAACCGCGCGCGCGACGCTTCCATCGGGCGCGACCGAGAGCTTGATGGTGAACGGCAGCATCACGACATGCAGCGTCTTGTTCACATGCGGCGCGAGCTGTGCCCGCGCCCAAGGTTCGGCGGCCAACAGGTGATTGATCACCGCCGGCAATGTATCCAGCGGATTGGGCAAAAGCGGCAGCGGGGGAAGGGAAAAGGTTGCGGACGACATCGGACCGAGGATAGCAAACGGGCTGACGGGAGTGAGGGGGTGACGGTCCCTCAGAGCTTCACGCCTTCATGCAGCGCGACGACGCCCGCCGTGAGATTGAAGACCTGCACGCGCGCGAATCCCGCGGTACGCAGCATTTCGGCGAGCGTCGCCTGATCGGGATGCATGCGGATCGACTCGGCGAGGTAGCGATAGCTGTCGGCGTCATCGGCGATGCGTTTGCCCAGCCACGGCAGGACCTTGAGCGAATACGCGTCGTAGAGCGGCGCGAGCGGTTTCCAGATTTTCGAAAACTCGAGGACGAGCAACTTGCCGCCGGGGCGCAGCACGCGCCGCATCTCGACCAACGCGCGGTCCTTGTGCGTCATGTTGCGCAGCCCGAAGGCCACGGTCACGAGATCGAAGTAGCGGTCGGGGAACGGCAACTGTTCCGCATCGGCGAGCGCAACCGGCAGCAGCAGGCCCGAGTCGATCATGCGGTCGCGGCCGACCGAGAGCATCGCCTCGTTGATATCGGTCAACCACACCTCGCCCGTCGGCCCGGCGCGCCTGGCGAGCGCACGCGCGAGATCGCCGGTGCCGCCGGCGATGTCGAGTGCCTTCGCGCCCGGCCGCAGCGACGCGCGTCCGATCGTGAACGCTTTCCACAGGCGATGCAGGCCGCCCGTCATCACGTCGTTCATCGCGTCGTATTTGCGCGCGACCGAATCGAACACATCGGCGACGCGCGCCGCCTTGACGTCTTCGGCGACGGTTTCGAAACCGAAGTGGGTCTGGTTCGGCGCCAGGCTCTCGCCTTCGCCGTCAGGCTTCCGCGTGCGATCGAAAGTCATGGATGCGCTATGAATTGCCGCGTCGCGCCTCGACGCTCTTCATCGCTCCATCCGGCGAGGGCGATACGGCGCCCGCGCCCGGCACATCGCGACTCGCTCCCGCAACGGCCAGCCGCTGCAGGTACGCGGCCCAGAGCGCATCGTGATCGCGTCCGAGTTCGCGCAGATACGCCCAAGTGTAAATGCCGCTCTCGTGCCCATCGGAGAACACCGGCTTGATCGCGTAGTGTCCGACCGGCTCGATCGCGGTGACCGTCACGTCGCGCTTGCCGGTCTGAAGCACCTCCTGGCCCGGACCATGACCGCGCACCGCGGCCGACGGCGAATGCACGCGCAGGAATTCGAACTCGAGCACGTAGCGCTCGGTATCGCCGAAGGCGACTTCAAGCCGTCTCGATTGCTGGTGGGCGATGATCTCGGTGGGCGGATCGATCGTGTTGCTGGATGCCATAAGCTGGCGAGTTTAGCGCACGAGTTCGCGCCCCACGCCGTCGTTCCCGCGAACGGCGGAATCCGGCGGCTTTTGAGTACGACACTGGGTCCCCGCGTTCGCGCGAACGACGAGCCGTAGTGGCCGCTCGACCATTCGCGCGTGTCATGGTCGCGTCATAGAATCGTCTTATTGTCGACGCTTTCCACTTTTCCCGAGGTCATCGAATGCCCAGCACCATACTCGTCGTCGAGGATGAACCAGCGATCCAGGAGTTGATCGCGGTCAACCTGTCGTTCGCGGGACACAAGGTCCTTCGCGCCTGCGACGCGGACCAGGCGACGACGCTGGTTCGCGCCGAGCTGCCCGACCTGATCCTGCTCGACTGGATGCTGCCCGGCATGTCGGGCGTCCACTTTGCGAAGAAAATGCGCGCCGATGAACGCACTCGCGACGTGCCGATCATCATGCTGACGGCGCGCTCCAACGAGACCGACAAGGTCGACGGCCTCGAAGCGGGGGCCGACGATTACGTGACCAAACCTTTTTCGCCGAAAGAGCTGATGGCGCGCATCAAGGCCGTGCTGCGCCGACGCGCACCGCAGTTGACCGATGACGTCGTCGACATCGGCGGGCTGCAACTCGACCCCGCGACCCATCGCCTGACCGGCGGCCAGCCGGGCGGCGCGCGCCGCACACTCGAGATCGGGCCGACCGAATTTCGTCTGCTGCATTTCTTCATGACCCATCCTGAACGCGTGTACTCGCGCACCCAGTTGCTCGATCAGGTGTGGGGCGATCACGTCTTTCTCGAGGAACGCACCGTCGACGTTCATATCCGCCGCCTGCGCAACGCGCTCTCCCCGGGCGGCCACGAGCATCTTGTCGAGACGGTCCGAGGCAGCGGCTATCGATTCTCCGTGATGGAGCAGCGCGCCGCGGCCGCGTAAGCTCGTGAACGCAGTCTGGGTCAAGACGTTCTTCTTCATCGGTGCGGTCGCCATCGTGACGCTGATCGTGCGAGCGCTGTCCGACTGGACCACCGCCTTCGCGTTCGCCGCGGTGACGCTCACCTTGCGTTATCTGCGCGATGCAATCCATCTGCGCAACCTGTGGCGCTGGTCGCGCCAGGAGCAGGGCGCCGTTCTGCCGCGGTCGTCAGGCGCGTGGGAAGAGCTCTATGCGCAGCTCTACCATCGGGGTCGCGCCACGCAGCGCGAACATGCTGCCCTGACCGACGCCCTCGCGACCTTTCGCGGCGCGGCGCAGGCCTTGCCCGATGGCGTGGTCACGCTCAATGCGCAGAATCAGATCGTCTGGTGCAACGCGCAGGCCGAAGAGCATCTGAACATCAGGCTTTTGAAAGACGCCGGGCAGAACATCGCGAATCTGGTCCGGGCGCCGGATTTTCTGGCGTACCTGTCGCATGGTGAATGGGACCGGCCGGTGCAACTGCGTCTGCGGCATGCCAGCCATGGCGCCGAACGCATGTTGTCGCTGCAACTAGTCGCGTATGGCGATGCGCAAAAGCTGATCCTGTCGCGCGACATCACGCGCTTCGAAAAGCTCGAGACGATGCGCCGCGACTTCGTGGCCAACGTATCGCACGAGCTCAAGACGCCGCTCACGGTGTTGTCGGGCTTTCTCGAGACGATCAGCGAGGCGGCGCTGTCCCCGAAGCAGCAAAGCGACTACCTGGGTCTGATGCGCGAAGAGGCCGATCGCATGCAACGCCTGGTCGATGACCTGCTCACGCTCTCGGCGCTCGAAGCCAACAGCGCGCCCAGCGAGGACTTGATCGATGCGACCAGCCTGTTCGCGCGCATCGAAGAGGTCGCGCGTCAGCTCTCGGGTGGCCGGCACGAGATCGTCTTCGAGATCGAGCGCGGCCTTGCGATGCTCGGATCGGAACTCGAACTGACGAGCGCATTCACCAATCTCTTGACCAACGCGATCCGCTACACGCCCGAGGGCGGCCGCATCGTGGTGCGATGGCGCAAGCAAGATGACGGCAGCGCGGCTTACGCGGTCAGCGACACCGGTATCGGCATCCCGGCCCCGCATCTGCCGCGACTCACCGAACGCTTCTATCGCGTCGATCGGGGCCGGTCGCGTCAGGCAGGCGGCACGGGCCTCGGGCTCGCGATCGTCAAACACGTCGTAACGCGACATCAGGGCAGGCTGGCGATCGCCAGCGAAGTCGGCAAGGGAAGCACGTTCACGGCCACCTTGCCCGCGCGGCGTATCGTCGCGGCCCGCGAGGGCGACGAGCGCGCGCTCGAGCTCGCACGTGAGCGCGCTCATCCATATCCGCCGTGGCCGGTCGACGAGCCGATTACCGCAGCGTGATCGAAGCGCCCGCGCTCATAGAGGCGTGAAGCGCACCAGATCGAAGTCCGTGCCGCGCATCATCAGCTCTTCGAGACGCAAGACAGCCAGCACCCCATCGCGCAGCGCGCGCACCAGCCGCAGCGGGCGAAAGGTCGCATGCGGCAAAACCAGTCCGTATTCGCGGGGTGAGGCGCGCACCGCCTGCCAGCCGTCGTTGTCGTGCGTCTGGGTCAGGTTCGGCTGCAGACCGCTGTCGCTGTTCAGTGGTGTGAACGATGCGAAGCGCGAGATCACCGTGCCAGGCACGCCATCGGCGCCCGGTGCGAGCAGAAATGCGCATTCGAGTTCGGCATCGTCGATCGACGCGCGCACGACTTGCGGCAGTCCCGGCGCGAGCCGCACGCGCACGTTTTGCGCGACGGTGTGACGAATGCGCTGCTCCTCGTCTTCGAGCGTCGTCCCCTGTATCGCTTCGACCCAACCCAACAGGAAAGGCGACGCGTCTTCGCGCGCGCCCAGCTTGAGTCCGATCAGGCGGTTGAGGCCGATGCGCGGTCGCGCGTGCTTGCGCACACAGCGGATCGCGTCGGACGATTCGGCCGCGAGCACCCAGGTTTCGGCCGATGCGAGCATGTGCTCGATGCGATCGCTCTCGATCACTTCGCGCGGTCGCGTGATGCCGCCTTGCTTCATGCGTTGATACGCATAGGTGTTTTGTTCCCGGCCGAATTGCGAGGAGATACCCGCGTCGGCATCGCGCAACGCGGCTTCGCGATTGGGCATGCCGATCACGGCGAGAACCTTGATATCGCCCGCGGCACTGCGCCATGCGCGATCGGGCGCCGCGATGTCCTGCGGCGCGACCGATCCCCATCGAAGACGCAGCGACTGCAGAAGTTCACGCGCCGCCTGTGGGCGCAGGGTGTCGCCGATGCCCACCTCGCGTGGCATCTGGCCATCGTCCAATCCCTCGAGACGTTTGTCGATCGACTGGATCGCGCTTTGCGTATCGAAGCGCAACGTGAAGGCGCCCAGCGTCACGGTCGGACCCGGATTGGGAATCGGTCGCACGGGGGCGTTGATCGCCTTCGCGCGCTCGATGCGAAAGCCCATCTTCTTCGACCAGCGCTGCGCAGCCATGCGGATGATGTCGAACTCGATGGCGTTGCGCGCGGATGGATCGGCCAAAGCGATCATGATCGGCAGCACGAACGCCGCGCGACATGTGTGGGTGGCGCTCGCACGCTGTGCATCGGCGACTTCGATGTCCTGACAGTCGAGATCGCGCACCAGTTGGCCGAGCGTGCAATGACGTTCCCACATCGACGCGGGAACAGACCAGCGCGCGCGCTGAATTACGAGCATCGCCTGCGCATTGATGTCGAGGGCGCGCTGCAAAGCGTCGACTCGCGAGATCGAAACAATCGCAGAGGCGGACGCGCTCGAAGCTTCCGGCGGCTGCCGGGAAATGTTCGGTTCGGAGGACGTCTGGGGCAATTGCGAAACCAGCCACGCATAGGTGTCGCGCAAAGCCGCCGCAGCTTCGATCGCCGGCCAGAACCTAAGGCTGAATTCGTCCGAGAGCGGCAACGCCGCCAGGGGATCTTCGCGAGCGCGATCGACGAGCACTTGCACGAGGACGCCGCGTATCCGTTCGGCGATCGCAAACTTCCGCTGCGGAAGCAGCGCGGCCGAGCCGTTCTCTTCACCGCGGGCGCCGAGCGCGTTGAGCACTTCGGCGATCTCGAGCAGATTGGCGACGCTGCCCGGCTGCGACATCGTCGCCAGCCATGCCTTGGCTCCCGCGCCATCGACGATGCGCGGTTTTTTCTCCGCAGGCGGATCATCGCTACGCGAAAATCGGAGCATGGGTAAAGAGGGTGGGAAGAGGACGGAACGTCAAAAAAGCGGAACTTCTGAAAGACGAAACGCCTATTGTGCCTTCGACGCGCATGGAAAGCAGGCACCGTTCAACCGGCTCGCCTGCGCGTCGGTCGATTCGGGCCCGCAGACCCGCGCAGCCCTGCGTCAGCCCTGCGTCAGCCCTGCGTCAGACCCGCGTCAGACCCGCGTCAGACCCGCGTCAGACCCGCGTCAGACCCGCGTCAGACCCGCGTCAGACCAATACGCGCTCGATGCCTCCCGCATTCGCGCGGCGCACGTAGTCGGGCATCCAGTCCTCGCCCAGCAGATGCTTGGCGATCTCGACGACGATGTAGTCGGCCTCGATGCCGACGTCGTCGTTGAAGCGCGACAAACCCTGCAGGCACGAAGGACACGACGTGAGTATCTTCACGGGCGCAGTCGAGGAAGGCGCGTCCGAAGGCGCCGTCGAGAGATCGACTGACGCAGCCGCCGCGCGAATCTTCGCGACCCCCTTCCTCATCTCCTCTTCCTTGCGAAAGCGCACCTGCGTCGAAATGTCGGGCCGCGTGATCGCAAGCGTGCCCGACTCACCGCAGCAGCGATCGTTCTTTTCGACCTTGCCATTGAGCTCACTTGCCATGAGGGTATTGACGACCTTCAACGGGTCGTATTGCTTCATCGGGGTGTGACAGGGGTCGTGATACAGGTAGCGCGTCCCCGTCACGCCTTCGAGCTTGACGCCCTTCTCCATCAGGAATTCATGGATGTCGATCAGGCGACAGCCGGGGAAGATCTGGTCGAATTGATATCCCGCGAGCTGGTCGTAGCAGGTTCCGCAACTGACCACGACCGTCTTGATGTCGAGATAGTTGAGCGTGTTGGCCATGCGATGGAACAGCACGCGGTTGTCGGTGATGATCTTCTCCGCACGGTCGAAGTCGCCCGTTCCCCGTTGCGGGTAACCGCAGCACAAGTAACCCGGTGGTAACACCGTCTGCACGCCGACGTGCCACAGCATCGCCTGGGTCGCCAGTCCGACCTGCGAGAACAAGCGTTCCGATCCGCAGCCGGGAAAATAGAACACCGCTTCGCTGTCCGCGTTCGCACGCAGCGGGTCGCGAATGATCGGCACGAATTTCGAGTCCTCGATGTCGAGCAGCGCGCGCGCCGTTTTCTTCGGCAGGTTGCCCGGCATCTTCTTGTTGACGAAATGGATCACCTGTTCCTTCACCGGCGTCTTGCCGTGCGTCGCGGGCGGATGCGCGGTCTGCTTCTTGCCGGCCGGCCTGAAGAACTCGACGGCCGCGCGCTGGGCCTTGTAGCCCCAGTCCATCATCAGCTTGCGGCTGATGTTGATGGTCGCCGGGTCGGTCGCGTTGAGAAAGAACATCGACGCGGCAGTACCCGGATTGAATTTCTTCTGGCCCATCTTGCGCAGCAGGTTGCGCATGTTCATCGACACGTCGCCGAAGTCGATATCGACCGGGCAGGGCGTGAGGCATTTGTGGCACACCGTGCAGTGGTCGGCGACGTCGGTGAACTCTTCCCAATGCTTGATCGAGATGCCGCGGCGCGTCTGCTCTTCGTAGAGGAAGGCTTCGATCAAAAGCGACGTCGCGAGGATCTTGTCGCGCGGTGAATAGAGCAGGTTGGCGCGCGGCACGTGGGTTGCGCACACCGGCTTGCACTTGCCGCAACGCAGGCAGTCCTTGATCGAATCGGCGATCGCGCCGATGTCGGACTGCTGCATGATCAGCGACTCGGCGCCCATCAGGCCGAAGCTCGGCGTATAGGCGTTGCGCAGGTCGGCGGGCACGGCCGGCAGCGCCTGCAGCTTGCCGGCATTGAAGTGGCCGTGCGGATCGACTTTCCGCTTGTACGCGCGGAACTCGGCAGTCTCTTCGTCGGTGAGGAATTCGAGCTTGGTGATGCCGATGCCGTGCTCGCCCGAGATCACGCCATCGAGGTCGCGCGCGATCTGCATGATGCGCGCCACCGCCGCGTTCGCGCTCGCGAGCATCGCGTAATCGTCCGAGTTGACCGGGATGTTGGTGTGCACGTTGCCGTCGCCCGCATGCATGTGAAGCGCGATGAACACGCGTCCGCGCAACACGCGCTTGTGAATGGCTTCGGCGCCGGCGAGCACCGGCGCGAATGCGCCGCCGTTGAAGAGCTGCCGCAACGGCGCGCGGACCTCGCGCTTCCATGAGACGCGAATGCTGCGGTCCTGCAGGAGGTCGAAGACGCGACTGCCGCCGCCTGGGGGTACGGACACGACGACATGGTTTGCGATCAGTTCGCCGCGCGCTTCATCGAGCGACGCATTCATGTGCGCGCGCAAATAGCGCCAGCGCGCCCGCACCTGCGCAACCAACGCTCGCGCCTGCTCGACGCGACTACCCATCAGCTCCTCGCGGCTCAAGCCGTCGACCTCGGCATCGTCGGTCTTGCCGAGCGCAATCGAACCAAGGTCGTGTTCGAAGTAGCGGTCGAGCGCATCGAGCAACTCGAGCTTGTTGTCGATTGACAACTCGATGTTGATACGCTCGATCGCATCGGTGTATTCGCCCATCCGCGCGAGCGGAATCACCACGTCCTCGTTGATCTTGAACGCGTTGGTATGCCGCGCGATCGCGGCCGTGCGCGCGCGGTCCAACCAGAATTTCTTTCGCGCTTCGGCCGACACCGCGACGAAGCCCTCGCCGTTGCGTCCGTTCGCCATGCGCACGACCTCGGACGCCGCGCGCGCCACCACATCGGCATCGTCGCCGACGATGTCGCCGAACAGCGCCATCTTGGGATACGCCGTTGCGGACGACGCAGACGACGACGCGTCCGAACCACGCCTGGACTTGGTCGCATAGCCGACCGCGCGCAGATAGCGCTCGTCGAGATGCTCGAGCCCCGCGAGAATCGCGCGGCCCGCGCGCGCCTCGGCGTCCATGAAATTCTTGATCTCGACGATCGATGGAATCGACTCGCGCGCCTGACCGAAGAACTCCAGGCACACGGTGCGCGTGTGCGCCGGCATCTTGTGGAGGATCCAGCGCGCCGACGTGATGAGGCCGTCGCAGCCCTCCTTCTGCACGCCGGGCAGTCCCGCGAGGAACTTGTCGGTCACGTCCTTGCCGAGACCTTCCTTGCGAAAGCGTCGACCTTCGATGGCCAGCGTCTCGGTCGAGATCGGCGTCTTGCCGTCGGGCTCGAACTTCCTGATCTCGAAGGTGGCGACCGGCGCGTCGTGGATCTTGCCGAGGTTGTGATCGAGGCGCTCGACTTCGAGCCAGTTGCCGTCGCAGTCGACCATGCGCCACGACGCGAGGTTGTCGAGCGCCGTTCCCCACAGCACCGCCTTCTTGCCTCCGGCGTTCATCGCGACATTGCCGCCGATGCACGAGGCCTCGGCCGACGTCGGATCGACCGCGAACACGTGGCCCGCTGCTTCGGCCGCATCGGCCACGCGTCTGGTCACCACACCCGCCCCCGACCAGATGGTTGCGACCGGCGCGGCATGCCCGGGAAGCATCCGCATCTCGACCCCGCTCAATGCTTCGAGCTTCTCGGTATTGATCACTGCTGCGCGCGGCGTCAACGGTATCGCGCCGCCCGTGTACCCCGTGCCGCCGCCGCGCGGGATGATCGTCAGGCCCAGTTCGATGCAGGTCGCCACGATCGCGGCCATCTCTTCTTCGGTATCGGGTGTGAGCACGACGAACGGATACTCGACGCGCCAGTCGGTCGCATCGGTGACATGCGAGACGCGCGACATGCCGTCGAACTTGATGTTGTCTTTCGCCGTCACGCTCGCGAGCTTCTTCGCGGCGAGTTTGCGCAGGTCCCAGGTGTTGCGGAAGTCCTCCTCGAATGCGCCGACCGCCTTGCGCGCGGCGTCGAGCAGATGCATGACCTTCACGTCGCGATCGGCGTCGGCATCGGCATCGGCGTCCTGCGCAGCGCCGGGTGATTTGCGGCGCTTGTCGACTTCACTGAGCCGGTGATGCAACGCCTCGATCAATGCAGCGCGACGCTTGGGATTTTCGAGCAGGTCGTCCTGAAGATAGGGATTGCGCTGAACCACCCAGATGTCGCCGAGGACTTCATAGAGCATCCGCGCCGAGCGCCCGGTGCGCCGTTCGCTGCGCAGCTCATTGAGATCGTCCCACGCCGATGGGCCGAGCAGCCGCATCACGATCTCGCGATCCGAGAAGGACGTGTAGTTGTAGGGAATCTCGCGCAGACGCGGCGGCGCTTGGGCGACAGGTGTCGATGTGAACATGCGGGGAAAGAGGGGGGCGTTCATGGGCTTGGGGTTTGTCGTTCCCGCGAAAGCGGGAATCCAGCGACTTCGGATCAACGACGCTGGGTCCCCGCTTTCGCGGGGACGACGTAGTTGCCTGGTGAAACGTATAGTACGAAAACTCGGATGCGCGCCTGCGATCGAGCTTCAGTCCTGATCAAAACATCCACACCAGTCCCGCGGTCATCGCGATATAGCGCAGGCACTTGCCGATCGCCATCCACAGCACGCAGCGCCAGAACGGCAGACGCAGCCAGCCCGCGACCGCGCACAGCGGGTCACCGATGCCGGGCAACCACGAGAGCACGCACCCGAACGGTCCGAAGCGCTCCATCCACGACACGGCGCGCTGATGCCATTTGCCGGGCGCGTCAGAAGGCGCCGCGGCATCCGATAGCGGCGCGCCATCGGTGACCGCCAGATGAACCGGCAGCCCGTGCTCGTCGAGATGCAACTTGCGTTCGAGCATCCATTCGGCGCCGCGGCCCATCCAGTAGTCTACGATGCCGCCGAGCGTGTTGCCGACGGTCGCGACCGCGATCGTTTCCCAGAAGAGATCGGGCCGCAGCTTGACCATGCCGTAGACCACCGGCTCGGAGCCCAGAGGGATCAGCGTCGCCGATACGAAGCTGACGACGAATATGCTCGACAGCCCGAACTGCGGCAGCGAGAGCCACGCCAGTACAGCCTCCATCCAATCGGGCATCGGCGAATTGTAGCGATCGGACCACACGCCGCTATCGGCTAAAGTCGCGTGCTGCCGTTTGAACCGAAGACCGAACACCGCTCATGGCCAACGACTATCTCAAACGTATTCTCAACGCGCGCGTCTACGACGTCGCGCGCGAGACCGAGCTCGAGGTCGCGCCGGCACTGTCGAAGCGACTCGGCAACACGGTGCTGATCAAGCGCGAAGACAACCAGCCGGTGTTCAGCTTCAAGCTGCGCGGCGCGTACAACAAGATGGCGCACCTCTCGCCGGCCGAGTTGAAACGCGGCGTGATCGCGGCCTCGGCGGGCAATCATGCGCAAGGCGTCGCGCTCGCCGCGCAACGCCTCGGTTGTCGCGCGGTGATCGTGATGCCGGTCACCACGCCGCGCATGAAGATCGACGCGGTCAAGGCACGCGGCAGCGAAGTGGTCCTCGCAGGCGAAAGCTACTCGGACGCCTATGCGCACGCGCTCACGCTGCAGAAAAAAGAGAAGCTCACGTTCGTGCATCCCTTCGACGATCCCGACGTGATCGCGGGACAGGGCACCATCGGCATGGAGATCCTGCGCCAGCATCAGTCGCTGCACAGCGACCGGCCGATCCACGCGATCTTCGTCGCGATCGGCGGTGGCGGCCTGATCTCGGGCGTGGCTGCATATGTGAAGGCGGTGCGACCCGAGATCCGCATCATCGGCGTGCAGACCACCGACTCCGACGCGATGGCGCAATCGATTGTCGCGAAGCGCCGCGTGACGCTTGCGAACGTGGGCCTGTTCTCCGACGGCACGGCGGTCAAGCAGGTCGGCGTCGAGACCTTTCGCATGGTGCGCAAGTACGTCGACGAGATCATCACGGTCGATACCGACGCGACCTGCGCGGCGATCAAGGATGTCTTCGTCGAGACGCGTTCGATTCTGGAGCCCGCCGGTGCGCTCTCGATCGCAGGCCTCAAGGCCTATGTCGCGCGCGAGAAGTTGAAGGGCGAGACGCTGGTCGCGATCGCGTGCGGCGCGAACATGAACTTCGATCGCCTGCGCTTCGTTGCCGAGCGCGCTGAAGTGGGCGAAGAGCGCGAGGCCGTGTTCGCCGTGACCATTCCCGAAGAGCGCGGCAGCTTCAGGCGCTTCTGCGCGCTGATCGGCGCGCACGACGTGACCGAGTTCAACTATCGCATCGCCGACGCGAAGATCGCGCATGTGTTCGTGGGAGTCGCCGTGACTGCGCGCGGCGAGAGCGCGGCGCTCGCAACCAACTTCGAGAAGCACGGATTCAAGACGCTCGACCTCACGCACGACGAGCTCGCGAAGACGCATCTGCGCCACATGATCGGCGGCCGCTCGTCGCTCGCGCACGACGAGCAGATCTATCGCTTCGTCTTCCCCGAGCGGCCCGGCGCGTTGATGCGCTTTCTCTCGTCGATGAGCCCGAACTGGAACATCAGCCTGTTCCACTATCGCAATCAAGGCTCCGATTACGGCCGCATCCTGGTCGGCCTGCAGGTGCCGTCATCGGAACGCAAGGCCTTCAGGGATTTTCTGAAGACGCTCGGTTATCCATACGAGAACGAAACCGACAATCCGGCTTATCGCCTGTTCCTGAGTTAGCCGTCGCGCAACGCCTGCCCGATCGGGCGGGAAGTGCGCGGCGCAGACGGAGGTACCGACATCGCCGCGATCGTTTTCGAGAGCGGCTCGCTAACCTTGATCGACCATGCCGAAACGGCG
Organism: Burkholderiales bacterium; assembly: GCA_038225855.1. Taxonomy (GTDB): domain Bacteria; phylum Pseudomonadota; class Gammaproteobacteria; order Burkholderiales; family Burkholderiaceae_D; genus CAHJXF01. The sequence goes on along the minus strand of JBBRQU010000031.1, from coordinate 24,747 downwards.
ACCCCAAGGGTCGGTGATTTCGTGTTCGCAGTCGGACGCGATCCGTCGGTGGCGGTGCATGCCAGCTTCGGTCACATCGGATCGGTTGCGGGGCCATGGCGCACCTGGCGCGGCGGCAACATCGACGCGCTGATTCGTCTCGACGGCGACTTGTCTGGAGGCTTCCAAGGCGCACCGGTGGCCACTGCAACGGGCACCCTGCTCGGCATCGCGAGCAGTGCGTTCTCGCGCGGCCATGCGGTCGTGGTTCCGGTCACAACCATCGACGCGACGCTCGACCAGTTGATGGCGCACGGTCGCGTGCAGCATGGATTCATCGGCCTTGCATTGCAGCCCGCGCGAGCGCAGTTCGAAGGTAACGGCATCGACGGCCTGCTGGTGAGCTCGGTGGCCGAAGGTGGACCGGGCGCGCAGGCGGGGCTGCAGGTGGGTGACGTCATCGTCGAGTTCGCGGACCAACCCGCGACCCGGCTCGAGGCGATCCGCGATGCCCTCCAGGTCGGTTCGCGCATCGGCGTCGTGGTCCTGCGTGGCGGGCAAAAGCACAGTCTCGCGATCGAGGTCGCGCCCCGCCCGAGCCCCCATTGCGGTCGAGGCGCGTGCGCCACGTCGTGATCGTCGGCGGCGCACCGCTCTTCGTCCAGGGCGCGATGGTCGCCCAGGACGCGGATGCCTGGGTGCTGGGCGGCAACGAGATCGCGATACGCGGCGCGACGGGGACGAGTGCGCAGCTTTCCGCGAACGTTACCGCTGATCGTTTGCGCGCGGCCGTGCGCGCGGTGCTGGAAGGCCTGTCGGTCCGCGAAGCGCCGTGGCCAGCCGAGACCGCCGAGCACGAGCCGCTGACGCCCCGCGAGCTGGAAGTATTCGAGCTGATCGCGAAGGGCTTGTCGAATCGCGACATCGGAAACGCGCTCGGCATCTCCGCGCACACCGCCAAGTATCACGTCGGCCAGATCCTCGCGAAGGTCGGTGCGGCCACGCGTGCCGAGGCGGTGAGCATGGGATTGCGCGCGGGACTGATCGGGCTTTGAGTCGTCGCGACCGTGGCTACGCTGTCGAAAGACCATTGCAATCTTCGAGGATGATGCCTTGAACACGACCGAGCGCGTCCATCCGCCCACGCGCGAACAACTGCTCTACTGGCTGCACGAAGCGTCCGAGATCGAGCATCACCCGATGTGCTGCTATCTCTACGCCGCATTCAGCCTCAAGCGTGAAGAGCCGCGCTGGACGCGCGAACAGCGCGACGCCGTGATGCGCTGGCGCGACGCGATCATGTCGGTGGTGTTCGAGGAGATGAGCCACCTCGCACTGGTCGGCAATCTCGTCAACGCCCTCGGCGCGACACCGCACGTGGGACGGCCGCCCTTTCCGGTCGATGCCGGTCCCTACCCGGCCGGGTTCGTAATTCATCTGGCGCCTTTTTCGGCTGCGGCGATCGAGCACTTCAAATTTCTCGAGAGGCCGTCGAGCGAGCAGCTCAGCGATGCCGAAGGCTTCATTCCGCAGAGCGCCTATCGACGCGTCATCCCCGAGGGCCGCTTGAGCCCCGGGCCCAGAGACTATGACACGGTGGGAGAGTTGTACGAAGTCCTCGCACTCTCGCTGGACGCCTGGGTCGCAACCGCCGGAGAAGCAGCGGTGTTCACGGGTGATCCGGCGCTGCAGATCGACGCCACGCTCGCACCGCTGACCGGCGTCATGGCGATAACCGATCTATCGTCGGCGCGAGAGGCCATCGCAACCATCGTTACGCAAGGCGAGGGGGCGGGAGGCGAGGAGGTCGATTCGCACTTCTGTCGCTTCACGCGCATCGGCGAAGAGCTCGCAGCGATGATCGCGGTCGATCCACGGTTCGAACCCCGTGGCCCGCGGCGACCAACCCGGTGATGAATCCGCCGGTGCATAGCGCATCCGAACGCGTGCACCTGAGCGACCCGCGCATCGCGCGCTGGGTCGACATCGGCAACGCGATCTACACCACGTCGTTGCGCTGTCTGCTGCAGGGGTTCACGGTGCGCGAACGGCGCGCCAAGGCCACGTGGGTCAGTGCGAGCTTCGCACTGATGCGCGCTGTCGTCCCGGTCGGTCAGGGTCTCGCATCGCGGTTGGGAACGGCCGATGCCGACGGACCGCATGCGGGGCTCACGTTCACGCCGCTGCGCACGTTGTCGCGCTTGCCCGAGAACGGCGCCGCAAGCTTCGTCGCCGAACGGCTCGGGCAGTTGAAAGCCCGTGCGATCGAGTTGCCGGTCGTGCCGGTGGCCGGCGAGACGGAGAAGACCTGGACCGATGTGATTGCGCTGCTGGCCGCTCAGGAAGCGGCGCTTCGCGGCATCGAGAATCGCGTCGATGCGGCAGCCGTGCCAAGCGCGCCCGAGCCTGTCGTTGCCAACAGCCGCAGCATCGATGCGCCTGTGACCGCAAGCGATGCATCGTATGGGGCATCGAGCGTCGAAGTCGTCGAGGACGACAAGATTACCGTGCATTTCGACGCGGCTCGCTGCATCCATTCGCGGCACTGCGTGCTCGACGCGCCCACGGTCTTCAAAGCCAACACGCCCGGCACATGGATCTTTCCCGACACCGTACCGGTGGAAACGCTGGTGGGCGTGGCACACAATTGTTCGTCCGGGGCGATCGGCTATGTGCGCAAGGACGGCGGGCCCGAGGAGATCGCGCCTTCCGTGAATCAGCTGCGCATCCGCGAGAACGGGCCCTACGCAGTTCATGCCGAGCTGATCGTCGATCAAAAGCCGGACGGCTATCGCGCCACGCTGTGTCGCTGCGGACAGTCGAACACCAAGCCTTGGTGCGACGGCTCGCACGTCAAGGCCGGCTTCGTCGCGACCGGCGAGCCCGAGAGCGGCAAGGTCGATCCGCTCGCCGCACGCGATGGGCCTCTGAACGTGGCGCCGCAGAAGAACGGCCCGCTGCACGTGACGGGCAATATCGAGATTTGCGCAGGTACGGGCCGAACCGTGGCCCGCACGACAGACACGCGCTTGTGCCGCTGCGGGCAATCGAAGAACAAGCCGTTCTGCGACGGCTCGCATCGCGCGGCGGGGTTCGTTGCCGAAGGCGCCTGAAGCGCCGAAGCTTCAGCCCTTTCGCGGCGTCGAGGGTGTGGCGCTCAGTGCGCGCGCCAGAAACGGCAAGCTCACATCCATCCGATAGTCGATGTCGCTGTGCGTGTCGTCGAACTCCTCGTAGACGTGCGCGATCTTCAGCGCGGCGAGCCGCTTCGACAGGATTCGTGTGCCGTAGTGGATGTGGAATTGGTCGGCCCATCCGCAATCGATGTAGATGCCGCGCAGCGAGCGCAGCGCGTCCGCATGGCGACTCACCATGTTGATCGGGTCGTGCGCCAGCCATTTCTTCCAGCGTGATTCGATCAACTCACCGGTCTCGAGATCGAAGGGCACGCGAAAACCGTTGGGCGCGGACGGGTCCGGATCGTAGGTCGCGGCCATGCACAGGTTCATCACCGCGTGACCATCGGGGGCGGCGAGTTTTTTCTTCTTCCACAGCGCATCGAGAAACGCCGCGATGCGGCCGTCGTCGAGACCCTCGCCGGTTGCCTTCGAACGCGCCATGACATCGATCACTCCCGCCACGCGCTTGGGCTTGGCGTACTTTGCAAGCGCGTTCAGGGTATTCGGCCAGTCGCTGCGATAGACGAAGTCGAAGTAGGAATCGCCCGAGTGGTTGGCGATCGCGCCCCAGTACTTCGCGTATTTCATGCCGTGCACGATCGCGCCGTAGCCGCCCGAGCTCTTGCCGAAGCAGCCGCGATGTTCGCGCGACGCGAGCGTGCGGAATTGCGCGTCGACGAACGGGATGATCTCGCGCGTCAGGTAATCGGCGTAGTTGCCGATCGCCGACGAGTTGACGTACTGGTTGCCGCCCAGCGCGGTGAAGCAGTCGGGCATGACGATGATGACCGGCTCCATTTTCTTCTCGTGCACGAGGCGCGCGGTGCGCTCGGGCAGGTTCTCGCCGAAGGCCTTCCAGTTGGTGTGGCTCGGTCCGCCACCCATGAAGCCGACCATGTCGTAGAGCACCGGAAAGCGCACGTCGGAAAAGCGCTTGTCGTCGTATTGCGGCGGCAGCCACGCGTGCAGAGCGCGCACGTGCGGGTCGCCCAGTGGGTTGCCTTCAAGAACCTTCGAGGTGTGCTCGAGAACCACCACGCGGCCGGGGCGGCCCTTCGGACGTTTGATCGGCATGGGATGTGTCCAGTCTGACGAATGTGAATACGCGTGCGCGCGAGCCGCACGCGCGGTGTTACGCGAGCCCGAGCTTTTGCGCGAGCCCGATGCGCTGCAGCTTGCCGGTGGCGCCCTTGGGGATTTCGTCGAGCATCAGGATCTTGCGCGGCACCTTGAAGTCCACCAGGCGTTCGGCAACGAACGCGCGCAACTCCTTCTCGGTGACGGTCGCGCCTTCACGCAACACCACTGCCGCGGCCACGTCTTCGCCGAGCATGTCGTGCGGGACCGCGAAGGTCACGACCTGCTGAACGGCAGGATGATCCATCAACACTTCGTCGACTTCGCGCGGCGAAATCTTTTCGCCACCGCGATTGATGATCTCCTTCAGGCGGCCGGTGATCGAGACGTAGCCTTCGTCATCGAGCACGCCCTGGTCGCCGGTGCGAAACCAGCCGTTGGTGAACGCCTCGGCATTGGCCTTCGGATTGCTCTCGTAGCCTGCGGTCACGTTCGCGCCGCGGATCACGATCTCGCCGGTTTCGCCGGCGTCGAGCACCTCGCCCGCGGCGTTGATGATCGCGATCTCGGGGCCTGCGGCGACGCCCACCGTGCCGGGCTTGCGCGTGGCGGGTGGCAGAGGATTGCTCGCCATCTGGTGCGCGGCCTCGGTCATGCCGTAGGACTCGATCAGCGGCGCGCCGAACGTGATCTCGAGATCGCGAATCACCTGCGGCGGCATCGACGACGACGACGAGCGCAGGAAACGCAAGGGATGCGCGGCGATCGTGTCGCGGTTGTGGGTTGCCCGCGCAAGGATGGTCTGGTGCATGGTCGGCACCGCCGTGTACCAGGTCGGCCTGGCCTGGTTCATCCATCCGAAGAACTTGAGCGCGTTGAAGCCCGGCGTGCAGAAGATGTGGCCGCCCGCGGCGAGCGGCGCGAGCAGCCCCGCGATCAATCCGTGGATGTGAAAGAGCGGCATGACGTGCAAGCCGCAATCGGCCGGCGTCAATGCCAGCGTGTCGCGCACGTTGCAGGCCGACGCGCACACGTTGGCCTGCGACAGCGGCACGATCTTGGGACGCGAGGTGGTGCCGGAGGTGTGCAGGATGAGCGCGATGTCTCCGCTCTCGGCCATGCCTTGCCGCTCTGCCGTGGCGCCTGCTTCACCCGACAGCGTGAACGCGCCTGCCATCTCGCTCGCGGTCAGCGACAGTACGCGAACGCCAAGTTTCTTTGCAACCTCGATTGCCGCAGAGTCGCTGTTGGCTTCGACGATCAGCGCCTTCGCATTCAGGTCGGTGAGATAGAACTCGAACTCGTCGACGCGATAGCCGGGGTTCAGCGGACACGCCGACGCACCGGCCGCGACGGCCACGAATGCGGTCGCCATGTCGGGGCCGTTGGGCAGCACGATCGCCACGCGGTCCCCGCGGCCGATGCCGAGGTCGTTCAAGGTCGCGACCGTGGTCTCGACCTGCGTGCGCAACGCGGCATGGCGAAGCGGCGTTCGGCCGGGCGCGGAGATCGCGATCGCCTGCGCGGCGCCCTGCGTGAGCAGTTCGGCAAGAGTCATAGGACGGGACAGAGGACTCATGAAAACCTCATGGATTGTTTGGGAGCGCTACGTTCGGCGCGCCTCTCGGTTGCCGATCGATGCAGGTGCCGATGCATGCACGCCGCGCTCACACCGGCTCGATCCGCAGGCGACCTTTTTGTTCGACCAATGTTCTCGCCAGCAGTGACGCGAGCGCATAGACCTGCGCAACCGTCGGCGTGGGCGTGTCGGTCAGTTGACCCAGCTCGATCACGCTGCGCACCAGCGCGTCGAGTTCAAGTTGCCGGCCGACCTCGACGTCCTGCAGCATCGACGTCTTGTGCCGGCCGATCGCCTGCGCGCCGTTGATGCGGCGTTCGACATCGACCTTGAATGCCACGCCGAGTCTGGTGCCGACCGCCTGCGCTTCGAGCATCATGATGCGCGCGAGCTCGCGCGTCGGTCCGTATTCGCAGATCGCCTGCAAGGTCGCGTGCGTCAACGCGCTGATCGGATTAAACGAGACGTTGCCCCACAACTTCAACCAGATCTCTGAGCGGATGTCCGAAAGGATCGGCGTCTTGAAGCCCGCGGTCCGGAACGCGCCGGCGAGAGCGCGCACGCGCGGCGTGTCGGCGCCATCGATTTCGCCCAGGGGGAAACGGTTGCCTTCGACGTGCCGCACCACGCCCGGCGCTTCCATCACGCAGGCGGGGTAGGCGATCGATCCGATTACCGCGTCGGCCGGAATGTGTTTCGAAATGACGCCGCCCGGATCGACCGCCTCGATGATCTTGCCCTCGTACGCGCCGCCGTGCTTCTTGAAATACCACCAGGGAATGCCGTTCTGCATCGACACGACGATCGTCTGCGCGTCCAGCAGCGAGGGGATTTCCGTCGCGACCGGCGCGACCTGGTGCGCCTTCATGCCGAGGATCACCACGTCCTGCGTGGGCAAGTCCGCGATGCGGTCAGTGGCTATGAGTCGCTGCGTGATGCGCGTGCCGTCTTCGGCGAGCAGCGTCATGCCATCGGCGCGCACGGCTTCGAGGTGGGCGCCGCGAATCACGACGCTGACCTCGTGGCCCGCCGCCGCGAACTTCATCGCAACAAAGCCGCCGATCGCGCCGGCCCCGACCACGCAGATCTTCATGCGAGCGCCTCGCTGCGATAGATGTTCCTGAGCACGCCTACTCCCGTCACTTCGATCTCGACCTCGCTGCCTTCTCGCATGGGCAACGCGCCTGTCGATGTGCCGCAGGCGATCACGTCGCCCGGCTCGAGCGTCATGTCGCGTCCGATGCGGCGAACGATTTCGGTCGGGCTGAAGATCATGTCGCTCACCGGATAGTGCTGGCGCTCGCGCCCGTTGACGCGCGTGATCACCGACGCGCTCGCGATGTCCACGTCGGTTGCGATCCACGGCCCGAACACGCCGAAGGTGTCGAAGCTTTTCGCGCGCGTCCATTGCGCAAAGCTCGGGTCGCGCGCGATCAGATCGAGAGCGGTGACGTCGTTGACGCAGGTGTAGCCGAAGATGGCGGCGGCGGCGGGACCCGCGCCGTCGCTGCGTTTGCCGATCACGATGCCCAGTTCACCTTCGTAAAAAACCTTGCCATCATAGGAAGGGGGTGGGCGGATGTCGTCGCCGTGGCCGGCGTAGCTGTTGGCCGCCTTGATGAAGTACAGCGGCTCGGCTGGAATGGCCTGCCCCAGCTTGGTCGCGAGCGCATGGAAATTGTTCCAGAGGCCGATCAGTTTGCCTGGGTTGCACGGCGGCAGGAGGCGAACGGAATGTAGCGCGATACGCTCGCCCGTGAGTTGCCACGCTCCGAACAGATCGCCTTCGCAAACCTCGATGGACCAGTCATCGGCGTGCGCCGTGCTCGCGCCCGCGTTCGCACCCTCGATGCGGCCGAAGCCGACGACGCCCTCGTGTTCGAACTGCAGCCAGCGCGCCATGTCGATCCGATTGCCCGTGATGTATGAACGAATTTGCGCGGCAAGCTAGGGCTGACGATCGAGCGCGGCAATCAATTTCCCGCGCATCGGTTTGAGGACCAGCAACGCGAGCAAAGCGGCCACCAGGTTGAGCGCGGCGGCGATGTAGAACACGGCGTGCCAGCTTCCAGTCGCCGTGGTGACGATGCTCGACAGCGGCACCAGCAGCGCCGCCGTTCCCTTGGCGGTGTAGAGCAAGCCCGCGTTGGTCGCCGCGAATTTGGAACCGTAAGTGTCGCCGCAAGTGGACGGAAACAGGCTGTAGATTTCGCCCCACGCGAAGAACACCAGGCCCGTGAGCAGCACGAACAGGATCGGGCTGCTGCCGTAGAGACTCAGGAGAACGATGCCGATGGCCTCGAGCCCGAAGGCGATGAACATCGTGTTCTCGCGTCCGATGTAATCGGACACCCAGCCGAAAAACGGCCGCGTCACGCCATTGAGAACGCGATCGATCGACAGCGCGAAAGTCAGCGCCGGCAAGGTCAGCCCGAGCAGCGATACGTCGACGTCCGCGACCTTGAAGTCCTTGGCGATCAGGGCCAATTGAGCCGTCGCCATCAGGCCGCCCGCGGCCATCATCACGAACATCAGATACATGATCCAGAACACCGGCGTGGCGATCATCTCGCGCCACGTGAACTCGCGCCGCGACTGGACGACCTTCGCGGTCAGGGGAGCCTCGCCGGCGCGCGGCGCGTAGAGCGCGAACGACACGAGCATCACCACCAGACCCTGACCGATACCGAAATACAGGAACGCGCTTTCGTATCCGTTGGTCTTGATGATCGCTTGAATCGGCACGATCGTCAGCGCCGACCCCATGCCGAACCCCGCCGCCGTCAGCCCGGCCGCAAGACCGCGTCGATCGGGAAACCATTTGAGCGCGTTGCCCACGCACGTCCCGTAGATCGCGCCCGCTCCGATGCCGCCGATCGCTGCGGCCAGGTAGAGCAGGAAGAGCGAGCTGGCGTAAGCGTTCATCACCCACGCGATGCCCACCAGCACGCCGCCCCCGAGAACCACCGGACGCGGCCCGAAGCGGTCGACCAAATAGCCTTCGATCGGAACCAGCCAGGTTTCGGTCACGACGAAGATCGTGAACGCGACCTGGATCGCCGCCCTGCCCCAATGATATTTTTGATCGATCGGATTGACGAACAGCGTCCACCCGTATTGCAGATTGGCGATCATCGCCATGCAGACGATACCGAGGAAGAGCTGTATCCATCGGCGTTCCACCGGCGTCGAAACCGGTTCGAGCGAATGTGCTGCCATCGTTGCAAATCCCGTTTGGGCCGCGCGCCATCGCCGTTGGTCGGCGAAAAAATGACGCGCGCATGATTGCACAGTCGCCGCGCAGTTCGATTCACTTCAATCGATATTCGTATAGCCAGTAGTAATCGAGGCGCCACCAATGGGTGAACTCCGCGTGGCGCGCGAGCTTGTCCATCAGGTCTTCGCGCCGAGGAAAATTCTTCAGCACGCGATGCATCGTCCCGTCCGATAGCGGCCGTTCCTGCCAGGCATTGCCGTCGCCATCGACGAAGGCGATCGGCGTGCTGCTGCCTTCCACGTAGCCGTTGTCGAGAATCAGCACGCGCGCTCGGGGCACGAGTCGCGCGTGCAGGCCGTCGATGAAGCGCGCGAGTTGCTCGCGCGGCACGTGACTCCAGAAAAAACCGACGAAGGCCGCATCGAAGCGGCCCAGTGACTCGTCGAGCGCATACGCGTCGCCTTCGAGGAATCGGGCCTCGCCGGTGGACGTGGAGAGCCGCTTGTCTCGCGCCAATGCAAGCGCCGCTTCATTGGCATCGACGCCGATCAGCGACGCCGCTTCGCGCGCAATCGACAAGGACCAATAGCCGGTTCCGCACGCAACGTCGAGGACACGCCGACCCTTGAAGCGCTTTGCGACATGCGCGCGCAACACGGCCAGATCGCCCTGACGCTCGGGGCGCGCGTAGGTCTGTTCGTACTCGGGTGCGCGGCGTCGGTAGTAGTCGCGCATCATCGCGTCGTAATCGCGTGACCATGTGGCGGCGTCACCGAGATTGACCCAGGACTCATTCACGCCGGCCTCGTCGGTCGGTCACGCGCGCGCCGCGCGAAAAAAAAGGGCGACCGCAATCGCCCTTCATCGATCGCCTCGACCCTCACTTCGCGGCGTCGCTCATATAGCGCACGGAGGCCTTGACATCGTCGTCGGGCGCACTCGATCCGCCTTTGGCCGGCATGACGCCGCTCTTACCCTGATAACCCTTGATCGCATGTTCGTAGAGCGTGTCGAGTCCTTCGGCAATGCGCGGTGCCCACGCGGCTTTGTCTGCGAACTTCGGCGCGCCCGCGACGCCGGCTGCGTGACACACCATGCAAACCGTTTCGTAGAGCTTCTTGCCCGCGGCATCGCCGGCGCCAACTGCGGCCGGCGTCGCTGCCGCGGCCACCGTAACGCCCGCGACCGACTTGCCTGCGTTGATCGCCGCGATCATCGCAACCGCATTGGGATCAGCCGGCGGCATCGCCGGAGCGGCCGGTGCTGCGGCAATCGCCGCCTTCATCGCGGGCAGAGCGGGCTCGGGCAGTTTGCCTCCCGACAGGTTGGTCATGTAGACCACGGCGCGCTCGACTTCCACGTCGTCGAGATCGCTATTGCCGCCTTTGGCCGGCATCGCGCCGGCCTTGCCCTGATAGCCCTTGATGGCGTGCTCGTACAGTGTCGCTGCTCCCTCGGCAATACGCGGCGCCCATGCGCCGTTGTCGCCGACCTTGGGCGCGCCCGCGATACCTGCGGTGTGACAGGTGGTGCATACCGCCTTGAAGACGTCCTCACCCGATTTCAGCGTGCGCGGCGCGCTGGCGTCGACGAGTTCGAATTTTGCGACCGGCGCAATGCGCTCGGACACCGACTGCTTGGTCATGCCCTCGCTGCCTGCGCCGGTCTTGCGTGCAGAAACCACATAGCTGACCAGCAGCGCGATCACCACGATCGGCACGAGAAATGCCGCGAGGACAGTGACGATCAATTGCTTGGGCGTCTTGATCAGGGAATCGTGATGTTGAGGGTCGCTCATTGTTTTTTTCCTCGCGGCTCGCGAGCGCGAACTGAAGGCGATCGAAGGGTTGGGGCGATGATGGTATCGACTGCGCAAGCAGCTTCGCGAAGCGTGCCAGGCGTCGCAATCGCAGTGCCCAGCGCGAAACGCAAAGCGGACGGATTATACGTGAAGGGGCCGCCCGGATTGGATGCGCGCGCGCTGTGCGCCGATGCGCGCGACGCGTTCGATGCGCCCGATCGCTCATGGACGGCCCCTCGCCAACGCGCTATTCTCGCGGCTCGCAAAGAACCGCATTTCAGGTTCCTGCATGCGCCCGTAGCTCAGGGGATAGAGTATTGGCCTCCGAAGCCAAGGGTCGCGCGTTCGATTCGCGCCGGGCGCACCACTCCAGCGACAGTCGATCGGGCATCGGCTGTAGGACCCCCCATAAGCCTTCCCAAAAGAAGTTTTATGGTGGTTCTCGCCATGGTTCTCAACATCGGCGGATCACAGTCCTCCACGCTCGTCTGAAGAAGCGGCAGGAGTTGCCCCCGTGCCGGAAGTTTTATGCTTGCCTGCCTTCCCACGTTCTTTGAGGACCATCGCGTAAATCCAGTTGTGCAAGCGAGGACGTGCTGGTGCACCGGTCGACGCTACGTAAGCCATGATGGGCCGCCTCGCCACTCCTCGACCAATCGTCTGGAAGTGTGAGAACGCAGCGTGGATGGCTTCGTAGATCAGCTGTGTTTCTGCCCGATGCATCCAAGCCGACTGCTCCGTCCTTCGACTCTTGAAGAGAGCCGAAATCTGAGGAGCCGATTGGCCAGCGACCGATCTCACGGTGTCGATATTGACTTTCGCGACTCGCGCGGCATCCGTCCAGGTGAGAACGCGCATCAACTCCTTTCCAGACTCGATTCTCGAGAGAACTTCACTCACTCGCGCTTTGATCTCTGGGGTCAGGGCGCTTCGGGGGGCCCGCCTATGCATGCCCGCGTCGGGAAGAGGCATAAGGCGCATGAAGCCATCATCAATCGAGCCAGCGTAGAAGTCGACTAGGGGAACCTGCGAGATGTAGGAAATCAGCAGTAGTAGGTCTATGGCCGGCACCACTTTTCCTAAGATGCAATCAGATAGGTGTCCTTTCGATATTCGAAGGTACCTTGCCAATTCGATCTGCTTTCCCGCGAATAGGTCGTCAACGACCCGCTTCAGGCAAGGCGCTACGTGGTGACTATCCAGCGAATCGATACTCGACCTGCACGCAAGCAGTTCGTGGATCGCAGCAGTTCGCCATGAAGCGAAGGAACCTAGTTGCCCTTCTTTGAGCGGTCGTGCCGATAAGGGACTGAGCCAGGTGCCGCAGTAGCCGCAAATGCCAGGCTGATAGCCTGTGAAATGAAAGCGTTCGTTCTCCATTCCACAGTTGAGGCACTTGGCATGCAGGACCTTATGATGACGATGACACACCGTCACAGCCGCCACCGTCCAGATCAACCGGTCGTATGCGGGCTTGCCCGACTGAATGTCTTCGAGATAGCAATCCGGGCACCACACGCGCGCCTGACGCAACTTCAGGCTCTGATAGGTCCAGAGCTTCTCGTAGGGCTTGAACGTGAAATGGACGTGATCCTGCTGGCCTGTGACCGAGTCGAGGGCCCGGATGGCTCGATCGGCGTGAACGTTTGGACCGACCACGCACGAATAGTTATCCCAGTTGAGAAGCCCAATCGAATCCTTGGGGTCAAGTGCTGGCGCAACAACTTCGTTCATGAAGTCCTTGATTGAGAGGAAATTTGTCGACGCAGTACGAGCGATCAAGCTGATCAAGCTCTCGTCGTCCCCTGGTGGATACGTGACGCGCTTTGCATAGCGAACGGGACCACCGCTGTTCAACGGTGAGAGCGGCGATGACTTGCGCTTCATGCACGACGCTGGTCGCGGCCCAGCTTGCGCTTACCCACCCGGCCTCGCGCTTTCTTCGGGGTTGCTTCGGGCGATAGTTGCCTAGGCAGCGCCCCATAGAAGTCAGCGAACCCCAGACGAATTGCCCCGTCGAGATCGTGTTCAGCCAGCCTCCGAATAATGGCAATCTCGCGCTCGATGACTTTCTTCTCGAGCACATTCGGCAAATAGGAGAAGAGCAGTTCCTTCGTGAAGCGCGTGTGCAGTTTCAGATGTTCTGCAGAGGCGTCGACGACGGCCCGTACCCAATGTCCTGTCACACCAAACGTCTCTGACATCACCCGCTCAACGAACGCATCGGTGACGACCACTTCGTGCTCGAACGGCAACTCGGCGAGCAAGGTGCACACGATCAGTCGGAACTCTTTGCAGTCCTCCTCGTCGGCCGCATCGTAGGGAAGAAAGAAGACCACTTTGATTCGGCGAGCCAGCTGTGCGCTGACGAGCTTGATATGAAACAGTTCATACGACCCGCTCAGCACAAGGCGTGCATCGTCGATTTCGTCGATGAGGGTCTTGAGCTCGTCCCCGGCAACCTGAGCGTTGCCCTTCGCAGCGGTGATCATGCTCGACGCTTCGTCAATGATCACGATTCCGGTACCGCGGGCCCTAACTGCTTCGCGAGCTCGGTTCTTGAATCGCATGGCGACTTTTCCAATGCGCAAGGCCGTCGGAACAAAGGTACTGACGATCGTTCCAAGAATGGTCTGATGGATGAATTCGCCGGTGGACTTCACTCCACGCTCATCCAGACCATTCAGCAAGTCTTCGTACAAGTTAACGTAGGGAAAGTCTTCCCCTTGAGCCGAATCGGCTCTCACCATTACAGCCGGGATGAGAATGCCGCGGTGGCTCGCGTCGATGGTCTCCAGTCGATCGGTGAGGATCGTCTTCAGCAGCGTCGTCTTGCCAATCCCCGCCGGACCAATCACGATGACGAACTGCGCAGGAATGCCCGGTGAGAGAAAGAGGTCAAGCGCTTTATAGACCTCAGCCATGCGACGATGGCCGAAGCGTCTTTCCCCGATTGAAGCAATGATTTCATCGATGGAGTTCATCTGACGTGAAGGCAAGACGCGGCTCATCGGTACGCCTCCCGCCAGGACTTGTCCGACAGCGCAGGTAACGACGACGTCGCGGTACTCGACGTCTTGAAACGCGGAGGGTCGGTTTTTTCGGTTCTGCGACGCACCGCAGATTGATCATCAGCGACGACGACTGGGACCGAAGCCTGGTACGAGCCGGCTCCGTCGCGAAGTGTCGCAACGGGCCGGTCGCGGTGCACGTTCAGGCGCTCGACGACTTCGGCAATGTCCACCGACGCATCGTTCTGAGCTTCAAGGACATCTGCGATCAAAGCCGGACGCTCTTCGAAGAATGCGCGCCGTTGGTCGAAATCATCGCCGACAAGGTCGCGACGATTGCGGCACACGCACTCGATCCATTGGCCTTGGAACCAAGCGAAAACCACAGAGGGATTCCAGGGATTGATCTTGATCTGCTCAACTCTTAAATTGCCGCGACTGCTATAGAAAATCGGATGGTTGTAATCGTCATGAAGGCACGTGAAGCCGCGCTGAGGATCGACGCCTCTTGATGAGTTGCCTTTGATCGTTGGGAGGACCCGTATCAGGAAGTCCTTGTCGAACAAAATGCGACGGTGACTACGAGAACCAAGCTCGCGAACGCCCTTTCGAAATGCCGCTTCTGGCGTCATGAAATGGCAGAGCTTCTTCCACTTCTTGTTGAAGATCTCGAACCAGTATTCCTCAAGGCCCTCCATCAGCTCGACGAGAGGAATGCACGCGAGGTTCTGAGGATCGACAGTAGGGGTGAGGAGCCTTACGATCTTCGAGAGCTTTGTGTTGCCCACTAACTCGTGCAAAAACTGATCATTCGTTATGCCGAACGCACGCTCGATGACGTTGCCGGAACGCGGCTTTCCCTCTCGCGACCGGATACATGTTCCGTAGAAGGCCATCGTTGATTCGAAGTCGGTCGAGTAGAACTCGGATCCGCCGTCGACCGCGATCGTGGTTGGCAATCGCTTTCGCCGCCGAACGATGTCGCAGATGCAGCAGAGCACGTGCTCCCTGCTCGGCTTCTCGAGGCTGATGAACATGCCAACGATCGCTCGCGAAAAGCTGTCGATCGCAAGAGTCAGCGTTGGTCGCTTTGTCTCAACCTGTTCCCCGGTCTGGCTGCTCAGTACGTGAACATCGAGAATCGTGTGGTCGATGTGGACCCGATCCATCGGATACCTGCCATGCCGATCAGACGACAGCTCCAGAAACTCATCGAATGCCGCGGCGTTCTGGGCGCTCTTTTCGCCGTCGCGTGCAAGTGCCACCGCCTCTGCGTCGAGCTTCTTGACGGCACGTCGATAAGTCTCCAATGAAATCTCATCCATTCCAGCCGCAACTGCTTTGGGCTTGTAATCCGCGTGAGCTCCTTTGATTGACCTTGCGTTGTCTTGCAGATAGATCGTTGCGATGTGGTCTTGCAAGAACTCGCGCTCGTCAGGTGCGAGCCGGCTCACACGATTGCCGCGCGCATACCGCTTCGGAAGAAGCGCGATCAAGGGGTCCTTTAGAGCCGCTATCGCCTGGCGCGACGCCGTGCGCCAAGTGCTAAGCGTTCGTCGCGTGACTTGCGGCGCAGGTCCGAGGTGGGCCGGTATGTCAGATCCGTTGACCATGAGGAGTCGCCGTTGTGCCTCACGCATGTCTTCAAGCGAGGCGCTTGCAAGCGGTTCCGAAAGCGAGCGCGTACCGTCTATTAGGCACGCCTTGCCTGCCTCGAGTTGTGCGTTGACTGTCGAACGCTCGAAGGTCAAGGCGGCCATGCCATCGTCCGCCGCAAAAACCTGCGTGTCCGTGACAAGTGTGATGGTCAACAACGTCCCATCAAGATCAAGACGATCTCCCGGTATCGCGTTGTTCAGGTCTTGGTCGAATCGAGAGAAGGCGGCAGCACGATGGATTACGACGAGGGCATCCCTCGCCTTTACCGTGCGGTAGAACATCACGCGGTTGAGTTTGGCGAGACGGACTTGATCGAAATCTACGAACAAATGGCCGTGGGTTACGGCACCGAGGAGGATGTTTCGATCAATTGATTCCAACTCGTGGCCGTTCAAGCATTCACGACCGTTGAACGCGCGCGCCAGTTGGTCTAGTTGAGCCCCACTTGGACACCCCCGGGTCTCGGCATAGTCGAAGAGTGTTTGATGGTTCTGCGACCGGACGGCCGGTACAGATCGTTCCGTGACGAAACGGAATTGGGCGCCATAGATTGATGCTGCCTCTTCCGCTGGTGGTGAAACGATGCGGCTGCCTAGTCGCCTATATCTGACTGGATCCTCCTCGCTCAAAGCGAGAAGTTTTTCCCATGGCTTGACCTCTTCGAGGATCAGGCCCTCGTTTCGATCGAAGACCATGCAGTCAACAGTCGACACGGCCCGAATTCGCTTGCCATCTTCGCGCCTGTAGGCTAAGTGGAGCTTGCTGTGCGGCTGCTCGAGATAACCGATGACGTCGTCATCGAACAGATGATCGAGAATGCATGCGCGCTCCGGATTGCTCTCCATCGCCAGCACGAAGCCCATCTTTGGGCAGGGGATAGTGCTTTTGCTGTTCTTCTTTCCAGGCAACACCCGCCTTGCTGGTGCTTCGAAGCTCGCATCGATATACGCGCGTGTCTTGGGAGTGACGCGATGCGCTGTACAGAACGCTTCGAACGCCGCTTGTGTGAAGGGAATCATCGACGTCCCCCCCGTCGGATGACCTTGCGGCGCACGAGCGGCAGATCGAGACCCGAGCGCGGTTGGTCCGCCTCTCCTTTCGTGCCCGGAATCTCTCTTGCGACAGGGATCCATTCCTCATCGACGCAGATCACTTCGGCCGTCAGGGCATAGCCGCTCACGGGGCAGTGGGACCCGATCAAGTAGTAGTGGTCTCTACAACGCCGTCCCGATGAGTCGACGACCTGAAGCGCGATCTTTGTTGGCTGCCAATGCATCAAATCTGGCTCGCCGGGTTCGTGTTTGTTGATCTCCGGAGAGCAAGAGGTGGTGAAGGCCCGATCCTTCGGCTTCTGGTCTACAGAGGGGCCCTCGGACTCGAGTGCGCAGGCGTAAGGGTCCGAATGCTGGGACGCAGAGGTCGACTCTTTGGGGCGAGTCTTGCTGCGCGGGATGGACGAACGGCGAAGCGACATGACATCTCCCGATCAAGAAACTTGAACGAACAAGGGCAACTCCGGAGCCGAGGGGCTTCGGCGAGAGCGGCGGGACCTTGACTTCGGGGGGGACGACGAAGAGACTGGGCGTGTCGAGTGCTCAGGGATCTTGTCTCCCGACCCAAAGGCGTCAGGCTTGTAGCGTGATCAAAACAAGTGGGTGCCTTTGGGTGTTGTTCTCCTCCGCCGCACGAGCGCCTTAGCGCGGTGGCATCAAGTTGAAGGGGCTGACGCTTCGGATGTGGGCGCCGAGCGTGCGAAGCGCTTGTGGGTCCCACCTCAGCAGATTGCTCAGGATGTCTGCCATCGCCCCACAACGCTGGGGATCGAGGCGACCGAGCTCCTCCCATGCAAGTCGATCAACCCAGACTTGGGTGAGAATCCCAGCGCGTTCGGCTTCATCAACTTTGAGTGCCTCAAGAACTCGCGCAACGGTCTCAGGAGGCGGCGGACGGGACTTGCCGCTTTCGAAGCGAGCAAGACGGCTGGCGTCCAATCCGGCTTCCAACGCGACGAATTTCTGCGCGATGTTCATGCGTCGACGGATGAGACGAACACGCTCGCCGGACGTCGAAGGAATCGGTGTATTCACGCACTAGAGTGTGCACCGGAGGACAACTCTTTGCAAGATGCAACGTATTGATTCTGCGGACTTTTTTTGTGTCGTACTGGTAGGGTGATATGTTATCTTTCTGCACTTCGTGGACGCTGTTCGTCCTGCTAACGAAGGGCCGAGTTCAAGAAGAGCAAGGAAAGCGCGGCAAGTTGAAGAAAATGGCCGAGGGGCGGCACAAGGAATTGACCACCGCGCTTGAGCGCGTCAAAGCCCAGGTGCGGGCTCGGGTCGAACATCCGTTCCATGTGATCAAGAATCTGTTCCGTCATAAGAAGGTTCACTACAAGGGACTCGCCAAGAACGAAGCGCAGTTGTTCAGCTTGTTCGCCTTGGCCAATCTGGTGATCGCCAAGAATTCGTTATTGACATTCGCTGCCCGAAGTCCGTCTTGAATAGGGAATTGGCATCGAAGCAAGTCATCCATACCTAGAAACGCGGTATTTACCGGCGAATAACTGCGCTCGCCATCTCATTTCGTCATTCACGCCGACCGATGACTCACGATTCGGCGTTGATGGTCATAAATCAGCGATTCCCTAATCCACCGAAGCGCTGGTACTGGAACTGCGGAACTCCCGGCTGAACTGTCGCTTCGTTCCCATTCCCACCTCCGTTTTCATACTCCACCTTATCACTCGCCGCCGGAGGCGGCGCACACGCATCGTCGATCGGTTCGAGTCGACGGGTGAACCTCAGATGGTCTCGCTCTGGCGAAGAACAACGCGACCAATCAGAGAGCAATGCTTTTGAACGTATCGTTTTCGAGGAAAGCGTTTGGTGTCACTGTTGTCACCGTCGAGCCACCATGTCCCAGCATCGCGGAACGCGCGACGAAAGAGCAGTACACCCTCGTAGTTGAAGGCAAACACTTGTCCGTCTCGCAACTGCGCTTCAGCCGTATTGATAACAATCAAGTCGTCGGCAGCCAGCGTTGGTCGCATGCCATCATCGGAGGGCCTCAAAACCAGCAATGCTTCGCTTCGGTATCCGCTTGCCCTGATCTCATCGCGATCGAGCCGGATGCAAGAACTCTGCTGAACGGGCACCACCGTGAAACGCTTGGAGCCTTGCTTTAGCAGCAGCTTGACGCAGCAGAGTCGCAAAGAGTCCTGGTCGGCACCAGCAACGTTATCGCTTGGCGACGTTAGCGCAAGGACTTCAGCGAGTTCCTTTGCCAACCTGGGACTAATATTTGCCAGATCCACGCCCAGCCCATGCGCGAAACGGCTGGCCGCCTGCAAGTTGAGCGCGCGACGCGCGTTCAGATATTGCCAGACCATCGAGGGCGAGCCTAGCTTTTGCGCGATACCGAACGCTCGTTGAGAGACCGTCGCCCGCTGTTTGAATAGGGACCTTAGCCTGGACGACTCTTCCTCGGAAACGTTCATAAAGCAATGCTATCTTCTCATGATGGAAGTCAGCAAGTCTAAAAGCATTGCTATTGTGACGGTACCGATGTATTCTTGGGGCTCCACGCTCCAACGCGACAGCGACAACCGGCCGTCGGGGTGTCCCCTGAATTACAGTAATTGCGGCATGACGAAAATGGCCACGACTGATCAGTACGCTGGCCGCGGAACGCTCGACACTGCACTGGGGTTGATCGCGCCGTTTGATAAACGCATCGTCCGCCTCGATTCCGCGAACGGTATCGATAGCCGGAATTTTGAATACGCCGATCTTCTTAAGCGTCATTCGTTAGGTCGCCAAGTTCAAGCCGTCATTGAGAAGGACGGCAGTCCACTGATCTACGTGGCTGAGATACCTGAGTCGGCGAGCGATGTCGCGCGCGATCTCGCCAGACTCCTCGGCAATCGTGGGGAGACTGCTCTGTTGCTAGACGTTCATCGCGCGGGAGATTCGGACAAGACCGTCGGTAGAGCTTGGCCTTGCATGTTGGATGCTTCAGGGCCTACCCATCTCGATCTGACCAATCCGGGAGACGCCAAGTCTGTGCTCGGCGACTTGCAGGCGGGCCTCTGGAGCGAAGTGGGCGTAGCGCATCAGGAACAACGGCTCCGTGATTTGCTCGTGACGAGCGTCGAACGTGTTTCGAATGCGTTGCTCCAGAGCACGGCGCAAATTGCCTCAAGAGGCACCAGCGGGCACGAGGTTCTAGCGCTGATTGGACGCGCCCTATTCACCCGATTCTTGCTCGATCGCGGCATCCTGACGGCAGCGACGGCTCCAGATCTTTGGGAGGTCCTGGAGTGTCAAGAGGGGGACGCATTCGCGACAGCTCAGAAAGCAGCTGCGACCTGCCAGTGGCTCGATCGCACGTTCAATGGCGAGTTCATGCCTTTGCCCGCTGGCACGGGATACCCCGCCTACTTCGAAGCGCTTTTTAGGAGATCACCTGAGGCTCTAGCGCCTCTCGGCTGGATCATCGGGCGCACTGATGCGGGTGGCCAACTGCCATTGTGGAATCAACTCGATTTTTCCCATATTCCGTCGGGAACGCTCAGCGAAGTTTATGAGGACTACGCACACCGGAGGTCTCGGAGTAGTGCGAAGCAGCAGAGCGTTCATTTCACGCCAAGACATATCGCTCGCATGATGGTACGACAGGCGTTTGCTGGCATGCCTGACAAGACGGCGGCAGATGCAAAGGTTCTTGATCCGGCAGTCGGGGCAGCCGTCTTCCTTTCGCTAAGTTTTCGTGAGCTCGCCCGGCTACATGCGATTCGAGCTGGCGACGTGTGGCCTGATACCGCTGCATTAAGGCAGATCCTCTATCGACAGCTACGTGGCATGGACATCAATGCTGACGCGCTTAACCTTGCCGCGCTGACTCTTTACTTGACTGCGATTGAACTGGACGCGAATCCGATCCCCCCTGAAAAATTAAGGTTTGATCAAGGTCTGCTAGGGACGGTGCTCCACGACGTGGGCGGCGACGATCCCCACGATCCCGCGGCGGTTGGTCTTGGCAGTCTTCGTCGGAAATCCGCCGCAGGGACAGGCTTCGATATCGTGATTGGCAATCCTCCCTGGACTTCCATCGGTCAAGGGGATGAAATGCCAATCAAGGATGATCGGAAGAAGGACGAGACGCCGAAGACTTCTCTATCAGCTCGATTTACTCGAGAAACTGAACGAGTCGCGGCAGCGTGCATCAAGGCCCGGACCAACGAGGACGGTCCATATGAGCATCCAGACAAGGTGCCCGATATTGCATTTTTCTGGAAAGCTACTGAGTGGGCCAAGCCCGGCGCCATCATCTCCTTGATTGTTCATCAGCGTCTCCTCATCAAGCAAAGTAAGCAGTGGAAGAACGCGCGGCAAGCCCTTCTTGCAAGCGTTGAAGTGGACGGAATTCTGAATGCAGGTGATTTTGCCAACCATCACCAGTTGATCTGGCCAGGCATCGAGTCGCCCTTTTGCATTCTATTTGCTCGCAATCAGCGACCGCGTCCGGAGCATCGTATCGTCATGTTGAGCTTGGCCGTCGAGCCGCCGCTACTGCCGTGGTGGCCCTCATCCCCTTCGGCGCGCCTTTGGTCTGGGGCTCGATCGGTGGGTGGCTGCTGTTGAAGGGTGAGGTCGGCGCCGGCATCGGCCTGCTGTTGTGGGGCGCGCTGGCGATCAGCTGGATCGACAACCTGGTGCGCCCGCTGATCATCAGCGGCGTCGCAAAGATCCCTTTACTGCTCGTGCTGTTCAGCGTGCTGGGGGGCCTCGCGGCCTTCGGACTCACCACCGCGCGCGTCCGTCGCCTTGAATACGCCCACCGCACCCGCTCGCAACGCAGGCCTGGAATCTCGATGAACCCCTTTCCCCAAGAGGCATTCACGACGGCGTTCGCAAGCACGAAGTCTCCGAGCAGGCCGATACGATGCTGCTGGTGTTCATGGTCGCCGCCGTGGTGGGTGCATTTGCCTTCGGCTATTGGCAAGACCGTGTCGGATGCAAGCGATCTCTCGGGTTCATGCTGGCGGGCTGGCTCCTGATGCCACTGCTGGCCGCGCTCGCCATCGGCCTGGCGATGTTCTGGGCCGCCGCCGTGATCGCCGGGCTTTGCATGGGGTCGAGCCAATCGGCCGGCTGTGCCATGGTGGGGCTGCTCACGCCGCCTGATCGCAAGGCCGAGTTCTTCGGGCTGTGGAGCTTTGCGACCAATCTTGCGATGGTGGTGGGTCCGCTGACCAATGGCCTAATCACGCTGGCAACCGGCGGCAACCATCGCGCCGCCATCCTGTCGACGTCGCTGTTCTTTGTCGTCGGCCTGTGGCTGCTGATGCCGATCGACATGGCGCGGGCAACAGTCAGCGCCCGACGCCACGTGATTCCTGCTCCGCTCGACATCGACGCGCCGAGCCCGACGAGCTTGCCGAGGAAAAACTGGTTTTGATGGGCGTTTCTTGAGCTTCGTCAAGCGCGTGGGCGCAGCTGCGTGGCAACATGATCAACATGCCAGCCGACGACGATTCTTTGGGCAGGGCGCGCGAACGCGTGACGGCCTTGCGCGCGTCGCTCGAAACGAGCGAAGGCCGGCCGGTGAGGCTGGTCGAAACCCACATCTCCTGGGTGCTGCTCGCCGACTCGCTGGCCTACAAGGTCAAGAAGCCGGTGCGGCTGCCGTTCCTCGACTTCACGACGCTGGCCGCGCGACGCCGCTTCTGTGAAGAGGAGTTGCGCCTGAACCGGCGCCTCGCGCCGTCGCTGTACCTCGATGTGGTGGATATTTGCGAAAGCCCGGAGGGTCCGAGGTTCGGTGGTGTTGGGCGCGTGCTCGACGTCGCGGTGCGCATGCGCCGCTTCCCCGACGGTGCGCTGTGGAGCGAAATGCTGGCCGAAGGCACCTTGGCGTCGCGTCACATCGACGCGATGGCGCAAAAGCTCAGCGACTTCCACCGCGACGCCGCCGTGGCGCGGCCCGGCAGCGCTTTCGGATCGGCGGCGAGCCACAAACGCACCACACGACTTCTCATCGACGCGATCGATGCCTGGCACACCGAGACCGGATCACCGGGCGTGGACATCGACTGGCCGGCGCTGCGCGCATGGCTGGGCGGGCAGCGGCAGGCGCTCGCGCCGCTGTGGGTGGCGCGACGGCTCGAGGGCCGCGTGCGCGAATGCCACGGCGACCTGCATCTGGCGAACGTGCTGCAGCTCGCCGGCGAGGCCACGGCATTCGACGGCATCGAGTTCGACGATGAGCTCCGCTGGATCGACGTGCTCCACGACATCGCCTTCCTGGCGATGGACCTGTTGGCGCACGGCCAGCACAGGCTGGCGTTCCGCTTCGTAAACGCCTACCTCGAGGCGAGCGGCGACTACGACGGGCTGCCCGCGCTGCGCTTCTACCTGATCTGTCGCGCGCTCGTGCGCGCGCAGGTGACGGCCATCGGCGAAGGGCAGGGCGTGCATTCAGCTGCCCGCTGCGGCGCGGCGGACTACCTGGCGCTCGCATCGGCCCTGTCCCGCAGCGCCGATGCGCGGCTGGCGATCACGCACGGCCTGCCGGGTTCGGGCAAGAGCTTCGTCTCGCAACGGGTGATCGAGGAGGTGGGTGCGATCCGCGTGCGCTCCGACGTCGAGCGCAAGCGCTTGTTCGGGCTCGGCGCGCTGCAGTCCTCGCTCGATCGTGTGCCCGGCGGGATCTATGACAAGGTCACCACGGAGCGCACCTATACGCGCCTGCACACGGTCGCGCATGGCGCGCTCGGCGCCGGCTGGCCGGTCGTCGTCGACGCGGCGTTCCTGCGCCGGTCGGAACGTGCGCAGTTCGCCGCGCTGGCCGCTTCGCTCGCGGTGCCGTTCTCCATCTTCGATTGCCAAGCTGAGTTGTCGCTGCTGCGCCAGCGGCTCGAGCAGCGGCAGGCGAGCGGCACCGACCCGTCGGAGGCCGACGTGGCAGTGCTCGAGCGCTTGACCGGGGCGGACGAGCCGCTCGACGAGTGGGAGCGCGCGGTCGCGATCATCGTCAATGCCGCGCAACCGGTGCCGCCCGCGACGTTGGCGCAGCGCTGGCTTGAGGCCGAAGGGCAAATCACTGTCGGCTTCATGGACCCGCAAATCATGGTCGACCTGATCGACAAGCCCGAAGTTCGAGAGGTTGCCGACGACGCCAAGAATCGTCTGCTGCGGGTGCGAGATAGCCTGCAACACTGAGGCGGCACCGAGGTCTTCAGGCGGCTGATCGAACCGCTGCACGCGCCGGTCCCCATCGGCGGCGATGCGCAGGCGCAGGTGGAGTAATGCAGCGTCACCGCGAAGCGGTTCATCCTGCTGACCGCCGCATCGTACCGCTGGCAGCGGGCATTGCGAGTGCCAGTCGGCGCTGGCTGGCCGTCCCCGTTCGGTCGAATCATCATGTGTCGACGCGGCTGATGCGGATGGCCCAAGCCTGTGTGGCTGAAGCTGGCACGCGTTGACTATCCCTGCCAGCATTGCCAATTCCCATGCCACAGCGTCATCCAGACGGTGCGGCGCAAGTGGCAGCGATGGAAGGGAACAGCATGACAGCGATTGAAGGGTCGAACAATGCCAGGAGTAGGTGCAATTTCGGCATTTGATCCATATCAAGGGGGACACCGCGCGTTCCGTACATGCTCAGTCTCCCTAAACAAAGATGGAAAGACGACCATGAAAACCGATACCCAACTGCAACAGGATGTGATTGCAGAACTGAAGTGGGAACCCTCGGTCAACGCCGCGCAGATCGGCGTCGAGGTCAAGGATGGAATCGTGACCTTGGCCGGTCACGTGGGTAGTTACGCAGAAAAGTTGGGTGCCGAGCGCGCTGCCCAACGGGTATCGGGCGTGAAGGCTCTCGCAATTGAGATGGACGTCAAGCTCGCTGGATCGAGCAAGCGAAATGATGCTGACATCGCGCGCTCAGTAGAAAACACGTTGGAGTGGACGACGTATTTGCCGAAGAACCATGTGAAAGTCATGGTCGAAAGCGGCTGGGTCACTCTGTCTGGTGAAGTGGACTGGGAATATCAAAGGCAGGCTGCGGCAAAAGGGGTTCGCTATCTCATGGGTGTGACGGGTGTCAGCGACCAAATCGTGATCAAGAAACCCGAGGTGTCCCTGAGCGCCGTCAAGTCAGAAATCGAGGCTGCATTAAAGCGGCGTGCTACGGCTGATGCGCAAAAGATTTCGGTCGAAGTCCATGGCGCCGATGTG